>CAMDZD010000005.1 GCA_945910815.1 uncultured Clostridia bacterium
GCCTCAGGGGGTTTTATGCCTTATTGACTGATTTTTCTGTCGAACTCACGTTAAAAAAGACTCCGCTTTTTGAACGGAGTCATTATTATTTTAATCAATGCTGTCAAATCCGTGCTGAAGGTCAGCAATAATATCGTCAATATGTTCTGTACCGATTGAAAGTCTGATAGTATTCGGCTTGATTCCTGCTGAAAGGAGTTCTTCTTCATTCATCTGTGAATGAGTTGTTGAAGCCGGGTGTATTACAAGTGATTTTACATCAGCTACATTTGCAAGCAGTGAGAAAAGTTCAAGGCTTTCGGTAAATTTCTTAGCTGTATCGGCATTTCCCTTGATTTCAAATGTAAATATTGAACCTGCACCGTCGGGGAAATATGTATCATAGAGTTCCTTGGCTCTGCCGTCGGCAAGTGACGGGTGATTTACCTTTTCAACCCTGGGGTGATTTTTAAGAAATTCCACAACCTTGAGAGCGTTCTCTATATGACGTTCGAGACGGAGTGAAAGTGTTTCAAGTCCCTGAAGAAGTAAGAATGAATTAAAAGGAGAAATTGTTGCTCCCTGGTCTCTCATAAGAGTTGTGCGGAGTTTCATAATATATGCGATATTTCCGCAAGCCTCTGTAAATACTACTCCATGATATGACGGGTTAGGCTTTGAAAGTCCGGGGAATTTGTCATTCTGTGCCCAGTCAAATTTTCCCGAATCAACAACTACACCGCCCATTACAGTACCGTGACCGCCTATAAATTTTGTTGCGGAATGTACTACAATATCTGCACCGTGTTCGATAGGTCTGAGGCAATAGGGAGTTGCAAAAGTATTGTCCACGATAAGCGGAATACCGTGCTTGTGTGCTATTGCTGAAATTGCCTCAAGGTCAATTACATCGGAATTAGGATTTCCGAGAGTTTCAGCATAAAGGAGCTTTGTATCAGGCTGAATAGCCTTTTCAAAATTTTCGGGATTTGAGGGGTCAACGAAAGTTGTTGAAAGTCCCTGCTCCTTGAGAGTATTTGCAAAAAGATTGTATGTACCGCCGTAAAGGTTTGTTGATGATACAATATGGTCTCCGGCAGTTGCGATATTCTGAACCGCATAGGAAATTGCAGCTGAACCTGATGCTGTTGCAAGTGCGGCAGCACCTCCTTCGAGAGCAGCTATTCTTTTTTCAAATACATCAGAAGTAGGATTCATTAATCTTGTATAGATATTTCCTCCCTCTGTCAGTCCGAATCTTCCGGCAGCCTGTGCGGAATCCTTGAAAACATATGAAGTTGTGGCATAAATCGGAACTGCTCTTGCATCTGTTGCGGGGTCTGGTGATTCCTGCCCTGCATGTACCTGTAAAGTTTCAAATTTGTAATTGCTCATAATTATTTTTCTGCTGTATTTTTAAAATAACAGCTTTTCCTTTCTGAAAAATCAATAACAGTAAGTATATATATTTTTCCTATTGGTTTACTGTGATTTATATTATATCACACATTTCTTCATTTGTCAATAGCAAAAATAAAAATAACAGGAATTTTTTCAGGCAGAAAGTTTTAACAAAATTTTAATAATCTGAATATAATAGCAGTATATCTGCATTGACTGGGAGGAAAATATGCTTACAGAAAATTATATATCGCAATCTCTTGAACTTCATTTGTTTTTCGGACGTATTATGAAAGAACATTCGCTGTTTCTGAAAGTGGGATTTACTTCGGCTAATCCTGATTTTTCCGCCAAAGCAGAATTTTATAAAAATGAATTTGAAAATCTGCTGAACCGTGCAGTATCCCTTGCAGACGGAAGAATCAGCGAAAATGTATTAAATTCAGATGAAATTGTAACTGATTTTACTCTTGAAGCCGAAAAACAGACTCAGAAATTAACCGGTATTCATATCAACAGCACTATAACTCAAAAAGAACTGAATCTTAAATGCACCCATTGCCGTGAAACATCAATAAGATTACTTCAGGTAAGAAATCTGAATACAAACGCTCTACGGCTTTTGAACGGTCTTATTTCTCTGAAAGAAAAAATTCTTGAAAGAGTTCTGAAATGTCAGATGTTTACCTTGAATTATCCGCTTTTGATTGAACATATTCTGAGAGAGGCAAAGCTATATAAAAAATATATAAAAGTTCTGGAGTCTGACGGAATTATTGATAACGTCTCAATAAAGGAAAACGAATGTTTCTGGAATCAGATTATGATGGAACATGCACTTTTTATCCGTGGACTGCTTGACCCCTCTGAAACAGAACTTTTTAATTCTGCTGATAAATTTGCTGAAAATTATTCCGCCCTGCTGAAAAGCTGTAATAATGCTCAGAATAAAAATCTCATTGCCGATTCACTGGCTGAAACCAAAAAATTCAGAGATTTCAAAACAGCAGGAGTCAAGGGAATAGAAAACTGTCAGATTCGTTCGCTTATACTTCCTCTGCTGGCTGACCACGTTCTCCGTGAGGCAAATCATTTCATAAGGATTCTCGAAAACTGAAATCAATACTCCCCTTTTGCAGATAATATTCCTGCAAAAGGGGAGTTTTTAATAAAATCAGTATTGAAATAATGTATATTTTATGATATAATATTATTGTCTTATACCGGATTTCAATTTCTTTAAGGAGGTTTTTTATGAAATACAATTTTTACGGCTGGGAAAATGCTCTTGTCAGTCCGCAGAATAATATTTACCCTTTTATTAAAAATCCACGTGATTTATATGACGCACTCTCAAAAATATGGTGTGCTGAAACATGTGCCCCGAGAATGAGGGACAAGTGGTCTCCGGATAACAAAACTCTCGGACAGTGTTCAATAACCGCATTTCTTGCACAGGATATTTTCGGCGGAAAGGTTTACGGAATACCACGTTCCGGCGGTAATTTCCACTGCTACAACGTAATCGGTAACTGCTGTTTTGACCTTACAAGCGAACAGTTCGGCGAGGAGGCAAAATCTCTCGTATATGAAAACAATCCCGAACAGTTCAGGGAAATTCATTTTGCAAAAGAGGAAAAGCGTCTCCGTTATGAACTTCTTAAGAAAAAATTAGCGGAGAAATGACTATGAACTTAATGACATTTATTATATTGATTTTATTTCTTATTGCATTTATCAGCATTATCAACGAAAAATTTTTTCATATGCAGAATGATATTGCACTTTTGTTTTTCAGTCTGATTATAAGCCTTATTCTTATATCTGCCGGATTGATTTCAGATTCAGAATTTCTTAAGGAAAAAATCAGAAATATCGGTAATTTCGGCTTTGAATCGTATCTTATGGATTTCGTTCTGTGCTTTATGCTTTTTGCGGGTGCAAGCAAGGTTAATATGAAAAAATTCAGGCAGAATATAAAGGCAATAAGTCTGCTTGCACTTCTTGCAACAATAGTATCATCGGCAGTTTATGGATTTCTTTTCCGGCTTTCAGCCTTTCTGATTGGTATTAATATGGATATATGGACATGTATTCTTTTAGGCTGTATCGTATCGCCTACTGACCCCATTGCTGCCACGGGAATACTTAATAAGCTGGGACTTTCAAAAAATGTGACTTCTGTTATTGAAAATGAATCCCTTTTCAATGACGGTACAGGCGTTGCACTTTTCGTATTCGTAAAAAGTATAGTAAGCCAAAACGGTGAGAGCAATTTTATACTTTTAATGCTTAAGGAAGTTCTCGGTGCTTTCGGTGTAGCTATTGCAGTATCTTTTATACTTTTCAGACTTCTTACGCTTTCGGGAAACCCTCTTAATCACCTGCTTATAAGCTTTATCGATGTTTCACTTGTTTATATGATATGCGAACATTCCGGATTTTCAGGCGTTATTGCATCGGTTGTATGCGGAATGTATTTTTCCGCAAAAATGGACAGTATAAAAAGAAGAAGAATAGTTGAAGACCCTCACAATCTGTATATTATTTTCTGGGAGGTTGCAGATAATATTTTCAATTCTGTACTTTTTGTTATGATTGGAATTTCTGTTCTTGACTTCACGCCTGAAAAAAAATTTCTTTTTCTGATTCCTTCCGGAATTTTATGCGTAATTCTTTCGAGATTTGCCGGAACGGGAATTTCTGCTCTGCTTGTAGGCAAAAAACGTATTCCGAGCAGTTACAGCACTGCCGAATTTGTAACATTAATGACGTGGAGTGCATTAAAAGGCGGTCTCTCGCTTGCTCTTGCAATGAGTACGGCGGAATTTCTTGCCGAAGAAACTTATTTCACTGTAATGAATGTAACATATATAACAATTTTCTTTACTGTCATAGTTCAGGGGCTTACAATAAAATCAGGTTACAGTATGATTGAAAAACATAAGGCAAGGCGTATCCGTGCCGAAAGCGAAAATGCAAGATAATTTTTTTATTGCCCGGGCGGTCATTTGAATTGACCGCCCTTTATTTTTTTTTGCAGACTGATAATATTTTTCTTTTTTGCGGAAATATTATATAAAAAAGGAGATTTTTAAATTATGGAAAATAATAAATTTTCAGTATTTTCTCCGCTGAACGGAACTGTAATTCCGCTTGAAAAAGTTTCCGACCCTGTTTTTTCAGATAAAGTTCTTGGTGACGGGTGTGCGGTGATTCCGGCAAACGGAAAAATTTACAGTCCTGTTGACGGAGAAATTTCATCAGTTGCCGAAACAAAACACGCCTATGGAATTTCATCAGATGACGGTCTTGAAATTCTCATTCATTTCGGTCTTGATACTGTTTCTATGAAAGGCAGTGGCTTTATATCTCACGTTTCCGTTGGCGAAAAAGTAAAAAAAGGTCAGCTTATTGCGGAGGCTGACATCGATTTTCTCAAAAGCAATAATATTAATATCACAACTCCCGTGCTTGTCTGCGGAGGTGCGGACGGTCTCAGTTTAAATACACCGAATGAAAATGTAAAATCGGGTGATTTGCTTATATCGCTTTCCGAAAAGTCAGAAACTCCTGAAAATCAATCAAAAGAGAAAAAAAGCTTAAATTTCGACTTTCTCCAGAAACTCGGAAAAGTTCTGATGACAGTTATTGCAGTTATGCCTGCTGCAGGACTTATGATAAGCATAGGAAAGCTCATCGCAATGGTTGGAACTGATATTTCCGCTGTTGTTACTGTCGGAAACGTTATGGAAAATATAGGCTGGGCAATTATAAGCAATCTCAATATCCTTTTTGCGTGTGCAATAGGAGGCTCGTGGGCTAAGGAAAAGGCAGGCGGTGCGTTTGCGTCCGTCATTGCATTTATACTCATAAATAATATAACAGGTGTTATATTCGGTGTGACAAGCGATATGCTTAACAATCCCGATGCCGTTGTATATTCGCTTTTCGGTCAGGAAATGCCCGTTGAAAGCTATTTTACATCTGTTCTTGACACTCCTGCTCTCAATATGGGAGTATTTATCGGCATTATATCGGGATTTCTCGGCGGTACTGTATACAATAAATTCTATAATTTCCGGAAGCTCCCCGATTCGCTTTCATTCTTCAACGGCAAACGCTTTGTGCCTTTAATGGTAATAATATGGTCTGTAATAGTTTCTCTGATACTTGCCGTATTATGGCCTTTTGTACAGTCGGGAATAAATTCTTTCGGAATATGGATTGCAAATTCCTCCGATACTTCACCAGTGCTTGCACCTTTCATATACGGAACACTCGAAAGACTTCTTCTGCCGTTCGGACTTCATCATATGCTTACTATTCCTATGAACTATACTTCATTCGGCGGAACTTATGAAATTTTAACCGGTGCTAATGCAGGTGCAAAAGTATTCGGGCAGGACCCTCTGTGGCTTGCGTGGGTTACAGACCTCATAAATCTGAAAAATTCCGGAAATAATGCCGGATATCAGAATCTGCTTTCATCAGTAACTCCCGCACGCTTTAAAGTCGGTCAGATGATTGGTTCAACAGGACTTCTTCTCGGAATTGCTCTTGCAATGTACCGCAGAACCGATTCGGACAAGCGGAAAAAATACCGTTCAATGTTTTTTTCGGCAGGTCTCGCTGTATTCCTCACAGGCGTTACTGAACCTCTTGAATTTATGTTTATGTTCTGTGCAATTCCTCTTTATATCGTATATGCAATTCTTCAGGGGTGTGCGTTTGCACTTTCTGGAATTTTCAATCTCAGACTTCATTCTTTCGGAAATCTCGAATTTGCTACAAGAATCCCGATGTCATTAAAGGCAGGTCTCGGAGGTGATATTATAAACTTTCTGATTGCCGTTATTGTATTCTTTATAATAGGTTACTTTACAGCATACTTTATGATTGGAAAATTCAGATTCGCAACCCCCGGCAGACTCGGAAATTATACTTCTGAAAATGAAAATCCAGAAAATTCATCAGAAATTAATCCCGAAAAAATAATAGAACTTCTCGGAGGACGTGAAAATATTGCACTCGTTGACGCATGTATGACGAGACTGCGTGTTACCGTAAAAAATCCCGAACTTGTTGCAGATTCCGAAATGTGGAAAAATTACGGTGCTTTGGGACTCGTCAGAAAGGGAAACGGTATTCAGGCGGTTTACGGAACTAAAGCAGATATTCTTAAATCCGATATTAATGATATTCTTTAAGGTGATTTGATATGAAATTAATGACTCTAAACACCCACAGTCTTGCAGAAAAAAATTACAGACGCAAGCTTTATGAATTTACTGTTGCCGTTGCAGAGGAAAAACCCGATATAATAGCATTGCAGGAAGTAAATCAGACAAGAAATGCCGATACAGTTCAGATATCGGAGCTTACAAATTACTTTTCCTGCAATGAAAAATTATTGATAAAAAAAGACAATCACGCATATAATGCCGTTAAAATCCTTGAAAAATCGGGAATATCATACTATTGGACGTGGCTCGGAATAAAGCTCGGCTATGATAAATACGATGAGGGTATCGCTCTTATGAGCAGAACTCCCATAACTGAAATATTTTCCGGAACAATCAGTCGGAATGACAGCTATTATAACTGGAAAACACGCAAAATCCTCGGAATAAAAACCGAAAAATTCCCGAATCAATGCTTTTACAGCGTTCATCTCGGGTGGTGGAATGATAACGAAGAACCCTTTCCGCAACAGTGGGAACGCCTTGAAAATCATATTGAAAAAAATAATAAAATATGGCTTATGGGAGATTTCAACAATTCCGCTGAAATAAAAAATCAGGGCTATGATATGATTAAACAATCCGGCTGGTATGACTGCTATAATCTTGCCGAAAATAAAGACAGCGGATTTACTGTATGCAAATCAATTGACGGCTGGAAAGATAAAAAGTCCGCTGAAAATATGCGTATTGATTATATTTTCTGCAACAGAAAAATTCCCGTAAAAAATTACCGTACTGTATTCAATAATATAAATTATCCTGTTGTGTCTGACCATTTCGGAATTATTATTGAAACGGAATAAATTCAGTCTGAACTGCTTTCCTTTCGTTTTTGTTTCCGTTCCTTTTTCTTAGCCCTGAAATATTCTTTCGCCTCGCTGTAAAGAACTTCATCATATACAAGCTTATAATGATTTTCTGTAAACATTTCGAGATTTTTATATGTCATCAGGGCATATCCCGATTTTTCATTCCAGCCGACATTGATATTTGTCAGCGAAATTTCAAGGTCAAGTTCAATGCTTTTTATATGACGGCATAAAAGACATGCATTTTTTTCGCCGATAACTTCGGCAAGTATATATTTTTCCTTGCGGAACCATTCAATAACGATATATGGCTTTGACGGAGCTTTCCAGTATTTTTTTTGTGAAAAGCTTTTTCCGCCGTCAAAGCTTATATCTGATATTTTCTGTTCTGTTTCGATATATTCACGATAATTCTTTTCTTCCATAGATAATTAATCCTTTATTTTAAATTCTTCCGGAATATCGTATCTGTCACGCCAGCTGTTATCGACATAGCTAAGCGAAATGCTTTCAATAATTTCCTCATACTCTTTCTGACGCTTTCCGGAACAGTCGCAGAATAATATAATATGCGTATGAGTTAAATTTCCCTTGAATATTATAGCTGTACCGTTTATTTTTCCGTTGTTTCCGTATGCCTTGAAACTTGCTTTTAAAGCTGTTTTTTCTTCGGGAGATTTCGGGGAATTTGTATTGTCAACGCTAATTTTTATTTCTTCTGATTTTTTTACGGTTACATCGTCATAAATTTCCGAAATAAATTCCTTAAGGTCAATTTTTTCGGGTTCTTCAAGCTGTTCACGGAAAACTATTTCATCACCGCTTGAATCACCGGGCTTGAATTTCAGAATTTCTTTCACATGAAATCCGACAAACATTCTGTTTTTAAGTTCATTCCCCATAAATTCAGTTTTAACAAGCGAATATCCAAGTTCATCGTTACCGCTACGGAAATATTTTTCCGGAATATAATTTTCCGGTATAGAAACATACATAGTATTTGCATCGAAAATATATTCAACGGGAGTTCCGGAGGAAACTATTGACGATGATTCTGAAACTGCCTTGTAAATTCCGACAGCTCCGCCCGTTGCAACTGCAACCGCAATACTTCCCGCAATTATCTTTTTTGATATAAGAGATGTTGTTTTTCCGATTACTGTTGCCGAAGATACTGCCGATACTGCAAAAGTATGCGATTTGAGAACCGCTGAAATAAGAACTGCACTTCCGCCGAGCTTTATTCCATTCTTAATAAGCTCCTCACGGAGAATTTTTCTGCTGTGATAAAGACGTGTTTTGACAGTTCCCTGAGGACAGTCAAGTTTTTCCGCAATATCCGATATTTCCATATCATCATAATAATACATAATAACGGTAAGTCTCTGCGATTCAGAAAGCTTTTCGGAAATCGCTTTTGAAAGTATTCTGTTCACTTCATTTTTTTCGGAAATATTTTCAGGGCCTAAAAGTTCATCTTCCGGAATTATATCCGTATTTTCATCAGCAAAAAGCTGTGGCTTTTCATCTCTGATTTTATTGTAAAACTTGTGCAGTGCTATTGTATGCAACCACCCTTTGAAATTTTCGTCACGTTTATACTGTTCAATCTTCTGAAAAGCCGTAAGGTATGTATCCTGAACCAAATCTTCCGCATCATGCTGATTACCGCAAAGCTGAACGCAGTAATATAAAAGCTCATTCACCGTTGATTTATAGAGCTTGTCCATAGCCTTACGGTTTCCCTTTTTAGCCTGTGAAATTATATAATTCATATTTAAAAAAATCCTTTCAGAATTTCATATTCTGCTATTACAACACAAAAAATACCGTTTTGGTTCAACGTTTTTATGACGGTTTTTAATGACTTATTTTAATACGGTTTGTTAAAAGCTCCGAATTTATACGCAAAGTATTTACAAATTTTATATACAGTGATATAATTTCAGTATCATATAAACAAAAGGAGAGATATTCTTTGAAATCTTTATTTAAAAAAGCATGTACGCTTGTTACTGCCGTAACATTTTCATTATGTGCCGTACCCTTTCAGACCGGAAATATTATAAATTCGGTTATGGCTGAAGATGATACCTCACTTGTAACAGAAAGCGGTCTTTACTATGAAATCATTAACGGAGAAATTACTATCACCGACTGTGACGACACTTTAACGGATATTGTAATACCTTCTGAAATTGACGGAATACCTGTTACAACAATAGGAGAAAGAGCCTTTGAATGGAAAAGCCAGCTACATACCGTTGTAATTTCAGAGGGAATAAAAAGAATTGAATACTGCGGATTTGCAGGCTGTCGCTTTTTAACTTCCATACAGCTCCCACAGTCACTTGAATACATCGGAGAGGCAGGATTTGACTGCTGTGACAGTCTGAAAGCTATCGAAATTCCTCCGAAAGTAACTGTAATTAACAAGTATACATTCAGACAGTGTGGCTTTGAACAGCTTGAAATTCCCGAAACTGTTACATCAATCAGAGAATACGCCTTCACAGGCTGTTGGGAACTGCTTGAAATTTCAATTCCGGACAGTATAAGCGTTATAGAAAAAGAGGCGTTTTCATCATGCAATATGCTCCAGTATGTAATAATTCCCTATGGTGTTACAAGAATAGAGGAATCCGCATTTGCAAGATGTCAGTGTCTTAAAGCGGTATTTCTTCCCGAAAGTCTTTCATATATCGGAAAAGAGGCTTTTGATTACTGCCGTGCATTAAAGGAAATCGAACTTCCCGAATCACTTTCCGTAATAGATGACAATGCGTTACACGATACAGGAATTACACAGATTAAGATTCCGGAAAATCTCCGTTATCTCGGATACAATGCACTTCCACAGAATATAACTCCCGAAGTTATAGACGGTGTAAAATATGTTGACAACTGGGCAACAGGATACAGCGGAGATAAGGACACAAAAAGCATTACAGTCCGTGAGGGAACTGTCGGAATTGCAGGCAGTGCTTTTATACTTTCATACGGAGGGGAAATAAATATTCCGTCAACTGTCAGATATATCGGAAACAAGGCTTTCAATAGTGCTTATGACGATGTAATCAGTCTTAATGTATCGGCGGACAGTAAATATTTCTGTTCTTCGGACGGTGTTTTATACAGCAAGGATATGACACAGCTTGTATACTATCCGGCGGGAAAAACCGATGAAACTTTTAATATTCACGAAACCGTTACGGAAATATCAGATTATGCTTTCTATGAAAATGAAAATCTGAAATCTGTAAATATTCCGGATTCCGTCGAATATATCGGTGACTATGCATTTTCACTCTGCAAAGGTCTGACAGAAATAATTCTTCCCGAAAATTTAAACGAAATCGGGGAAGGTGCATTTCAGAGCTGTAAGGGACTTGGAGACAACTATAAACTTGATATTCCCGACAGTGTAACAAAAATCGGTGCAAATGCCTTTGCAAATTCGGGTATGTACAAAACATACTACACTGAAAACAACAGCAATATTGATATGGTTGATGACTGGATTGTGTGCGGAGATGATTTTTTCCCGTCACAGAATATCAATTTAAATGCAAGAGGTATCGCTGACGGAGCATATAAGGACAGACAGATTACTGACATTATTCTCCCCGATACAGTACAGTATATAGGCGACTCCGCATTTAAGGACTGCCGTCTGCTTGAAAGCGTTACACTTCCCGCAAATCTTATTGCAATCGATGACAGTGCATTTTTAGGCTGTATTGCACTTGAAACACTGTCAGTTCCGGAAAGCGTTGTACATGTTGGTGCATATGCCTTTGAATACTGCGAAAATGCAATTGAAAATATTGACGGTATAAAATACGTTGATAACTGGTCTGTCGGCTCTGACTATAATTTAAAATCAGCTGTTGTGCGTGAGGGAACAAGAGGTCTTTCCGAATTTGCACTTGCCGGCTGTACGGAGCTTGAATCAGTCGAACTTCCGCAGACTCTCTGCTTTATCAATGATGAAGCTTTTGAATTCTGCATAGCTCTTAAAAATGTAAATCTTCCCGAAAGTCTGCTTGCAATTGATACTGGTGCATTTGCTTACTGCACGGAAATTCTGGAAATTACAATTCCTGAAAACACTTCATATATTGACTATGCATCATTCGTTTACTGCGAAAAGCTTAACAAAATTACTTTTATGAATCCCGAAACGCTTATATATCCCAATCCCGAGACAATAGCTCCGAATGCAGTTATTTACGGATATAACAATTCCATTGCGAAAAAATATGCGGAACTCTTTGAACGTGAATTTATACCGCTTGACGGAGTTCCCGAAGAAATTACGGGTGACGCAAATCTTGACGGAAATATTGATGTTGCCGATGTTGTAGCAATTTCCGCATACGTTGCAAATCCCGAAATAAACAGTCTTTCGGAACAGTGCATTATTAATGCCGATGTTCACGACAAGGGAAACGGTCTTAATGCAAATGATGCCCTTGCAATTCAGCAGTATCTTGCAAATATTATAACCTCTCTGCCGGTATAAAAAATCCGGAATTTTAAAAACGGTTTGCGGAAAAATTCCGCAAACCGCCTTTTTTTATCTTATGGGCGAAGTCTGTCTCTGTCTCTCGGGAATGCCGTAGCTTTTTTAATGTTGTCAAGTCCGAGAAGATTCTGAACGATACGTTCAAGACCGAGTCCCATTCCGCCATGCGGTGGCATACCGTATTTGTGCATAGTGAGATAGTCCTCGAAATCGTCAACGTTCATACCACGGGATTTCATTTTTGCAACCTGCATTTCGTAATCGTGGATACGCTGTCCGCCTGTTGTTACTTCAAGACCGTTGAGGAGCATATCATAGCTGAGTGTGAAATTCTTGTCTTCGGGGTCGTCCATAGCATAGAAAGGTCTCTTGATTGACGGATAATGTGTAACGAAAACGATAGGACAATTATATTCTTTAAGGAAGTATTCTCCGAGCCACTTTTCTTCTTCCGGAGCGAAATCGGGTTCATTAAGAGCCTTGATTCCTACTTCACCGGGGTGAGCGTCCGCAAAGAGTTTTTTAGCATCCATAAATCTGATTTTCGGGAACTTTTTAAGTTCGGGGAGTCTGTTTCCACGTCCGAGGAACATTTCAAGTTCAGCAGAATACTGTTCGTTAAGAGTCCTGAACATAAATACAAACATTCTTGCTTCCAAGTCCATTAAATCTTCAAAGGAATTAATAAATCCCATTTCGAGGTCAAGTCCCTGAAATTCGTTGATATGTCTGTTAGTGCTGAATTTTTCCGCACGGAATACAGGGCCTACTGTATAAGCTTTCTGGAAAACTCCGACCATAATCTGCTTGTACATCTGCGGACTCTGATTGAGATATGCTTTTCTGCCGAAGTAATCAACTTCAAACATATCAGCTCCTCCCTCTGCACCTGATTCAACCATTTTCGGCGGAACAAATTCAGTGAATCCTTCCTGACGGAGAAATTCTCTGAATGAATACATAACACCATCACATACACGCATTATCGCACGTATCTTAGGATTTCTGAGGGCAATTACTCTGTTGTCAAGAAGTGTATTGAGGTTAAGCTTATCAATTTTGCGGTCGTTGCTTACTTCAATAGGAAGAACTGCTGCACGTCCTGAAATACGCTTCATATCGTCAATGCGTACATCAAAACCGAGTCTGCTTCTTTCCTCTGCAATAATTGTACCGTCAATGATTACACATTCCTCACAGCTGAAATCCTTGAACTTTTCCGAATCAATATTGCTTTTGCCGTCCTCCCATACGCACTGGAATACCATTCTTGAAGTACGTATATTGACAAATGCAAAACCGCTCATTTCTTTTATACGGTGAATAGTACCCTTGAGAGTTACCTTGTCGCCGTCCTTGATAGTACCTTTCTGAAAGCCGTCAATAACATATGCTATATCAGTTGTATCAGTTTTTCTTTCAAAATCGAGAAAATCCATTGTAAATTAATCCTCCTTTAAATTTTCGAGGGCATCGTTTACAGCCTTGTTTACTGATGCCGGATTTGCCTTGCCCTTAAGCTGTTTCATAACCTGTCCGATAAAGAATCCGACAATCTTTGTCTGACCGCTCTTGTACTGTTCAACAGCCTTCGGATTCGATTCAATTATATTCTGAACAGTTTTTGAAATAAGTTCGGAATCGTCAACCTGTTCGAGTTCATTATCCTTTATGAACTTTTCAATATCAAAATCATCACTGCCAAAGAACATATTTTCAAAAACAGTCTTTCCGACCTGTCTGTTAATTCTTCCAGCTTTGACGATATTTACAAACTGTGCAAACTTTTCGGGAGCAAGCTTTATATCTTCCGGCTGAACGTTTCTTTCATTCATAAAGTATAAAATCTGAGTCATAATCCAGTAGCGGACTTCTGACGGGTCATTGCAAAGCTCAACGGTCTTTTCAAAGAGCTGTGCAAAATACTTTGAACCTGCAATGATTCCTGCATCTTCTTCGGAAAGTCCGAAATCGGAAACATAACGCTTTGCCTTTGCATCTGCAAATTCCGGACAGATTGAAATATAATGCTGAATTTCTTCTTCAGAAATGCTTACCGGCGGAATATCAGGTTCAGGGAAGTAACGATAATCCTGTGCATTTTCCTTTGAACGCATTGCAAAGGTCTTGCCCTTGTTTTCGTCCCAGCGTCTTGTTTCCTGAATGACTCTTTCACCGCTTTCAAGAAGTGCAATCTGTCTCTTTGATTCAAATGCAATAGCACGTTCGATTGATTTGAAAGAGTTGATATTTTTCATTTCGGTACGGGTGCCAAATTCCTTGCTACCTTTCGGACGTACTGAAAGGTTTACATCGGCACGCATTGAACCCTGTTCCATTTTGCAGTCTGAAATTCCTAGATATTCAAAAGTACTCTTTAATTTTGCAAGATATGCAATAACTTCCTCTGTTTCACGGAAATCCGGTTCAGATACGATTTCTATAAGCGGAACTCCGCAACGGTTATAGTCGGGGTATGTTGCATCACCGAACATTGAGTGAACAAGTTTTCCGGCATCTTCTTCCATATGGATTTCGTGAATACGGATTGTGACATCTTTTCCTGATTTTGTTTTCAAATCGACATGACCGTTCTGTGCAAACGGAAGATAAAGCTGTGAAATCTGGTAAGCTTTCGGAAGGTCGGGATAGAAGTAGTTTTTGCGGTCGAATTTATTGTATCTTGTAATATCGCAGTTGAGTGCAAGACCGGCTCTCACGGCATATTCAAGCACCTGTTTGTTGAGTATAGGGAGAGTTCCGGGCATACCTGTACAAACAGGACAGCAATGCGTATTAGGAGCTCCTCCGAACTCGGTAGTACATGAACAGAATATTTTGGTTTTGGTAGCAAGTTCAACGTGAACTTCCAGACCCATAACAATTTCCCAATCCATTTTACTTCACCTCCTGTTTGTGATAGTCAGTCATCTGCTGATAAGCGTATGCAGTATTGAGAACCTTTGTATCTGCAAGAGCCTGACCCATAAGCTGTACACCTATCGGCATACCGTTCTTATCAAATCCGCACGGCATTGAAATTCCGGGGAGACCTGCTATATTTGCCGAAACTGTAAAGACATCGGAGAGATACATAGCAAGAGGATTGCTTAAGCTCTTTCCGATTTCGGGAGCAGTTGTCGGAGCTGTCGGGCAGAGAATCAAATCATATTCTGAGAAAATTTCATCAAAATTCTTTTTAATAACGGCTTTTACTTTAAGAGCCTTTCTGTAATATGCATCATAATATCCGCTTGAAAGAACGAAAGTTCCGAGAAGTATACGCTTTTTGACTTCCTTTCCGAATCCCTCGCTTCTTGTAGCGTTGTACATATCAACAAGACTGCTGTAATTTTCAGCACGGAATCCGTATTTTACACCGTCAAATCTTGAAAGATTGGAGCTTGCTTCAGCAGTGGCAATTATATAGTATGCCGGAATAGCGTATTCAGCGAACGGGAGTGAAATTTCTTCAACAACAGCTCCCGCCTTTTCGAGAACTTCCGCAACCTTTCTTGTTTTTTCGGCAACTTCGGAATCAAGTCCCTTATTGTTATACCATTCCTTCGGGATGCCGATTTTAATTCCCTTTACATCACCGGTAAGAGAAGAAAGATATTCCGGGTAATCAATATCAAGTGAAGTACCGTCCATAGAATCCTTACCGCTGATAATATCCATAATTGAAGCACAGTCTGATGCATCTTTTCCGATAGGTCCAATCTGGTCGAGAGATGATGCATAGGCAATAAGTCCGAATCGGGAAACTGTTCCGTATGTGGGCTTGAATCCTGTTACACCGCAGTATGATGCCGGCTGACGTATTGAACCACCCGTGTCTGAACCGAGTGTTACAAGTGACATTTTTCCTGCTACTGACGATGCAGAACCGCCCGAAGAACCTCCGGTTACCTTATTCAAATCCCAGGGATTATGAACAGCACCGTAATATGAAGTTTCGGAAGTACTTCCCATAGCAAATTCGTCCATATTAAGCTTGCCGACAGTAATCATACCCGCATTATTAAGCTTTTCCATTACAGTGGCATTGTATACAGGAGTAAAGTCTCCGAGAATACGTGATGCACAAGTAGTTTTTATACCCTTTGTACAGATATTGTCCTTAATTGCAATCGGTACACCTGCAAGAGGTGAAGTTAATTCACCTGATTCAATTTTTTTCTGAACTTCTTCCGCCTGTGCGAGAGCTTTTTCACGGCATATAGTAATATATGCGTTAATTTTATCGTTTTTTGATTCAGCGGAATCAAGTACCTGCTTTGTAGCCTCAACAGCGGTAATTTTACCGTCTTTGATAGCCTTTCCTGTTTCCAGAGCAGTCATGCTGAAAATATCCAAAGCCTTTCCTCCTTTTTAATCGACAGTTTTGGGAACGATAAATGCCTCTTCCGTATGTGCGGGAGCATTCTTTAAAATTTCCTCACGCTCATAGGAATCCCTGACTTCATCATCTCTCATAACGTTTGTGATATTGAAAATATGTGAAAGGGGTTCGATATTTTCAGTATCAAGCTGATTGAGAATGTCCATATAGTTTACAATTTCGCTCATCTGCGACTGCATTTCACTGATTTCATTTTCATCGAGCTTAATTCGGCTGAGATTTGCAACGTATGAAACCAGTTCATTTGTAATCTGCATAAAAAAACCTCCTTAAAAGATTTGTATAAAGCAAAAAGGAAGTCAGTTTCTCCCCGTCTGCTTGTGACAGGGACGAAATGACTTCCGCGGTACCACCCTTATTGATTCCCGAATATATTATTTTAAAGGAATCCGCTTTTTTCAACAGGAATAACGTTTCCCCGAACGGACAGTTCTAATAGGTATTTTAATAAAAAATACTTTTCTTCTGCCGGCTCTCGGACGTTTATAAGCTCCTGACTGAATACCGCATTTTCAGCGACAGCGGTTCTCTGTAAAACAGTATTAAAAGGAGTTATTTTCCGGTCAACGCCTTTAGAATAATAATATCACGTTTTTATCCTGTTGTCAAGAGTTTTTTATAAAAATTTATTAAGCGGGGAGATTTGTGACAATGCCTGCAAGATACTGTTGAATTATTAAAGCGTCATTGGCATTAATACCGTTTCCGGTATTGTGAACATCGGCATTTTTTATTCCTTTTTCAGAAACAGGGTTATTGTTTGAATCTCCTACATAAGATGCTATTGTAACAACATCGGCAATATCAACGTTTCCGTCGCAGTTTGCATCGCCGTAAATTATATTGTCAGCAGGAACTGTTGTAACAGGTACAGTAGTTGTTGTTGTTGTTACGGTTGTGAGAGCAGGTGTAGTTGCCTTTGTTGTTGAAGTTGTTGTTACAGGCTTTGCAGTAGTTGTTGTGGTTGTAGTTGTAGTCGTGGTTGTTGTTGTCGTAGTTGTTGTAGTTACAACGGGAGGAGCTTCCGTTAAAGTACCCTCAACGGCTACTATAAATTCATCAATATAGAAATTTTCTGTTCCGGATTCTGTTTCGATATATACCTTGATATCTGATGCACCCTCCGGAATCTGATATGCTGTATTGATAAGCTGTGCATAGTGTCCTTTAGTTGCAGTTACAGATGCTATTCTTGAATATTTCGTGTCGCCGTTTGAATCGGTATACTGCAAGGTCATAGCAAAATTCTTTGTTTCGTCACCTTCAAGGTATATTACATCTGCACTGAAACTGAATTTTTTAGACGGAGCGAATACTGATGAATCAAGAGTTTTTTCCGCACCGTTCCACGCTGAAGCACGTTCCTGAACGAGAAGTGCATTAGTACCCTTGTAAGGAGTTCTTCCGCTGAGGAGTATTGAAGAACTTCCGTGACCTGACCAGTTATCCGCACCCTCTTCAAAAGTATCATGTATATAGTATCCGTTTGAATCAGGTTCAGCAGGTTTTGTTGAAGGCTGAGTTGTTGGTTCTGTTGCAGGAGTCTGTCCGTCAAGAGTTACAACAAATGTTGATACACTCTGTGCAGGGAGCTGTGCAAAAAAGCTGTTTCCATTATATTCAAGATTTTCTGTGACAGCGAGATTTTCATTTGCAGAAGTTCTGTATCTGTCAACGTCTGAAATATTCAAGCCGTCAACAGCGAAATTCTGTGCATAGCCTTCATTACCTTTATTTACAGCTACTATTGTAACCTGATTTTTATTGTTTTTGTATGCGGAAACATATACATTATCAGCAGGCTGTTCGGTTGCATCAATTCTCACGTCACCGGGGCGGACGAATTTTGAATACTGTGCCATACAGTAGCCACGCTTGCTTATTTTACCGTCTTCAGTCATCAAGCCATAGCTTCTGCGGATATACCACCATGTATAAGCACTCATATTTCCTACAACCATAGCGTTGTGAATATTTTCGGAAACGTCCAGAGCTTCGGGATAGCGGTTAGCGGAATCGGCATCACTGTTTGGAACATATACTTCTGTCATCCAGATTTCTTTTCCGCAGTTTTCAAGTTCGGGGAAGTCCATCCAAGCCCTCTGAGTTCCGTAAAAATGCGTACCGAACAAATCGCAGTTTGCCATAGCCTTGCTGTTATTAAGTATCTTTTTGTAGAATTTCTTTCCGCCGTCAGGCACCCATGAGGCATTCAAGGGAGCATACTGGAAAGATTCAGGAGACATAAGCCTTGTACTTGTTATTTTATCACCATAGTTTGCAATAAAATCGGTTGTTTCATCTGTTGACCAGTATGTCCATTCAGAAGCAAAATCCGGCTCATTCTGAACTGATATTGCATAAAGGTCAACGTTATTATTCTTCATGTAAGTACCAAAATCATTGAGATGCTGTGCATAAGCGGAATAATTTGATTTCGGAAGGTGAAGTTTGCCGTTGCTACCGCCGGATTCCGCAAGATTTGCCGGTGGTTCCCATGGAGATGCAAAAACCGTAACGCCCATTTTTGTAGCATACTGTGCCGTAGGAAGTGCCTTATACCACTGATTTTTGTCGGGATTAACAAACACTCGCAATACAGTAAGTCCTAACTCGTCAGCACCGTTTCCGAATGCAGTTTGTCTTTGCTGTTCAGTCAGGTCTTGTCCCGCCCACTCAGGGTGATTGATACCTCCGAAGCCCTTGATAGTCTGATACTGTACAGTGGGATTTACAACACATACATCAGCAGAAAAAGCGTCAATATTCTGGGGTACAAATGAAACGAAAGCTGTCATCATAATTCCGGCTGTTGCGACGGAAATAATTTTCTTAATGCTTTTCATTGAAAAAGGAAACATAAATCAACACTCCTTATTTGTTTTTTATAATTATATCACAATATTTTCATAATTTCAAGAGGCAAAATGAACTTTTTTGTATTGACAGAAAGTATCTTATACATCAGTTTCATAAATATTCCGACTGTATACCGAGTAATTGCAAAAAAATCCGCAAAGATAAATTAAAACCTTTTAACTTAATGCCTATAAAAAATTCATTAGCATTAAGAATCAAGCTTTTTATATTAAAGTTGATTTTTCTGTTTTGCTAATGATACAATGTAACTTTATAATGATTAAATTCAAAGCATTTTACTGCATGCAATAATCTTTAAAAGTTCCCGCCATAAGCTCTATAAACCGTGCATTTGTAATCTTACAGTCAATTTTGCATGAACGATATGCAAAGTCACTGTATTTTGACATGAAGTGCCGGAAACAGTCTTTATTTTCCGAATCCTCCATAAATAATTTTATACAGTTTCTTATACAACGTTCAACATTGTTATAAGTACTTCCATGTCTTACAGCTATTTCGGGGTAAACTTCTCTTGTTATGTTTGAAAATCCCTTATTTTCAAACAAGGTAATATAAATTGCGGAACAGGTATATTCAAAGCCGTCGAGATTGTCATCAATACCCATATTCCGTACAAAAAACTGTATTCTGTTCATAGCATTGTCTTTGTTTATACAGTTGTTTTTTATTATTATCTCCTCATATATTTTATAAAAATCATAGGGCATATAAACGCAGGTTATATAATCCTTTTTCGCAAGAGTTTCAATTCGCCAGTCTTTTCGGGGCATAAGAAGAATTAAATGTATATGATTCTGTATGCTTTTTATTTTTCTGACAAGCCATACTATATCGCAGTAAAAAAGCTGAGCATTGCATATAAGAACGTCAGGCTTATATTTTTCAATTTTGTCAAAAAGATTTTCGATATTATTACAATGATTTAAATTTCTTGCGTTGCAGTTTTTAATTTTCAGATATTTTGCAAGTTTCATTCCATAATTAAAATTTGCTTCTGCAATAAGCACACTTATTCGTTTATCCACATCAAAATTCCTTTCAATAAACAACTCCTATAATTTCTACTAAAAAACTATCCTTTTAAAGTTTAACATACTATTTCTGATATTTCAATTAATTACGGAAATTTTTTGGAAAAATTTGTCGAATTGAAAGAAAAATAATTATTTAGCAATTTAAAAGATGATAAATTAACTTTTTCTGAAAAAATTTCTTATTTCTTCAAGGGTGCGTGGAGTGTAATTCATATAGGGCATCATACACCCTACGTTATAACATTCTGCATTGATACCCTTTTCATTAAGTCCCGAAACAAATTCCCTGAAAATTGTTTCCTCACCGGTATTATGTACATGACCATAAAGAAGAACTGTATACCTGTGCTGACCATACCAGAAAGCTATAGGATAATGCGAAAGAACTATTCTCTGACTGTTAACCACAATAACCTTATAATTTGAAATGCTTTCAAAACATTGCTCAAATTCGGGAGAAAATTTCTGGTCGTGATTGCCGAGAATTATATGCTTTTTCCCTCTGAGCTGTCTTATAACATCAAGAGCCATTTCATTTTTCCATGCGAAATCGCCTAAAATATATACTTCGTCATCTGCTGATACAGCATTATTCCAGTTTTGTATTATTGTGGAATTTTCCTGTTCAAGCGACTGAAAAGGTCTTTTGTCAGACTTTATTGCATTAAGATGACCTATATGCAAATCCGATATAAAAAATACTGCCATAAAAAATCCTTTCTTTAAAAAATTCGGGGAACTGATGTTCCCCGATATTTATTTAATGTTTCTGAAGTGATGATACATGGATTCTGTTCAATGCACGTTTCAGCTTTAATTCCGCACGTGACATTTCGGAAGCGGTTTTCGCCTGCTTAATCTTATTCAGTGCGTCCTCTTTTGAACGGTTAGCCCATATAACATCTATATCCTCGCCCCATTCGGAAGCGGTTGTAATAATTCTTGTGGTTTTTTCGTAGGATACTTTAAGGATTCCTCCGGCAATTGCAGCATATTTTACTTCACCGCCTGCAAGAGTTATTTTTAGGACTCCTGCCGGAAGATTTGCAACATAATTTTCGTGACCTGCTAAAATTCCGACATCGCCCTCCGTAGTTCTGACAATAATCTGTTCAACGTCACCGTCAAAAAGAATTTTATCAGGAGTGATAACCATAAATTTAAAGGTTCTCATTACTGCTCACCCTTTTTAGCCTTTTCAACAGCCTCGTCAATAGTGCCGACAAAAAGAAAGGCAGATTCAGGCAAATCGTCATGTTTGCCCTCGATAATTTCCTTGAATCCTCTGATAGTTTCCTTAATAGGAACATATTTTCCCTGCATACCTGTGAATTTTTCGGCAACAGAGAAAGGCTGTGAGAGAAATCGCTGAATTTTTCTTGCTCTTGAAACGGTCAGCTTATCCTCATCGGAAAGCTCGTCCATACCCATAATTGCAATAATATCCTGAAGCTCGGTATATCTCTGGAGTATATTCTGAACTGCTCTTGCCGTATCGTAATGCTCCTGACCTACTATTTCGGGGGTAAGTATTCTTGAATTGCTTTCGAGAGGGTCAACAGCCGGATAAATTCCGAGTGATGAAATCTGTCTTGAAAGTACCGTTGTTGAATCAAGATGTGCGAATGTTGTAGCCGGTGCAGGGTCTGTAAGGTCATCAGCCGGAACGTATACTGCCTGTACTGATGTTATTGAACCCTTGTTTGTGGAAGTAATTCTTTCCTGCAATGCACCCATTTCCGTTGCAAGAGTCGGCTGATAGCCTACCGCTGACGGCATACGTCCGAGAAGTGCTGATACTTCCGAACCTGCCTGCGTAAATCTGAATATATTATCTATAAACAGCAGAACGTCCTGATTTTCAACATCTCTGAAATATTCCGCCATAGTAAGACCGGAAAGTCCTACTCTCATTCTTGCTCCCGGGGGTTCGTTCATCTGACCGTAAACGAGTACGGTTTTATCGATAACTCCGCTTTCCTGCATTTCATTGTAAAGGTCGTTGCCTTCACGGGTACGCTCTCCTACGCCGGTAAATACTGAAATTCCTCCGTGCTGATTTGCAACGTTGTTTATAAGTTCCTGAATAAGAACCGTCTTTCCTACACCTGCACCGCCGAAAAGTCCGATTTTACCGCCTTTAAGATACGGAGCAATAAGGTCTATAACCTTTATTCCCGTTTCAAGCACTTCACTTGATGCGGTCTGTTCCTCATAGCTCGGAGCTTCACGGTGAATCGCCCATTTTTCTTTAGTTTCGGGAGCCGGCTTGTCATCTATTGCCTCTCCGAGAAGATTGAAAACACGTCCGAGCGTTTCTTTTCCGACAGGAACTTTTATAGGCGAACCTGTATCGACAGCGTCCATACCTCTGACAAGTCCGTCAGTTGTACTCATAGCAATACAGCGTACAACGTCATCGCCTATATGCTGTGCAACTTCAACAGTAAGTTTCTGACTGCCGTTATTAATTTCAATAGCGTTCAGAAGTTTAGGCAGACTGTCCTTGGGAAATCTTATGTCGACAACCGCACCGATAATCTGCACGATTTTTCCGATATTCTGCATTATATTCCTCCTTGAATTATTCCTGAGCCTCTGCACCGCCGATAATTTCAGTAATTTCCTGAGTAATAGCGGACTGTCTTGCTCTGTTGTAAATAAGTGAAAGATTGTCTATCATTTCTTCTGCATTGTCAGAGGCATTTTCCATAGCATTACGCCTTGAAGCCTGTTCCGATGCAAACGAACACACAACAGCTCCGTATATAAGACCTGCAATATATTTCGGGACAAGCTCCTCAAAAACCGCACCGGCAGAAGGTTCATAGCGTGTAACTGAATGAGAAGGCTCTCCGGAAATTCTTTCAAGAGGAATTACGCTTATATTCCGTGCCTCCTGAACTATCGGGGAAACGTAATCAGTAAAAATAAGCTCAACCCTGCCTATTGACTTGTGCTTATTGTATGAATCTATAATAAGCTCTGCAATATCCATAGCCTTGTATATGTTCATATTTTCGCCGATATTTTCATAGCTCCGCAGAATCTTGTAATTATGCTTTAAAAAAAATTCAACAGCCTTTTTTCCGATTGGAATAACAACATGATTTCCGCCGGTTTCCTTCATACGGCTTAAAGCAAGCTTTATGGCATTTGAATTGTAACCGCCTGCAAGTCCTCTGTCGCCTGCTATGACAATCATAAGAGTGACATCGGAATCATTTCCCCTGACATAAGCGGAATTAAAAAATCTGTCCTCGGAGGCAATCTCACACATAGTTTCATAAACAGCGTTGAAAAACGGCATAGCTGTATCAGCCTTTTCCTTGGCTTTTCTGAATTTTGATGAAGATACGAGTTGCATAGCCTTTGTAATCTGCATAGTGCTTTCAATGCTTTTGATTCGGCGTTTTATGTCTTTCATATTGCCTGAAGCCATATCAAATCACCTCACTGCTTTTTGTCGGACATATATTTTTCAGCAAAAGTGCTGAGAGCCTCTTTGAGCTTTGTTTCAGTTTCATCTGAAAGCTGTCCGGAAGTTCTGATTGATTCGGTAATTTCAGGGTATGAAGTATCAATATATTCAAAAAGTGCGTTCTGATAATCAGAAATAAGCTTTACCGGAATATCCTTAAGATAGTTGTTTACAACGGCATAGATAATTATAACCTGATTTTCAACGGCAACAGGTTTGTTTCTGTCCTGCTTGAGAACTTCAACGATACGTTCACCCTGTTCGAGTCTTTCCTTTGTATCCTTATCCAAATCAGAGCCGAACTGTGAGAATGACTGCAATTCACGGTACTGCGAATACATGAGTTTCAGTGAACCCGAAACCTTTTTCATAGCCTTAATCTGTGCAGCACTTCCGACACGTGATACAGAAATACCAGGGTTTACAGCAGGTCTTATACCGGCATTGAAAAGGTCTGTTTCAAGGAATATCTGACCGTCTGTAATTGAAATTACATTTGTAGGGATATATGCCGAAACATCTCCCGCCTGAGTCTCAATAATCGGAAGTGCAGTAAGAGAACCGCCTCCGTAGTTTTCATTGAGAGAACATGCACGTTCAAGAAGTCTTGAGTGAAGATAGAATACATCTCCGGGGAATGCTTCACGTCCCGGCGGTCTTTTGAGAAGAAGTGAAAGCGTTCTGTAAGCGACAGCGTGTTTTGACAAGTCATCATAAACGCAGAGAACGTCCTGACCTTTGTCAAGGAAATATTCACCTATTGCACAGCCTGCATAAGGTGCTATATACTGTAACGGTGCAAGCTCCGAAGCCGTAGCGGATACAACTATTGAATAATCCATAGCTCCCGCCTTTGTAAGAGTTTCAACAACATTTGCAACCGTTGAACGCTTCTGACCGATTGCAACATAGATACATATAATATCCTTGCCCTTCTGATTTATTATAGTATCAAGTGCAATTGAAGTTTTACCTGTCTGACGGTCACCAATTATAAGTTCACGCTGTCCCCTGCCTATCGGAATCATAGAGTCAATAGCTTTGATACCGGTCTGCAATGGCTTATGAACTGATTTTCTTGTAATAATTCCCGATGCAATTTTTTCAATCGGAGAAGTAAGGGAAGTCCTTATAGGTCCTTTGCCGTCAATAGGCTTTCCGAGTGCATCTACTACACGTCCAATCATTTCCTCTCCGACCGGTACGGAAACAATCTGACCTGTACGCTTTACGACAGAACCCTCTTTTATATCGATATCCGAGCCAAGCATAACAGCTCCGACGAAATCCTGTTCAAGGTTAAGAGCCATACCCTTGACACCGTTTTCAAATTCGAGAAGCTCGCCCGACATACAGTTTTCTATGCCGTGGATATTTGCGATACCGTCTCCGACAGTCATAACAGTTCCGATGTCGGAAAGCTCAAGCTTGTTGCTGTAATGCTTAATCTGTTCCTTGATGATACCGCTGATTTCTTCAGGGCGTAAATTCAATATAATACACCTTCTTTAAATATTATTATTCTTGAGTTCCTTGGAGATTGAATTAATTCTTGATGCTATACTGTTATCGATAAGAGTATCGCCGTAGGAAAGTCTTACTCCGCCTATAATGGACGGGTCAACATTTTCAATAAGCTTGATTCTCTTTCCGAGCTTATTCTGAAGCTTTACAATAAGCCTGTTGCGTTCGGATTCATCAAGAGGAATACTTGTCGTAACAGTAACCTCCTCGATATTTTTATGCTTGTTGTAGAGCTTTTTAAAATCAGCACATATTTCCGAAATATAGCCTATGCGGTGCTTTTCCGTCAGCAGGCAAAGGAAATTCATAAGTATTCCCTCATCGTCCCCGAATACTTTTTTCAGAGAATCAATTTTTTCGTCCTTGCTGAGATTGGGAGCTGAAAGCAGATTCAGAAATTCGGGATTTTTTTCAAAAATATCAGTAACTGAAATCAAATCAAGAGATACATCTTCAAGGCAATCAGTTTCGCAGGCAAGCTCAAAAAGAGCCTCTGCATAAACTGATGAAATTTTAGGTTCAGTCATTATTTTCACCTACATTTTCGATAAACTCATCGATAAAACGGCGATGGTCATCACTGTTGATTTCCTTGTCAATAACCTTTTCGGCAACCATAACTGCAAGGTCTGAAACTTCATCACGGACGGCAGAACGTGCGTTTGCCTTTTCACGTTCTATTTCGGAATTGGCTTTTTTGATAATCATATCAGCATTGCTTTTAGCTTCTGATATAATTTCCTCTGAACGCCTGTTAGCAGTTTCGGAGGCGTTTTTGATTATCTTAGCGGATTCCTCTCTTGCATTGCCTATAAGGTCGTTGTATTTCTTTTCAGACTGTCTTGCATTTTCGAGAGCCTCATCAGCCAGTGAATAAGTTTCCTCGACATCGTGCTTACGCTGTTCGATAATATCATTTACGGGCTTGAAAAGAAAATGCTTTATGACAAGAAAAAGTATAAGGGTATTTGCAAGGTTGAAAATTATTGAACCTATGTCAATAGTCAAAAAGTCCAGATTCAAAATTTTTCACTCCCGAAATTAAAGCATATCGATGAAAGGATTGATGAACAGAAGTATAAGAGCTACAACGAAGCCGTAAATACCTGTTGATTCCGCAACGGCACAGCCGATAAACATAGTTTTTGTAACTTTGCCGGAAGATTCGGGCTGTCTGCCGATACTTTCGCAGGCTTTACCTACTGCATAACCTTCACCGATACCGGGGCCTATACCTGCTATCATAGCAAGTCCTGCACCTATTGCTGATGCTGCGAGTACAATTGCTTTTGCGAGTTCCATAATAAAATACCTCCAGAAAATTTTTTAAAAAGTCAGTCTTTTTCTGCTCCGCTTGCGATATAAATCATAGTGAGCATAACGAATATGAATGCCTGCATAAATCCCGAAAACAAATCGAAATATGCTGAAAGAACTGCCGGTATTCCTATTGCAAACACCGGAACGGAAAGTCCTATGGCTGCTGAGACTCCCGTCAGAGCAAAGTAAATAAGGCTGGAAATAATCATACCGCCCGCAACGTTGCCGAAATGACGGAATCCCATAGAAATTGGTGTTGATACTTCGCTTACGATATTCATAGGAAGCATCACGGGGAACGGAGCACAGAAGCTCTTAAGATAGCCTAAAAAGCCGTTTGTCCTGATTTTTGTGTACTGAATCATTATAAAAGTAATCAGAGCCCAGCTGAATGTAACATTGAAATCACCCGTCATAGGTCTTAAGCCGAAAAGGCTCAGAAAGCTTCCGCATATCGAAAAAATAAAAATTGTCGCAACATACGGCGTAAATTTTCTGAACTGACTGCCCATAGTATCATCAAGCAGATTATGGAATGTATTCACAATCCATTCTGCCACAATCTGACGCTTTTTAGTCGGAACTTTTTCCATTTTATGCGTCATAAATATACATACGGCTGTAATTACTGCAATTAAAAGCCAGCCTAAAACTATGGTTTCAGTGATGTTGATTGTCACTCCGAAAACTTCAAAGCTCGTCAGGACTCCGGGACCTTTAACGTCTATCTCTTTAGTTCCCCTGAAAAAATCAGAAATTTTCAAAAAATTATTTACCTCCTTTTACTATGGAATACAAAGTGTAAATCACTTTGGGGTAAAAAAACGGAAGAACAGCTCCGACTGTATTAATCCAATCAAATCGAAATGAAATTATTACTGCAATACACGCAATCAGAGAACGGAAAAGATAACCTCCCATCATAGGATTTCTGCCTCTGCCTCCCGAAACGGCAATTCTTGAAACTGACCTGTTAAGGTGCCATAAGTTTATAAACAGTGCGGTACTGCCGAGTGCAAGACCTATAAGGAATCTTATATTTATACCTATAAATAATACAGATATGCCATAAGCTATAAGGTCAAGCGAGAGAGTCCATAGCAGAATGAATTTCAGTTCGTTTTTAAAATTAAAGCTGTTCATATTTTTTACCTGTTTAACAAAATTATCCTCACAATTCACGAAATTTTTAAGGTTATTTCAAGAAATTTTTAAGGTTATTTTAAGAATGAAATAATATAATCTGAATCATAAGGTAAATGATTGGAAACATAATACAATCATACTTATATTATAACCTTATTTCAGAAAAAGTCAAGTCTTTGCAAAATAAAAAAAACGGTCAGTTTAAAGCAAATGTATAATTTAAAAAAAAGAAAACAAAAAGGGGTTTTTACTATGAAAAAATTAACAGCCATTCTTACATCAGCATTTATGCTTACAGCATCAGTTCCGTTTGCACCGGTCAATTATGCCGTTGCAGCTGATACAACAGCAACTGATACTGAAGTAACAACAGAAACCTATACTATTACTCTTTCCGATTCAGGAATTACTACTACTGCCGGAGCAGATATTGCTTCTGTAAGCAACAATGTCATAACAATTACTCAGCCCGGTATTTTTGAAGTATCAGGTGAAATGTCAGAAGGTCAGATTGTTGTAAACGTTGACAAGACTGCTTATCCGGACGGTGTTGTTGAACTCGACCTCGTTGGAGTAAATCTCACAAATACATCTGATTCCCCGATTTATGTTGCATCAATCGGCGATGAATGTCAGATAGTTGCAAAAAAAGGTTATGAAAATACAATTTCAGACGGTACAAGCTATACAAATGCTGACGGAAAAATGGGTGCTATATATTCCTGTGATGACCTTAAAATAAAGGGTTCGGGAACTCTCACAGTAAACGGAAACTGCGAGGACGGTATAGTTTCAAAAAATGACCTCAAAATCTATAACGGTACTGTTATAGTAAATGCTGTTGATGATGCTATAAGAGGAAAGGACAGCGTTACAATCGGAAATGCAGATGATACTTCTTTCGATAAGCTTAATGTTACTGTAAAATCAACAAGCGGTGACGGTATCAAATCTACTGAAACAGATACAACCACTGGAAAAGGATATATCACAGTAAACGGCGGAACTATTGATATAACTGCATATTCAGACGGTTTCCACGCTTCACAGTTCCTTAACATAAACGGCGGAGATATAAACATTGAAACAACATGTCCCGCAAATTCATCATCAGGCGGTAATACCGGTTGGGGCGGTGGAGGATTCCCCGGAGGGTCAACTTCAACAAGTACTGATATAAGTGCAAAAGGTCTTAAAGCAGGCTGTACTGATGATACTACAAGCACAACTGTTGAGGGTACTATAAATATTGCAGGCGGTAACATAACGATAAACTCCACAGACGACAGCGTTCACGCTACTGACATAAACATATCAGGCGGAAATATTCAGGCATCATCAGGCGATGACGGCGTTCACGCTGATGACGTTCTCACAATTACCGACGGCATTATAAATATAACAAAATCCTATGAAGGTCTTGAGGCATATGATATTGAAATCAAAGGAGGAAATATTCACGTAGTATCTTCCGATGACGGTTTCAACGCTGCCGGAGGAAATGACAATTCCGGAAATTCAAATTCAGGTGGCTGGGGTCAAGGTGGCTGGGGAGGAAGTTCCTCAACAGGTACTCTCAATATCTCCGGCGGTTATATGTATGTAAGAGCAAATGGTGACGGTCTCGATTCAAACGGAAATCTCACTATAAGCGGTGGTACTGTAATCGTATGTGGTCCTACATCAGGCGGAAACGGCATATTCGATAAAGGTGACGGAAACTATACTCTGACATTCTCCGGCGGTACTGTATTCGGAATTGGTTCAAGTGATATGATGGAAACTCCGTCAACTTCAAACGGCAAATATACTTCATCAACTAATGTAAGTCTTCAGGCTGGTACTCTTATTTTCGCAAAAGAGGGCAACAATGTTTTATCAGTTCTCACAGTTCCGAGCGATATTAATATGACAGGTGCAGTACAGTTCTATTCAGACAGAGCAAGCTCAAATATTCAGATTTCCTCCGGCGGAACATATGACGGATACCTTAATTCTGACGGCTACGGTGACGGCAGTACAGAAGAACCAATTGTTACAACTGTAACTTCAACTACTGCAACTACTACACAGACTACAACTACAACTGTTACTTCATCAACTGTAACATCAGGAGAAAATACAAGACCTACAAAGCCTTCACAGACAACAGCTACTTCAACTAATCCGATTGCTGGTATTAAGGGCGATGCAAACGGCGACAGCTCCGTTGATATTGCCGATGTAGTCGCCATAGCATCATATGTAGGCGATTCAAAAACCAATATTCTCAGTGATGAGGCTATTATATGTGCCGATGTTCACAATACCGGAAACGGCATTACAGCTGATGATGCTCTTATGATTCAGCAGTTTATTGCAAATATCATTACAGAGCTTTAATTAATAAAATCATAAAGAGGGCGGATATAAAATCCGCCCGTTTTTTGTTATATTTTATTTCTGATAAGCTTGAATATAACTGTACCCTCAACAATAAGCGGTGATGCAATGTGAAAGAATACAACTGATTTTTCGGGAGCAGTAATTTCTGAAATTATTTCACATGTAAGAGGATTGAGAATTTCAGCAACAGGCTGACCCTTTTCAACAATATCTCCGGTTTTTACGGTAATTCTGCATATTCCTCCGCAGGGGGAATATACCGGAATCATATCGGATTCATCTATGATTGAAGTGATATATCCCGAATGTACCGGATAACTTATTATTCCACGGTTTTTCATAAATCTTAAAACGGATTGGACAGCTTCCTCGGCAGCCTTTTCCCTCAGGTCATCGGTTGACTGCGTAAACAGTGAATATGCCTTTGTATTCCACAACTGCCAGTTGTAATTAAGTGTAGTGGTATCATAAGGTCTCGGAGTTCTTCTGACAGCATAGGGAAGTCCGAAATCTGAAAGCCCGTCATCAGATGTAAATTCAGTAACCATATGCTTGACATGTGTCAGAAATCTTCCGGGCTGATAAAAGCTTGCAAGCTGTATTCCGTATTCATAACCCTGAATTTCCGAAAAAATTCCGTCTGCAATTCTCTGCGTAGTCTCTCCGAGATTATACCCCGGAAACATTCTGTTTATATCCGTGTTATCCATAGCCCAGAAACGTTTTCCGATATTCATCGAGTAATAATTCGCACATGGAATTATCATAATCCCCTTGTCCTTTGCAATTGCACCGTGGATTTCAAGTTTTTTAAGTTCTTCAACAAGCCTTGAACATACATACATCTGCTGAACTTCATTTCCACGCATTGCACCCATTATACATAAGGTTTTCCGGCTTGTATCCCCGAAACAGAAAGCCTTGATGTCAAGAAGTTCTCTGTAAATTGATTCAACAGTGAAAATAGTTTTTTCAATCATTTTTCTGAACCTCCCTCATTCTGCCTTAAAATTCTTGCAATAAGCGAACCTCCGTATACTACCGGATATTCACGCAAGGTAAATAAAAGTCCCGAACATGGTGCAGTAACCTGTTCAGTGATTTTTGCGGTAAGGGGATTCACAACATTTCCGATTATACTGCCTTCTTCGATAATATTACCAAAAGATGCCTCCGGAACGAAAATTCCGGCAGAGGGAGAATTTACAAATCCTACTGCACCGTCAAGAGATATAACAGGCTCTCTTACGGACGGTGAATCAGTGTCTTTAAGAATTTCAAGATTTACAAGAAGATTAATAATTCCGTTCATAAGCTGTGAACAGTATTCCTTTGTAATTCTCATACCTACTCCCATTTCAACAACAAGGGTTTTAGTTCCCGATGAATTAAGCGAATGTGCAAGAGTAGATTCAAGCACCGTTGCCGATTCGTGAACCCATACGAAATCAACATTCAGCATTTTTGCATAGGGAACAAGCATTTCAGCAGTAGGAACGCTTATTCTTATCTGCGGGATTTCTCTTAAAAATATATTGCTTGCGTGAATGTCAATGCAGATGTCCGAGCCTTTTATATCCTCAAGGATTTCATGTGCAATCATTTCAGGCATAGTACCCGATTCCGTTCCGGGGAATGTCCTGTTCATATCCAAATCATAGTTTGGAATACCTCTTGTTATACTGTCAATTCCAAGGGGATTAAGTGCGGGGTAAATATCAACAGTACCGTTAAGACGGCTGATATTTTCATTAAGATATTTTCCGAGAGCATAGCATATATACTGTCCCTCAAGCTCATCGCCGTGAGTACCGGTGACAATCGATATGCGCTTTTTGCTGTTTCCGTTTTTTATGCTGTTTTTCTGAATTTTCAGTTTTTCGTTTACTGAAAGCATAGCCTGTGCTGATGTCTTTATCATTTAAAAATAACTCCTTTGATGTTTAATAGACTTCTGTCAGATTCGATGTTATAAGCTGGAGCTGTCTTGTATAAGCCCCGAACATTACTCCCCTGTCAATCGAACAGTCTCCGAAATCACGTCCCTGTGAAAGTATCAGATAGTCTTCATTTACAGGGCAGTTGTTTGCAGGGTCAAAGCCGAACCACTTTTCACCGTTCCAGACTTCAATCCAGCTGTGAGTTTCACCGTCACAGCATGCAAGACCTGCTATATATCGGCATGGTATTTTGTCAAGCCTGAGAAGTGAAAGCATGATATGCGAAAAATCCTGACAAACTCCCTTTTTAAGTGCAAAAGCCTCCGATGCCTTTGTCTTTGTATCGGTAACGCCTTTTTCATATGTAATTATATCGGAAATTTTATCCGAAAAATATGCCGTTCTGTCAAACGGAGTTTCTGCGGAGCAGTTTTCCGACAATTCAATGTAAAATTCTTTAAGAGCCTTGTCCGGAACGGTATACGCTGAATTGTAAAGATAGCATGGCATAAAATCCGTTTTAGGATTTGAAAGATTTATTTCGGCACGTCCGTTTATTTCAAAGTCAAGAAAGCGGTGTTCCTTGCTGATATATCCGGCAGTAATTGTATTTCCGAATGAATCCATAGTGTTTCGTGTCGGTACAAAAGGGGAAATATTCATTTCACAGCTTACTGTATGCTGTGAGGGACTTTCAACAGGCATACAGCGGAGTGCAAATGTATGGTCATGAACATAATTATCAAAAGTAAGTTTTGTTGAAAATGAAAAATTCAGCGTCTTCATGTTACTAAATCCTTTCTCTTTGAAGGTTCAAAAAGCTTTGCGAGTGCAGAAAGAACTTCATTTCTGCTGTCCGAATATCTTTCGGAATCCCTGATAATTTCCTCCATAACTGATAACTGCTTTTCATTAAAGCGGTATGGAGTATTTTCCGGAATCCTGTTCAGAACTGTGCAGAGTCTTTCAAATTCTCTTAAAATAAGCTGATAACGGTATTTAAGGCGGATATAAAGCTCAAGCCTTTCAACATACTTTCCGCAGAAGATAATATTTCTGATTTCCTCACTGTGAACATTATCCATAATACAGCCCCAGAAACTGAACATTATATCCTGAAGCGGTAAAAGAGTTACCGCAAGCCCCTTTAAAGAATTACCCTTAAGACCGTAAAGCTTATCCATAGCAAGCTGTAAGTATGCAAGAGCCTCTGTTGAGATTTCCTCTCTTAATACAATTCCGTTGTCATAAGCTCTCTCAAGGCTGTAAGCTACTGAACATGTATTGTTTTTATCAAGGATAAAGCTCTCGAAAAAGTTTTTTGAATCTCCGTAAGTATCGGGAAGTCCGAAACATTCAAGATATTTTTTATAGTGTTCGGAATCCCTGTCTATAACTTTATCATGAAGTCTTTCAAGCGACTTCATAGTAGTAAAAAATCTTTCCGCATATCGTCCGAGCCAGTAAAGACGGTCACCATGTTCTATTGAAATATTGCTCATTGATTACCTCCGTAAAATTAAATTTTTATCTTGACAGTACCCATGTATCTTTAAATCCTCCGCCCTGTGAAGAATTTACAACGAATGAATCGGGATTGCGTGAAAATCTTGTTAAACCCGATGCCCATACACGTGTAGTCTCTCCCGAAAGCACAAAAGCTCTCAAATCAGCCTTACGCATAACCTGTTCACCGTTTTCAAGAATGGGCAAGTCCTTGAAATCAATAACTTCCTGTGCTATAAAACGGCGTGGCTCTCTTTTAATAGTCTGACGGAGATTTTCAATTTTCTCGTCTGAAAGGTCACTGCCGAAAATTACACCGTAACCGCCTGCCTCCGCAACGTCCTTGATTACAAGTCTGTCAATATTTTTAAGAACGTAATCTCTGTCGTCTTCATAGAAAGGCAGATAAGTCGGGGCATTTTTAAGTATAGCGTCCTCACCGAGATAATATTTTATCATCTTAGGAACAAAGTAATAAATTCCCTTGTCATCTGCAACGCCGTTTCCGAGAGCATTCATTATAGCTACATTTCCGGAACGGTATGCCTCCATAAGATTGGGAATACCTATAAGGGATTCCAGATTGAATGTCAGCGGGTCAAGATATTCATCGGAAATTCTTCTGTAAAGAGTGCCTACTCTTGTTTTTCCTCCCGAATATGTTTTCTGCCAGAGCATATTGTCTTCAACAAAAAGTTCATCATTCTGAACGAGTGATGCACCTGTAAGCTCGGCAAGGTATGAATGTTCAAAATAAGCGGAATTATATCTTCCGGGGGTAAGAATTGCATTTATTCCGCCTCGGTTTACGAAATCCATAGTATCCTTTAAAAGATTTGCATAGTTTCTGTTATCGGCTACGCCGTTGGTCTTAAAAACATCGGGGGACGCCATTCTTGTAAGTTCCCTTGCTATGAGAGGATATGAAGCTCCGGAGGGAATACGAAGATTATCTTCAAGAATATACCATTCACCGTCTTTTCCCTCAACCAAATCTATTCCGGAAATGTGGCTGTATATATTTTCCGGAGGTGTCAGTCCCTCGCACTGCGGAAGATAACCGCTTGAAATATAGACAAAATCCTCAGGAACAACTCCGTCACGGATAATATTTTTTTCGTGGTAAATATCAAAAAGGAACTTGTTGAGTGCGTCTGCTCTCTGAACAAGTCCCTTTTCAATAACTCTGAAATCATCTGCCCCGATTACTCTCGGAATAGGGTCGAAAGGAAAAAACTGTTCTTTAAACTGACCGTTTTTATATATTCCGAATTTAACGCCGTATCTGCGTAAAAGCTGATTTATTTCATCAGCATTTAAAACAGTATTAATCACATAAATCACGCCTTTTCTTAAAAGTAATATTTTTAAAGCAAAACAAAAAAGGTGCTTCAAAATAAACATGAAGCACCTTTGCTTATAAAAAATATTCTGTATTTATTATATATTGTGTTTTGACAGATGTCAACAAAATTCCGGAAGTTTCTGAAAAAAATAACATAAAGCGTTTTTTTGCGAAAAATAATAATTAAAAAAGCTCTGAAAAATTATAATATTACTGTTACAACAGTACCCTTTCCGGAAATGCTTTCAAGCCTGATATCTGCTCCGATATCCTGAACAGCATGCTTTACAATAGAAAGTCCCAGACCTGTTCCGCCTGTTTCTTTTGAATGGCTCTTGTCCACACGGTAAAAGCGTTCAAAAACACGCTCCTGATATTCAGGAGGGATTCCTATACCCGTATCGGCAACGGAAAAATATACACCTTTATCATCTTCCGATACAGTAACATTTACTTTTCCGTTTTCAATATTGTACTTTATTGCATTGTCAATAAGATTGTATATAATTTCACTGACAAGCGGACGTATGCTTTTTATATTAATACTTTCGCCCTTAAGTGATAAGGATATATTTTTCTTTTCTGCCGAATCCTTAAGAATATCAATATTTTCCTGAATAAGAGAATACAAATCAAATTCCTGTTCATGGAGAACTGTTCCCTCATCAAGCTGTGAAAGCTTTATTATATCATTAATAAGTGTAAGAAGTCTTGTCGCCTCGGAACGTATATTTCCGATAAATTTCGGCATATCTTCCTTTTTGACTATTCCGGTTTCAATAAGCTCGGCACTGCCCATAATAGACTGCAAAGGGGATTTAAGCTCATGTGAAACATTGGCAGTAAATTCTCTGCGACGGTTTTCAGAATCGATTTTTTCGGTAACGTCAAAAATCAGTATTACAAAGCCGGAAAGCTCTCCTGTATCTCTTATACAGCTTATATTAAGCTGAAAAATTCTTCCGTTACGGTTAATCTGAACTTCGCTTGTATCATTCAGTTCAGCCTTTTCAAGAGAATGTATAATTTCGGAACTTCTTTCAATTTCTATAAATGATTTTCCTGTGCAGTTGCTTTCTGATGTAAAGAAAGATTCGGCGGAAGGGTTAAGGCTTATAATTTTCTTATTCTTTCCGAGAAGTACAAGACCTTCATTCATATTTGAAGTTATAGCAAGAAATTCATTTTTTCTCTGATTAAGTTCATTTTCCTGTAATTTTATCTGTTTCTGCTGATTTGCAATTCTGCTTAAAAACGGTGATATTTCATCATATGCATCATTTTCGAGAGGGTTGTTCAAATCTATTGAATTAAGCGGTTCAACAATACGTTTTGAAATTCTTGATGCAAAAAAGAATGATATAACAAGTGCAACTACGAAAACTATTGCTATCGGCTGTACTATCCCGAGAAAAAGTGTCAGTACAGTAAGCTGACTTGCCGATATTCTGAGAACAGTGCCGTTGTCAAGAAGCTCCGCACAATATATCATTTTTTCAGTAAGCGTTGATGAATAGCGTTCACTTTCGCCCGCACCTGTTTCAAAAGCCTTTTTTACTTCCTCACGTTCAAGATGATTTTCCATATTTTCGGAATTACTCTGACTGTCAAACAGAATATTTCCCGATTTGTCTATCCATGTAAGGCGGTAATCTGATTTTTCAAGCTTTTCAAGATATGAAATTCCCTCTGCTTCAACGGCATTTTTTGCAAGCGAAAGCTCGGATTTAATCTGATTTTTACGCATTTCATTGAAATATTCATAAAGAACACCCATAATCAGAATAATGCTTGCAAACAGAACTGTCACGGAAGTAATACATACAGCACGGAAAATTCTTTTTGTCATTGTTCAAAAGCCTCCATACGGTACCCCACATTTCGGACAGTTTCAATTTTTTCACCGTATTTTCCTATTTTATGGCGTAGCATACGGATATGAACATCAATAGTTCTTGATTCACCGATATATTCCTCTCCCCATATCTGACTGAAAAGCGTATCTCTTGTGAATACCGTTCCGATATTCGTCAGAAAAAGGCGGAGAAGTTCAAATTCCTTGTATGTCAGCATAACACGTTCGCCTTCAAGAGTTACAACATGCTGTTCCAAATCAACGGAAAGTGTTCCGTATTTAAGAATGGAATTTTCCTTTGCAGTACGGCATCTTCTCAATACGGCTTTTATGCGTGAAACCATTTCCATCATACCAAAGGGCTTTACAAGATAATCATCAGCTCCGAGGTCAAGGCTCTGAATTTTATCGTATTCCATACCTTTTGCGGTTGCCATAATGACAGGAATGTCACTTGACTTTGAATTTTGCTTAAGTTTTTTAAGAACTTCGACTCCGTCCATATCGGGGAGCATAATATCAAGTATAATCAGTTCCGGAATGTGAGTGTCAAGGGCTTTGAAGAAATCCCTGCCGTTTGAAAATCCGACAGCTTCAAAGCCGGTTGATTTAAGAGTATAAATTTCAATATCACGAATGTTTTTATCATCTTCAATGCACCAAATCATATTGGCTAATCTCCTTTATGCACACCGGCAACGGAAAATTCCACCCATTCTGCAATATTTACAGCGTGGTCGCCGATACGCTCAAAATATTTTGCAACCATAAGCAGGTCAAGAAGATACTCACCGTCATTTGATTTCTGTTCTATCAGATTTATGATTGTTTTCTTTGTCTTGATAAAATAATCATCAATAACATCATCATATGCAATTGCCGATTTTGCAAGGGATATATCCTTTTTAACGTATGCCTCGACACTGTCGGAAACCATTTTTATAGCTGATTCTGCCATAAGATAGATATACTGACAGTCATCTTTTGCCTTGTCACCGAGATATTTTATAAATTCAGAAATATCCTCCGACTGGTCTCCTATGCGTTCCATATCAGTAATCATTTTCAAAGCTGCCGAAATCTGACGCAAATCCTTTGCAACAGGCTGTTGCTGTAAAAGAAGTCTTAAACAAAGCGATTCAATATCCCTTTCCATATGGTCAATATCATTTTCAAGGAGGGATACTTTCTTTGCAAGTTTTTCGTCACCTGTTTTAAGAGCCTTTGCCGTAAGTGCAATTATTTCTTCGCACATAGAACCCATTTCAATCATTTTCTGATTAAGCAAATCAAGCTGGCTGTCAAATCTGTTTCTCATATTAACCAAACCTTCCTGTAATATAATCTTCAGTTTTCTTGTTTTTCGGCTGACTGAACATTTCTTCAGTATTGCCGTATTCGATTAAATCTCCGAGAAGGAAAAATGCTGTATTGTCAGAAATTCTGACAGCCTGTTGCATATTGTGAGTAACTATAATAATAGTATACTCCTTTTTCAGTTCAATTGCAAGGTCTTCTATTTTGGAAGTTGAAATAGGGTCAAGGGCGGAAGTAGGTTCGTCCATAAGGAGAATTTTCGGTTCTACTGCCAAAGCTCTTGCGATACAGAGTCTCTGTTGCTGACCGCCCGACATTCCGAGAGCAGATTTTTTCAGTCTGTCCTTGACTTCGTCCCAGATTGCTGCATTTCTGAGAGAACGTTCAACAATTTCATCGAGCTTAGCCTTTGAACGTATACCGTGAGTACGGGGGCCGTATGCAATATTGTCATATATGCTCATAGGAAAGGGATTGGGTTTCTGGAATACCATTCCTATTTCACGCCTTAATTCATTCACATCGGTATCGGGTGAAAATATATCCTTTCCGTTGTATCTTATATCACCGGTAATTTTTACATCGGGTACAAGGTCATTCATTCGGTTGAGAGTTTTAAGAAATGTTGACTTTCCGCAACCTGATGGGCCTATCAGAGCTGTTATGCTGTTTTCCTCAATATTTATGTTTATATTTTTGAGTGCCTGCGTTTTTCCGTACCAAAGACACATATCTTTAACTGTTATAATATCACTCATGAGCTTCTCCTTTTATTGAAGTATCTTCCGACAGCATCAGCTGAAAGATTTATTATCATTGTAAGAATCATAAGAATTGCCGATATTGCAAATGCAACTTCAAATTCGCCCTGTTCCTTAGCGTAAACGTAAAGTGCTACTGTAAGAGTTGAACCCGAACTTGAAAGTCCGCTTGTAATAACTCCGTTCTGAATACTGATTAATCCGTTTAAGGTATGTGCAAATCCTGCTGTAAAGAGAAGTGCAGCTGATTCTCCGAGTATTCTGCCCACTGAAAGAATACAGCCTGTTATTACACCGTCAACACAGTTTGGAAGTACAACAGTTCTGATTACTCTCCACTTTCCTGCACCGAGTCCGAAAGCTCCTTCACGGTAGCTCTGCGGAACAGTTTTCAGGCTTTCCTGAGTAGTTCTCATAATTGTAGGAAGATTCATAATTACAAGCGTTAATGCACCGGCAAGCAGTGATGTCTGAAATCCAAGAAACTGACAGAAGAATAACATTCCGACAAGTCCGTATATTATTGACGGAATACCCGAAAGCGTTTCCGATGCATATTCAATAATTCCTACAAGCTTTTTATTCTTTGCGTATTCCGTAAGATATACCGCTGAACCGACTCCGAGAGGAAGTACAATTACAAGAGAGGCAAGAAGAATATAAAGCGTATTCATAATATCAGGAAGTATTCCTATTTTTCCGGAAAGATAGCTCGGTGAGGTTGAAAGAAGTTCCCACGAAATATTAGGTATTCCCTTAAATAAAACGTATCCTATTATAAAAATTGTTATTGCACATGTGAAAGTAACCGATAGTGCCATAAGGATTTTCATAATACATATATACGTCTTACGTCCCGATGATACTTTTGTATTTTCCCTTGCAAGCGAGATTGTTTTTACATTTTCCATAATCATTTCTCCTTGTCACGTTTCAGAAAGAAGTTAAGAGCCACATTTATAAGCATTATGAACAGAAACAGTACAAGTGCTATTGAAAAGAGTGCCTGTCTCTGTAATCCCGATGAATATGACATTTCGCTTGCAACTGCTGTCGTAAGAAAACGGACACTCTGAAAAAGTGACGGCATATTCGGAACGTTTCCCGAAACCATCATAACAGCCATAGCCTCGCCGATAGCTCTGCCTACTCCGAGTACAACAGATGCTGCAATACCGCTTTTTGCTGCCGGAACTGATACCCTGAAATATGTTTCTATCGGAGTTGCTCCGAGTGCAAGCGATGCATCTTCATATTCCTTTGGAACTGATTCGAGAGCTGTCATTGATACTGATATAATTGACGGCAAAATCATTATTGCAAGCACAATAATTGCTGCAAACAAGCTCGCTCCGTCAGAAAGATTAAATACTTTCTTTATAGACGGTACAAGCACAAGCATTCCGACAAGACCGTATACAACAGACGGTATTCCCGCAAGCAGTTTAACTGCTGTTTCAACAACTTTTTTTACTTTCAGAGGGGCAAGCTTTGCAAGATATACCGCTGTAAAAAATCCGACAGGTACTCCTAAAAGAATTGCTCCTGCTGTACCGTAAATACTTGACATTATAAACGGAAGTATTCCATATGACGGAGGACTTGCAGTTGATGCCCATGTCTTTCCGAAAAGGAACTTGAAAAGTCCTATTTCACGTATCGCCGGAATACCTGCAATAATCAGATATACGGTTATAAGAAGTACACAGCCTACTGTAATAAGACCGAGTATTAAAAATATGCCGTGTATAATATCTTCAAAAACTTTACTTTTATTTTTCATATTAATCAGTCCTTTGCGGGAACTACACCTGCACTGTAAATAATACTCTTTGCATCTTCTGAAAGAGCATAGTCAAAGAATTTCTGTGCTGTATCGGAAAGCTGTTTGTCTGTTTTTGTAACAAGTACAAACGGTCTCTGAACGGCATAGCTTCCGTCTTTAACAGTTTCCTCTGTCGGGAAAACTCCGTCAACTGAAACTGCTTTTACAGTATCCTTTACAGAAGCTAAAGATGCATATCCGATTGCATTTTCATTACTGCCGACAGTTGTAATAACATCTCCGGTAGAAGTGAGTTCCTGACGGTATTTGCATAAATCTTCTGTACCTGTTACGGTTTCAAAGCCGTCTCTTGTACCGCTTCCTGCCTCACGTCCTATAAGGACAATATCAAGGTCATTTCCTCCGACTTCACTCCAGTTAGTAATTTCGCCCTTATAGATTTTTGAAATTTCCTCAAGGCTTAAATCGTCGACATTATTTGCAGGATTAACTATAATTGCAATTCCGTCATAGGCAAGAACTGTTTCAGTAAGTCCCTTTGCTTTTTCTTCATCTTTAAGCTTTCTGCTTGAAAGACCTATATCACATCTTCCCTCTGATACGGCTGTAATTCCGGAGCCTGAACCTGTCGGATTGTATGTGAAAGATGTTCCGGCATTTTTTGCCTGAAAGTCTTCACCCAAAGCTCCGATTACCTTTTCCATAGATGTTGAACCGTCTGTTGAGACTGTTCCTCCGGAACTGCTTTCAGAGTTTCCACAGCCTGCAAAAACTGAAAGGCACATTATTAATGCTGATGCGTAACAAATCATTTTTTTCATAGATAATTAACTCCTTTGTTTTTCTTTAGTTTAAGTATACTGCTGATATGTTAAATTCAAAACCATTGTTATCGAAAATTTATGTTAAATTGAAAAAAGCCCGTCTTTTCAGACAGACTTTCCAATAATGTTATCTCTTACTTTTGTTATAGCTTTTCCGAGAAGATTTTCACCGAGCCAGCAGGATTTGTTAAATCTGTCGGGGTTATGCATTGAAAGACCTATGCCCCATATTTTATCATACACCGCACATTCGGCAAAAATACAGTCTTTGTCATAGGAAAGAAGCTTTGCTTTAAGCTCCGGATTCTGAGAAAATTTCAGATAAATACCATTATAAACAATGTTAAATTTATTTTCAGACCATATTTTTTCATTGAAGTCTGAAACCTGTCTGCCTAAAGCCTTGATTTTTCCGACATCATCTATGCTGAGAATTTTTTCGGCAGTTTTCTTATCTCCGAAAAGAATTGCTTTCTGATACATCATATACTGTTCCATAGATGTATAAAATATTCCGTTTTCATCTTTGAATCTGCTTGGATACCAGTTGCTGAGAAATCCGTTAATTTCTTTCGGATTGTGAAAACATATAATTTTCTGCATTTTCAACAGCACTCCTTTATGTGTTTTTTCTTTATTTTAACATAATCAAATCAGAATGTCAATAACAATTCTGAAATTTTTTTATTTTAAATATTCGGGAAGACAATGTATATAATATAAATAAAATAAAAGGAGTGTGAATATTAATGAAAGAACTTCATGGAAAAGGTGTTTCGGGAGGAATTGCAATAGGCAGAGTAAAATTCCATAAGAGTGAAAATATGCTTGTAAAGCGTATTCATGTTGAAAATGCCGAAAGAGAAACAGAAAGATTCAGAAAGGCAAAGGAAATTACACTTTCAGAACTGAAAAATCTTTATGAAAAGGCATTGAAAGAAGTCGGGGAAGCAAATGCACAGATTTTTGAAATACATCAGATGATGCTTGATGATTCAGATTATATTGAATCGATTGAAAATATTATAAGCTCACAGAATTTAAATGCTGAATATGCCGTATCAGTTACCTGCGATAATTTTGCGAAAATGTTTTCCTCTATGGATAATGAATATATGCAGGGACGTTCAGCAGATATAAAGGATATTTCTGCAAGGCTTATTAAAAACCTTATGAATAAAAAGGAAAGCAATGATACTGCTGAAAAAAATTCAATTATTTTTGCGGTTGACCTTGCACCCTCCGAAACAGTTCAGATGAATAAATCAGAAATTTCAGGATTCTGTACTGCCGAGGGTTCGGCAAATTCACATACAGCCATTCTTGCAAGAACTATGAATATTCCCGCAATTATCGGAATAGGTTCGGAGCTTTCGGAGGGGTTTGATGGTATGGAAGCTATTGCAGACGGATTTTCCGGAACTGTCTATATAAATCCCGATGAGAAAACAAAATCGGAAATGCTGAAAAAACGTGACGATGAACTTATTAAAAGAAAACTTCTGCAAAATCTGAAAGACAAGGAAAATATTACACCTGACGGTCAGAAAATAAATATATATGCAAATATAGGCAGTCTTAATGACCTCGGCTCTGTACTTGAAAACGATGCAGGAGGAATCGGACTTTTCCGCAGTGAATTTCTTTATCTTGAAAGCAGTAATTTTCCAGATGAAGAAACGCAGTTCCGTTGCTATAAAAAAGTTCTTGAATGTATGGCAGAAAAAAAAGTCATTATAAGAACACTTGATATAGGTGCTGACAAGCAGATTGATTATTTTAAACTCAAAAAAGAGGAAAATCCGGCACTTGGCTTTCGTGCAGTGCGAATATGCCTCGCCAATCCCGACATTTTCAAAGTACAGCTCCGAGCCTTGTACCGTGCATCAGTATTCGGAAATCTCGGAATTATGTTCCCTATGATTATTTCTCCTGAAGAAGTTATGCAGATTAAAAAAATTGTCAGTGAGGTAAAAAATGAGCTTAAAAGCTCCGGAATACCGTTTAAATCCGATGTTGAAACGGGTATAATGATTGAAACTCCTGCCTCCGTTATGATTAGCGATATTCTTGCAAAGGAAGTCGATTTTTTCAGTATCGGCACAAATGATTTGGTACAGTATACACTCGCACTCGACAGGCAGAATCCGGAGCTTGAAAAATTCTGCGACACACATCACAAGGCAATTCTGCGAATGATAAAAACTACTGTTGAAAATGCTCACAAAAACGGTATATGGGCAGGAATATGCGGAGAACTTGGCGGAGATTTGGAGCTTACCGAATTTTTCCTTGCAGTCGGAACAGATGAACTTTCCGTTTTGCCGTCAATGGTTCTTCCTTTGCGTGAAAAAGTAAGAAATACGCATATTGGAAACAGAGAAGATATTCTGAAAAGATTTCTTGAATAGAAAAAGGGCGAATAAAGGTTCGCCCTTTTTTCTTATATGGTATGCCTGAATGGAATTGAACCATCGCACATAGCGTCGGAGGCTACTGCTCTATCCACTGAGCTACAGGCACATTTTTTCTACATATTATTATAACATATCCTCTTGAAAAATTCAAGCATATATGATATAATATTTTTTAATAACAAAAAAACATTTTCAGGAGGCAATAATTTTGGAAGATAATATTTACATAATAGTTGCACAGACAGGTACTAACGTTGCAAAGGCAATAAAATTTTTTACAAAAAAGCCTTACAATCATGTATCTGTATCCGGAGATATTGAACTTTCTAAAATGTACAGTTTCTGCCGTACTTACAGATATACTCCCCTTCCGGCAACTTTCAACGAAGAAATAATAGGAAAGGGAACACTCGGACTTTTCAGCAATATTCCATGTGAAATATATCAGATACACGTTTCACATGAACAGAAAAAACATTTTGAAAAGCTTATAAGGAATTTTCATATATGCCGTAACGAATATTCATATAACATATTAGGACTTATTGCAATATATCTGAATATATCATGGGACAGAAAATCCCATTTTTTATGTTCGCAGTTTGTTGCACATATATTCAGTGAAATAGGAATAAATCTGAAAAAAAAGCCATGTCTTTATACTCCGGAAGATTTCCGCCACCTTTCCGATGCACAGCTTATATACAAAGGCGAGCTGAATGACTGGCACAAAAGAAAATATCCTGCATATTCAGACAATTCTTCTTACAGCATGAATTAAAATTCCTTCAGCAAGTCGAAAGCCGTCCGGCGAGATAAAATAAAGTATATAATAGAATTTGCTTTCGGGCTTAAGAAACCGGAAATCAACTGTAAATTCATCATGCAAGACGTTTACAGTTGCTTTTCCGTCATTTATAATTATTCCCGCCGGACTTATTTTTTCAGCATTTATGCGGTTGTAGGAATTTGAATAGGATACTGCAAACATATATAAAAGTGACGTTGTCAGAATATACAAAAATATTATCCTTAAAGCCTTTTTCATCTTATTTTAATTCCTCCAGAGCCTTAGCAATAGATTTTCCGATAAGTTCGCCCGAATAATATGACTGGTCAAGCGTATTTCCGTGAGAACCAACCTCAATAAGCAGACTTCCCGTTGTAATATCCTGATTGTAATGACGGTAATCAAAGAGAATCGGTCTTGTAAGTCCGGCATTGTCATTTTCTATCTGACTTTGCAATAATGACGCAAAACGGAAATTCTGCATATAGTCCGGCATATTCATAGTACCGTCATCACAGCCTGATATAATCATAATCTGCGATGCCTCTTTACCGTTTATTTCAGTATACGGCTGATATGCAACACTTTCTGTACATATTGCATCACGGTGAATATCAAGGGCAACTTTTATAGACGGATACTGTTCAAGTATTGCGTTTACGGTTTCGGCACTTCTGTCATAAGCTCCGTTATATGACGGATAATCATGTATTTCCGTTGAATGTATAACGCCTATTCCGGCAGATTCAAGCTCTTTCTGAATTGCATTTCCGACCATTATGACATTTTTTGTTTCATCGGTTGTCCGGTAGTTAAAATTTGCATCATAGAAATCACGGACATATGGTTCATATGTTTCAGTAGTGTGAGTATGATATATAAGAACCTGCGGTTCTTCGGTATCTTCTATTTTAAAATCGGGCAGAAGTCTGCTTTCAGCTTTCAGAGTTTCATTGCTGACAGAAGTTTTATTGTTTACCTGTCCCCCGTTGTCCAAATCAAAGAAAGTCGTTCCGTCATAATGTCCGTAAGTTGTGCGGACAATACTTCCGCCCTCTGTCCATTCAGTGGGATAAGGCTTTGCACCGGCATTATCTGATACTATCTTATATATGGGGATTTCATCAGACTGGCTTTCCGGAAAATTTTCCGATTCCTCTGCATAGCCGTAACCCTCTGAAATTATAATATCCTCAAAATCTTCAGAAATTTTTCCGTTATAGGATTTGTTTTCCTTTATAACCTGAATATCTATACTGTCCATTTTATCTGCAAGCCTGCCCATTATATCTCCTATATTCATAAAAATTCCGGCACTGAACGGCAGTGTAATCAGAATAAATTCTTTAATAAATGCTTTCAGCTTACGCTTTTTACGTCGTTTCATACTATCACCTCAATAATATTTGCATACTATAAGATTATATTCACGGCACGGTGAAATTTTTCGTTTATTAATTGTTTTATCTTATGAATTTTAAACAGCTCTTATTCATATATAATTATAATGGAGCTGATTTAAATGTATAAATGCTATAATATAAAAAATTTTTTAAGAATTATGCTGATTAATGCAGTAATTTTTACTGCGGTATTTCTTTTTTCCGGAATGGGCAAACGCTTAATATTTTCCTCTGCCGAATATAATGACGAAAAAATTTTTCTTCCTGTGATTATGTATCACAGTATTCATGAAAGTTCCGCAACGGAATATGCCGTGACTCCTAATCAGATTGAATCCGATTTGAAATATTTAAAGCAGAACGGCTATAATTCCGTATCGGCTCAGCAGTTGGCGGATTATACTCACGGCAAAGGAGAACTCCCGGAAAATCCTGTTATGATTACTCTTGATGACGGATTTTATAATAATTTTTATTATCTTGAGTCACTTCTTGAAAAATACAATATGACTGCAATTGTATCAGTTGTAGGAACATATATCGAAAATGATGCCGTCAGAGACCCACATGTTCCCGAATATTCATATCTGACATGGGAGGATATTAATAAAATGCTTGAATCCGGTCGCTTTGAAATCGGAAACCACACATTTAATATGCACAAATCCAGAGGCGAAAGAACAGGCTGTCACATAAACAAGGGCGAAAATCCGGAGGAATACTGCCGTATTCTAAATGAAGATATTTCAAGGCTTCAGACACTAATCAAGGAAAATACAGATACAGTTCCGATTGTCTTTGCATATCCATTCGGATATACATGCAGGGAAAGTATTCCGGTACTGCGTGAAAACGGATTTATTATAACTCTTAACTGCTATGAAAAGCCAAACTATATAACAAGAAATCCCGACTGCCTTTACGGTATAAACCGATACAACAGGAGCGGACTTTATTCAACCGAAGAATTTATGTCAAAACTTCTCAAGGAGTAAATTTCAATGAAAAGACGTAAAAAAGTATTTTATATTTTTCTCCCCTTTCTGACAGTATTATTATTTTATTCAACAGGATTTATATACAAAAAGCTGAAAAGATTTTTCGTTCTGCCATGCGTTTTCCATATGTTTACGGGATATTATTGCTGTGGTTGCGGAGGTACAAGGAGCTTTTTTGCACTTCTTCAAGGAAATATATTAAAATCTTTAAGATACAATCCCATTGTAGTTTTCGGTGTAATCCTGCTTATTCTTAAATGGCTTGAACTTATTACAGATAAAAAAATAATCCCTAAGAACCGTATTTTCTGGTATACGGTTCCCGGGATTTTTCTGTTTTTTTACATAATAAGAAATTTTATTCCGGCTATTGCACCGATTTAATCAGCATTATTTTCAGCTTCTGAATAGCTCTTGTCCATTTCTTCAATCACATAATCAAAGAAATCATAGAAATCATCATAGCCTTCTTTTTTCCATACCTCGTCATATTTTTCGTCTGTATACTTTTCGAGATATTCCGGAATTTCTCCCGTTTCCTCATAAGTATCACGGACGTTTTCAAAATCATTTGCTACCTTGAAAACATCACTGAAAATAGGGCCGTAAAAAGCAAGCATCATTCCTGTAATAATCATAGCAATAGAAGAAATTATAATTCCGGCTATTGCAATACCTTTTCCGTTATAATGTTTAACAAGTGTTACTATGCCGAGTATAAGTGCGGGAACTGCAAGTATGAAATTAAATCCCATACAACAGCATAAAATCAGTGAAAGTATACCGAGTATCAGTGAGGCTATTGCAAAACCGGTATGTCCGCCTCCCTGATTGCCGGAATAATTCGGGTCAGCAGGCGGTGCCTCATAAAAACCGCTCTGATTTTCACCACTGTAATTCATTAAAAAATCCCCTTTCGTTATATCAGAAACCGGCCTGCCAGTTCCAGTTTCTTATGTCAAGTTCGCCGAGGTCAAAAGGCGTAAGCTGATAGACACAGTAGTTAAGCCAGTTTGAAAACATAAGATTCGCCGTACATCTCCACGAAAATTCCGGAGTTTTTTTCGGGTCGTTATCGGGAAAATAGTTGTATGGTATTTTTATGTCAAGACCTTTTTCCAAATCCCTGAAATATTCGTTAGCAATAGTTTCCCTGTCATATTCCGAATGACCTGTGATAAAATACTGTCTGCCGTTCTTGTTGGCAACTATGTGAACTCCTGCAATTTCCGAGGAAGTAAGAATTTCAAGCTGACTTACTTTTTCAATATCCTCACGCCTTACTTCCGTATGCCTTGAATGAGGTACAAGAAACCTGTCATCAAAGCCACGGAGTAGTTTGCTGTTATTAACTTCAATTCTGTGCGGAAAAATTCCGAACATCTTCTCAGGAAGCAGATATTTTGGTATTCCGAAATGATAATATAATCCCGCCTGAGCTCCCCAGCATATATGAAGTGTTGAAAATACGTTTGTAGTTGACCACTGCATTATTTCGCATATTTCGTCCCAGTAATCGACATCTTCATAATCAAGCTGTTCAACGGGAGCTCCTGTTATAATCATACCGTCATAACGATTATTCTTAACTTCATCAAAAGTCTTGTAAAAGGATTCCAGATGATGAACAGAAGTATTTTTTGAAATATGCGATGACATATACATCAAATCAATATCGACCTGCAAAGGAGTATTGCTGAGGAGTCGCATAAGCTGACATTCAGTTTCAATTTTTTTCGGCATTATATTCAGAATAATAACCTTAAGGGGGCGTATATCCTGATGTTCTGCCCTGTCCTTTGCGATAACAAAAATATTTTCATTTTCAAGTGTTTTATATGCCGGAAGTTCGGCTGAAATTCTTATAGGCAATTCCTACTCCCTCCTGAAATCAAAAAATTTTCTTTTTAAACCGGAAGAACCTTATTTTCAGTATCTGAATGTTTTGAATCGATACCATATTTTTTATTGCGTCTCTGCTCAAAGAACTTTACTGCAACCTGTCCGAACTGTGCATAGCTGAGAACATCTTCTTCCTGTTCAGTCCATTCAGCACATTCCTTGCGGAGCTTGTCGAGTTCCGGTTCAAGCAAATCAGCAGGACGGCAGTCAATAGGTTCAGCATCGCCGATAATTTTTTTACGGAATTCTGGGTCTATCGGAGTCGGAGTCTGTCCGTATTCACCTCTTACTACGCCCTTAAATTCCTTTGTAACCATTTTATATCTTTCACCCGTAAGGACGTTGAATACTGCCTGAGTACCTACAATCTGTGAAGTAGGAGTTACAAGAGGCAGGTCGCCGGCATCTTTACGTACTCTCGGAACTTCCTGAAGAACTTCAGTAAGCTTATCTTCTTTTCCAGCCTGTTTAAGCTGTGAAAGAAGATTTGAAAGCATACCGCCCGGAACCTGATATATAAGTGCATTTGCATCGACTGCAAGCATTTTCGGGTCAAGGAGTCCGCTTTTGATGTATTTGTCACGGAGTTTCATGAAATAATCTCTTATTTTCGTGAGAAGTTTAAGGTCAAGACCTGTATCGTATTCTGTACCCTGAAGTGCTGCGACCATAGACTCTGTCGGAGTGTGAGAAGTACCGTTTGCAAGCGGTGACATTGCAGTATCGATATAGTCAACGCCCGATTCTATCGCCTTTAAGAGACACATTGAAGCAAGTCCCGATGTATAGTGAGTATGGAGCTGTATCGGAATTTTAACAGCTTTTTTAAGGTCTGCAATAAGACTTCCTGCCCTGTAAGGAGTGAGAAGTGCTGCCATATCCTTAAGGCATATTGAATCTGCACCGACTGATTCTATTCTTTTCGCATAGTCAACGAAATATTCATTTGTGAACTTGTCGCCGGTAGTGTAGGAAATAGCTATCTGTGTATGAGCTCCCTCTTTTTTAGCAGCTTTGACAGCAGTTTCGAGATTTCTTACATCATTGAGAGCGTCAAAAATTCTGATTATATCGATTCCGTTTGCAACTGATTTCTGAACGAAATATTCAAGAACATCGTCCGCATAGTGACGGTATCCGAGCATATTCTGACCTCTGAAAAGCATCTGCAATTTTGAATTGGGGAGATTTTTTCTGAGTATGCGGAGTCTTTCCCAAGGGTCTTCATTTAAAAATCTGAGACAGGAATCAAATGTAGCACCGCCCCAGCATTCAATTGAATGAAATCCGACTTTATCCATAAGAGGAAGTACGGGGAGCATTTCCTCCGTAGTCATACGTGTTGCAATAAGTGACTGGTGAGCATCACGTATAACTGTTTCAGTAATACCGATTTTAGCCATAATTTCAACCTTCCTTTACTGAACTGTTGCAAGCGTATCAGACGGGCTGACAGTATCGCCTTTTTTAACAAGTATGCTTGTAATCTTACCGTCGCAGGGTGAAACAATATCATTTTCCATCTTCATAGCCTCGAGAACCATTATAACCTGACCTTTTGAAACAGTATCGCCGACATTAGCCTTTACATCAAGGATAGTTCCTGACATCGGAGCAGATACGGATTCACCCTCTCCCTTTGCAGGTGCAGACGGTGCAGGTGCAGGCTTTGCAGGAGCTGACGGAGCAGGGGCTGGAGCTGTTATTACAGGAGCAGAGCCGTCAGTAATTTCTTCAACAGCTACATCATAGGATTTTCCATTGACAGTTACATTAAATCTTTTCATTTTTATATACCACCATTCATATTATATTATTTTTAATCAGAAAGGAAGATTGTTATGCTTTTTCGGAAGTTTTGTAACTCTCTTTCCTGAAAGCATATCAAGTGCCGATGATATAACGGCTCTTGTATCAGATGCGGAAATAACTTCATCGATACAGCCTATATTTGAAGCTTTTTCAGCAGATGCAAGAGTGGACTTGTATTCTTCTGCAAGTTCCTTTCTCTTTGCTGAAAGGTTTTCAGCACCCTTTAACTTGTCGTGCCATAAAAATTCAACGGCAGTTTCGGGAAGTACAGGGCTTATATAAGCTGATTCCCAGGCATATGTAAAATCGGAGCTTACATCTTTTCCGGCAATTGCACTGAATACAGTTCCGACAGCCTTTCCGGTAACAACAGCAAGCTTAACGGTAGTAGCTTCCGCATAGCTTGAGGCAAGCAATGACATATTTTTTACATTTGAAACAGTATCTGATGTATCGAATCCGTCAGTATCTGCAAAAGTTACAACAGGAACTGAAAATGCATCACAAAGTCTTACAAAACGTGCAATTTTTGAACAGTCGGCAGATTCGAGTCTGTCAGAAGTCTTGTTAGTAGCAACGATTCCCACGGTTTTTCCCTCTATTCTTGCAAAAGCAGTATATGAAGCTTTTCCGCATCCGGAATAGAGTTCAATTTCTGTATCGGAATCAGTTATGCCGTTTATAATTCCCTTTAAATCCGGTGATACTGTTCCGACAGGTTCAATTGGTTCAAATTCGGGAGCAGGTGAAAGGTTATTCAAGGGCATAATATTTATAATATCCCTTGCCTTTTCGATTGCGGATTTTACGTCATCGCATACAGCTGAAGCGATTCCTGCCTTCATAGCAGATTCAGCTGAAACATTTTCCGCATTTGGAGTCATAAAAAATTCGGAATCCTTTGCCATTATTACAAAATCAGAAGAACATGCAAGTATTGAAGCACTTCCGGCACAAGTTCCGGCAATAACTGCAATCTGCGGAATAACTCCGGATACAGCTGAAGATGATGAAATCATTTTTCCGTATGCCATAAGTGATTCGGCAGTACCGTCCATAACAGCTCCGTTTGAATCGTATATTCCGACAATCGGATTACCTGTTTTTGAGGCAAGAAGATAGAGCTTTGAAATTTTTTCAGCATGAGCCATTCCGACAGCACCGCCCGAAACGGATTTGTCCTGTGCAAAGGCATAAACAGGATTGCCGTTTACATATCCGTATGCTGTAACAACTGATGCCGGCTTGTCTTTTTCCATAATACCGGAATTTATCTCGGTATATTTTCCGTCATCGAACAGAGCAGAAAGTCTGTCCTGAATTTTTTGAAATTCCATAATATTCATTCCTTTCGGATAGTGTTATATATTAATGATACTATTTTTACGGCAATTTTTCAAGTATCTGAAAAACTTCCGGACATTTTTTAAGATTATTCACAAAATAAATAAAAACACGTTAAAAAATAATGGTTAATTTTCCTTGCCGATAGCATTTCTGATAGCTCGTAATTCATCGGGGGTAAGTTCTCTGTAAGTTCCTGCTTTAAGCATACCAAGTTTAAGAGGGCCTATACTTATTCTTCTGAGTCTCGCCACTTCAAGACCTACGGCTTCGCACATTTTACGAATCTGCCTGTTTCTTCCCTCCTTAATAGTTATAAGAAGTACAACTCTGCCCTGCTGTTTATCCTTTACAACCACATTTGCCGGCAGAGTCTTTTTGCCGTCAATTTCTACTCCCTCTGAAAGTCTGACAAGCTGTTCATCGGAAATATCCGGTCTGACTGTAACACGGTAAGTTTTGGAAATATGTCTGCTTGGGTGCATTATGTTATTTGCAAATTCTCCGTCATTTGTAAAAAGGAGAAGTCCCTCGGAATTTCTGTCAAGTCTGCCAATCGGATATACTCTTTCTTCAAGACCTTCGAGCAAATCCATAACGCACTTGCGGTCAAGCTCATCTGATACCGTTGTAACGTATCCCCTCGGCTTATTCATCATTATATAGATTTTATTTTTCTTTCTCGGGATATAGATACGTTCGCCGTCAACAGCAATAATATCCTTTGAACCTGCCTTGTCACCGAGTTTAACCGGTCTGCCGTTGAGAGTAACTTTTCCCTTTGAGATAAGCTCCTCTGCTTTACGGCGTGAACAATATCCCGCATCGGCAATAATTTTCTGAATCCTTGTTTTTTCCATAATATCTCCTATTTAAATATATTTTTGATTTTTGATAAAAAGTTTTGTTTTTTCTCCGGCTTGTGATAGATTTCATAATTCTTGTCAGCATAAAGGGGAATATTTCTTACTTCACTGCCCTTATACATAACGGTAATTTCTCCGCACTGTTCACCCTTTTCAACAGGAGCGTAAACAAAAAGCGGAGTTTTCATTTTATAGCTGAAAAACTGACTGTTTCCGTCAGCCGTACAGATTTCGGGGATTTCATCGGGAACAAGCCTTATTTTATCTTCATAACTTCCGGCAAGATTGGCATAAATTTCATCACTTATTTTATATTCATATAATTTCACATAACTGAATCCGTAATCATAAAGTGCAATATGGTCATTCCAGTCGTTGCGGTCATTGAGAGTAACGCATATGAGATTTTTTCCGTCACGTTCGCATGCCGAAACAAGACATCTTCCTGCCTCGTCAGTGAATCCTGTTTTCACTCCGTAAACACCGTCATACATTGAAAGTAACTTGTTTGTATTTTTAAGCCATCTTTCATAGGGAGGATTTCCGAATTTAACCTGAATACTCTGCTTTGAACAGATTTCCCTGAAAGTATCGTTTTTAAGAGCCTCCCTCGCAAGCAAAGCCATATCATAGGCGGAAGAACCGTGACCATCTCCCTCAAGTCCGGAGGGGGTAACGAAATAAGTTTTTGACATTCCGATTTTTTCAGCACGTTCATTCATCATAACAGCAAAATTCTCAAGACTTCCGGCAAGCTTAACAGCCGTTGCGTTGGCGGAATCGTTACCCGAGGGGAGCAACATTCCGCAACAAAGTGCATATTTAGTCACAATATCACCCTCAACAAGTCCCATTGATGAACCCTCAACCTTTATAGCCTCGCTGTCAACAACAAATTCCTCGTCAAGATTACCGCTTTCGAGGCATAAAAGAGTCGTCATAATTTTTGTAGTGCTTGCCATAGGTAGCTTTTCCCCTGCATTGAGTGAATATATTGTTTCGCCTGTATCAGCTGAAATAAGAACTGCTGATTTTGCGGATATTTCGGGTTTGCTGTCGGCATATGCACAGAAACTGTTTCCTGATACCGCAATAAAAAACGTCAAAATAAAAACTAAAAGTTTTTTCATCGGGCATATCTCCTTATTAAATATAATATAAAATATGCCGTTGAAAAGATTTTTATTACTTATCCGTCAAATTCCTCTGAATCTTCATTGCTTTCAGATTTCTTGTTTTTTCCGAACATCTTTCCTAATTTGCTTACAATATTAGGGGCATTGCTTATAATTGAACTGATAGGGTCAGCGGACGGTTCTGCCTGTATCATCTGCACATTTCCGTCATTTATAACGAGAAATCCCTCGGGCTTTATGGATACTCCCGCACCCCCACCGCCTCCGAAAAGGTCACGGCTAAGCTTATTGGGGAGGTCAGAACCTCCGGACGCAAATCCGAATGATACTTTTGATATGGGAATAATTGTGATTTTATCGTCAATTTTAATAGGTTCGCCGATAATCGAATTTATATCGACCATTTCCTTGACTTTTTCCATAGTTATTCCCATAAGCTCACTTATTGGCTTTTCTGTTTTTGTTTCTTTGTTTTCCATTCTTTCTATTACCTCCTGATTGTTTTCTGTATATTTTAAAATAGTATGTCCAGAGGAATGAACCTCCGCATAATAAAGCGACTATCGGGTGAAATCTGACTGTAAACGAAATATCATAGATACTTTTTTCCTTATTGAATACACATTCAACGTTTATGCTCTTTTTTGAAAGACGGAATATCTGATTGAAAATTCCGAGCATATTGTATACTATAATACAGGTTTTCCCGTAATTAATTGCACAGTCATAAGCATCGGGGTCAGATATTTTAAAATCAATAAATATTTTATCAAAATGTATTCCCCTGCAAAGCCTTTTTGCGGGAGATGATAAAATTTCCCATATCTGCGTTATTTTATCCCATAATTCAGAAATATCCGATAAACTTCGTTTTTCAGTTTTCGGGACTTTTGATTTTTTGGGAGATTTTTCGGGTTCCGGAATTTTTTCACTTGAAATTTCTTCCGGTTTATACTCCGGCAAATCCGTAACGCTCTGCGTTTCGGGAGCAGATTCATTTTCCACTTCTGATAATTTACTGTCATTTTCGGGAACCGTTTCCGGAACGGGAATTTTTTTCTTTTTCCGTCTTTTAAGCATACCGGCTATACCCTTTTCAGCGTCCGAAGAAATAACGGAAAGAAAAGAATATCTGACTTCATAATAAAATTTTTCTCCGATATATTCCAGTCTTACGGATACGGGAAGTATCAGCAGAAATATTAAAAATCCGATTAATGCAAGGATTATCAGAGCTATGATTTTCAGAATATTAAGAATTATCATATTTTACTCTCTTTTTCGGGATTATTTCTTTCGGGCAAGGGCGGTAAATCTTCAAGACTTCCGAGTCCGAAACATCTCAGAAACTTGTCGGTAGTTCTGTAAACAATAGGCTTTCCGGGAACATCAAGACGTCCTGCCTCCTCAATGAGTTCCTTTTCGCAGAGGCTGTTCACCGCTGAAGAACTGTCAGTGCCTCTGATATTTTCAATAAATCCTCTTGAAACAGGCTGATTGTATGCTATTATCGTAAGGACTTCCATAGAAGCCTGAGAAAGAGGTGTATTTTTTTTGAAATTAAGAGCCTTGCGGACATATATGGCATATTCGGCACGTGTCGTCATCTGAAATCTTCCGTTTACGGAAATTATTCTGATACCGCTTTTGTATTCGTCATAGCGTTCATTAAGAATCCTTACAAGCTTAACGGCATTTTCGGGAGAAGTTTCAAGAATTTCCGCAATTTTTACAATTTCAACAGGTTCACCCGAGGCGAATATAACTGCCTCCGCAACTGCAAGCTGTTCATTAATTTCCATTGGACTGAATATTCCTTTCTTTTTTTCTGCCTGTAAAATATATTTCGGAATTGTCATCACTTATTTTTATTCTGCCGTTTTTTGTAAGCTCAAGAACTGCAAGAAAAGTCGCAACACGTTCTGAACGGTCATAAACTCCCTCATAGAGTGAATCCATAAGAAGCTTTTTTCCCGAACCGTAAAGCCTTCTCAGAATAAATACAACCTTAGAAATAACTGATGTTATTTTACGCTTTACAGCCGAATTTATTTTATTTTCGATAATTTTATTTTCAGCCTCAATATCCTCCGGAAAGGATATATTCAGATATGCCATTGCAAGCCTGTCCGGAAGATACATCTGATTGTATGAATATTCCGCCTTTACTTTCATAGGACGGCGGACAAATACATTATCGCCCTGAAATTTTTCCGCAAGCACTGACGAGGCATATTTTATTGAAGAATATTCAATAAGATTAGTTTCAAGCTCTTTTTTCATCTGCTGAGCTTCATCGGCTTCGGGTTTCGGAAGAAGATATGCCGTTTTTATATATATCAGGCGTGATGCCATTTCAAGAAATTCGCCCGCCGATTCAAGATTCTGAATATTGCTGTTGTCAAGATACTCCATATACTGTTCAAGGAGCTTTGATATTTCAATATCGTATATATTAAGCTTATGCTTTGATATAAGCTTTAAGAGCAAATCAAGAGGGCCTTCAAATGTATCAAGCCTGAAAAGTATCTGCTCCATTTTATATAGTTCCTATAACATTCGGAATCCAGCTTGCACAGAACCACACTGCTTTTGAAACAAGATTCGTTACTATATAAAGGGGGTTGAATTTTGCAGGAATTATCATATCTCCTAAAAGAATATATGCAAGGAATACTGTTCTTATAATCTGCATATTTCTTCTGAACCAGTCATCGAATTTATATTTTGTGCAGTAGCTGAAAACGTCATAGCCGTCAAGTGGCGGAACAGGTATAAGATTAAACACCGCAAGACCGATATTTATTGAAAAGCAGAAATTCAGCAAAAGCATAATGATGTAAACAATACTGTATTCGCCGTAATAAACAGCATTTATACAAGCCTTCTGCACAAATTCAAAGCAGTATGCGAAATTATAAATCAATGCACAGACAAGCGATGCTATTATGTTTGAGGCAGGGCCTGCTATTGATACCATTGCCATACCTGCTCTGAGACTGTGATTTCTGTTGAATCTGTTCGGATTGACGGGAACAGGCTTTGCCCACCCGAATCCCGTAAGCACAAGCAGAAGCGTACCAATCGGGTCAATATGTGCAAGAGGATTGAGAGTAAGTCTGCCCTGTTCCTCTGCCGTATCGTCTCCGAGCTTTTTCGCAACAAAACCGTGTGCAAGCTCATGCAAAGGGAGTACAAGAATAACAATTATAATTCTTGCAAGAAATTTAATTACCGTATCCATAAGTTATTTCCTTTCTTAAAAATATTCCGATTATAATTATACTACAAACAAATATCTTTTTCAAGTAATTTCAGAAAATTCTTGTCAGGCAACATCATACCGCAACAAAATCTGTCAACATCGCAGATAAATTTTTGTATATAATCAGAACATATAAAAATTTCTGCTTTTTTTTCAAAAAACACTTGATTTTTCAGAAAGTTTATGATACAATAATATTGTTGTATTTTTTCAGATTCAAAAGGAGGTGCTGTAAAATGGCAAAATGCGATATCTGCGGTAAGGGTGTTACTTTCGGTATTAAGGTTTCTCACTCACACAGACGTTCAAACAGAACTTGGAAGCCGAACGTAAAGAGAGTTAAGGCTATCGTTAAGGGTACTCCTTGTCATATCTATGCTTGCTCAAGATGCCTTCGTTCAGGCAAGGTTGAAAGAGCTTAATCTCTTGAAAACACAGTTAACCGGAAACGCATACGTTTCCGGTTTTTTCTTTATTCAAATATTTATTCAAAATCTATTCCGCATTTAAGCTCCTTCATAGATACAACAGAGGAAATCCCGACTATTACATGGTCAAAAACCTTTATTCCAAAGTCTTTCATCGAATCAACTATGCTTTTTGTAAATTCATAATCAGCCTCGGAGGGATACGCCTCGGATTCAGGGTGATTGTGCGAAATATAAATTCCGTATGCCTTGATTCCCAATGCACAGCGTATAACTTTTTCCCTGCTTATATTTATTGTATCAGCCGAGCCGACTGCAACAAGATGTTCACCCTTTACCATTCTGTGACGGTTTACCGATACAAGATATATTCTCTCGTCAGATATTCCCGCATAAAGCGAACGGAAATAATAAGCCATATCGTCATAGCTTTTTATAAAGCAACGCTGTCCCCTATTGAAAAGACATTCCATACTGACAGCCTGTATTATTTTCAAAAGACAGGCTGTCTTTTCGTTCACATCACTGCCGATTAAATGATTTATATCAGCATTTAAAACAGCGTTTAAACTGCCGTATTCGCTTATAAGCCTTTCTGATACTTTTTCAGTATCCTTAACTGATGCAAACGACAAAACAAGCTGAAGTATTTCGGAATCACTCATTCCATTCAGACCGTATGTTTTATATTTTTCAAAAAGCTCTGTGTTTTTCAAAAGCCGAACACTCCTTCTTCAAACATGGAAAAAGCTTCTGAACCGTTTGAAATTATGTAGTCAGCCGTATGGATTCCGAGGGATTTAAGGCTTTCGGCTATAAGCCTGACAGCAAAGTAATCTTCATTCTGCGGAACGGGAATTTTTCCTTTTCCGCAGTTTCGGGCAATTATTATATTACTTGCATTGTTTTTCAATGCTGTCATAGTAAGGCTCGAAATAATTTTTTCATGACATCTGAAATCCTCGGGAGTAAATGTATAATTGCTTTTTACCGTCATATCAGCACCCATAAATACTGTCAGAAACATTCCGCAGTCAGATTCCGCAAAATAATTATTGACATATTCCTTAATATCGGAGGGTTTTTCTCCGGTATTTTCATTTTCGAGATAGTAAAAGCATACATCTCCGAAAAGCTTTATAAGCTCCGCACTTTTTGAGCCTATGCCGTTTACAGCACTTAATTCCTTGGGAGATGCCTTAAAAACATTGTAAACGCTCCCGAAATGATTTATAAGATTGTGTGCCGTTTCATTTGTATTTGCTCTTGGAATGGAATAAAAAAGAATAAGCTCAAGAATTTCATGAGGGTGAAAACCGTTAAGACCGTTTTCGACAAAACGTTTTCTAAGACGCTGACGGTGTCCCTCATGAATATTTTTTGCTTTGGCGGTCAAAAGGTTTCCTCCCTCCGGAATCATTTATTTTATGTCAGAATCGCTCTGCTTTGCCACGGAACACAGTGCCATCGTAAAAACCCCGACTATTCCTCCGAAAAATGAACCAAGCAGAAATATAATAAATTCAGTCGTTTTAAACACCTCTTTTGCATTGAAACTGCTGTTATTATTTCTTCTGCAAAAGCGGTTTATACATTATAATAAGAATTTTTTTCTGACAACTTTTTTTCTTATATATGCAAATGTGTAATCCTCGCCTTTTTCGCTTAACATTCTTAAAAGAAATTCAAGCTTTCGTGAAGTATCGGGATGAATTTTTCTTCTGTCCTTTCCCTTGAGGAAATATTCAAGCGGAGCTTTGTCGGTATATTTTTCTTTCATATAGATTTTGCTTGCGGATACACGGTCGCAGAACATTTCCGCAATAAATTTATCGGGCATTTTTACCGGTTCAAGCCTTTTTGTTTTTGTATTGTAATCAGTCCAGTATTCAAAATGATGGCGGTTTCTGCCTTTATGGTGAATCCACGCCATTGAATATCCATTTTTTTCACGTTCAGCCTCATTCGGACTTCTGTTTCCCTGAAAGAAAATCACTCCCGGAATAAATTCTGACGGTGAAAATTTTGATAAGTCATGTGTTATTCCCTGCCATAATATTCCGCATTTTGCACAGTGGCAGAAGACTTTTGCTTTATGCTTTACCACCGTAAGAAAATGACCTTTCAGATTTTTTAAAATCATATAATAATTACACTCCCGAAAAAATTTTTTCAATAGAATTATATCATATCCGTTGTGAAAAATAAATAGCACTCAAAATGATTTGTGAAAATATTACATTTTCCACAAACGATTTTTGTGAGTTATCTACAAAAATTTAAAAAACAGATTAAATCCACAACATTTTATTGGAAAATTATTGATTTTTTGTAATTATTGTGATATAATTATATAAACTGCAAAATATTTAAAGGAGGGTCGGATTATGCTTTATGACAAAGAAGTTATACATGAAATAAAATACGGCAGTTTCCTGCTTTCTGTCAATTCCGAAAATTTTGATGAAAATGTCATAATAGACTGTGATGAATATTTTGTCAGGTTTTCCGGATATTCAAGGGAGGAAATTAAACAAAGGAAATTAAAATTCAGAGATATTCTTCTTGATGATGAATATTACTCTATCTGCGATTTCGTAAAGAAAAATATAAATCCTCTCGGCGAAATATACCTTGAACACAAAATAAAATGCAAAACAGGCTCTGTCCTTGTCATTACAAACTGCTGTGAAATCCTTTCAAAAGACAGTTCAAATATAATTCTTAAAAATACCATAGTACAGGCTTCCGAAAATTCAGACCCGCAATTTGTGGAATCTTACTATACTCTCAATTTCAATGCTATTCTTAAAAATATGCCATGCGGTGTTGCCGTATACAGATTAGAAGAATCAGACGGAGAAAAAAAGCTTCATCTTACATATGCAAATGATAAGTTTTACAGCCAGCTCGGATATACAAAAGAATCTTATATCAATGCCACAAACGGCGGATATGTAGGCAATCTTTTTGCTGACAGTGAATCAAAAACCAAAATTCTGAATAATATTTTCTGCAACACAAAAAATACTGAACCTATTGACATTCAGACAAAAATGAAAAAGGCTGACGGTTCAGAAGCTGTTATGAGTATAAACGGAAAAATATTTGTCGGAAGTGACGGGCTTTCAAGACTTCAGGTCGTCTTCTTCGATATTACCGGAATCGCAAAGGCTGAAGAAACTATAATGTTTCAGAATGAACGCTATAAAATCATTGAGGAAAGTACCGATGAGCTTATATTTGACTACGATATTAAAAAAGATATTCTCTATCTTCCGAAAAAAGATATTTTTAAAAAAATCAATTACAAAATTGAGGGCTACATAAACAAACAGACCTGCAAAGATACTGTACACCCGGAGGATTCCATAAGATTTATATCACTCTGGAAAGATGCTGTAAAGTCACCTGTCAAAAACTATGTTGACGTAAGGACAAAAGCCTTTAACGGTGAATACTGCTGGTACAGAGTATATTATGTAAGTGTTGCTGATACATGCGGTGAGATGACACATATATACGGAAGATATTCCAATATAGACAACGAAAGGAAATTTCATCTTAACAGCAACGATGCAGAGGCAAAAATCCAGAAACTTACCATGAGCGACAATATAACCGGTCTGCTTAACCGCCATACCTTCAAAATTCAGGCTCAGGAAATAATAAACAACTACAACCCGAAAAAAGAATGTCTTTCCGTCGTCTATGCCGATATAAACAATTTTTCATTCGTAAATGACAATTTCGGATATGATGCCGGCGACAGTATGCTTAATGACTTCTCATCAATCCTGAGGTCTATGAAAAAGGTTAAAAAAAGCTCCCGTATAAATTCGGATTTATTCCTTTTCCTGCTTTCGGGAACCGACAAGCAGGATATTATGTCATCAGTGGAATATATTTCTGACAAATTTTACAGTATGCAGAAACAGAAATACAGAGCCGGAAACTTTAATGTCGCATCGGGAATATACTACATTTCCGGAAAGGGTGAGGATATTGCCTATGCTATCGATAATGCTGACCTCGCAAGAAAAAATATAAAATCCCACAAGGAACTGAATATCTGCATATACAATGAAGAATTCAGAATAAGGCGTACACGTGAAAAAAGTATCATTACAAAACTTCAGAACGCTATCAGCGAAAATCAGATTGAATTGTTTTTACAGCCAAAATTCTCTATGAACTCCCGAAAGGTTATAGGTGCGGAGGCTCTTGCACGCTGGAGAAATCCTGACGGCACATACAAGCTCCCTTTTGAATTTATAGATGTTCTTGAAAAAGCCGGATATATCGTTGAACTTGACTTCTTCATCTACGAGGAGGCTCTCAAATGCGTTAAACGCTGGCAGAATGACGGCAAAAACCTTATTCCGATATCCGTAAACTTTTCACGCAAAAACAATATAAACCCCGAATTTACACAGAAAGTTCTTGAACTTGCCGAAAAATACAATATCAACAACAAATATATCGAATTTGAAATAACTGAAAGTGCATTTGCCGAAAATACCCTCGCTATGTTCTCAAATATGAATATTCTCCGTCAGCACGGATTTAAAGTTGATATTGATGATTTCGGAATAGGCTATTCCTCACTCAGCTTTCTGCTTAATTCCCCTATCGATACCGTAAAGGTTGACAAGGTTTTTGTTGACGGAATAGAAAAATCAAAATATCACCGTGACTTCATCAAACAGATGTGCATGCTTATAAATACAACAAACAAGGAAGTTATCTTCGAAGGTGTTGAAACCGAAAAACAGGCGGATTTCCTATGCAAATGCGGTTTTGACCTCGCTCAGGGCTGGCTCTTCGACAAGGCTATTCGTGTTGATGAATTTGAAAAAAAATATATTTATATATAAATTACAAAAAGCTATTGACATTCGTCCTGCAATATGTTATAATATTACAAATATATTGCGAAAGAGGTTTATTTTATGAATGATTCCTATGAAAACAATCCCAATCTCAATGACGAATACGAAGAAGAAAATCCCGTTATAACACTCCTTGATGATGACGGCGAAGAAGTTCACTTTGAAATCCTTGATGCTTTTGAGTATATGGAAAAACATTATACTGTACTTCTCCCCTATGAAGAAAGTGAGGAGGAAGTCGTTATACTTGAAGTTCAGCACGGAGAAGATGAAGATGAATTTCTTTCAATCGATGACGAACAGCTCCTCTATGCTCTTTTTGAGGAATTTAAAAAACGCAATGCCGACAATTTCAATTTTGCTGATTGATTAACTCCTTTAAAACGGAACTGCCCTCACGATTCTTATGCGGGCAGTTCCGTTTTTTTGCAAAAATATTGTAATCTGCAAAATAGTATGATATAATATAATGGCATTATGATATAAAAAGGAGGGTTAATATGGATTTTTTCGACACTCTTATGAATATCGACGAAGATATTCTGCTTTATATTCAGGAAAATATCAGAAACGCAACTGCCGACACTATTATGAAAGCTGTAACTCATCTCGGAGATATGGGCATTTTCTGGATAATGATTATATTTGTACTTTTCCTGAGCAAAAAATATACAAAGACAGCTTTTATTATGGCTCTGACACTTGCACTCGGACTCCTTATAACAAATCTGATACTTAAAAACAGCGTTCACAGAATAAGACCTTTTCACGCTATTGAAGAGCTTTTCCCGCTTATAAACAAGCCGGAGGACTGGTCATTTCCCTCCGGACATGCTACAAGCTCAATCGGTTGCGGAATTGCTATGCTCAGAAATCTTCCGAAAAAATACGGAATATCAGGTTTTACAATAGGTATTCTCATAGCCGTATCAAGAATTTATCTCGGTGTACATTATACTACTGACGTTGTTGCCGGTGCTTTAATCGGAACAGTTTCAGCTCTTTCATCTGAAAAAATTATAAATAAGGCTGACAGAGTTATAAAACAAAAGCGGAAATCAAAAAAATCCCCGAATTAATTCGGGGACTTGTTTTTTATTTAAGGAAATTTTTCATAAGGGTGTAGCCCTCTGAAATATATATTCCTGTTGATTTTGCAGTTTTTTCGTTGTATGAATCTGTTCCCTTCTTTTTCTGACGGCTGTCATAAATCATATACGGAACAGGGTCATTTGTATGTGTTTTCAGCGAAAGAGGTGTGGGGTGGTCAGGAGTTACAAGAACCTTGAAATCTCCCATTTTTTCAAGAGCTTCCACAACCGGTGAAAGAATAAGCTTGTCAATAAGTGAAATTGCTTTCACCTTGTTTTCAGTTTCATTTCTGTGACCGCATTCATCAGGAGCTTCAACGTGAATATATACAAAATCCTGACCGTTTTCAAATTCCTTTATAGCAGCCTCAGCCTTGCCCCTGAAATTTGTATCAATATATCCTGTTGCACCTTCAACGCTTACAACGTTCATATTTGAGAATTTTCCGATACCCTTGAGCAGGTCAACAGCGGAAATCATTGAACCTTTAACACCGTATTTTCCCTTGAAGTCGTCAAGATTTGCACGCTTGCCCTCTCCCCAGAGCCACATACTGTTTGCAGGACGGAGCCCCTTTGCAATTCTTTCCTTATTAAGCGGGTGGTCTTTGAGAAGTTCATATGATTTTTTCATAAGTTCATAGAGCTTTGATGCGTTCGGATTTTTTGGTATGTATTCCTTTATAGGCTTGCCTGTAATATCGTGAGGAGGTGTAAGGGGTGCAATATCCATTGTACCGTTATTCCAGATAAGGCAGTGACGATAGCTTACACCGCTGTAAAGCTTAAATTCATCATTGTTGAGATGTTCGGCAAGATAATCAACAAGTATCTTTGCATCGGCAGTTGATATATCACCTGCACAGTAATCGATTATAGTTTTATCTTCATAATTCGGCTCGTCGGAAAGCGTTACAAGATTACATCTGAGAGATACATCTGTATCTTTCATATCAATTCCGATACTTCCTGCCTCAAGCGGAGAACGTCCTGTATAGTAAATTTTCGGGTCATATCCGAGTACTGAAAGATTGGCAACGTCACTTCCGGGCTTCATACCGTCCATAACTGTTTTTACAAGACCTACTTCGGAATCCTTTGCAAGTCTGTCCATACAAGGAGTATCGGCAAATTCAAGAGGAGTTTTTCCTCCAAGGGATTCAATCGGATAATCTGCCATTCCGTCGCATAACATAACAAGATATTTCATAAAAATTATCTCCTTCAGAAAAAATTTTCAAATACATTTTATCACATTACACAAAGAAAATCAAGTATTTTTGTATATTTTTTTGTTTTTCTTTATTTATTTTGCAGACACTTGACAAAACGGACGGAAAATTATATAATAATCATATAAATTCAGCTTGAAAATGCGAAAGGAATGATTTGCAGTGGGTTTAACACTTACAGAAAAAATACTCAAGGCTCACCTCGTTGACGGTGAAATGATTAAAGGTCAGGAAATCGGTATAAGAATCGACCAGACTCTTACACAGGACGCTACCGGTACTATGGCATATCTCGAATTTGAAGCTATGGGCGTTCCGAGAGTTAAAACAGAACGTTCTGTTGCATATATAGACCATAACACACTCCAGAATGGCTTTGAAAACGCTGACGACCACAGATTTATCGGCAGTGTTGCAAAAAAACATGGTATATATTTCTCAAGACCCGGCAACGGTATCTGTCATCAGGTTCACCTTGAAAGATTCGGTATTCCCGGAAAGACTCTTATCGGTTCGGACAGCCACACTCCGACAGGTGGCGGTATTGGTATGATTGCCATAGGTGCAGGCGGTCTTGACGTTGCCGTAGCTATGGGTGGCGGTGCATACTATATAACTTGTCCGAAAGTTGTAAAAGTAAACCTTACAGGAAAGCTTCAGCCGTGGGTAGCCGCTAAGGACGTTATCCTTGAAGTTTTAAAAAGAATGTCTGTCAAGGGCGGTGTCGGAAAAGTTATCGAATACTGCGGTGAAGGCGTTAAAACACTTTCAGTTCCGGAACGTGCTACTATTACAAATATGGGTGCTGAACTCGGTGCAACTACATCTATTTTCCCGTCAGATGAAAATACAAGAGAATTTCTCAAGGCACAGTGCCGTGAAGAAGTATGGACTCCCCTTTCCGCTGATGAAGATGCTGTATATGATGAAGAAATCAATATAAATCTTTCCGAACTCGTACCGCTTGCAGCTTGTCCGCACTCCCCCGATAACGTTAAGAGCGTTGAGGAAATCGGCAATATGAAAATTGACCAGGTTTGTATCGGTTCATGTACAAACTCATCACTTCTTGATATGCTTAAGGTCGCACACATCTTAAAGGGAAAGACTGTTCACCCCGATGTATCACTTTCAATTGCCCCCGGTTCAAAACAGGTTCTCAATATGCTTGCACAGAACGGTGCATTGTCAATAATGATTGAAGCAGGTGCAAGAATCCTTGAAAGTGCATGCGGTCCTTGTATAGGTATGGGACAGTCACCGAATTCAAAGGGAATTTCCCTCCGTACATTCAACAGAAACTTCCTCGGACGCTCCGGAACCAAGGACGGACAGATTTATCTTGTTTCCCCTGAAATGGCTGCTGTTTCTGCAATTACAGGTGTACTCACTGACCCGAGAACTCTCGGAGATATGCCTGAATTCAAGCTTCCGGAAGTATTCTCAATCAATGACAATATGATTGTACCTCCTGTTGCTGAAGCTGATATGGACAGCGTTGAAATCCTCAGAGGCCCTAATATAAAGCCGTTCCCCGAAACTGCTCCGCTTATGGATACTATTGATGCTCCATGTTCACTTAAAGTCGGCGATAACATCACTACTGACCATATTATGCCTGCCGGTGCAAAGATACTTCCTCTGCGTTCAAATATTCCGGCTATTTCACAGCACTGCTTTACTGTATGCGATGAAGAATTTCCAAAAAGAGCTAAGGAACTCGGAAAGAGTATCATTGTAGGCGGTTCAAACTACGGACAGGGTTCATCAAGAGAACACGCTGCACTTGCTCCGCTTTATCTCGGAGTAAAGGCTGTACTCGTTAAGTCATTCGCAAGAATACACCGTGCAAATCTTATCAATGCAGGCATACTTCCGCTTACATTCGTAAACGAATCCGATTATGACAATATTTCACAGGGCGATGAACTTCTCCTCGCTGACGTTCGCAAGGACGTTGAAGCAGGAAAGTCCGAACTTACAATAGTAAATAAGACTAACGGAAAGGAAATCCCCGTACTCTGCGAACTCTCCGGACGTACAAAGGATATTATGCTTGCCGGCGGTCTGCTTGACTATACAAGAGAATCACTCTGATGATTGTCGGGGGACTCTGTCCCCCGAACCCCCTGCAAGCTTTTTGAAAAAAGCTTGACCAAAAACTTTTTTGATAATATTCTGGTTTGTGTGATTACGAAATATAGAGGATAACGACATGAAATTTATCATTCCCGTTGCTATGGTTGCATTAGTAATGTATTTTGTAAACAAAATACAGAATTTCAATAAATCCGGAAAAGATGAAATAAAAAAAATGCCTGTTTCAAAACAGATTTTATATACACTGCTCTGCTTTTCGCCTTACCTTATATTTTTTGTCATAATTATGATTATAGCAATGACTTTCAGATGAGGTATACTTTATGAAAGATTTAATCAAAAATGCTGTTGATGACATAAAGCAGGATATTGAGGAATCCGTAATTGATTCAAAAGATGACCGCAAAAAAAATCCGGCTAAATATATAGGAAACAGAAGTACGCCCGAAAGCAGTGCGTGGAGCAGACTTTTTTTCCCGAATTTTATCGGAATATTCCTCGGACTTGCTGTGGCAAGGCTCTTTCACTGCGGATTTCCGGGGTATATCTTTTTCGGAATAGTTTTCGCATTTCTTGCGGGAGTTTGGAAAAGCTATGAACTTGACAATATATCACTTAAAAATGCGATTGTAAAAAATACTCTGCTTATGGGTATATGGCTTGCGATTTTTGCTGTATGGCTTATTATATTATATAAAATAAATTAAACGCTGGAGGTACTGAAAAATGGAAAAAATTAAAATGACTACTCCCCTTGTCGAAATGGACGGCGACGAAATGACCCGAATCCTCTGGAAGTGGATTAAGGAAATTCTTCTCGAACCATATGTGGAACTCAATACAGAGTATTACGATTTGGGACTTGAACACCGTGAAGCTACAAAGGATAAAGTCACTGTTGATTCCGCTGAAGCTACAAAAAAATACGGTGTTGCAGTAAAGTGTGCAACTATTACTCCTAACGCTGCAAGAATGCCTGAATACAATCTTACACAAATGTGGAAATCCCCTAACGGTACTATCCGTGCAGCTCTTGACGGTACAGTATTCAGAACCCCTATTCTTGTAAAGGGTATTGAACCCTACATTCCTACCTGGACAGCTCCTATAACAATCGCACGTCACGCATACGGCGATGTATACAAGAATACTGAAATGCGTGTTGCAAAAGGCTGTAAGGCTGAACTCGTTGTTACTGATAAGGACGGCAACGAAACAAGAGAACTTATTCACGATTTCTCAAAGTGTGACGGAATAATTCAGGGACTCCACAACCTTGATGACAGTATCAGAGGATTTGCAAGAGCCTGTCTTAATTACGGTCTTGACCTTAAACAGGACGTATGGTTTGCTACTAAGGATACTATCTCAAAGAAGTATGACCACAGATTCAAGGATATTTTTCAGGAAGTATATGATACAGAATACAAGGAAAAATATGAGGCTCTCGGCATAGAATACTTCTATACACTTATCGATGACGCTGTTGCAAGAGTAATCCGTTCAAAAGGCGGATATATCTGGGCTTGCAAGAATTACGACGGCGATGTTATGTCCGATATGGTTTCAACAGCATACGGAAGCCTTGCTATGATGACATCTGTTCTTGTATCTCCTGACGGAATCTATGAATACGAAGCTGCTCACGGTACAGTACAGCGTCACTATTACAAGTATCTCAAGGGCGAGGAAACTTCTACAAACTCCGTTGCAACTATATTTGCATGGAGCGGTGCTTTACGCAAGAGAGGTGAACTCGACGGAAATTCCTCACTCTGCGATTTTGCCGACAAGCTCGAAAAGGCTACTATTCAGACAATTGAAGAAGGCGTTATGACCGGTGACCTTTACCTTATTTCAAAGCTTGAAAACAAGAAGAAAGTTGATTCAAAAACATTCCTGCTTGAAATAAATAACAGACTTGCTGAACTTATGAAGTAATTATATTTTTTACCCCCTGTCTTAAAGGCAGGGGTTTTTTTGTTAAATTTTAAAAAACGCTTGCAAAATAAATAATTATAGGTTATAATGATATTATATTAAAATTACTATGAAACGGAGTTTATTTATAATGTCAAAAAAAAGAACTGTTCACAGAGTTTCCGACTCTAAAAAAAATAAGCCTTTTGTCAGATTTAATTTCTGGCTTATGGTTATTATATTTGGATTGTCCTTTATGGCATGTTTTGTACTTTATATGGTTGCTGCAAACCTTGATGATAATTTCTTTGACTTTGAGTCATCATCAGAAATTCAGAACAGTGAAGTATCTGATGATGATTTATCTGAAATTAACAGCTCCGGAAACGTTCCGGAAGATTCAGAAACAATTTCTTCCGGAACCTCTGTTATAAATCCTGTTCCGGAATCAGAAAGAGCTGACGATTCATATTTTGACAATGCATGGATTCTTACCGATTCCACACTTCTTGATATAAAATTCAATACCTCAATAAAAAATGTCATCGGAAATTCACAGATTAATGCCGTAAATATCAACGAAAGCAAGGTTGAATCGGTATACGGTACTATTACGGCTTATCAGAATCTGCAGATTATAAATCCGGAAAATCTTTATATCATGCTCGGTTCGGATATAGGTGAATCTTCTGTCGATGATATGATTAACAGTTATAGCACTTTCATTGCAAATATAAAATCCGGCCTGCCCGATACCAAAATTTATATAATGCAGTTGCCTCCGGTTTATACAGACAGTGAAAATCTTACAAATGATATTATAAATGATTATAATTCACGTCTTATTCAGCTTGCTGACAGTTATTCCGTTTATTGTATAGATACAAACACGATATTAAAAAATAATACAGGTACACTAAACGAACAATATTATTCCTCTGAATCAGATTCTCTCACGGCAGAAGCATATTCCGCTGTTTATGAGTATATTCTCACACATACCGCACAGTAAAAAAGCTATACCCGAACACTATATATAGTGTTCGGGTTAATTGTTTTGCTATACTGAATGTTATATTCCCGATTATCGCCTTATACCGTTGTTTTCTCGCTGCGAAACGATTTTGTTGTGCATATTCAACAAATATGTTGATATTATTTTGTAAATATTATATTTCCAACCCCCCTTGACTTTTTCCGTATTTTAGATTATACTAATTCATGGTCACACTCATGTGATACTATATATTGTGGTTCAAGGAGGAATAACAACTATGATTATACATGTAATCAAGCGAGACGGAAGAAAAGTTCCTTTTAATATCGATAAAATTTCAAATGCAATTTTCAAGGCTGCACAGTCATGCGGTGGTTCGGATTTCAATGAGGCTATGGATACCGCTGTTATGGCTTGTAAAATATGCGAGGAAACATATAAGGATAAAACACCGACTGTTGAAGATATTCAGGATATAGTCGAAAAGGTTTTAATCGAACGTGGTCACGCTAAAACTGCTAAAGCGTATATTCTTTACAGATACGAACGCACACGTGCAAGAGAAATGAAAACAAGCCTTATGCGTGTTCTCAATGAACTTACTTTCAACCCTGCCAAGGACAGCGATATAAAGCGTGAAAATGCAAATATAGACGGTGACACCGCTATGGGTACTATGCTGAAATACGGTTCGGTATCAGCAAAGGAATTTTATGAAATGTATGTTCTCGAGCCCCGACACGCTAAAGCCCATATAAACGGCGATATTCATATACACGACCTTGATTTTTATACACTGACTACCACCTGCACACAGATAGATTTGAAAAAGCTTTTCAAAAAAGGTTTTTCAACGGGTCACGGCTTTTTAAGAGAACCAAACGACATTGCAAGCTATTCCGCACTTGCCTGCATAGCTATCCAGTCAAATCAGAACGACCAGCACGGCGGTCAGAGTATTCCGACTTTTGATTACTGTATGGCGGACGGAATCAAAAAGACATATGCAAAGAAATATGTTCAGAATGTTGCAAGGGCTTTGAATCTTATATGCGGTATCGAAAACGAATTTGATATTGCTGAATCAATAAGAAAAGAAATTGCAGATAAATATGACCTCAAGCCTGTTCTTGCCAACGACAACGGATACAGCGAAAAGGAAAAAGAACTTCTTCTGAAATATACATCTGAAGAAAATGCAGATAAAATTCAGAAATTCGCTGTAAAAAATGCATTCAAGGAAACCGACCGTGCAACATATCAGGCTATGGAGGCTCTTATACATAACCTCAATACTATGAACAGCCGTGCAGGAGCTCAGACTCCTTTCAGCTCAATCAACTACGGCACGGATACTTCTCCGGAAGGAAGAATGGTTATTAAAAATGTTCTTCTCGCTCAGGAGGCAGGTCTCGGAAACGGTGAAACACCTATATTTCCGATTCATATTTTCAAAATCAAAGAGGGTATAAACTACAATCCCGAAGACCCCAACTATGATTTATTCAAGCTTGCGTGCAGGGTTTCAGCAAAGAGACTTTTCCCGAACTTCTCATTTATTGATGCTCCGTTCAATCTCCAGTATTACAAGGAGGGCGACCCTGATACTGAAATCGCTTATATGGGTTGCCGTACAAGAGTTATCGGAAACGTTTACGACCCCTCACGTGAAATCGTTACAGGCAGAGGCAATTTAAGCTTTACTTCAATAAATCTCCCACGCCTTGCAATCAAGGCTGACCATAATGTCGGTGCATTCTTTGAGATGCTCGATGAAATGATGGATTTAACTATTGACCAGCTTATGCACAGATTTAAAATACAGTGTCAGAAAAAGGTAAGGAATTTCCCGTTCCTTATGGGACAGGGCATATGGCTCGATTCTGACAAGCTCTCCGCTGATGATACAGTAGAGGAAGTACTCAAGCACGGAACTCTTTCAGTAGGATTTATCGGTCTTGCGGAGGCTCTTAAGGCTCTCATAGGCAAGCACCACGGCGAAGATGAGGAAGCCCGTGAACTCGGTCTCGAAATCGTTCAGACTATGCGTAACCGCCTTGATGAAGAATGTAAGCGTACCGGCTTGAACTTCTCACTCCTTGCAACCCCAGCCGAGGGACTTTCAGGAAGATTTGTTAAAATGGACGCTAAGAAATACGGAATTATTGAAGGCGTTACCGACCGTGAATACTATACAAACTCTTTCCACGTTCCTGTATACTATAATATTAATGCTTTTGACAAAATCAAGATTGAAGCTCCGTATCATGCACTCACTAATGCAGGTCACATAAGCTATATTGAACTTGACGGTGACCCTATGGATAACCTCAGTGCTTTTGAAAAGGTTGTACGCTGTATGAAGGAATCCGGCATAGGCTACGGCTCTATCAATCACCCTGTTGACCGTGACCCCGTATGCGGTTATACTGGTATTATAGGCGAAACCTGTCCCGCCTGCGGACGTCACGAGGGCAATATACCTTTTGAGCGTATCAGAAGAATTACAGGCTATCTTGTTGGTACTGTTGACCGCTTTAATGATGCTAAGCGTGCGGAAGTACATGACCGTGTAAAGCATAACATATAGGAGCAATCACATGAATCTAAAAATTGCCGGAACTGTCAACGATTCAATCGTTGACGGTGACGGAATAAGGTTTACAATATTCGTGCAGGGCTGTCCCCATAGGTGCAGGGGCTGTCACAATCCGCAGACCCACGACTTTGAGGGCGGAAAAATAATTTCCTCCGATGAACTCCTTGAAAAAATAAAAAGCAATCCACTGCTTGACGGTGTGACATTCAGCGGAGGTGAACCATTCTGTCAGGCTCATGAACTTGCATTTCTTGCAAAGGAAATTAAAAAACTCGGTCTGAATATCGTTACATATACGGGATATGAATTTGAATATCTCTACGAAAACCGTAACAAAAACGGATTCGGCGAACTTCTTGAAAATACTGATATTCTCATAGACGGAAAATTTATCGAGGAGCTTAAGGACTGGAAAATAAAATTCCGTGGAAGTTCAAATCAGCGTTATCTCGACTGCAAAAAAAGTCTTGAAAACGGATACGCTGTAAGTGCAGAATAATTTATAATGCGACCTGAAAAAATTTTTCAGGTCGCTTTTATTTTTCAAATACTCTTGCATATTTCAGAATAATAAGATATAATATAAATGTACTATTATTGTTAGGAGATTTTTTTACAATGAAAGACGGATTTATTAAAATTGCATGTGCTACTCCCGAACTTAAAGTTGCAGACTGCGATTACAATGCGGATAAAATTATTGAACTCATCAAGGAAGCTCACGGAAAGGGCGTTAAAATTATATGTTTTCCGGAACTCTCTCTCACCGGATATACATGCGGAGATTTGTTTCTTCAGTCGGCTTTATTAAATTCTGCCGAAGAAAATATTTTAAGAATTGCAGATGAAACAGCTGACCTTGAAATAATTTCAATCGTGGGAATTCCCTTTGCATATGTAGACAAGCTCTATAACTGTGCCTGTGTTATATACAAGGGTGAAATTCTCGGAATCGTACCCAAAACAAACATACCCAATTACAGCGAATTTTATGAGGCACGTCATTTTACAAAAGGCTTTGAATCCAATTCTGATACTATTATCAACGGTAAAAGTGTAACATTCGGAACAAATCAGATATTTGAATGTGAAAATATTTCGGGCTTTGCCTTTGGTGTGGAAATCTGTGAGGATTTATGGGTCGGAGATACTCCGTCCGTAAAGCTTGCGAAAACAGGTGCAACGATTATTTTCAACCTTTCGGCAAGCGATGAAATTATAGGAAAATCTGAATACAGACGTACCATTGTAAAAGCAAAATCGGGAAGCCTTATCTGTGCATATGCCTATGCCGATGCGGGTATCGGAGAATCTACAACGGATATGGTTTTTGCAGGTCACAATATCATTGCCGAAAACGGTTCAGTTTTAGCAGAATCAAAACTCTTTGAAAAAGGTCTTAAAATTGCAGATATTGACGTTTACAAGCTGATTCACGAAAGAAAAAAAAGTACAACGTGGATTTACAACGACCATAACTTTACAATCAATACTTTTAATATGAATATTTCCGAAAATAATCTTTCCAGAACCTTTCCGCAGACTCCGTTTGTACCGTCAGCAAAATCAGACCTTGACCAGCGATGTGAGGAAATTTTAAATATACAGTCTGTCGGACTTATGACAAGACTAAGACATATCGGCTGTAAAGATGTAGTTCTTGGACTTTCGGGGGGACTTGACTCAACTCTTGCATTAATAGTATGCGTTCACGCTTTCGATATGCTCAGACTCGACAGAAAAGGCATACACACAATCACAATGCCCTGCTTCGGAACAACTGACAGAACTTATAACAACGCCTGTCGTCTTGCCGAATCATACGGTGCTGACCTTGAGGAAATCAATATCAGAGAAAGCGTAAATCAGCATTTCAGAGATATTTCCCACAATCCTGATATTCATGATGTTACCTATGAAAATTCACAGGCAAGGGAGCGTACACAGATTTTAATGGACAAGGCTAACCAATACGGCGGTATCGTAATAGGTACAGGCGATTTGTCGGAACTTGCACTCGGCTGGGCTACCTACAACGGCGACCATATGTCTATGTATGCGGTAAATGCTTCAATTCCGAAAACACTCGTACGCTGGCTTGTAAGCTATGAGGCAGAGATTTCGGAAAATCCGCTTAAATCCGTACTTCTTGATATTCTCGACACTCCGGTAAGCCCCGAACTTCTTCCGCCCGATGACAACGGAAAAATTGCTCAGAAAACGGAGGATTTGGTTGGCCCTTATGAACTGCATGACTTCTTCCTTTATTATATGATGCGTTTCGGATTTACACCGTCAAAAATATTCAGAATTGCATGTCTTTCATTTAAGGACAAATATTCTCCGCAGATTATTATGAAGTGGGAGAAAAAATTCTACTGGAGATTTTTCTCACAGCAGTTCAAGCGTTCATGTCTGCCCGATGCTCCGAAGGTCGGAAGTGTTACGCTTTCTCCGAGAGGTGACTGGCGTATGCCGAGTGATGCAAGTGTTCACATCTGGATTAAGGAACTTGAGGAAATCGAAAAAACACTTTAATTTTTGAAATCAAAATATTCAGAGAAAGGAGGTTTTTGCCTGTGGGCGACAAAAAGCGAAAAAAGCCGGAAAAAGAACCTAAGAAATATTACTTCATAGACTATGAAAACGTTCATAAAACCGGCTTTAAAGGACTTCTTAATCTCAGCAGTAATGACAATGTAATAATTTTTTACAGCGGAAATGCAGACAAAATAACTTTCAATCTTCACAAGGAAATAGTTGATTCAAAGGCAGATATTACATATTTTGAAGTAAAAGCCGGCGGAAAAAATGCACTTGACTTTCAGCTTTCAACATATCTCGGATACCTTATAGGCAATAAGAAAAAAGCCAGATGCTATATTGTAAGCAATGACAGAGGATTTGAATTTGTCCGTGATTTCTGGAAAAAACAGGGATTCAGAATTGAAATAATATCAGATATCAACAATAATTCCACAAAGGAAGAAACTCCGGAAAAGCAGATTCAGCCGAACAATAATGAAGATTTGCGGAAAGCCTTTAAGGATATGAATTTAAGCAAAGCAAATCTTGATTTTATAATCAGTGTTGTTGAATCCAATATGAAACAAAATTCTGTACCCCTGCCAAAACGCAAACAAAATATCAATTCCGAACTTTGCAAAAAATTCGGCAATGATGAAACTAAAAAAATATATCAGAATCTTAAACCATTTCTGAAATAACGGAGGTAAAAAAATGACGTACAAGGAAAAATTCATCAAATTTATGGTTGACTGCGGAGTACTCACTTTCGGAGAATTTACCCTCAAAAGCGGAAGAAAAGCTCCCTATTTCATCAACTGCGGTAACTATAAGACAGGTTCACAGCTTGAAAAACTCGGGGAATTTTATGCTGACTGCATAGTTGACAATAAAATCGATTTTGAAACTGTTTTCGGCCCTGCATACAAGGGAATACCGCTTGCCGTTTCAACAGTCGTAGCACTCAGCAAAAAATACGGCATTGACTGTTCATACTGTTTCGACCGCAAGGAAGTTAAAGACCATGGCGAAGGCGGTATGTTTGTAGGGAAGACACTCAAGGACGGCGAAAAGGTAATCATTATCGATGACGTTATGACTTCCGGAAAGGCTCTGCGTGAATCTATGCCAAAGCTTAAATCAAGTGCCGATGTAAATGTTACAGGAATGGTTATCACTGTTGACAGAATGGAAAAAGGTCAGGGTGACTTGTCAGCCGTTCAGGAGGTAAAGCGTGATTTCGGAATAAATGTATATTCAATTGTAAATATGCTTGATATTATCAATGCTATCGAAAACGGAATAGTTCCCGGCAAGGAATATATTGACAAAATGCTTGAATACCGTAAAACCTACGGAGTATAAAAAATCGGGCGGACTTTTAAAGTCCGCCCTTATTTTTCTTCAGTATTCAGACCTGTTAAACTGCAAATCTTATCTATATCGTAATTCGGAACATAAAATTCAAAATCTCCATTTATATCCTGAATCTCAACGGAATAATATTTCGCAAAATAAGTACCCTGATTGTTGCATGTAACCTTGAACTGCTTATATTCTTTTGAATTAAAAGGTTCACTTTTATTCCAGTTTGGAAAGCTTGCTTTTTTCTTCTCCATATGTGCAGATTTAATTGACTGCAAGGGAATTTCCATAACATACCTTAAATTTGAAAGGCATAAATTATCGTTTTTAACATAAGCCTTGTGACTTAAATTTATATGCGAGAAAAGTGGGAAATCCTTTCGTTTTATTTCACCATCTTTTTTCATATAGCGGAAAAACAGTACATCAATTTCGGAAGAATTTTCAGGAATTTCAAGATACTGTTCAGCTTCCTGAATAATGCTGATAATATTTTCAACGTGTCCGAAAAAATCCTCACTGCTGTATATTTTCTTTGCCCTTGACCTTTCAAATACAATCAGAACTATAACGGCAATCCATAATAATGGGGTAATCCAGTAAACCCACGGAGCATTTTTATATCCCTCCGCAAAGCTTACATTTCCTTTGAAAATTCCGAGAGCAAAGCTTACAGCTCCAATGATTAAAATATATTTAATTATAGTCAGCCACAGCGGAAAAGTTGCAGACTTTTCAAAGCCTGTATCCTGTTCAGAAGCCCTGTCAAAACGCAGTTCAAGGTCTGAAGGAATACGTTTTGTTATAAAAATTTCCCCGTCCTGATAAAGATTTTCTTCATTTTCAGTTATATCCACACCAAAAAGATTTTTCATTACAATATCCCCCGTAAAAACAAAGGCGGTTCAGAAGAACCGCCCGATTTTTTTAATTATACAGAAATTATGCGATTAAGCAAGTTCTGCAAAGTACTTGATAGTTCTTACCATCTGTGATGTGTAAGAATTTTCGTTGTCGTACCATGAAACAACCTGAACTTCATAAAGGTCATCAGCAATCTTTGCAACCATTGTCTGAGTAGCATCGAAGAGTGAACCGTATCTCATACCGATAACGTCTGAAGAAACAATCTGGTCTTCGTTGTAGCCGAATGATTCAGAAGCAGCAGCCTTCATAGCAGCGTTGATACCTTCCTTAGTAACATCAGCACCCTTAACAACAGCTGTAAGGATAGTTGTTGAACCTGTCGGAACAGGAACTCTCTGAGCAGAACCGATGAGCTTGCCGTTGAGTTCAGGGATAACAAGACCGATAGCCTTAGCAGCACCTGTTGAGTTAGGAACGATGTTAGCAGCACCGGCTCTTGCACGTCTGAGGTCGCCCTTTCTGTGAGGACCGTCAAGAATCATCTGGTCGCCTGTGTAAGCGTGGATTGTTGACATGATACCGCTCTGGATAGGAGCATAGTCATTGAGAGCCTTAGCCATAGGAGCGAGGCAGTTTGTTGTGCATGATGCAGCAGAAATAATCTGGTCATCAGGAGTAAGAGTCTTTTCGTTTACGCTGAAAACGATAGTCTTGAGGTCATTGCCTGCAGGAGCAGAGATAACAACCTTCTTAGCACCAGCATTGATATGAGCCATTGACTTTTCCTTTGAGCAGTAGAAACCTGTACATTCGAGAACTACGTCAACACCGATTTCGCCCCAAGGAAGTTCAGCAGCGTTAGCCTTAGCGTAAATTGTAAGAGTCTTGCCGTCAACAGTGATAGTACCAGCTTCGTCATCAGCGGAAACAGTGTGCTTGTTTTCACCGATTTTACCGCAGTAACCGCCCTGAGCGGTATCATACTTGAGGAGCTGAGCGAGCATAGAGGGCTTAGTAAGGTCGTTGATAGCGACAACCTCGTAACCTTCTGCACCGAACATCTGTCTGAATGCAAGACGGCCTATACGACCGAAACCATTAATAGCAACTTTAACTGACATGGGATTATACCTCCTAAAAATTTTTGCATATTTATTATACACCAAAAAAAAGAGATTTGCAAGTACCTAAGAAAAAAATTAGTAAATTTTCCTATAAAAAGTGGAAATATACAATTTCAACAAAAAATTTTTGTGAATTTTCAACAAAAACACGAAACGCAAAAAAAGTTCAAAAAAAGTTGTTTCTTTTTTAATAAAAATGGTGTATAATGATGAAGAATAATGCTTTTATACTTTACGGAAAGGAGATAAAAATATGTGTATTGAAGATATAAAGAAATTATTTTCAGATTCAGAGAAAGTAGTCATGATTTTCATAAAAGATGAACTCATATGGAGCAACCGTGAGGCGGAATTTTTCGGAGGACAGTTCCCTGCATACTGCGAATTTGAAAAGGAAGAAACAAAAAAATCAAAATGCCGTGTCAGATTCCGCAACGATGATATAACGCTTGCCGGCGAAATGCACAGGGACGGACAATATTCTTTTATTCTTTTTGACAAAAAAGATATTCTCGCTGAAGCCTTTGAGGACATTTACTTTCAGAAATATATTGAATCAAACAATCTTTATATAAAAGCATCAATCAGCGAAATTTCCGCATATGTCACGCTTATGAGAAGTGAAGCCGAAAAAAATGGCAGAACCGATTTTCAGGAATATTATGACGGTATCGACAGCAGTTGTATGGGAATTATGAAAACAGTTCAGAACAATGAAATTATGAAATCCACTTCAAAGGATTACAGCAATACAAATTCATTTCTGAATATAAAAAATATAATCGATGAAATCTGCATGAATATCGTATGTTCATGTCAGAACAAAATAAAAATAAAAAACAATATCAGAAATGCGAAAATGTATTCAGACTGTGACGAAAATCTGCTCAAGCTTCTTTTTCTGCACGTTTTAAGATACGTAATTTTTTCTTCCTATTCCACAGAAATTAATATAAGCTCCTCTCTGCCGGAAGAAAATTCAGCAGAAATAACTGTTATATGTTCCAAAAAAGAAAAAAACAGCAACCTTACTATGGATTTTTACGATAAAATGATTAATTTTAATATGGACGAGCTTCTTATACGCAGACTCTCCGAATCACTGGGCGTAACTGTTGAAAAAAAGGATTTTGACAAAAAAATCTCTATGTCAATGAAATTCAGACTTTGTGAACCAACCGGTTTGAAAGCTCCAAAAAAGCCCGAAAGACATACAAAATTTTCACCCGCAAACATAACATTCTTTGATTTTGTCGGCTGAAATAAGTTAAAATAAAAAATAAGCAGTTTTACTAAAATTTATTCAGAATTTTGTTGACAATCATCAAAAATAGTTATATAATAATAACTGTGGATTTCTGCATATTAATTTTAAAAAATCCGGAGGAATTTTTATGAAAAGCGGTCTGGAAATTGAAAGAAAATTTCTTGTTAAAATGCCCGATTTAAAAAAACTTAACCTGATAAAGCTTGTTGACATCAAACAAACTTATCTTTCTGACGGCGAAAACGGTTCACAGAGAAGAGTCAGAAAAATTTCATGCGAGGACAAGGTATCTATGACATATACTGAAAAAAATTTTATATCCCCTGTTGTCCGTGAGGAATCAGAAAAAACCATAAATTCCGACGAATACAGCAGATTGCTTAAAGATGCAAAAGATACTGCACCCGTTGAAAAAAAACGTGCTGTATTTCTCTATGAAAATCAGAGGTTTGAACTCGATATTTACCCCTTTTCACAAAAATATGCCGTTCTTGAACTCGAACTCGAAAGCCCCGAACAGGAAATATATTTCCCCTCTTATGTGAATGTTGTTAAGGAAGTCACCGGCGACAGAAACTATTCAAATATAACTCTTGCCAATGCCGGAAAATTCCCCGAAAACTAAAAAGAAAGTGATTTTATTTTATGTCAGAAAAAAATATACCGGTTTCAAATCAGGCACAGCTTTCCGGTCTTTTCGGAAGCTTTGACTCGAATATAAGCAAAATTGAAAAGGAATACAGCGTTACAGTTGTATACAGAGACGAAAATATAAGAATTATCGGTCAGAATCCTGAACAGATTGATTCCGCCGAAAAAGCTATAAATGCCCTTATAAGTCTTGAAAATTCCGGTCAGCCTCTCACTGACCAGACTGTCCGTTATGTCACCTCTATGGTATCAGAGGGCGAAGAATCAAAGCTGAAAGAATTAAGCTCTGACGGAATATGCTTTACGGCAAGCGGTAAAATAATACGTGCAAGAACAGTCGGACAGAAAAAATATGCCGATTCAATAAAAAATAATACAATCGTTCTCGGAATAGGCCCTGCCGGTACGGGAAAAACATATCTTGCTGTTGCTATGGCGGTCAAGTCATTCCGTAATCACGAAATCAAAAAAATTATTCTTACCCGCCCCGCCGTTGAAGCAGGTGAAAAGCTCGGATTTCTTCCCGGAGATTTACAGGATAAAGTTGACCCCTATCTGCGTCCGCTTTATGACGCTCTTTTCGATATGTTCGGTGCGGATAATTTTCAGAAATATATGGAAAAGGGTATAATAGAAGTCGCTCCGCTTGCGTATATGCGTGGAAGAACCCTTGACGATGCTTTTATAATTCTCGATGAAGCACAGAATACAACTTCCGAACAGATAAAAATGTTCCTCACCCGTCTCGGAGAAAACAGCAAAATGGTCATAACAGGTGATATAACGCAGATAGACCTTCCGGATTCAAAAAAATCAGGTCTTATTGAAGCTATGAAAGTCCTCAAGGGAATAGACGACATAAATATTCACCGTTTCACTGAAAAAGATGTTGTACGCCACAAGCTTGTACAGGATATTATAAAGGCATACGAAAAATACAATAATAATGAAGGGAGAAAATAAAAAATGCCCAAGTTAAAAGTATATGTAAAAAACAATCAGAATGAAATCAAAGTACCCGTAGGCATAAGAATGCTTATAAGGAGATGCTGTCAGGCTGTCCTCACTACCGAGGGATTCGAAGACAATGCAGAAGTAAGCGTATCATTCGTAAGCAACAACGAGATAAGACTCCTTAATAAAAATTACCGCAACAAGGACAGGGTTACTGACGTTCTTTCTTTCCCTCTTATGGAGGAAAACAACGTTGAAAGGAATCCCGAAACAGGATATGTTCTTCTCGGTGATATTGTAATCTCACTTGAAACTGCCGTTAAGCAGGCGTCTAATTACGGTCACTCTCTTGAACGTGAAATAGGATTTTTAACTGTTCATTCAATGCTCCACCTGCTCGGATACGACCACGAAACTTCTCCTCTTGATGAACGCATTATGCGTGAAAAGGAAGAATCCGTGCTTGAAAAACTCGGTATTTCAAGAGATGCTACATTTATTACAGGAGAACCTCTCAAATGACAAAAACAGCTTTTGTTACTATTGCCGGAAGAACCAATGCCGGAAAATCTTCGCTTCTGAATAGTATTATAGGCGAAAAAATTGCCTCCGTAAGCGACAAGCCACAGACTACAAGAACACGTATAACAGGAATAAAAACAATCGGTGAAACTCAGCTTGTATTTTTCGATACTCCCGGACTTCACAAGCCTAAAAACAAGCTGAGCGAACATATGCTCAATACCGTAAAAGAATCCGTATGCGGTATTGACGGCGTTATATTTGTTATGGACTGCACCAGAAAAATAACTCCTCAGGAAACGGAACTCCTCAAATCCTTTAACGAATCATCAATGCCTGTTGTACTGGTTCTGAATAAAATAGACCTGCTTGCCGATAAATCCGAACTCGCTCCGATTATCGCAAGCCTTACATCTGAAATAAACTTCTGTTCCGTAATACCCGTAAGCGTTACCGAAAACAGCGGTATCGATATTGTTGAAAATGAAATAATGAAACTTGCTTCCGAATCACCTCACCACTTTCCCGATGACAAATTCACCGACCAGCCCGAAAAAGTTCTCGCAAGCGAAATGATTCGTGAAAAGCTCCTTATTCTCCTTAAAGATGAAGTTCCGCACGGAATCGCTGTCGGAATCGAAGTTATGGAAGAACGTCAGGACAAGGATATTCTTGACATCTCCGCCGTTATATACTGCGAAAGAGAATCACACAAGGGTATTATCATAGGCAAGGGCGGTTCTATGCTCAAAAAAGCCTCATCTATGGCAAGAGCCGAACTCGAAAACTTCTTCCGGATACAAGTAAACCTCAAATGCTGGGTAAAGGTCAAGGAGGACTGGCGTAACCGTGAGGGACTTATTAAAAATTTCGGACTCTCTGACAAATAATTTCCATTCATAAAAAAATCTCCTTTGGGAAATATAATTACTGTAAAGGAGATTTTTTTCTATGAATAATCTTGCTGAATGGATTAATTTTGAAAAAACCGGTAAAATATCGGATTACCTCGAATACAGGCGAAAGGCTGAAAATGAAGACAATCAACGGAATAGTGATAAAACAGAGGAGCTTCGGCGAAAGCGATAAATTTGCGGATATACTCACAAATGAGGGTATTATTGAAATACCTGTGAAAGGCGTTAAGAAAATAACAAGCAAAAACAGTTCCTCTGTTCAGCTTTTTGCGTATTCAAGGTTCTGCATTGACGAAAGAAACGGAAGAAAATTCCTCAACAGTGCAGAACCGATACATATTTTTTACGGTCTGCGTGACAATCTCAAAAAGCTTTCGCTTGCATCATACTTTGCTGATATTCTCAAATACTGCATAACAAGCGAAATGCAGAATAATAATGTTCTGCGGCTTTTTCTGAATACGCTTTATTTTCTTGAAAAGGATTCGGAAAAATGCGATTTTCTGAAATCAGTTTTTGAATTACGGCTTTTATCCGAAATAGGTCTGATGCCCGATGTTCTCGCCTGCCGAAAATGCGGAGCTTTTGAACCGGATGAAATATATTTCAGTATTACTGAAAGCAATTTCTGCTGTAAGGACTGCCACGCAAATTCACCCGAAAACGAAACAGGAATAACAGCTCCGCTTTCACTTCTGAAAGCTGTCCGGCATATAGTTCTGTCTGATTTAAACAGAATTTTCAGTTTCAGAATATCCGATGAAATTCAGCATAAACTGTCATATCTTTCGGAGCAGTATATTATTTCACATCTTGAACGTAATTTCAGTACACTCACTTTCTACAAATCTGTAAAGGATATGAAAATATGAATAAATATCTCAAAACTCTTGAACTTGACAAAATTCTGAAAATGCTTTCGGAACTCTGTTCAAATTCAGCTACAAAAGAAATGGCTCTCGCTGTCCGTCCCGACAGCGACCTCGAACGTGTAAAATATGAAACTCTTAAAACATATCAGGCTTTAAGCCTTTCGATTCAGTTCGGAACTCCTCCTTTCAGCGACTTCAAGGACGCTGTATCCCCTGCAATGCGTGCAAAATCGGGAGCTATAATCTCACTCCGTGACCTGCTCGATATAGCAGGACTTCTCCGTCAGATAAAAAATCTGAGTGACTGGTACAGCCACTGCGAAAATATCGAAACTGAATTAAGCTATCTTTTCTCACAGCTTAAACCAAATAACTGGCTACTCGAAAAGCTTGACCGTTCCATATTATCCGACACTGAAATTGCAGACTCCGCAAGTGCGGAGCTTTCCGCAATAAGACGTAAAATCAACCGTGCCGGAACTCATCTGCGTGAGACTCTCGACAAAATGATTAAAAATCAGAATGTTCAGAAATGCTTGCAGGATAATATTGTTACTATCCGTGACGGAAGATTCGTTCTCCCCGTAAAAGCCGAACACAGAGGACAGATAAGCGGTCTTATTCACGATACTTCCTCAAGCGGTCAGACAATCTTCATTGAACCTATGTCAATCGTTGAAGCCAACAATGATATAAGAATACTCGAGGGAAAGGAACAGGAGGAAATTGAACGCATTATTGCGGAATTATGTTCCGATTGCGGTCAGTATGCCGATATTCTCGAGGAAAACTATAAAATATGTGCCGAGCTTAATCTCTATTTCGCAAAGGCAAATCTTGCATCAAAAATGAATGCAACACGCCCCGAAATTACTGATGACGGCATTATAAAGCTTAACAAGGCACGTCACCCCCTTATTGCAAAAAACAAGGCTGTACCAATAAATATAACTCTCGGAGAAACCTATCAGACATTAATCATAACGGGAGCAAATACGGGCGGTAAAACTGTTGCACTTAAAACAGCGGGACTTCTCTGTGCAATGACTATGTGCGGACTGCTTATTCCCGTTGCAGACGGTAGCCGTATTTCCGTATTTGATAAAATTCTTGTCGATATAGGCGACAGTCAGAGCATTGAACAGAATCTCTCAACTTTCTCCTCACATACCAATAAAGTAATAGAAATTCTGAATACTGCAGATACTTCATCGCTTGTACTTCTTGATGAACTCGGTTCGGGAACTGACCCTGTTGAGGGTTCTGCACTTGCAGTATCAATAATAGAATCCCTTATGAATTACGGTGCAAAGGTTATTGCAACTACTCACTATCAGGAATTAAAGCTCTTTGCAATCGAAAATCCCAACGCTGAAAATGCATCATGCGAATTTGATATTGAAACTCTCCGACCTACCTATAAACTTATAGTCGGTTCTGTCGGAAAGTCAAACGCTTTTGCAATATCTGAAAGTCTCGGAATGCCTAAGCATATCATAGAAAGAGCCGAAACACTCGTGAGCGAGGAAAATTCACGCCTTGAAACAGTTATAGGCAAGCTTGAATCCGCAAGGGCTGAACTCGAAAAACAGCTTGAAACTGCCCGGATACTCAAAATTGAGGCTGAAAAAAATGCAGAAAAAATCCGTCAGGAACTCGATTCAATAGAAAAATCAAAAGCCGATGAACTCGAAAAAGCACGTATTCAGGCTATGAGTATCATAGAGGCTACAAAAGCCGAATCCAATGAACTTATTGACGAACTCGAACAGCTCCGCAAGGAAAAGGAGAAAAAAAGCTTCAGCGATGACGTTTCCGCAATGAAATCGAAAAGCCGTCAGAGTTTCAATAAAATGTACGATACGGCTAACCCTGTCAATAAACGTGACCTTAATGAGGGATATGTACTCCCGAGAAAATTAAAGCGTGGCGATACGGTTTATATCCCCGAACTTGACCGCAACGGAATTGTTTCGGGAGAACCTGACGGAAGTGATACAGTATATATTCAGCTCGGAGTAATGCGTACTAAGATGAATATATCAAAGCTCCGCCTTGTCGAACCTAAAAAGGTTACTTACGGAAACAAGCCCGTAAAAAAATCATCTAAAGTAAGCGGAAAAATTGAACGCCGTGGCACTATGGAGCTTGATATAAGAGGCTGTGCATGCGATGACGGAATATACCAGCTTGATTCGTTTATTGACCGTGCAGTGCTTTCAAATATCGGAACAGTTACAATAATTCACGGAAAAGGAACAGGTCTTTTGCGTCAGGCAGTCAGACAGCACCTTAAAAATCACAAATCAGTGAAAACATTCCGTTCCGGAGTTTACGGAGAGGGCGAAGACGGTGTAACAATAGTTACGCTTAAATAAAAAAAGGCGGTTCATTTCGAACCGCCTTAATTATTTTTAAAGTGGAAGTACTGTTACAATATTTGCAAGATACTGCTGAACGGCAAGAGCGTCATTTGCATTGATACCGTTTTCGTTGCCCTGAACATCAGCATTGATTAATCCCTGTGAAGAAAGAGTATTGTTTGCACTGTCTGCAACATATGCGGATATAGCTACCGCATCGGCAATATCAACATAGCCGTCACAGTTCGCATCGCCCATAACATTAGCACTTGATGTTGGAGGAACAGTGGTAGTTGTTGTAGTTGTTGTTGCACCTGCATTCAGTGTAATGCCTGCAATATCAGCTTTAGTATCGGTTGTGGTCTGAGTGTCATTATTCCATATACCGCTCCAGTAAATCTGAACCTGTATTGAATCAACGTTTGCAGGAACTTTAAAATTATAGTCCATATATCCGTTGCTGTCGAGAGTACCCTCAAAGTCAACGGTTTTCCATTCTTCAAGAGCGTTGTCCCAGTAGCCTATTGCACCGCTTATTCCCGCATCAGGAACACCGCTGAATTTAATATCAACAGATTCCGCATTTTTTACGTTTTCCGTAACCATCGGATATTCAATTCCTGTTGCTGTTGTTGTAGTAGTCGTTGTTGTAGTAGTAGTGGTTGTTGTCGTGGTAGTTGTGGTAGTTACGGGAATATACTCAACCTTTTCAAGAATCCAGCTCTGGCACTGATGACCGTTGACTTCATACTGCTGAACATTCGCACCGCTTGACTTGTCAGCATTAATTATTTCAACGCATGATTTGTCGCCGGAAACCTTGGTTCTAATTACATAACTTCCGTCAGAATTTTTAGTGAATTTAAATTTCTGAGCATCATTCTGCTTGAAAGTATATATTTCAATGTTTGTACCGTTATCGGGTTTCTTGGCAGTAACGTCAAGAGCCTTTGACTGACCGTCACCGAGCTGTGAAATAAGATAATAGTAACCGTCACCTGCTGATACAGCTTTCCATGTATTATGGGCAGATGAACCGTCAGCACCCCACTGCTGAACGTTCGCACCGTTTGTATCACTTGCGTCCTGAACTTCCATATAAAGACCGCTGTTTACATTTTTAATCATATATACAGCTTCTTCAATAACAGACGCCTCGGGAATTACCGGCTGAATTGGCTCAATAGGTGTAACATTGCCTTTTCCGAGAACTGTTACAGAGGGCTTTGCAGGCAGAGGCTTTTCGGAACCTAAATAAAAGCTTGCATGAGGAGGCTGATTGTATGCCGTATTCTGTCCGGCAACCTGATTTCTGTACTGAGGGTCATGCATAAGAGTTGTTATTCTGTAATCGGTTTCATAAGGAGTACAGTAAATTCTTATGGATTTGCTGTCAGCTGACCTGACTATAAGTTCTTCTCTCCAGTCACCGAAAATATCAGCTGAAAGGCAGGGAGTTCCTTTAGTAGTGTTACATGTATAATAACCGTCAGTCTGAAGAAGATTTGTAAGAGTTCCGTCCGCCTTCATTTTGGAAATCTTAGCGGGAGAATCCGTGTAGCCGTCAAGGATTTCACGTTCAAGGTCGCCGTCCCAGTAGCTGAGGAAGTTTACAGCAGGACGTCTGCATGAAAGAAGATTTCCCGAACCGTCAAAGACATCGTTTCCGAGTCCCCAGAATTCCGCACCGTCATTTCCGCTCCATACGTTATCAGCACAGCATCTTCCTGTATCTCCCGTGCCGTCCTTATGGAAAATTGCCTTGCCTGTTGCACCGTCAAGAAGTGAAACGCCATAGGGTTTATCTTCGTGACAAATCCATACTTCTGTACCTTTTCTGTCGGGGAGCAGGTCACCGACATGAATAGCATCGCCGTGACCTTTATTATAGCACCAGAGCAGATAGCCATTATCATCAATACATGTTGAACCGAGTATAAGTTCCTGTCTGCCGTCACCGTCAACATCGGCGGGCATACAGTTATGATTTCCGTCACCGTATCCCGGTGCGGAAGAACTGTTTCCCGTATCGAATCCCCAGCGTCTTACAAGCTTTTTATCAACAACATCATATGCAACAGCAGTCATTCTTGTATAATATCCTCTGACTGATACAGCACTCGGCTTGTTTCCGTCAAGATAGCAGACTGCACCGAGAAATCTGTCAACACGGTTTCCGTACTTGTCGCCCCATTTTGAAACATCACCACGGGGGTATTCATAATCTACTGTATCGAGAGCCTTGCCTGTTGCACCGTCAAAGAGTGTGTAATATTCTGCACCGGAAAGAATATATCCGTTTGAATTTCTGTAATCCTTTGAGGCATCGCCGATAACATTTCCTACGCCGTCAACAGTACCGTCAGCGGTTTTGCATGTCATTTCAGCCTTGCCGTCAAGGTCGAAATCGGCAACGAGGAACTGTGTATAATGAGCTCCGGCACGGATATTTTTACCCAAATCGATACGCCAGAGCTTAGTTCCGTCAAGGCGATAGCAGTCAATATAAACGTTTCCGGTTTTGCCTTTCTGTGAATTGTCCTTTGAATTTGAGGGGTCCCACTTCACGAAAATTTCATACTGACCGTCACCGTCAACATCTCCGACAGAACAGTCATTAGGGCTGTATGTATAATCAGAACCAGCCGGCGGAACGTTCATATTTATATCAAAATATGAATTGTTTGAAATCATCTTGCATGTATCAGAGCTTACAACCTGACCGCCCGAAACAGTTTCAACTTTGTAAACGCTTGAGGAATTGCCGTCTTTATCGAGATAGCATGTTGCATTTCCTGCCTGACTTGTATAAACAAGGGTATTGTTGCGGTAGAGCTTGAATTCAGCATTATTGTCATCGTTTGCGAGATACCTCCAGCTTACGAGCATACCCGAACCCGTATTTATTGCGGATATACCCCTGTCGAGATACTCAACCCTCATAGAAGATACGGCATCAGTTTTTAAAGCATTAAGATTTCCGCCGTATGCAAGAGGTATTGAAACAAGCATACATGCAGAAGTTACAGCTGAAAATAATTTTTTCAGTTTTACTTTCATAAAAAATCCTCCTCTTAATTTAACATAAAAAAATCCACATACTTATAATAATATTATACAACCTGCCGAAAAAAATTGCAATGACATATTGTATTAAATTACTGATATATTGCACTATTTTTTATTTCCTGTTAATTTATAATATCAGTTAATTTTATGGATATAATATTGACACAAAAGTTCTTTTCTGATATAATCATATAAATATATAAAAGGGAGGATAAAAAATGATATATATTACTGGAGACATTCATGGTGATTATGATATAAAAAAGCTTGGATTTAAAACATTTCCCGAAAGCCGGAAGCTCACAAGAAAAGATTATTTGATAATATGCGGAGATTTCGGACTTTTATGGGACAATTCAAAAACTGAAAAATACTGGCTTTCGTGGCTTGATTCAAAACCCTGGACAACATTGTGGATAGACGGAAATCATGAGAATTTCGACATGCTGAAAGAATATCCGACTGAATCATGGAAAGGCGGAAAAATACAGAAAATTACGGAAAATATATTTCATCTATGCCGTGGGAATGTTTTTGAAATTGAGAGGAAAAAATTCTTTGCATTCGGCGGAGCGGAAAGCCATGACAAGCAGTTCCGCACCTATGGTGAATCCATATGGGAGGAGGAACTCCCCTCCCCCGATGAGCTTAAAAACGGAATAAATTCACTAAGAGCCGTTGGAAATTCCGTTGATATTGTTATTACCCATTCACTGCCGAACCATATACAGAAAGATATTTTCCCGGAAAAAATTTATCCCTCAAACATACTGACCGAATATTTTGACGAAATAGAAAATATTATTGATTTCAAATACTGGTTTTCGGGGCATTATCACATCTCTGCTGAATATGACAAAAAGCATTATCTGATTTATGACAATATAATAAGACTGACAGATACCGGCTTTGAAAGAATATATCCCCTTGACAAAAACACAAAATATATAGATAAATTACCCGACAAGGTATAGAAAAATCCCCTGCTTTTTAAGCAAGGGGATTTTTTATACATTCTGACTCTCCTGTCAATGCCTTTCTGCTGATAAAAGCGTGTTTTGTCATCATACATACGCTTTTCGGCATTTTTAATAAGCGAATCGATATTGATTTCTGAATAAAGACCAGTATCACAGCCGACTGAAATATGATAATTCATTTTCTCAACGTCTTTTATTAAGCTTTGGATTCTGCGGTTAAGTTCCTCGGGAATACCAGTCAACGGCAAATGCAACAAATTCATCTCCGCCAATGCGGTAGGAGTCATTTTTCCCGAACTGTTCCTGTGATTTTCCGGCAACAAACTTTAACATTTTATCGCCTGCCTCATGACCTTTTGTGTTGTTAAGCTCATGAAGTCAATTTACATCAATAAAAACACATGAAACTGATTTTTTGCATAGTGAGGGATAAACGCTTAATTTTTTTCATAACAGTTACGGTTGCAAATTCCGGTAAGCAAATCAATTTCGCTCATAACAGCAACTTTCTGTTCATACAAATATCTCTGACATTTTACACTCATCATATAGGTGCTTACTATTGATTGCACCGAAAACACATACATCTATAATATCCGCAGTAAGCACATAATCCACTTTTACAATATATTGTAATTATGACAATATGAAAAAATATCTGCCTAATCAGTATCTGTCCTTAATAAACAAAAATTTTTATTCAAAGACGGTGACTCTGATATGCTTTCCTGATGAAAAGCATACCATTACAAGCAAAAATGTGATTAAGGCTCAAAAAGATTAAAAATACAAGTAATATCAAACTCTATTTTGCTCATTGCTTTACGCTTGATTTAATTAAGATTATAAACGAAAGCAATGAATTTTATTTTTCTGTAATTTAATTTCCGTGGACTGATGAAAGATACAATCAGATTTGTGGCGGAGTGAAATAAATTTTGACACGCTGCTTAATTTAAATTAATTTAAAAAAATTTCGTTTACATTCAATAACATTCTGATTTTTCAGCTTGCTTATTTCCGCAGAAAGCCCACTTCTGTCAACTTCGAGGAAATCTGCAAGTTCCTGCCTGCTGTAAGGGATTTCAAAGCTGTTGCTGTTATGCTGTTTAGCCTGTATCATAAGATATGACAAAAGTTTTTCTCTTGTGGAACGCTTTGATATAATTTCAATTTTCTGGTTTAAAATCAGATTTTTAACGGCAACCGATTTCATAAGATTAAAAATCAGTCTGCTGTGGAAACCGCATGCATTACAGCAAGGCTTTAAAATTCTGTTGCTGTCGATGAATATAATTTCGCAGTCATTTTCCGCAAAGGCACTGACCGGAACGGATTTTATTTCAGCACACGCAAAGGCTTCCCCGAAAATCTCTGTCTGTCCGAAAGTTGTCAGAATACTTCTGTTTCCGTAAAAATCAATACGAATAATCTGAACTTTTCCGGAAAGAATTATTCCTATATGAGATAAAGTATCACCCTCCGAAAAGATATTCTGATTTTTTTTGTATGAACGGATTTCCGCACCGAGACAATCAAGCAAAGCTGAAATATTTTTTTCTTCAATATTCATAAACAGCTTGCATTCTTTAAGGATTTCCGGATATTTCCTCATAAAAAATCTCCTTTTGTTGAAAATTCAACATACTTTTTCCTTTGATTATACTATAATTTAATCACAAAGTCAATCAAAAATTATTTTTAAGGAGAAAGATTTATGGAAAATAAAATGTTTTGTTTTCAGTGCGAACAGACAGCATGCGGAGGCTGTACAGGAAATGCAGGAGTATGCGGAAAAAAATCGGGTACTGCTAAATTGCAGGACGAACTGACAGGAGCATTGATAAGTCTTGCACGTTCTGCAAAAAGCAATCCGGAAAAGGTAAACGGTAAAACTTACAGAATTTTAATTGACGGACTTTTTACTACGCTTACAAACGTAAATTTTGATGACGAATCAATCAGAGCCAGAACCGAAACAGTTCACGCTGAACAGTCAAGGCTCGGCAAAGAAGACAATGACTATGATATAAATACTTTATGGAATGACGATGAAAATATCCGCTCTCTGAAATCGCTTGTTCTGTTTGGATTAAGGGGAATGTCAGCATATGCATATCATGCAATGGTGCTTGGATATACGGACGATGAAGTAAATAATTTTTTCATAGAGGGACTTTTTTCAGTTGGTCTTGACCTCAAAGCCGAGGAACTGCTCCCAATTGTGATGAAAGTCGGGGAAATCAATCTGAAATGTATGGATTTGCTTGACAGGGCAAATACAGAGACATACGGCAATCCCGAACCCACAACAGTTCCGCTTAAGGTTGAAAAGGGAGCATTTATAGTAGTTTCGGGACATGATTTAAAGGATTTGCATATTCTTCTTGAACAGACAAAGGACAAAGGAATAAATATCTGTACTCACGGCGAAATGCTACCTGCTCACGCTTATCCGGAGCTTAAAAAATATTCTCATCTCAAAGGAAATTTCGGAACTGCGTGGCAGAATCAGCAAAAGGAATTTGAAAATATTCCCGCACCGGTTGTATTTACGACAAACTGCATAATGCCACCGAAAAAAAGCTATTCCGACAGAGTTTTTACAACGGAATCGGTTGCATTTACGGGTACAGTTCATATCGGTGATGATAAGGATTTCAGTCCGGTTATAGAAAAGGCTCTTGAACTCGGAGGATATTCCGAAGATATGGAGTTTACCGGCATAAACGGCGGAAAACAGGTAACAACAGGATTCGGACATCATGCAATTCTTTCAAATGCCGATAAAATTGTATCAGCCGTAAAATCGGGAGCTATAAAGCATTTCTTTTTAGTGGGAGGCTGTGACGGTGCAAAGACAGGCAGAAACTACTACACGGATTTTGTAAGAAAAACTCCAAAGGATACTGTTGTTTTAACTCTTGCCTGCGGAAAATATCGATTTAATGACCTTGATTTAGGTGAAATATGCGGATTCCCGAGGATTATGGATATGGGACAGTGCAACGATGCTTACGGTGCAATAAAAGTTGCAACGGCTCTTGCGGAGGCTTTTGAATGTGATGTGAATGAACTTCCGCTTTCATATGTTCTTTCGTGGTATGAACAGAAAGCAGTATGTATTCTCTTAACGCTTTTATATTTAGGAATTAAAAATATTCGTCTGGGACCTTCACTTCCCGCATTTCTTTCGGAAGATGTACTTGATTTTCTTGTGAAGAATTTCGGAATCGCTCCGATTACATCACCCGAAAATGATTTAAAAGCTTTAATAAAATAAAGGCAAAAAAACTGTTGACATTTAAATACAGATATGATACACTAATAAAAGAAAGCTTGTATCGTTTTTTACAATACAAAACAGTGATTCCTGTGTTATCATAAATACAGAAAATAAAACAGAAAACAGTCAAAGGCGTCTGAAGTATTTAATTATATTTCGGAGCCTTTTTTGCTTTCGGAAAAGAGGTCACTATGGAAAAACGATTGCAGGAACACCCTGTTCTCGGAAAACCGGAAAAGGGTAAAAAAGTTACTTTTACATATGACGGAAAAGAACTTGAGGGATATGAGGGAGAACCAATTGCCGTTGCACTTAAAGCATGCGGTGTAATGGTACACCGATACACAAAAAAGGAACATCAGCCAAGAGGTATTTTCTGTGCAATCGGAAGATGTACCGACTGCGTTATGATTGTAGACGGAAAGCCAAATATACGTACATGTGTAACACCGCTTAAAGCAGGTATGAAAATACAGACACAATACGGTGTATCTGACAAGCCGTTTAATTCATAATTTTTTTGCAACGGAGGTTTACCAATGAAAAGATATGATTTAATGATTGTCGGTGCAGGACCTTCGGGACTGTCATCAGCAATTGAGGCATCAAAGTACGGGCTTAATGTTATAGTATTTGATGAAAATGAAAAGCCGGGCGGTCAGTTATTCAAGCAGATTCATAAATTTTTCGGTTCAAAGGAACATAAGGCAAAAATAAGAGGCTTTGTGATAGGTCAGCAACTTCTTGAGGAGGCTGTTTCACTCGGAATAGAAGTAGTTTTAAATGCAACAGTAATAGGCTTGTATCCCGATAAGGAACTTGTTGTCAAAAAAGGCGATGAAATTCAGCATTACAAGGGTGATTCGGTTCTTATTGCAACAGGCGCATCGGAAAATATGATTAACTTTGAGGGCTGGACGCTTCCCGGAGTTATCGGAGCAGGTGCTTCACAAACTATGATGAATCTTCACGGCATACGTCCCGGTGAACGTGTTTTAATGCTTGGTTCGGGAAATGTAGGATTAGTTGTAAGCTATCAGCTTTTACAGGCAGGCTGTGAAGTTGTTGCAGTAGCGGACGCATCTCCGAGAATCGGCGGTTATGGTGTCCACGCCTCTAAGATTGCAAGGTGCGGAGTTCCTTTCTATCTTTCGCATACGATTAAAAAGGCAGAGGGTACTGACCATGTAACAGGCGTAACAATTGCGGAAGTAGACAGCAGATTTCAGTTCATTGAGGGTACTGAAAAACATTTCGATGTAGATACAATATGCGTAGCGGTAGGACTTGCCCCGATGTCACAGCTTCTGAAAATGGCAGGCTGTAAAATGGAAGATAACCCTAAAAAAGGCGGACAAGTTCCAATCTGCAACCAGTACGGCGAAACTTCTGTGAAAGGAATTTTCTGTGCCGGAGATGTAGCCGGTATAGAGGAGGCAAGCTCCGCTATGATTACCGGAAGAATTGCAGGAACTGCAATCGCATGTGAACTCGGATTTATAACAGAGCAGGAACGTGACGAAAATTACAGCAAAAACAAATCGGCATTATCAGAACTCCGTCAGGGAATGTTCGCACCGGAAAACCGTGGAAAACAGATAGAAAAAACCGAGGAGGGAATCGATACCGCAACAAATCTGCTTAAAAACGGATTTCTTTCCGAAAACGAGGCAGAACGTATCCCCGGATTTACTCACAATAAAAAAATACACCCTGTTATCGAATGTGCTCAGAATATTCCCTGTAATCCCTGTCAGGACGCATGTCCGAAACACTGTATCCGTATCGGCTCGCATATAACAGCCTTACCCGCCGTTGATACCGAAAAGGAATGTATCGGCTGTGGCTTATGCGTTGCATCATGTTCAGGTCAGGCGATATTCCTTGTACAGGAAGAATATGAAGAAGGATTCGGAACTGTTACAATGCCTTATGAATTTTTACCATTACCAAAAAAAGGCGATAAGGGATTCGGCTGTGACAGAAGCGGTAAGAAAATATGCGAAGCGGAAGTATTGCAGGTCAGAACTGCTCCGGCATTTGACCATACAAATCTGCTTACAATAAAAGTACCGTCTGATATGGTTATGAAAGCAAGATTTTATAAATCAGCAGAATAAGGAGTGAATAAAGATGGAAACTAACTTTGACAGAAGTATTATGCCGGATTCCTTTGTACCCGAACCGGACGATGACCGTATTGTCTGCCGTTGCGAAGAAATTACAAAGGGCGAAATAAGAAAGGCTGTTCACGACGGTATGTATACAATAACGGAAATAAGACGTTATCTGCGTGCCGGAATGGGACTGTGTCAGGGACAGACCTGCGGAAAATTAGTAAAAAATATAGTTGCAAGGGAACTTGAAATTTCACCGTCACAATTAGAACCGGCTACTTCAAGAGCTCCTATGCGTCCGATAGAAATGAAAATCTTTGCATCAGAAAAGAAAGAGGGAAAATCAGATGTATAATAAAACGGCAGATGTAATTATTATCGGAAGCGGTGTAATCGGCTGTGCAACTGCCTATTATACTGCAAAAAAAGGACTTTCCGTTATCGTTCTGGATAAAGATAACTGTATCGGAAACGGCGGTTCAAGCCGTAACGGTGGAGGAGTCAGACAATCGGGCAGAGACCCGAGAGAACTTCCTCTTGCTATTTACGGCGTTGAAAACGTATGGCCTACACTTTCGGAAACTCTCGGAGTTGATGTTGAATACCACAAGGAGGGCAATCTCCGACTCGGAAAAACTGAAACGCATAAAAAAATACTTCAGGGACTTACCGACAGAGCGGTTGCATGCGGTCTGAATGTAAAAATGATTGACGGCGAAGAAGTCAGAAAGATAAATCCTTATTTAAGCGATGAAGTTACCTGTGCGAGCTGGTGTCCGACTGACGGCCACGCAAATCCTCTTACAACAACATTGGGATTTTATAAAAATGCACGTGCATTGGGTGTAAAATTCCTTTTAGGAGAGGAAGTTGTTGAATTAAAAAAGATTAAGGGTACTTTACAGCAGGTAATAACAAAAAATGCCGTTTATACTGCAAAGAAAATTGTTGTTTCAGCAGGCTATGAAAGTCGTTTCATAACTCAGACTGTCGGAATTGATATTCCTATGCGTGCAGAACTGATTGAGGCATTGGTTACAGAGGCAGAACCTAAAATGTTCCCTCAGATGCTCGGAACGGCTGATGCCGATTTCTACGGACATCAGACAAATCACGGTTCATTTGTTTTCGGCGGAGCATCGGGATTTGAAAGCACCAATCTTGACAGCGGAATACAGCATACAGACAGCAGAACAGCTCCGTGCATATGCCGGGGAATTATGAAATATATTCCAAAGCTTGCAGATGCAAAGATTGTAAGAACGTGGGCAGGTTATGAGGATTTAAGCGTTGACGGTGTACCTGTTATAAGTACGGTTGAAGAAGTTCCGGGACTTATAATTGCATGTGGCTTTACGGGTCACGGATTCGGAATTTCTCCCGTTGTTGGTCAGATTCTTTCACAGCTCTGTGCCGATGAACAAACTATGCTTAATATAGATGCATTCAGATATGACCGTTTCAAGGCTGTAATTTAATAAATATAAAGAGGGTAAAAAAATATTATGGATACTAATAATACTAAAATTGATTTTTTATACTTGAGTGAACCGGATATGATAAAAGCCGGAGTAAAGGATATGAAACAGTGCGTTGAAGTTATGGAAGACCTGCTTGTAACACTTAACAAAGGCGATTACGTTATGGGCGGAAAAAATCACAATTCACATGGCTGTATGATTATGTTCCCCGACAATCCTCCGTTTGAGGGTATGCCAAAAAACGCTGATGAAAGAAGATTTATGGCTATGCCTGCATATCTCGGCGGAAACTATAAAATGGCAGGAATGAAATGGTACGGTTCAAACGTTGAAAACAAGGAAAAAGGTCTCCCCCGTTCAATTCTGATGATGATGCTTAACGATAAGGATACAGGAGCTCCCCTCGCCCTTATGTCCGCAAATCTTATAAGCTCATACAGAACAGGCGGTATTCCGGGGGTAGGTGCGAAATACCTTGCAAGAAAGGATTCAAAAACCGTTGCAATCGTAGGACCCGGAGTTATGGGAAAAACTTCTCTTTCCGCATTTGTAAGCGTATGCCCCAATCTTGATACGGTCAAAATCAAAGGCAGAGGTCAGAAGTCAATAGATTCGTTCATGGAATTTGTCAAAAAGGAATGTCCGCAGATTAAAAATATAAAGGTATGCGATACACTTGAAGAAGCTGTAAGGGACAGCGATATTGTAAGTATGACAACAGTCGTGCGTGACAATGTGGAATCATTCCCGTATATTGACAGCTCGTGGATTAAAAAAGGTGCATTGATAAGTATGCCGTCCGCAGGAAGATTTGACGATGATTTTCTTGCAAATCATTGCAAGCTTGTAGTCGACAATGCAAAGCTTTATGAGGCCTGGGAAGAAGAATATCCCTATCCGACATATCCGCAGGTTCAGATTGTGGGAACCAAATTCACTGATTTAAAGCATGACGGATTAATTTCGGCAGATGATATTATTGATATTACCGATATTATTCAGGGAAAACACAAGGGCAGAGAAAGCGACGACGAAATTATTGTATATTCCGTAGGCGGAATGCCCGTTGAAGATATTGCGTGGGGCGGTACTGTATACCGCAATGCACTCAAAAAAGGCATAGGAACATGGCTTCCGTTGTGGGATAAGCCCGAAATGGCATAATTTTAAGAAAAGAGGTCTGATTGCGGTGGCGGATAAAAATAATATTTCATTGATACAGCCCTATCTGCTTTTAAATGCTGACCGCTACCGCAGAATCTGCAGAAACGGTACAGGCATTTCCGAATTTTATGAATTTACAATTCCCGATAACGGTCAGTCACAGTTTTACGCTGTACCGGACGGAAGCGTTGATATTGTATTCGGCATAAGAGAAAACGATGTGCGTGTAATGATTGGCGGAACAGTACTCAAAGTGAAGAAATGGGAATTTTCTGCCGGAAGAAACTATTTCGGAATAAGATTTCAGCCGGGGCAGTATCTTCTGCCGAAAGGTCTTGATGTATGCGAAGTCGTCAACAATGACCTTGATTTCAGTATGGACGTATACAGTCCCGAACTCGCTGAAAAAATTGCACTGAAAAAAACTATAAAGGAACGTGCCGACGTTTTTATGGATTTTTATACCGAAAATTTTCTTGAATCCCATGACAATATGCATAATATAGAGCGTTATGTCCGCAGACGCATTTATGAAACAAAGGGAAATATCAGCATAAAAGAATTATGCAGTGAAACAGGATATTCCGAATGCTATCTCCGCAGGAGCTTTGAACAGGTTCACGGCATTTCACCAAAGCTCTTTGAAAGATTTATAAGATTTCAGCATATGCTGAACTGCCTTGAAAACAGTTCCGGAAGTGAAAGAACGGACGAACTTGCTGTTATATGCGGATATTATGACCAGTCGCATATGATGAAGGATTTCAAACAGTTTTCCGGAAGAACTCCCGATGAATACAGGCGTTTGTTTTCAAATAAGACTTTAAATAATAAATAAATACAGAAAGGTTTGATTTTTTATGCAGTTATCCAAAATTGAAATTATTACAGGAATGTCAAAGCTTACAGGACTTAAATCCGTTCTCAGCAGAGCAGGCGTAAGAGGTATGACCGTTGTGCAGGTTCTCGGCTGTGGCGTTGAAAAGGGTACAAAGGAATATGAAGTTGATGAAAATTATGAAATGGAACTTCTTCCGAAACAGCAAATCAGTATCGTTGTAAAAACTGATAAAGTAAAGGAAATTGTTGAACTTATAAAACAGGAATTATATACAGGACACATAGGTGACGGAAAAATTTTCGTATACGATATAACAAACGTCATTCGTGTGAGAACCGGTGACGAGGGAGAAGATGCTCTTTAAGGAAGGACGGTGAACAGCATGATTTCCGAAAGCAAGGAAAAAAAGCTGGGGCTTCAGAGTGTTGTTTCAATTTCTGTTGGTCTGATTATCGCAACAAGCTGTCTTGTTTCACTCGGACAGGGTGCGGGAAGTATCGGAATTGCATTTATTGTCTGTATGGTAATTGCGTGTCTGCTTAATATGACTACTGTCGCATCACTTTCAGAACTGAATGCATTAATGCCGAATACAACAGGAGGACTTGCACAGTATACGCTTGCAAGTCTGGGACCTTTTCCGACTCTGATTTCTATGGTAGGCGGTTATCTTATCTGCAATATGCTCTCGTGCGGTGTAGAGGCATCAATATTTTCGTTCGCTATGGCGGATACATTTTCGATGTTGCCGGTTCCGAGCATCGCTTACACCTTTGTTGTTACGCTTGTTCTTATGATTGCCAATCTCTACGGCGTTGATATTTTCGCAAAAATTCAGGATTTGGTTGCATTTCTGCTTGTAGGCTCTATGCTGATTATGGGAATTATCGGTGCTGTGGGCATAGGAACAGGTACAAAAATTGAACAGCCTTATGTAATGGAAACTGATTTTAAAAATATTGTTTCTATGACGGCAGTAGCTTTCTGGCTTTTCATCGGTGCGGAATACGTTATTCCCGTATCGAAAAACGTAAAAAATGCAAAAAGAAATGTTCCTCTCGGAATGATGATTGGATTAGGTCTTATATGCATTGTACAGGCTATAATGATATTTGGCTTTCATAACTATGTAAAATGGGACGAGCTGGCAGATTCTCCCGCACCGCATCTTCTTTACGGAATGAATATGCTTGGTTCTTTCGGCAAAATATGGATGACGTTTGTCGCAGCCTTTGCCGTTGTAAGCACTCAGAATTCTACTGTAAACGCTCTTGCGAGTATCTGTCAGGGTATGGCTAAAATGAATATGATGCCTCAGTTCTTCGCAAAAACAAATAAAAGAGGCGTTCCGTACATAGGAGTTATTTTTGTAAGCGTTTCCATTTTTGTTTTTGCATTGCTCAGCAATAATTCCTCCGATGCAATTTCATTTCTGATTCTTGTAGGCTCTGTCTTCTGGATGATTTCCTATATTCTTGCTCATATTGATGTGCTGATTTTAAGAAAGCGTCTCCCGAAAGCTCCACGTTCCTTTAAAGTTCCCTGCGGTTCGCTTTTCCCTGTAATCGGAATTATCGGTACTGTTTATATGATTCTCAATATTTCCACCGATACTCAGGAAAGAAACGCTATCTGGCTCGTTACCGGTATTACTTTCCTTATCCTCGGCATTTATTCATTCTTCTGGATTAAATATAAAATGAAAATGCCCGTATTCAAAAGCGTTCCTCTCCAAAAAGTTATGGCAATGGAAAACAGTATGTATTATACAATCCGAAAAAAACGAGGTACATGGAAATAATTATCATTTATAAAAAACTAATCCCCCTTGATTTCAAGAGGGATTTTTTGTTATTTAATATACTGACGGCTTGCATATCCATAGTAGGTTGTACCGTTTTCTGTATAACTTAAATAATACCAGTCTCCGTCTGCTCCCCAGATATTTACATAAGCACCTTTAGGAATTTTTATTATTATGTTACTGGAAGTTGATGGTGCATCACGAAGATTTAAAGGGTCGTTTTCAGTTACAACCTGCCCTGTATAATAATTATTTGTCTGGTTATAGAAATCATCACTGACTATATATTGTGCTGAAACGTATCCACTCAAATTATACTGACTGCAATAAACTTTATACCATTCCGAATAGCCGTCAATATAATATACTGAAACGGAAGTTCCTTTAGGCAGTGTTCCGAGAATTGCAGAATCTTTTGAGGGTCTCTCACGCACATTCAAATCAGATGATTCTGTATTTACTACACCTGAAAATGCATATGTTTCGCTTGGAGGGGTATATGCTTCAGAAACAGGAGTTTCAGCTGCGATTCTGGCTATATCAGCCACTTTTGAATTTAGTAAATCATTATTATCAATAAAGCTGAAATTAACACCTGAATATTCAAAATCTGCATAAGATTCATAATTGTCAACATTATAATAAACCCATGTAATATCAGAACTGTTAGAATAGCTGACAAAAGGATATTTTAAAACATTGTATGATGTCATAAATACAGCACAGCTGTTATAGTCATTTCCCGAACTGCTTGTATCTATAAGAAATCTTAAATTGCCGTTTCCGTCAATATCATACCACGAAAGCGTAATATTACCCATATAAGCATTGCACAGGACTATCTGATTAGCTATATAGTCAAAAGCAAATCCGGTATGGCTTCCTCCGATATTATTGCCAATCTGACTGTATTTATTATTTTTATAAGTATAGATTGATATTAATGAATCTGCCTCACATGTACCTGAATTTATAAGCAACTCGGGAGTCCCGTCAGAATCCATATCAAAAAGCGTATAATTAATGCTGAAATTACTGCCGGCATTTTCTCTGAGACGCTTTATTTCTTCATTAATTATTTTTTTATAGCTTTCCTTATATGATAATACAGCTGGTTCAGTTTTCTGAGTTTTTATCTGTTCGGTTTTGATTATTGGTACAGTAGTTTCTTTTGCAGTCTGTGCTGTTGTAACGGCAGTTATTTCAATTTCTGATGAAAGCATTGTTGTAACAATACTTTCAGCTTCTTCTGAATCTTTTTCTGTAGCAGTTATCTGTTCAGTAACTTTAATTTTATCTTCACCCGGATTTCTGTTGCTTTCATTTTTCCGCATAAAAAATAAAACTGAAAGCACTGTGACAGCAAGAACAAGAACAAAAATAATGCCTATAAGTACAGGTACAGCGTTTGATTTTCTGTTATCCTTTTGATACTGTATAAAATCGGATTCAGACTGTTTCTGTTTATCAGATTTGTTTTCAGAACCACTGTTCTGTTGCTTGTTAATAATAACAGATGAGCTTTTATTATTTTCATCAGAATTATTTAAAGCTCCCCATGGAGATTCTTCATTTTCATTGTCATCACTGGAACTGCTGAATATATAATCTTCATCACTGCTGTCACCCCAGCCCTTTGGCAAATCTTTTTTATCCATTTATTCTCACCTCAGTTTTATTCGTTATTTCCATTATTTCTGTTTTCGCTGAGATGTTTCGGATTAATTTCCATAATACCAAATATTCCGATAATAAAATATATTATGGCAGGAATGACTCCTAAACTGTAAATTACCATTGCAATTCTGATAATCTTAACGTTTATTCCGGTAAATTCTGATATTCCTCCGCATATGCCAAATATCTTATTATTATAAAGTGAACAGTAAACCTTTTTGTGCTTTTCGTTTTTCATTGCAACCGGTACTCCTGCATTATATGTCTTTCCGCAGTGCGGACAAAAGCCGTATGTATTATAATTATAAACCCGCTTTTTTTCAATAAATGGCATTCCGTACACAAAAGCATACAATCCAAAAGTAAATATAAATGAAAGCCAGTATTTTTTCCCCAAATCAGGATGTTGTATTGTGCTTTTTTTATCAGCTATCTCACTTATCAGAAGTGCCTTGTCACTGTCACAGTATGGACAATGCACATCTCTTTCAATTATGGTTTGTTCATTTGTTGTATTTATGTTCATAATTGTCTTTCCTCCGATATTCAATTAATAATATTTCAATTATGGTGCCGATTATAGAATTAAATTACAATATCACTTTCTTTATTTTTTAAAATAATATTATCAGAGTTATCAATAATGGCATCAGATTCATTTCCGCTTATTCCCCATTTAAGCATACTGTCTCTTGCCAAGGAAAGAACTTCATCGCTTTTTATAAACTGAGATATTGCTGTTGCAATTCCGTTCAGTGCTATTTCGGGATTTGATGAAACTATACTGCCTATTGTAAGAGTTCCGCTTTTGGCTATGCCCTTAATCTTTTTGCGTCTGACTGCATATGGGTCATATTTAGAAAGTTCTTCGGCTCTTGCAAATATACTGTCTATATCTATACTGGGGGATTTTATAAACATATTTTTCATAATTCCACGTGACATCTGGAGATAAGCTAACTGGTCAGAGGCGATTTCATCATAATGATATTGGTTTTCCGTACACAATTCTTTTCCGTACTGTCCGTTAAGGTCAAGAAGGCTGTAATAATTTAATATTCGGGAATCAGATGAACTTTCTGAACCATATAGCTGTCTGCTCAGAACTGTGAGAAAATATGCAAGAGCATTTCTTACATCAGTATTGTTTGCTGATAAAACAGAAGATATATTCATATTGTCAATCATTAAATTATTACTGCATTTTTCGGTAAGCTTTTTCTTTTCGGTCAGACTAAGCGGAAAAGAATTTCTTATTTTATTTAATTCTGTCAATGCTTTTGATTTGTTTGCATTTGCATCTGCATTAAAAATATATGATTTCAGTACCATATACATTTGTTCACAGACAATAAATTTATCCTTATTGTTTGCCCAAACCGAAACAGCTCTTGCTCCATATTTAAGAGCTGTTTCGGCAGCAAGTCTTGTCAAAAAACCGTATTCAAGTCTTTCTTTCTGCATGCTTTCTGCTTTGTTTTTATTCAAGTAAATATTTCTGTTAAGAAAACTTTTAAATTCAGCATCAGGCTTAAAATACTGTTCATCATATTTTTTCTTTACTGCTTTTTGAGAGATATTGTCTCCTATATATTCAGCAAGCCGGTCTATCTGAGCAATATTTTTATCAATAAATTCAGCAAGTGTTCCATATGCGGAAACTCCTTGCCCAACACTTATTGATTCCTGTACAATCCTTGAAGAGCTTACTGAAACCTCAGGCGAATATTTTGTTATTTCCATAAAATTTATCTCCGTTAAAGATTTTTTAGTTGATTTACAATTTCTCTCTCTCTTCTTTCAAGTCTGCTTATTTCTTCGCTGTTAATAACACCGCCAAGAAATCCACTTCTTAAATTTGTTATTTTATGACGGACAGTTGCAAGTTCCTGTTCAAGTTCATTCTTTTTGGCAGTTTTCTGTTTAGCTATATTTTTTTTGTGTGCTGAATTAGCTAATCCTCCTGCAACTCCAATTCCCAGTGTTGCCAATAATCCTATACCGGCTTTTCCTTGCTTATCCATATCATCATAATTTGACATAGTTATAGTCCTCCTGTTTAATATATTACATTATTTTCAAAGTCAATTTCTTTCTCTTCTTCGCAAAGCAAGTATTCTGAAAGATTTTTAGAAATCGACTTGATTTTATCTATCTCTTTTAATTTTACTGAACTGTTCCAGAAGCTTTCATCTTTTTCCTTGTCATAAGCCAACAAAAGAGAAAACGACAAACCATTTATAAAATCTTTCTTTTTTTCAAGATATTGATTTACTTTGATATTGCTCTGTCTGCGATAGTTTTGGTTTGCAATAACAACATAAATATTAAGAGCTTCAAAATATGCATTAAGAGAAGCTTTTGTCAGCTGAACAGCAGTTGTTACTTTTTTCTTATTGAAATTAGCCTGAAGGAAAAATTTATAAGACGGCAGATTATCAATTTTGTCTATTTCCCGGATATAATCTCTGATTTTTCCCTCAATGTCGCTTATAACATCAATAAGCTGTTCCATATATCCAACAAGCTGATTATCATTTTCATATGTAGTGACTATTTTATCTTTTACCGCTGATATTTTGCTGATTTCAGAACTTAATAAATCTCTCCTTACAGCAGATACACTGTCATTTATGGATTCGATTCCGGCAAAGTGAATATCAATAAGCCATTTTATCATGTTTTTAGGGTCGTTAAGCTTGAACTCATCAATATACGGCTTAATTTTATTATATTCTTCCTGCGAAATCAAACCCGATTCAGCAAAAACATTAAACGGAATTTTGCTAAAAATTTCATTATTATTACGAACCTGCATGGGAACTTCCTTAGCAGTTTCTTTTATTATCTGAACTAACTTTTGGCTTTTGTCCATGTTATTATCATTCCTTTAATTTTCATATCTCGGCATAAAATACGAACATTTTTGCAAAGCGGTCATCTGCATACCTCTGCCCTTTTTGAAACAGGAATGTTTTTCGTTGCTGTCGAACTGAAACGTATTTCCGCCGAGAAGTATCTCTATAGTTGTACTTCCGATAGCACCGTTCCAGTATCTGCAAAACGCACAGCATTTCTGTTCTCTGTTAAAGGTCATTTTACCCATATTTAGTATCATCGCCTTTAAGTATAAATTTTCAGTAAATTAAAACAAGTTTCTTTTCTTCATTATTTGTTTAACTATGTCAAGTTTCATTTCATCATCAACGTCTAATTCATCATTATTATGTGACGTCTGCAAATTATAATATTCATCAAGAAGTTCACCATCAGAATATTTACTATATTTATCGTTGTAAAATGCATACATTCCGACACCAGTAACACCAGCACCTATACCTAATAAAACCTCATTTCTTTTTATTTTTGTAAATATGCCTGTCCATTGACGGCGGTGGATTTTTTCCGCCGTATACAATGCAGTTAATACATGGATTTACTATATATTCAATAAGTCCGAGCTTGTACGGACATTTGGAACAATAACGCGTCCGTTTTATTAAATTAATCATTTCACGTCCTTTCCAAAAAATTAAAATTAATGACATTCCAAAATTACTATGGTATAATTATCACAAATAAGGTTATAATAAACTTACCGCAAAATGCAGAAATTTGCGACAATTTTTATATCTTGACAAAAATCCGCAAAGGTGCTAAAATTAATCAGTATTTTTAAGGTCAGTTTAATTATAGCATTGTTTCCGTAAGAGTTTATCAAAAAAATCTGCAAGTTTATCGCAGATTTTAAAACGGAGGTATAAAATTTCTTGAATTTCAATACACTTTTTTCTTTGATATGTCAGGCAAAAATTACCGGAACAGGCAGACTCGGCAGAGGAAAAATATATGTAAAGCTTATGCAGACAATAACAGACTGCAATTATCCGGAAGAAACGGCGGAAACAAATTTTGTAAAAGCTTTCGGATATAAAATGCCGACTTCTGACACATATGCAAGCTTTGATAAAATGCTTAACAGGTATATTAAGACAGGACAGGGATATTTTTATGAATATCTTAAGTTTAATGATTTTGAAAAGAATCTTGACAGGGACTATAAAATTTATCTTGTAAAGATGAATAAAGCCTGCAGTGAAATATTTGATACTGAAAAAATTTATCCTCTTGTGTATACTCTGCTTGAGATAATTCATCAGGACAGTGAAATCAGTACAATTTTATACGGAAACAAAAATATTCCGAAAGAAAAATTTTTCGGAAGCTTTTCACGCCCTAAAAATATCTGCATTGAAGCACTTCTCATCGGTCTTATATACCATACACACAAAAATATTTCCGGATTAAAAGCAAGTACCGAAACTTTAAAGTTCCCCGATAAATTTCCGTTCAGAGCTGTAAGATACAAAGATGAAAATTCGCTTGATTTGGACAGACCATTCAGTCTGATTTATGACATCTGTAAAAATGCAAAATGTCAGGAATCAGCTGAAATGAAATATCAGACTGAGATTAAACATAATGATATTATTGTTGAAGAACTGCCCGAAAATGAAAATATATTTCTTTACGGTGCAGGAGGTGCGGGGAAAAGTACTTTTTTGCTTAATCAGCTGAAAAATAAAAATACGGTAAATTTTTATTTTCCGCTTTATAATTACAGATACGAAACGCATAATAAATTACGTGATTCCGGCTGTTGGATTTTGCTGAATATACTGTTGAAATATCACTGTCAGTATGAATATCAGACATATGAAAGTATGACCGCAAATGAGGGAGAAGATATAACCTTACAGCAACTTTCTGAACTTGAAAACGAATTAAAGCTGAATATATCAGACCGCTTTCCGAAGTATACTTTAATGCTTGACGGTCTTAATGAAATTTCAGCAGAAATGCAGGCAGAATTTTTAAAGGAACTGTATTTTATATGCAGTGAATGGAAAAACGTACGGATAATTATTTCAGGGAGAACCGTTCCTGATTATAATTTTTTCAAAAGCTTTTACCGTGCAGAAATCTGCGGAATTACTGACAGCGAATTAAACTCTGCATTATCTGATTTTCCCGAATGCAGTGAAACGCTGAAAGAAATTCTTAAAAAACCGCTGTTTCTGAATATATATCTTCAGAATCAGAATACTGAAAAGCAAATTAATACAAGAGGAGAACTTCTTGATTCTTATGTGATGAACTGGAAAATTAAACCGTCTGATTGTTTTGCTTTCGGTATTGAAAAAAGTGTTATTCAGTTTATAGTGCAATATGTGTTGCCATTTACAGCAAGAGCTATGACTGACAGCTACAATTTTTTTGATTTTTCAGACAGCAGAGGAATTTGCTTTGAAATCGAAAGAGGAGATTTATTCAGAGCTGTTGAAAAAGCTTATGAATTTTATCTGATTAATGAAGAAGTTTATCAAAGTTATACAGCTCCGAAAGGATTCAGAAAAAAAATTCTGTTTGAAAGCAGAAAGAAAAATGATTTTATAGAACTGATTACTGAAAATATCGGATTAATGAAAATCTCCGAAAGCAATCCGCAGAAAATCTGTTTCACTCATCAGTATTTCCGGGATTATTTCAACGCAAAGCACATTCTGAATTTACTGGAAACAATGGAAATTTTATGCAAAAATACATGTGTTGATGAAAAAAAGGAAATTTTCAGGCAGTTTAATATCAATAAAACGTGGTTTTTTCCTGACTGTGAATATGAAACATATAGGCTTATCGGAGAAATCTGCGGAGACTATAAAAATACAGCTGATGAAAATAATGCTTTCTGGGGCGATGAAAATTTCTGGTATCAAAGAACAATTCTCGACAGGATTCTTGATATATACCGTGAATCTGACCTTGAAACGGACGAATTTCATATAACGGAAAATATTATAAATACTATGGGAGCAGTCCGCAGAGGAATAATCTGCGGAGTTAATTTTGACAGACTTCCCCTGCCCTTCAATATTCCGTGCAATATCAAATTCAGCTTTAACGGCTTATGCCCAAGTACTTTCAGATACTGCAAAATATTCCGGCTTTCAGTTTTCAGTGCCGGAGAAATAAATAATTGCAGTTCAAATCAGCAATTCAATGATATATGGGCTGAATATAGTGTTTATTCACCCGACAAAAATTTTATTCTGATTATAATTGAAAATAACTATGTGATTCTGTGGAATGTACATCAGGAAAAAATAATATGGGACTATGATTTTTCAAAATATGCTGAAAACAGCAACGGTTTTGATTATGCGGAATTTTCACCGGAGGGAAAATATATAATGCTCCGGAAATATAACGGATTTGATATGAAAACATATGAACTGAAAATTGAAACGTTTACAGGAAAAGTTATTTCATTCAATTCTGAAAATATAAATGCTTGTTATAAAAACCGTGATTTTATAGACGAAGAACTGAAATGCAGAATACTTTCACAGTTTACCCATTTTAAGAACTGCAGTTTCACCGGTGCTGAGTTTAAAGATGATGATTACAGAAGTTATCTTGATATAACGGGAGCAGTATTTTAATAAAAAAACAGAGGGCATATGCCCCCTGTACTAAATTTCTATTTCAATTCTGTTTTCATTTATGATTTTGCAGTTATAAAATTCGTACGGCTCAGGTTTTCCGCAGTTAATGAAAGTGCAGTTCACATAAAGGCAGTCATAACGCTGAACACCATCTTCAAAAGCGTTTAAAAACTTACAGTTTATAAATTCGCACTGAAAAAAAACACCTTTTACAAAAGTATTAAAAAAGGTTACATTTTCAAATTTTGCTTTGCTAAGGGTTAAATATTCAACATTGATATTTTCTATTTCTCTGTTTTTTATTGTAAATTCACTGATATTCATTTCCGGAATATAATCCATGTTCATATCTCTTGTGCTGTATGCATCGATATATCGTGGGGATATGCCATTAATTTTTAAACTCTTTTTATAATTCTTCACAATATTGTCGTCATCATCATAATCTTCATCTTCGTAATTATATTTATCTGATTCTTCCTCTGCGTCCATATCAGAATCAAGTGAATCGGAATATTCATCTTCAGATTCATAAGATTCATAGTCATCATAACCGTTGCATTCATTGTTTTCAAAAGGTTCTTCGCCGTAATCGCTGTAAGGATTGCCGTTGCCGTAATTGTAATTGTCGTTGTCGTTGTAATTTTTACTCATAATAAAATACCTCCGTTTTTCTTTAAAAATAATGGTTTTGCGTGTATTTCAAAGCACGCTTTTCAGTTTTCAAGGGACAAAAAAAGGAATTATTACATTCAACCAAAAACAGTCTGCCCGTAAAAATATACAAGCATTACTAAATATAACTGTTTTTAGATTAAATATAATAATTCCTCTTTAAGTATTTATAGCTCCTTTTAAGCTTTAATTTTCTATATTATATCATATGTTTCCGGATTTGTCAATAGTTTTCTGAAAAAAATATTTTTTAATTTTATGCTGATTGTTTGGTATCGGGACACGGCATACCGTGTCCCTGCGGATTCAAATTATTCCTTGGTGTTTCTGACTGATTCAAATTCGTCAGTTATTTCCTTTTCGGGCTTGCCTGTTGCAAGCGAAACAACAAGAATAAAAAACAAAGAAACTATAAATGCGGGAAGAAGTTCATATATATTCCATATACCGCCGAGTGTCTTTATACAGAATTTCCATACAAAGACCATAATTCCGCCCGAAATCATTCCGGCAATTGCTCCGTATTTGTTTGAACGCTTCCAGAAAAGCGATGCAAGCATTACAGGGCCGAATGTAGCACCAAAGCCAGCCCACGCAAATGATACAATACCAAATACCGAGCTTTCGGGATTCCACGCAATTATTATTGAAACGGAGGCAATCACAAGAAGTACAATTCTTGCAATATTCATTGACTGCTTTTCCGAAAGATTTACTTTGAATACACCCTTTATAAAGTTCTCGGACATACTGGAGGACGCTGCGAGGAGCTGTGAATCGGAAGTTGACATTGTACACGCAAGTATTCCCGCAAATATGATACCGGCAACAAGTGCGGGGACTATTCCGCTTTCACTCATAAGCATAGCCATATTCATTATAACCTTTTCCGAATCGGCATTGTTTGTAAGTACGGCAATACTTCCGTTTGCAGACATAGCATTTCCGATTATGCCTATAAATACAGCTATTGCCATTGATATAACAACCCATACAGATGCAATTCTTCTTGAAATTTTAATCTTGTTGCAGTCCTCAACAGCCATAAATCTGAGAAGAATATGAGGCATTCCGAAATATCCGAGTCCCCACGCAAGAGTTGATATAATTGTAATAATATCATACGGGGAACTTCCACCTGTTTCATAATTATGAACTGATGACATTGAAAAATATCCCTCAAGACTCTTTGCATTTTCAATAACGGCATCAAATCCGCCTGCCTTGTTTACACCGAATAAAACTATTATTATAAGAGCTGCAGTCATAGCTATGCTTTGTATAAGGTCGGTTGTACTCGCTGCAAGGAATCCGCCTATGCTTGTATAGGATATAATTATTACTGCACTTAAAATCATTGCAAAATGATAGTCAAATCCGAAAAGCGAATTGAAAAGCTTTCCGCACGCTGAAAATCCCGATGCCGTATAGGGAATAAAGAATATGAGAATTATAAGTGCTGATATTCCCATAATAACGTTGCTTTTGTCTCTGTATCTTCTTGAAAAGAAATCCGGTATCGTAATCGCACCGCATTTGTGAGAATATATTCTAAGTCTTTTTGCTACAAAAAGCCAGTTTAGATATGTGCCGACTGCAAGACCTATTACTGTCCAGCCTACATCTGCAATACCTGTAAGATATGCAAGTCCCGGAAGTCCCATAAGCAGATAACTGCTCATATCCGAAGCCTCCGCACTCATAGCAGTTACTATGGGACCGAGCTTTCTCCCTCCAAGGTAAAAATCGCCGACATCATTGTTCTGCTTTGAAAATTTTATTCCTATAATTATCATCATTATAAGGTATAATACAATAGTTATAAGAATACAGATAACATTCTGTGTCATAAAATTCCGATTGTAATGTGAAAAACTTTTACACATTACCCTCCTTTCTGAAAAAATATAATTAAGGACTGTTACACCATACAATCCCATTATAATTATACAGAAAAATTTATATTTAGTCAATACTTGATGAATTTCGATAATAAAAAAACGTGCCGACTGCAAGGACAGTCAGCACAGCTGTTCTGAATATTTAATTTTCTTTATTTTCATTCAGCATAGGAAGAAGGATAAAAAAGCCGGCATAAAATAAGTACAGAAAATTAAGAAAAATTATAAGGCATACAAGTGCCGCTTTGTTCTTCATAACATCGAGCTTATATAACGAAACTCCTGCCGTTATCCATGAAAAAAGCATTACAAAGGCATTGACATATTCAAGAGCGGATTCCGTATCAATGATACAGGTAAGAAATATTGTAGCAATAAAAATAATAATGCTTATAAATCCCTTTTTTGCTAAACTTTTTCTGCTTTCCATAAATAAAACCTCCATAAAAATAATTTGATTTTCGGGGATAAAATCCCTTTATCATGATTATATAATATTTTTCTGGAAACTTTATCGCAAAAAAACGGCAGTTTATCAAAACTCAAAATCATAAATAAATATTTCGCTGAAAAAAATTAATTTTCGTGAAAATTTACAATACAGATATTGACATTCTTTATGCAATGTGTTATAATAATACTATTAGAATAGTTTAAAGGCGGTGATTGATATGATGACCTTGGAAGATGTTCAATGGGCATACAATAACGCATATCAGAAATATGAAGAAACTATTGACAATAAAAATAATTGCCTTAATAAAGAATATGAACTTAAAACGGATTGTCAGAAAAAAATCAATCTGATGAACGAACTGAATGAACAGTATAAAAAATACGTTCAGGCACAGGAAGATATATCAGGTACAAATATGCGGGACAGAATCGAAAGCGGTCTGCAAAGTGTGAACAGGGAATTTGCGGAAGCATCAGAATTTTTCAAGTCAATCGCTGTTTCTTCCGAGAATAAGCCGATTGACCTTTCAGTACATATTTTCGGAAATGATGAAAACAAAGCCGGCAGTTTTGTCGAAAGAATTTTTTATGGCATAAACAAGGCTAAAGCGGATATTGATTTAAATGCTGAAGATTTAAAAGAAAAAATAAATAAACTTGAAAACGAAATTCAGTCAATAAATCAATATCTGAAGGAAATTCAGAATGAAATCCATAGTCTTGAATCAGTCAAAAAAAAATTAATAAATGATATGCAGATTTATAAGGCTCTTGAAAAAAAATTAATGGGTGGATTTATAATTTCATAATAATTGCATTAATCAGGGGTGTGATGAAAATTTGGCAACTATTACATTGAGAAAAAGCAAATTTGATAATATTAAAAATGTACTCGACAAGCTCGGAGCAAATTTTAAAAACTATCAGTCGTCCTTGAATGAATTAAAGCATACTGCCGAGGGCGTTGACAGTACCGCCTGCAACCTTACAGATACAATTAATGATATTGCCAGCTCATCTGAAAGTGAAAAGGATAAGGTCGAAAAAATCAAACAGCTGAACAGAAAAATTGAAAATTTTGTGAATACGGCAGTACAGAAAGAAAAATCCGCAAAGGAAGAAATAGTCAGAAAGAAAAACGATTTCTATAAAAAATATAAAAATCTCAAGCCCGACTGCGAAAAAAGTTATATTCAGAGAGCCTGTGAAAAAGGTATAGAAATTGTACGGGCAATAAACAGCTGGATTGAAGAACATCTTGATATAATTATAACCGCCTTGATTGTACTTGCCGCTGTGGTGATATGCATATTCTGTCCCGCAGCGGTGATAGCGATAATAGGTATAATTGCAGGTGCTTTATCAGCTATTATGGGTATGGCTGATATGGTATGTATGACTGTCAATAACGGTAAAGGCATTGCTGAAACTCTTGCTGAAAATGGTCACGGTACTCTTTCAAAAATATGGAGTGGTACAAGCAACGGTCTGGGACTTGCGTCAATTATTTTTCCTGTTGGATTTGGTATAAAAACAATAAAGACTGTGGGAAAAATGACATTTATTGAAGCGTCAAAGTCAATGTTAAAAGAAAACATAAAAGAAATTCCTAAAAATATAAAGCAAGGTTTTGTCGGATTTAAAAATGCTTGTAAGAATAATGGTATATTTAAAACCTTAGGAACTACAACTTGGAAAAGTTTTAAAAGCGTTACTGGTATCGATGACATAGAAAATCTATGGAACATCGGGAAAATAAATGGAAATTCAGTCCTGAACGGAAGAGCACCAAATAACATAATTAATAATAAAAATGATATGCATTGGAATATAGATATAAATAACATGAAAATGTTTCCTAAAACTTCTAAAGCAACGGATGCTATTGACGCTGCAAATAAACGTCTTGGAACTAACTACGATTTTGTTCCTTTAACAGACAAAAATGGTTATATAGATGTTGATTGGGATGCTATTAGTATTAAAACATTGGGAAAAGAAGACGGGTTTAATATGAAAAATTTAGGATTAAGCGGAACAAAGGACAACTATGATAATAAATTAATGCGTTTCTTGGATACTGGTAATAATAAGAGGTTCAAACAAGATTTAATCAGCGAAATCTATGGCAATAAAAATTCTAAAGTTCAAGAAGCTTTAAATAAAAATTTTGACAGAACTAAAACTATTATCAATCTGACCGACATTACATTTCATGAAAACTTTGATTTAATACACGAAAATTTAGTGCCAAAACAGTTACATGAACTGATTGGACATAATGGAGGCAGAGAACATATAATGCAGGAAATATTAAAAATAAAATATATCGACAAATTGTTTGCAAGGCAAACTATCATTGGTGTTTCATCAGTAACAATGAACGCTATTGAAAATTAAGTACTGGAGATTTTATGATGTTCAATTTTAAGAAAAAAAAACAGAAAGAAATCGTTATAGATGATACTTTTGGTAAAATAGTTTATTGTGATTTTCAATGGGTAGGAACTGCTGAAATTTCTTTGTTCAATTCATCATTTTCAGTTGATGTTGAATTATACAACGATGGAAAAAAGAATATTACAGATGAACAGAAAAGCTCTTTTCAAAAATATAAAAACAATTTAAAAAGCATTGAAGAAAACATTGAAAATATATTGAAATCGGAATTTGGTGACATTAATATGAATAATGTTCCTTTCAAACCTGTTTCGCTTGTATTCAAAAAAAACGGCGATTTTGCTTTAATAGTATCTGTTGGTGAAACTGATGATATAATGTCACAAAACAACATTGCGATTTGCATATCACCTGAATTAAAATATTATGGTTCAGATGAGTCCTATATGTCGGAGGTGTTTTTTACACAATGAATTTTGAAGAAACAATATCATACGGTACAATGTCATTTCTTACAGCCGATTTTGAAAAAGCTATATCCTATGCAAAAGAGGCAAGAAAGCTTGAACCAGATAATCCCGAACCTTATGAGCTTATGGCAAAATCATATCAGGCACTCGGAAAAACTTCCGAATCTGTGCATTATTTCAAAAAAGCCGTTGAATGTGATGTGAATAACGGAAACAGATATGTTGAACTCGGTATTGCTTACGGTAGCAACGAACAGCCGGCGGAAGCTCTCGAATCTTTCGCAGAGGCGGAAAGACTTAACTGTTCCGATGATTACCGTGGCGGAATGTACCGCACGCTTGCATTGGTTGATTACGACATAGGCAGATATGAAGATGCCGCTGCCAACTTCACAAAAGCACAGAAATATCTCGAACCCGATATTGAACTTCTGATGTACAAGGCACTTTCATATTCAATGGCAGGCAATATCTCAAAGGCAGTTTTAACAGTCAATCAGATTAAACAGCTTGCTCCGCTTGATTACAGCGGATACAAGCTTGCATATACCTTTTATATGCATTTTGAACGCTTTGAAGATGCCGTTGATGAACTTTCCGAAGCACAGGAAATTATGACGGAAAACGAAAAAAATCTGCCTATGGATTTCTATTTTGACTATGCGGATTTACTTCATGCAAAATACGAAAAGGAAAACGATGAGGATAAAAAAGCTGAATATCTCTCCGGTATTATTGAAACAATTTCAAAAGGTCTCAAAGAATCAAAGCCGGATATAAATGAAGTTGTAAATGCTTATATACAGTCTGCCGATACATACATTCAGCTTGCACAGTATGCTGACGGCGAAGAAAACAAGGCATATATGTATAATTATGCCGTAAATATACTGAATGCCGTAAATTCTCCCGCACAGTCATTCAACAGCGGTTTTCTTGTTATGGAATCAGTGCTGAAAACCGAATACCCCGAAGATAAATCATATTTTGAAAATTCCGATTATCAGCAGTATAGCGAAGATGAACTTCAGATGCTTTCAGAATCAGCTTTATATGAAAAGGATAATAATTCAGAATCTGAAACAAAGGAAACATATAAGCTTGATGTCAATGAACCTATTAATTATTCCGATGAAATAAGGGAACGTGTTTATATGCTTTACATAAGTGCATATACAGGACTTAAGGATTATAAAAATGTTCTCAGATATGTAAATGAAATAAAGGACAGGAATAATATTCAGATTGCACATGTCGGAAAGTATCTTGAGGCAAAAACATATGCTGATATGGGCGAAAATGAAAAGGCTTCTGAACTTTATAAAAAGCTTATAGAATATTACAGGAGAGCTGTAATTAAAGACCCGTCCGATTTGTCTGCCGTTTCTTACAGGGTACAATGCTATATTGATTTGGGAGAATACAGCGAGGCAAGAAACTATTGCCACAGTTTATCGGAATCCGTCAGAAAGCCTTTGCTTGAACAAATCAGCAAGGCGGAATCAGCTGAAAAGGAGAGTTAAAAAAATGCCATGGCTTTCCAAAGATGTAAAACTTAATGAGGAGGCTTTCAGAACTGCCTCCGAAGAAATGGAAAAATTAAAAGAAAGAACTGCAACATTAAGAACAAATCTCAGTGAACTCTATAAAGGTCTGTCAGAGGCTTTGCAATCGGAATCCGGTGATGAACTGGATTTAGCAGTACAAGATGTAATTCTTGAGCCGATAGATAATCTCGGACTCGTAATAAATCAGATTTCCGATACTCTTAATACTATTATAGGTACGGGATATTATAAAGATATTTTTATCGGATTTCAGGAATTAAATAAATAATTAAAAGTAAACAGGAGGATTTAAAAAAATGGCTGATGAAACAACAGGAACAGCAGGAACAATGGGTGCAACCGGTCAAATCAATATCACAAGTGCAATGATGGAAAATGCTATAAGTGCAATTGACGACTATATGGCAACAGTAAAAACAGAATACGGAAACATTTCAAACGCAATGTCAACACTTACTGCCGAATCTTTTAACGGTTCTGCTTCAAACGGATTCCGTAATTTTTACAACACAAAAATTGACCCTATGCTTAACAATGAAGGTTCACTTATTAAAATGCTCCAGTCACTTCGTGGAATGTGCGAATCCGCACTGAAACAGCTCCCGGGCGAAAGCGGAGTTGACGAATGTCTTGCAGAAATCAACAATCAGTAAAATTCAGAAAGAAGGAAAATTATGGCAGATTGTACAGTAAATAATCAAGTATTAAAAAATGCTGTTGAAAGCATTAATACAGCAGGTAAAAATCTTGCAACAGCCGGAGATAACTTTGTAACAGCTTTTAAAAATGCAATAAACGGTATGTCCGGAGAAGTTTATGACGAACTCATCGAATTTTTCAAACAGTCCTATGAACCGTTTGTATCAGGTGAAAGCGGAATCGGCGAAACGGTTAAGGGTCTCGGAAATCTTCTTGAAACAAACCGTGTTCATTTCGCACAGGTAGACCACAATATTGCAGAGCAAATCAGAGAGGCTCGCAAGTAAAAATCTTTAATAATCAGAGTATTCGGTAGTTCCCTTTCGGGGATTACCGAATATTTCACCTAAAAAGGAGTGATTTTAATGCCATTTGAAATTCTTACAGATAAGGAAATTGAACTTCTTTCAGAAGAAGAAAAAGAATATTATTTTCTCGAATATAAAAAATATCAGGCAAGAACAAAGTTTATTGATACAATAGAAAGACTCGCAAATGTCAGATTAGATGAAATTAAACTAAAAAAACAGGAATTAAAATCATTCCCGAAAATTGCTGAAGTTAAGGAATCGAAATTTAAAGAACCTGAACAGGAAAAAATTAAGAAAATCAAAGTAATTATTCCGCATACAAAAGGTAAAAAATATATTATACCAGAATTTAATAAACCGTCCGCACAGGAAGTAAAAATTCCTGAAACAGTCGGAAAGGCTTACGAAGAACCTCAATTT
>CAMDZD010000006.1 GCA_945910815.1 uncultured Clostridia bacterium
GCATAGGATGGTTTTCTGCTGTTGGTCTGAGGTGATAATTTTTAGGACTGCTATAAAAACAGAGGGTATTAATGCTGAACAAATGGACATCACCATAAACATAGTAATAATAACTTTTTAAAAACTCTTGAAAGGCATATGAATATGTGTTATACTATGAATATAAAGATAAGCATGAGAGCGAGGAGAAAAGAATGTCCTATAAATTATTTGAAGTCGATGACAATAGCAGATATACATTCCACATGGAGAATATAACATCTCATTTTTACTTTCGTGATAAAAAAGTCCTTGATGAAGCTGAAAAATTATTTGAGAATAATCGTGTTGTCATAAAAGCTGTTAAACTTGAAAAGATAAAAAACAATTTAATAAATTTTGAGACAGAGATAACTGATTTTGACGGCACGATTCATACAGTAATAATAAATGCAAATGAATATGATATGCTAAGTATTTTATGCAGTCCCAAGCATGTCGGTCACAGATATTATGACCAGACAGATTTTTACCGTTCGCCGTGCAAGTATGAAATATCTGCAATGCTGGCTCTGAATAAGTATATAAAAGAATACAATCCCGGAGATACAACTGATTATGATGCATCAATGCTTATAAATTCATTCAGCAGAATGCAGCTCTCTGCCGAAGAATCCTTTAAAAAAGAAGAAGATGCAATTCTGGAAATGTCTCTGAATTTTAATGCACCATACAATTATTCCTTACGAAATTCTAAAGACGGACTATACGGCATTTTCAGAGTGGGAAACCAAAAGAAAATGTATGTAGTCAAGGATTTTTATGATTTGCTCGAAAAATACCATAATAACGAAACATTAAAACTCGGCAAGCTTGTTGAACTTGACTTTTCCAAAAGTGACTTTTCTCCCGAATCGAAGAAAGTTCTTAATGCCATTGAACAGTGGATTCATGAAACAGAATTAATAAATGAAAAGCTCAGAGACAAATATATCTATGAAACAATAAGCACGATTTCCAAGGATACCATAGTATTTGATGAATCAATGCTGGACAAACTATACGATATTCTCCATGAAAAAGTAACATTAAATGACCTTCCTGTTCAGAAATCAGAAGAGAATATAAAAATTAAAATGAGAATTACTCCATCATTCAGAGGCATTAATAAAGAATTTGACGGAATTGATACAGAGATAAACTTGCCAAAGCTGTACAGAGGCAATCAGTTTTTTTATACTATCAGTAAAAAAGACGGAGTTTATGCTTTTAACAAGATTCCTCATGAGCTTTCGGATTTTATAAGAATAATAAAAAATGACACTCTTTTTTGCAGTCCGAAGCAGAAAAAAAAGCTTCATATCGGTTCAAAACGTGTTTCAGAATTCATATATAATACTCTTCCTCAGATAAAGAAGTATATTTCATTCAGTGATGTTGAATTGCATAGTGTTTTAAAATATATGCCTCCATCGGCTGAGATACATTATTATCTTGATGCGGCAGACGGTATTCCTGCCTGCTATCCGAGAGTTGTATATAACGGAAAAGAATTTGATTTTACTGACCACCTTAAAAATATAGGCATAGTTGAGAGCTTTCGTGATGTGAACAGAGAACAGGCTGCACTTAAAGTCGCAATGAAGTATTTTTACATTCCGGAACCCGAAAATAAGAGACTCATATGCGATATTTCCGACAGCGACACTATTTATGAACTCCTTACGAACGGTCTTGATGAAATGATGATGTATGGTCAGGTTCACTCCACTGACAGCTTTGATTCGATGCATATCAAGAAAAATTATAATTTTTCAATGGGAGTATCTATTGAAAATGACCTTCTGAATCTTGAAATAACCTCCACGGATTTCTCCCCGAAAGAGCTTCTTGACATAATTAAAAGCTACCGTAAAAAGAAAAAATATCATCTGCTTAAAAATGGTGACTTCATTCAGATAGACGAGAGAATCAATGAGCTTAGTCTTATGATGGAAGCAATGAACATCAGTGCCAAGGAATTTACAAAGGGTAAAATGCAGATTCCTGCTTATCGTGCATTGTATCTTGATAAGATGCTTGAGGAATGTCATGAAATATATGCCAACAGAGACAACTGCTATAAAAAGCTTATCAGAAACTTTAAAACAGTAAATGATTCCGATTTTGAAGCTCCCGAAGAATTGCAGGGCATTATGAGAGAATACCAGAAATACGGGTACAAATGGCTTAGAACTCTTGAAACATATAAATTCGGGGGTATTCTTGCCGATGATATGGGACTTGGAAAGACTCTGCAGGTAATTTCAGTTATTTTAGCGTCAAAAAAGGAAAAGGGCGAGCAGAATGGCACATCACTTATCGTATGTCCTTCCTCACTTATATATAACTGGTTTGAGGAATTCCGTAAATTCGCCCCTGATTTAAAAGTAGTTACTATTTCCGGAAATGCATCTGAAAGAAAAAAACTCATATCTCAGATTGAACAGTATGATGCGGCTGTTACTTCATACGACCTTTTAAAGCGTGATATTGCCGAGTATGAGGATAAAAATTTCCTGTATCAGATAATCGATGAGGCTCAGTATATTAAGAATCACGCCACAGCGGCGGCTAAATCCGTCAAGCTCATACATAGCAAGCATCGTTTTGCTCTTACAGGTACACCAATAGAAAACCGTCTCAGCGAATTATGGAGTATCTTTGATTATCTCATGCCTAATTTCCTCTATGGTTACGAAACCTTCAGAACAGAAATAGAAATTCCGATAGTCAAGCACAATGATGAAAATGCTGCACAGAGATTACGCCGAATCGTCTCACCATTTATTTTAAGGCGTCTTAAAACCGATGTTTTAAAAGATTTACCTGATAAACTTGAGAAAACTCAGTATACAAAATTTGAAGCAGCACAACAGCAGTTGTATGACGGACAAGTTCTCAGAATACAGCAAATGCTTAATGAGGAAAATGATGAAGATTTTCAGAAGGATAAATTAAAGGTTCTTGCAGAGCTTACTAAAATCAGGGAGATATGCTGTGACCCGTCACTCGTATTTGAAGATTATTCCGGAGGCTCTGCAAAGCGTGAAGCTTGTCTGGAACTTGTGAAAAATGCAATTGACGGAAAGCACAGAATACTTATATTCTCTCAGTTTACCTCCATGCTTGACCTTATTTCCCATGACCTGAGAAACGCTGATATTCCGTTTTATACTATTGTAGGAAGCACTCCTAAAGCAAAAAGACTTGAACTTGTAAATGATTTCAATGAGGGTGATGTTCCTGTCTTTCTGATTTCATTGAAGGCTGGTGGTACGGGACTTAATCTGACGGGTGCTGACGTTGTCATTCACTTTGACCCGTGGTGGAATGTTGCCGCACAGAATCAGGCTACTGACAGAGCTCACCGGATTGGTCAGACTAAAACGGTTACGGTTTACAAACTGATTATCAAGAACACCATTGAGGAAAAAATCCAGCAGATGCAGGAGAAAAAGAATAGTCTTGCTCAATCTATCCTCAACACCGATTCCGTAAATATTCCTTCTCTCAGCCGTAAAGAACTTATGGAACTTTTTAAGCTTTAATATAATTATAAAAAGCTCTGTACAAAGCAGATACAGAGCTTTTGCATTTTCCAAACTAAGTTTAAGAACATCCGCCGTGACCTGCATCAAGAATAATAATCGGTTTGTCGGAATCGTTGTAGGTGCGTGAAACTGTAATAGCATCGTCTTTTTTTCTGCCGGAAAGAAGTATTGCCGTAGCTGTAATTCCTGTTGCACATAAAAGGCAGACTATTTTTCCGGCAGTTTTTTTACTGATATTTTTCATAGAATACTCCTTAATGCTTTATTTTACTGTTTGATTATATGCCTTTTTATGGAAATCTATAACCAAAAAATCAAAGGTATGCTGATGATTTTAAGGATTTTTTTAAATTTTTGTTTTGTTGAAATCATTATTTTGCCTATTGACAATAACTTTAATGTATGCTATACTTTTAGTTAGTTATATGGTTATAACAAAAACAAATATAACATTAATTAAAAAACAGAACAGAATCCGGAGGGGTAATTTTGGATAAGAAACTGAAAATTGCAGTTGCAGGTACAGGCTATGTTGGTTTAAGCCTTGCAGTGCTTCTTGCACAACATAATACTGTATATGCCGTTGATATTATTCAGGAAAAAGTTGAACTGATAAATAACAGAAAATCTCCTATTCAGGACGATTATATTGAAAAGTATCTTGCTGAAAAGGAACTTGACCTCACAGCTACGCTTGATGCGGAATCAGCATATACTGATGCGGATTTTGTAATTATCGCAACACCTACAAATTATGACAGCCAGAAAAATTTCTTTGATACAAGTGCCGTTGAGAAAGTTATAGAACTTGTTATGAAGTATAATCCTGATGTAGTTATGATTATAAAATCAACAATTCCGGTAGGATATACAAAATCAATAAGAGAAAAAACAGGTTCAAAGAATATAATCTTCAGCCCCGAATTTCTCCGTGAAAGCAAGGCACTTTATGATAATCTCTATCCGAGCCGTATTATAGTCGGCACTGATGTTAATGATGAAAGACTTTTAAATTCAGCACATAAATTTGCGGAACTGCTCCAGCAGGGTGCAATAAAGGAAAATATTGATACGCTGTTTATGGGATTTACAGAGGCAGAGGCAGTCAAGCTTTTTGCAAATACTTACCTTGCACTGCGTGTAAGCTATTTTAATGAACTCGATACATATGCTGAAATGAAAGGTCTTGACACACAGCAGATAATTGACGGAGTCTGTCTTGACCCGAGAATAGGTACACATTATAACAATCCAAGCTTCGGATACGGCGGATACTGTCTGCCAAAGGATACAAAGCAACTCCTTGCAAATTATAAGGACGTTCCGGAAAATCTTATTGAGGCTATTGTTGAGTCAAACAGAACCCGAAAGGATTTTATTGCCGACAGAGTTCTCCAGCTTGCAGGATACTATGCTTATGATAATAATTCTGCATATGACAAATCAAAGGAAAAATCTGTTACAATAGGAGTTTACAGACTTACTATGAAGTCAAACAGCGACAATTTCCGTCAGAGTTCCATTCAGGGAGTTATGAAAAGAGTCAAGGCAAAGGGTGCTAATGTAATTATATATGAGCCTACGCTTAATGATGGGGATACCTTCTTCGGAAGTGCCGTTGTCAATGACCTTGAAAAATTCAAGTCAATGTCTGATTCGATTATTGCAAACAGATATGACTGCTGTCTTGATGACGTTCAAAATAAGGTTTATACTCGTGATATTTTCAGGAGAGACTGATTTTTTAGAGGAAAATATTATATGAAAATATGTTTTGTTTCTTCATCGGGCGGACATTGGGAAGAATTACTTTGTCTCAGAAAAATTGCGGAAGATAATGATTCTTTTTTTGTTACCGAACAGGGAAGTCAGGCTGAAGATTTTAAAGGATACAAGCTATATACTTTACCGCAGATTAACAGAAAGGAAAAAGGTTTTTTAAAAAAGTTCTTCAGATTGTTTTGCGAAGCTAAAAAAATTATAAATAACGAAAAACCTGATGTCATTATTACAACAGGTGCTTTATTGTCGTTTCCTTTCTGCTTTATTGGGAGAAAAAAATCAAAAATTATATACGTTGAATCCTTTGCAAGAGTAAACAAGAAGTCTCTTACCGGCAGACTTGTTTACCCTTTTGCTGATTTGTTTATAGTTCAGTGGGAATCAATGCTTAAATACTACCCGAAAGCAAAGTATACCGGAGGTATTTTTTAATGATTTTTGTTGCACTTGGAACTCAGAAATTTCAAATGAACAGGCTTATCGAAGCTGTTGATGTGCAGAAAGGAAAAGGTCTTATTAAAGAAGAAATCTTTGCACAAAGCGGTAATTCAGACTATATGCCCGGAAACTTTGAATCAAAAGCTTTTCTCAACAGTGATGAGTTTAATAATCAAATCGAAAAGTCTGATATTGTAATAACTCACAGTGGTGTGAGTACTATAATCAAAGCTCTTATGCTTGGAAAAAAAGTGATTGTTGTACCTCGTCTTGCAAAATTCGGCGAACACGTTGACAATCATCAAATGGAAATTGCCGAAACTTTTTCGGAACTTAATTATGTCTTTATGACTTTGGAAGTCAATGATTTATACAAGATTATAGAAGATGTTAAAACACATAAATTTAATTCATATGTATCCGGAAACGATATTATGATTGATACCATTAAAAGTTTTTTAGCGAACGGGAGTAAAATATGAAGGTTTCTGTAATTACTTTACACAGAGTAAGAAACTACGGTTCATCTCTCCAGACACTTGCAACACAAAGCTTGTTAGAGAGTTATGGAGCAGATGTGGAAATAATAGATTATTATCCAGAAAGATATACAAGTCCTGGACTTTTAAAAAGACTTAAGCATAAAAGCAGTAGGCTTGAAAAAAATATTATTCTGCTTACCGGTGCAAGAGTGATAATGTGCTTTTCATATGCAAAAAAGAAAATTGTCTTTGATAAGTTTCTGAAAAAGTATATAAAAACATCTGAGGAAACTTACAGAAATGCTGAGGAGATAAAAAATTATCCTTTGCAAAGCAATGCTTACTGTACCGGAAGTGACCAGGTATGGAACAGCCATTGGAATGAGGGTATCGATACACCGTTTTATCTTGACTTCGTTCCGGAATCTGAATATAAATTCTCTTTTGCATCAAGTATAGGCTCTGATTCTCTTAATGATGATGAGAAAAATGCAGTCAGAAATATGCTGTCTGAATACAGACATATTTCTGTAAGAGAATCACAGGGTGTTAAGATATTGCAGGAAATAGGTATCAACAGCACTCATGTCCTTGACCCTACGCTTTGCTTTAATATGGATTTCTGGAAAAACTATGCTTCTGATATTTATTCCGGAAAAGAATACGTCCTTACATATAATCTTCATCATGATAAAAGAATCGATACTCTCGCAAAAAAAACTGCTGAAAAGCTCGGTTGCAAGGTCTTTAATATAAGCTATAACATACATGATATTGTCAGAAGCGGAAGATTAAAATGGTGTCCTTCGGTGGAGGATTATCTCGGACTTATAAAAAATGCAAGATGTGTAATAACCGATTCATTCCATGCAACTGCTTTTTCGCTGATATTTCATACAGACTTTTTTGTTCTTTATCCTGAGGAGGCAAGTTCAAGATTAAGAAGTATCCTTAAGCTTACCTGCCTTGAAAACAGAGGCAGCGAAGATTTCCCTGAACTGGATACGGTACTGAAAAAAATTAACTTTAATGATGTTGAAAATATTCTTGACAAGCAGAGAATCGAATCAAAAAAATATATCGAAAAAATTATGGCAGAGCTGAATAGTTTCAGTGTTCGTTAGTATTTTGGAGTAGAAAAAAATGGAAAAATTATATAATAAAAATGATGAATGCTGTGCCTGCGGAGCTTGCGTAAATGTGTGCCCTAAAAATGCCGTAAGTATGAAAGAGGATAAATACGGCTTTTTATTTCCGAGTATTGATGAAAATCTCTGTATCGATTGTCATATGTGCAAAAAAGTCTGTGCATATCAGAATATTACCGAAACAAATACTCCCTTGAAAACATGGGTTGCAGTATCAAAGGATAAACAAAAGCTTGAAAAATCTGCATCGGGCGGAGTTTTTTATACTCTTGCAAATGAAACAGTAAAAAACGGCGGTTGTGCTGTGGGTGCAGGATTTGACAGCAATTTTAATCTTAATCATATTACTGTACGCAATTCCGAAGAACTTAAAAAGCTTCAGGGTTCAAAATATACACAGAGCAGTACAAACCTGATTTTCAGAGATATAAAGAAAATGCTTAACAGCGGTGAAAGAGTTCTTTTTTCGGGCTGTCCATGTCAGGTTGCAGGACTTAAAGCGTATCTTGGAAAAGATTATGAAAACCTTTTCACAATTGACCTTATTTGTCATGGTGTTCCTTCAAACAGGGCATTTAAGGATTATATTAAAGTTCTTGAAAACAGAAAGAATGTAAAAATAAATGATTTTTCTTTCCGTGACAAGAGTTACGGCTGGGGAATAAACGGTACAGCTTTTACATCTGATAAAAAGAAAATCAAGGCTTTATGTACATCATCTTCATATATATACTACTTTTTACATGGACTGATTTACAGAAAAAACTGTTATTCCTGCAAATATGCATGCAAAAACAGAACAGGTGATATTTCAATAGGGGACTTCTGGGGAATAGAAAAGGAACACCCCGAACTTCTCGGAAAAAACGGTATAGATGAATCAAAGGGTATTTCAGTAATAATTGCAAATACTCAGAAGGGTATTGATACTGTTGAAAAGAACAAGGATTTCTTTGAACTTTATGAATCCTCATTTGAAAAAGCGTCACGTGGAAATGCACAGCTTAATCACCCGAGCAAATACGATTCAAAAAGAGAAGATATTCTCCGCCTTTATGCAGAATCCGGCTGGGAGGCTGTTGAAAGCCGTTTTAATAAAAATATCGGAATAAAAAAATATACCGGCTATGTAAAGAGCCTTATTCCAAAGGGACTGAAAAGACAGCTTAAAAAAATTCTTCGGTAGAGGAGCAGTATTGTGAAGATTTTAATAATTACTACTGTCAGATTCAGATTTAACGGAATAACGTCTGTAATTCTGAATTATTACAGAAATATGGATAAAACTGATATGACAATAGATATAGCCGTTCCAAATGAAATAAGTGACGAATACAAAGAAGCATTTATTTCAAACGGTTCAGAAGTATATTTTCTGAACAGAAAAGGAAATCCTTTGAAATATTTCAGTTCATTGTATAAATTGCTTAAAAATGAAAAATATGATATAGTTCATATTCACGGCAACAGTTCTATGATGCTTGTAGATGTGTTGCCGTCATTGCTTGCAAAAGTTCCTGTAAGAATAGTACATTCTCATAATACTACATGCAATCATATTTTTCTGCATAAACTGCTGAATCCTGTTTTCAGAAAATGTTATACTCATGGTTTTGCATGCGGACAGGATGCAGGAAAATGGCTCTTTGGAAATAAAGATTTTATTGAACTTAAAAACGGTATTGAACCAAAAAAATATATGTTCAGCCAGCCGTTGAGAGATGAATACAGAGCTAAGCTTAAAGCCGGAAATAAAACGGTTATTGGTCATGTGGGAAACTTTATAGAACAGAAAAATCATGTTTTTCTTATAAATATGTTTGCAGACCTTCTGAAAAAAAATCCTGACTATATACTGTTGCTTATCAGCGATGGTGCATTGATGGAGCAGATTAAAGCTCAGGTTAAAAGTCTCGGTATTTCTGAAAGTGTTATATTTCTTGGAAAAACTCCCGATGTCTGCAAGTATATGCAGGCTATGGATATTTTTGTACTGCCTTCACTTTATGAGGGATTGCCGGTCGTTCTTGTTGAGGCTCAGAGTGCAGGTCTGCCATGTCTTGTTTCTGATAAAGTTGCGGTTGAGGCAAACCTTACCGGCACTATAAAATATATTGGAATTGACAATACGGCTGAATGGGTAAACCAGATAGAATCCTTAAATAAAATTCTGCCGGAAACTGACAGAAAAAAATGCTGTGAGGATAACAATATCAGGATTGCTGATGCCGGATATGATATTACAAAAAGTGCAGAATTGTTGCGGGATTATTATACGAAATTTCTTAAAGGGTGATTTTTATGAAGACAGGTATAATTACATGGTGGAGGAATAACTATGGTTCAATTCTTCAGGCGTATGCTCTGCAACAGGTGCTGAATGAATTTGATGATGTTGAATATGAAATAATTTCCCAGTATGATAAAAATCCGGCAAATGCAAAGAATTTTTTCAGAAAAATCAAACAGATTGGCTTTCTGAATACATTAAAGCGTACTTTCTGGAGATTTATGTTTCCGAAACTTAAAAACAGAACATCGGCAATGCAGAATTTTATAAGTAAAAATCTTAAAGTTTCGGAAAAAAGCTATAATTCCGAAAATATAGCTGAAACAAATAAAATTTATGATACTTTTATATGCGGAAGTGACCAGATATGGAATCCTAAGCTTACAAGCCTTGACAGTATTTACTGGCTGAAATTTGCCGATAAATCAAAGAAAAAAATTGCATATGCTCCAAGTATCGGAGTAGAGGAACTTTCAGAAACCGAACAGAAAACTGTCAGGGAAAATCTTTCTGATTTCAGCGGAATATCATGCCGTGAATTAGGCGGTACAAAACTTTTGAACAGTGTATTGAAAGATAAGGAGTGTATCAAGGTTGTTGACCCTACACTTCTTGTTAAAAAAACTGTATGGGATAATATATCTGAAAATTTCAGCGACTGCAAGCCATATGTTTTTGTGTATTTTCTGAGATGTGACAAGTCTGCAAGAAAGGCTGTTGAAAAATTTGCAAAGGAAAAAAATCTCGGAATTGTAACATTTCCTTTTCTTGAGGCAGAATATACAGAAAAATATGACTTTATATTTGGCGACAAAAAAGTATGGGACGCATCACCGGCTGATTTTGTAAGCTATATCAGAAATGCGGATTATGTAATTACTGATTCATTCCACGCATCTGTTTTCAGTATAATTTATCATAAGGAATTTTATGTTTTTCCGAAAAAGGGAAAAGCTCAGATGCAGAGACTTGTTTCACTTATCAGTGAAAACGGAATGGATAACAGAATAGTAAAATGTTATGAGGATATATCAGCGGTTAAGCCTGTTGACTGGCAGAAAACCGATTTGATTATGGAAAAAAACAGAAAATCATCATATGATTATTTGAAAAAATCATTGGAAAAGTAATTAAAGCGGAGCTGAAAAATGAGAATTTTAATAGTTAATACTTTTTATTATCCTAATATGCAGGGCGGTGCAGAACAGAGTGTCAAGCTTCTGGCTGAAAATTTTGTTAAAAGCGGACATGAAGTCGGCGTTTTCTGCATAGATTCCAAAGAACCTGACGGTAGTATTGAGGAATATAACGGAGTTAAAATATTCCGTCACGATTCGGGCAACTTTGATTTATACGGTTTCAGCTACAATAAAAAGGGATTAAGCAAATTTCAGAAAGTCAGACAGAAACTCATCTGTTATTATAATAAAAAAACACTTGATTGCTTTGATAAATTTCTGAAAGATTTTAAGCCCGATGTCATACATACAAATTCTACTTATGGAATGTCAACGCTGATTTGGAAAACGGCATATAAAAATAATATTCCTGTTGTCCATACAATAAGAGATACCGCTGTTATCTCTCCGGTAATATACGGACATAAGGTTAATAATGCTGTTCTGAAAATGCACAGAATATATGTGAAGTATACAAGCAAGTTTGTTTCAGGTGTAACTTCACCTTCAAATTATACGTTAAATACATCTCTGATTAACAATAATTTCAGAAATGCTGATGTAAAAAAATGTATTTTTAACAGTGTTCAAATCAATATGGAACAGCTTGATAAAATAATCAGTCTTAAAAGCAACAGAAATTCTGATTTTTATAAGTTCTTTTTTGCGGGCAGGCTTATTGAAATAAAGGGAATCGTTCATCTGATAGAATCATTCAATGAACTTGGTATGGAAAATACAGAACTTCATATATGCGGAACAGGTTCTCTGCTGGATTATGTTAAAAAGGAATCCGAAAAAAACAACAGAATAATTGTACATGGAAAGCTTGACAATGCAGAATTAAGCCGTGTTTATGATGAATGTGATGTTGCGGTAGTACCTTCAATATGGCCTGAACCTTTTGGAAGAGTTGTTATTGAGGCAAATCTGCATGCACTTCCCGCAATTGTTTCCGACTGCGGAGGTATGCCCGAAATTATCAGCAACACAAAAGCCGGAACTGTCTATAAAAACGGAAATAATTCCGAATTAGTCAAAGTTATGAGGGATTACTGCAACAGGGAAAAAATAAAGGAAAGTTTTGAAAATATAAAGAATAATATCGAAATATACAGCATAGAACGTCAGATTGAAAGTTTTGAGAAAGTTTATCAGATACTTATAAATAAGGTGAAAAAAAATGAAAACATATAATAAGTTCTTTTTCTATCTGGCATGGACAATCTATCTGATTTATTATATTGTTGTAAACGACAGCAGTTATAAAAATATACTTGATTATAACACTATCGATTCCGTTGTTAAGGCATCAACTGTATTATTGCTTCTTGTATCAGTCATATTTATAGAAAGATATTCTATGAAGTCAGTATTTGCTATAATTATTTCTGTGGGGATTTTTGCATTGTCGTCCATTAAGTCGGATTCACAGCAAATTCTGATGATTATACTTTTTGCACTTTCTGCAAAGGATAATATTAAACCGGAAAAATTTATAAAATATGACTTGATACTGAGAACTTCTCTTGTTTTATTTGTTCTGCTTTCAGTTTTCCTCGGTATAATTGACAATGTCAAAGTTGAAATCAACGGATATGAAAAATATTCCTTTGGCTTTAATCATGTTAATATTTTCGGAGTACTTATAGGCTCAATATTTGCTGAATTTATGATGCTGTTTTACAAAAAAATTAAATGGTGGCATTCAATTATATTTTTTTCGGGACTGTTTGCAATTTATAAAATCGGTGTGAGCAGAACTTCAATTATTTCAATGGGATTTACATTTTTGCTGTTATTCCTGATAAAAAACAAGCGTGTCATTAAATTTATTAACAAGCATTATAAGCTTGTTTCATCATTTCCGCTGTTTATATCTTTCGGCTGTTGTTTTCTTGCAATTATTTATAAAAGAAGCAATTCTTTTTTAAGAATGATTGATACAATTCTTTCAACACGTCTTTACTGGGCTCACCATTTTTATGAAAAATATGGATTTTCTCTTTTTGGACACAAGATAGTTACAATAAGTACAGAAAGAGCAAAAATGCTCGGAATACAGGCTCAGATTTTTGATATGGGCTATGTAAGGCTTGCTGTTGAATATGGTATTCTGATATTTGCATTTTTTTTGCTTATATCAGTGCTTGGAAATAAATATGCTGTTCAAAGTAAAAATTATGGTCTGTTGCTTGCCTCTTTATATTTTTCATTGACTCTGATTGTAGAAACAGGCGGATACAATGTCATAAATAATATAACTCTGATATTATTCACCAAAGAATTATTGAATTCAAATTATATATCAGAAAAAAGATATAAGCGTCTTATTCTGACTGAAAATATAAAAAACAGATTGCAGATTAATTTGAAGAAAGGTAAAACATAATGTCAACAGTATCAATAAAAAAAGCAACTCTGATAAATGCTGTATCAAAATACGGCAAAGTTTTGATGAACCTTGTTTTTACAGCAGTTTTATCCAGATTGTTATCACCGAATGATTACGGCGTTGTTGCCATAGTTACAGTATTTACATCCTTTTTTAATATTCTTGCGGATATGGGACTTGGAAGTGCTGTGGTTCAGAATAAGGAACTTACAGATGATGAAGTCAATGATATATTTTCATATTCATGCTATCAGGGAATAATGCTTGCAGTTTTTTTCTGTATACTCTCTGTTCCGATTTCATTTTTCTACAAAAATAAGGTATATCTTTCAATATGCAGTATATTGTCTGTTTCAGTGCTGTTTAATACTCTGAATATGATTCCGAATGCTGTTCTGATGAAAAACAAGAAGTTTGTGACAGTTGCCATAAGAAATATTATTTCTACGCTTGTAACGGGCGGAGTAACAATTTTACTCGCTTTTATAGGATTCAAGTATTATGCACTTGTTCTTCAGTCAGTAACTTCAGCATTTATTCTGTTTTTATGGAATATGAAAAGCGTTAATTTAAAATTTCATTTAAAATACAATAAGTTAAGCATAAAGAAAGTTATGGGATTCAGTACATACCAGTTTGGCTATAATCTTGTGAATTATTTTTCAAGAAATACTGATAATCTGTTGATTGGCAAGTTAATGGGAAATGAATCTCTTGCATATTACAGCAAGGGATATACACTTATGCTTTATCCTGTTCAGAATCTTACATTCGTTATATCTCCGGTTCTTCACCCGATTTTGTCAGACCATCAGAATGATAAAAACTATATATATAATAAATATATAAAAGTTACTAAGCTTTTATCATTGTTAGGTGTTTTTGTTTCTGCGTTCTGCTTTTTCTCATCACGAGAAATTGTGCTGATAGTATTTGGAAATCAGTGGGAAGCATCTGTTCTTAGCTTCCGGATACTAAGTATATCAGTATGGTCTCAGATGGTATCATCAACAGCCGGTTCAGTATTCCAGAGCCTTGGAAAAACAAAACTGATGTTCAATTCGGGAATTATTCAGATGATAGTTACAGTTTCAATGATAATTATCGGCTGTCTTTTCGGAAAAATTGAATATGTTGCATTTTTTGTAACCTTCGGACTTATTGCAAAATTTTTTATTGAATTTTTCTTTCTGATAAAAAAAGCATTTGAATTTAAATTCACTTACTTTCTTAAAAACTTTTTGCCGGACTTGTTGATTTTTGTAGTATTAATAGCTGTTTCTGTACCTGGTATTTATTATATAAATATTTCTAATATTGTAATCTCAGCTTTAGTCAAGCTTGCAATTATATCAGTTGTTTACATTATAATGCTGTTAATTCTGAAACAAACTAATTATCTGTTTGTCATTTTGCCTAAAAAGTTAAGAAAACATAAAGTTTGATTGGAGTATTATCATGTCAGAAATTATGAAAAAATTAAAAATAAAAAGATGCGTGTCTTGCAGTAAGGGTTCAGAGTTTCAGTATGACGGAAATTTGAATTTAAATTCGGGTTGCTGTATAAGAGTAAGGAAGAATGCAAAGCTTAAGATTGGAAAAAATGTTTTTTTTAATAATAATTGCGTTCTGACATGCAGAGAATCAATCACAATAGGAAATAATGTTATATTCGGCCCCAATGTTTTGATATTTGATAATGACCACGACTACAAGGATAACGATTTTATGCATAAATTTGTAACAAAGCCTATTATTATAGAGGATAATGTCTGGATAGGAGGAAATGTAACTATTCTGAAGGGTACTCATATATGTAAAGGTGCTGTAATAGGTGCAGGCTGTGTTGTCAGAGGGCGTATTGAACCTGATACCGTTATGTATACATCAAAGGATTCGTTTAAATTTAAATCAAAGTAAAAAAATACACTTCTGATTTTTTATGAATCAGAAGTGTTTTTTGGCTTTTCGGGGCTATGACACCCCCCTTTTATTAAAGTTTTGTTATAACCTTTGCGAGATACTGCTGAATAGCAAGTGCATCATTTGCGTTAAGACCGTTTCCGGAGTTATGAACGTCACCGTTAATTATACCCTGTTCGGTAAGTTTATTTTCTTCGGGATTTCCGACATATGAAGCAATTGCGACAACATCGGCAATATCAATATTTCTGTCATTGTTTGCATCTCCGGCAAGTTCAGATACAGCATTTTCATCAGAAATACTGTCTATTTTCCATATTCCGTCATTGAGAATGACATTAAGTGTCATATAATCAGTAGCTCCGTAATTGTCGTATTCTGCAACTATGTCAAAGGAAGTATCTTTTATGTTTTTGATTTCCGGAGTTTTATCCGCCCACGCAAATCCGCAACCTCTTGCGGAGGTTTTTCCATACAGTACGCCTTTATAGTCGATATATCGGGGGTCATCAGTACCGATAATGCCGGAATAGCGTTTTGCAATCATCTTGTCAGTGAGATTTTTCTGCATAAATTCTCTGACCGTTGCCGTACTTACAAATATTGATTTTACTACCTGTGCAAATTCATTTCCGTTTTCATCGGTGAAAGCAGTGGATTTATCAAAGTCAACGAAACTTCCTCCGAGCCATTCAATATCATTTAAAGCTGTGAGGAGTTCCTTAGCCCTTGCAATATAAGCGGATTCTTCACCTATTGAATTGATTTTCCATGAGCCTTTGTCAAGAATTACATTAAGCGTTATATAGTCAACAGCACCGTAATTGTCATATTCTGCGACTATATCAAAAGAAGTATCTGTGATGTTTTTAATTTCGGGAGCTTTTGAAGTCCAGGCAAATCCGCAACCTCTTGCGGAGGTTTTTCCGTAAAGTACGCCTTTATAGTCGATGTATCTGGGGTCATTTGTATCGAGTATTCCCGAATATCTGTAATTTATGAATTTTTTCGTGAGAACAGATTCCATATATTCACGCAAATCGGAAGTAGTGGAAAACTGTGTTTTAGCTACCTTTGCGAACTCCTCACCATTATCATTTGTGAAAGCAGTAGTCATATCAAAGGGAATATTTCCACCGCCTATCTTGTCGATGTAATCCAATGCACCCATAAGACTGGAGGCTTTCTGACTATAATCAATTTCTGAAATTGAATTGATTTTCCATGAGCCATTGTCAAGAATTACATTAAGCGTCATATAGTCAACAGCACCGTAATTGTCATATTCTGCGACTATATCAAAAGAAGTATCTGTGATGTTTTTAATTTCGGGAGCTTTTGAAGTCCAGGCAAATCCGCAACCTCTTGCGGAGGTTTTTCCGTAAAGTACGCCTTTATAGTCGATGTATCTGGGGTCATTTGTATCGAGTATTCCCGAATATCTGTAATTTATGAATTTTTTCGTGAGAACAGATTCCATATATTCACGCAAATCGGAAGTAGTGGAAAACTGTGTTTTAGCTACCTTTGCGAACTCCTCACCATTATCATTTGTGAAAGCAGTAGTCATATCAAAGGGAATATTTCCACCGCCTATCTTGTCGATGTAATCCAATGCACCCATAAGACTGGAGGCTTTCTGACTATAATCAATTTCTGAAATTGAATTGATTTTCCATGAGCCATTGTCAAGAATTACATTAAGCGTCATATAGTCAACAGCACCGTAATTGTCATATTCTGCGACTATATCAAAAGAAGTATCTGTGATGTTTTTAATTTCGGGAGCTTTTGAAGTCCAGGCAAATCCGCAACCTCTTGCGGAGGTTTTTCCGTAAAGTACGCCTTTATAGTCGATGTATCTGGGGTCATTTGTATCGAGTATTCCCGAATATCTGTAATTTATGAATTTTTTCGTGAGAACAGATTCCATATATTCACGCAAATCGGAAGTAGTGGAAAACTGTGTTTTAGCTACCTTTGCGAACTCCTCACCATTATCATTTGTGAAAGCAGTAGTCATATCAAAGGGAATATTTCCACCGCCTATCTTGTCGATGTAATCCAATGCACCCATAAGACTGGAAGCTTTCTGCTGATAATCAACAGCTGTTTTTTCAGTTGAAACTGATACCGGCTGAAATTCAACAGCAGATACTGCCGGAACATTCAGACTCAGAGTCATCATCAGAGCTGATGTGAAGATACAAAAATTTTTGAATTTTTTCATAATAAAACTTCCTTTCATCGTTGAAATTGACATATATCAAGCGTTTCACAGTTTTCTATACTGAATGATATAAACTGTTTTCCACAAATTATATATATATAATCATCTATATATAAAGCCCTGTTCATTCCATAACAAAATTCGTTTTCATAGTCCGAAACATTTCCGATGTAATTGAACGAATTGTTTTCAAAGGAATAAAGTTCATATACGAGTGTCACAAATTCATCAGAATAATTCTGCAAATAATATGGTATGCCTATAATATTTTTTTCCGGAACGGTCAGCATAGACTGACTGTCCTCAAGTGCAGGAGAGCCTGACATTGCCAAATCATCAGACTTGTCTGTAAGCTCTGCTGTGATATTTATATCTTTATTTTCAATCATAGAAATTTTAAAGATATTTTGATTCTGCAATGAATTAAAACTTAAAATAAGACTGTCATTCCATCTCTGCATATAACCGCCGTAGATAAGCTTTAAATCATCATTTAATAAAGGATTTTCGGGGTTGCTTAAATCTATTGCGAAAGTGGGTTCGGACTGTTCAGAATATGTGAAAGCATATGCAGTATCTTCAAAAAATCTGAAATCATTTATATCCTGCTGAATATTGTTGAAATCATCAAGCAAGCCGACTGTATTCATATCCGAATCAAGTACATATAAGGCATATTTTGTATTTACAATCTGAGTATCGGGAATATACATTACTGCAATTGCAAAATAGTCATTGTATTCATTCATAGACATCTGACTTATGGGTATTCCTTTTACATTTGCGACTGACTGCTGAATAATATTTCCGTCCGAAAGTGAAAATTTAAGTATATCTGTATTTTCAGTATATGCATTTGTATAGTTGCTTACTGTTACATAAAGATTATTTTCACTGCAGTAAACAAATTCGGCAGATTTCGCAAAGGCTTTTATATCTGTTTCAATAAATATATCGCCGTTGCGGTCAGTATTGATATTTCCGTAATCCTGATTGATTTTTAATGCTCCTGCTGTTGTAAATCCCGTATTCAGTTCCTCGGAATTAAGTTCATGCAAATCTGACGGAATATATATATTTTCGGGTTCGGGATAATATTTTTCACCGTTTATATAATATTCGGGGAGATATTTTTCATAATCCTCTGAATTTATTTCTGAGGAAAGGTCTTTTGTTTCTGAGGTTATAATATAGATATAATCATCGTTGATTTGTATATCGCTGAAATTTCCGTTTTGAGAATATTCTCCGAGATATGCAAGCACAGGCTTTTCATTCTGATAGGCTATATTATATGCTAGAATGGTTGTTACAGTGTTTCTGTCATTTATAATATTTTCGGATATTACAATAAGCTTATTGTCTGTTATATACATTCCGCACACTTCTGACTGTAAAATTTCGGAAAAATCTGCAATTATATCCATTGAATACCTATAAAGAAATTCTCCGTTTTTAACACTTGCTATATTTACATATGAACTGTCACCGTCAACGCTGAATATTGATTTACCGTCTGTTACGGCTCTATTGAGTTTCTTAGTGCCCAGCTGATTATATGTTTCAGAAGTACTTTCCTGTTCGGCATTGTAAAAATTATTGTAATTCTTTGAAACTTCAGAGAATATTTCATAAACTTCGTCATAGTTTTCAGCACCTTTAATAGAAGAAAGACTGTTTTGCGAATTTTTATTAATATCCGTGAATCCTGCTGTATCTGCTGATTTTGAAAAGCTTTCGGAAGTTTTTTCATATGCGGGAGCTTTTTTTTCTATTGCATAAATTCCCACTGTACTGAACATCGCACACACTGCAAGCCCCACAACAATTTTTATATACTGATTTCTGAAAGATTTTCCGGAATATTTAACATTTTGCTGTCTTTTTGATTTAATTATCAGGTCAATATTTTCGGGGCGGAGCTGTACAGGAATTTCTTCTGATTCAAGTATTTTTTTAATTTTCTCTCTGTCGTTCATAAAAAAAATTCTCCTTTCATCAGTCTGATTCTTCAAGATTCAGCCTTAATTTTTTCTTTATTCTCATAAGCCTTGACCGTACTGTTGCCGGATTTATTCTGCATATTTTAGCAATTTCAAGGCTTGTATATCCGTTTATCACTGACATTGAAAGAATCATTTTTGATTTTTCGTCAAGACTTTCGAGAGCTATTTTCAAATCATGATATTCATAGTTGAAATTCTCGGATTCTGAAACAGTTTCCTCATATTCGCATGTATTATCGTTTAAATATTCTTTCTGTTTTTTCTTTATCTTAGCGGAAAGAATTTTCATAATCCAGCTTCTGAAAGCCTTTTCATTGCGGAGATTTTTAATGGATTCAAAGGCGTCTGCAACGGCATCGCTGACCGCATCGCTTGCATCGTGACTGTTCCGGAGATTATATCTTGCTATGTGATACATGTCTTTATATACAAGGGAATAAAGGCGTGAAAATGCATCAGTATCGCCTGCAACTGCAAGCCTCACATCTTTTTCAAAACTGCTGTCATCGTCATTTATATAGGATACTGCCGAAATATCATTCACAATAATTCCCCCCTTTTATAAATACAGTGTCGTAAATAGTATATTTTGTTGCAGTGATTTATTAAATTTGTAGGAATACACAAAAATTTTTGTTTCTGTATGTATATTATGACAAAAAACGGGCGGATTTTTTAAAAATCCGCCCTTATTATCTTTCGTATCTTGAAAGTATATTCATAGCAACTTCTTTTCTTGTCTGACGGCTGTCCATAGCCTGTTTTTCTATATAGCGATGTGCCTGAGGTTCGGTAAGCTTCAAGTATTCCATTAATGCACATTTTGCACGGTTTATGAGCCTTAATTCGTCAATCTTCGTTAAAAGCTTGACATTCTCCCTCTTAAGTCCGAGCATTCTTGCTCTTGTAGCCTGAACGAGTTTTAATGACTGATGAAATACTGAACGGTTAAGGGGTTTTGAAACTACGCATACACCAAATTCCCCGACTTTATCGGAAACATCATCTGCAATTTCCGCACGGCATATAAGAATTATTCCGGCTGTTGAGGATTCGGACATCATAACGGCAAGTTCGTGACCAAATTCGTCCGATACAGGAGTATTTATAATGATTATTTCGTATTCTGTCGTATCTATCAGACGACGAGCCTCACTTCCACTGTTGATTGCTGTAATTTGTGAATATCCGGCATTTTTCAGTAATTGTGCAACGGCATCAATTCCCTTTTCCGAACCTGAAACTATTAATGCACGTTCCATAAAATAGTGCCTCCGTTTTTATTGATTAGATGAATGGAAAATATCTTTTTTCTTCAAAATTATCTTTTGAGATTGTATATTCACGCCATGTATGCGAGATGTTATTCAGAATAAGAGTTCTTGTTTTTTCGTTTAAAACTGATTTTATAAAGTCGCTTTTGCAGGCGATTTCATAAGCTTCCGCAAGAGATAAGGGAAGTTTTATTTTTGTTTCGGATTCCGGAGGGAGTTCCTCTTTGTTTTTAATTCCCTCAAAGCCTGCGGAAAGTATCAGATTAAATGCAATATAGGGATTGCATGTTGCATCGGCTGAACGTACCTCAATAGTAGGTGATTCGCCGACAGCGTTTGAAATTCTTATAAGAGGCGAATTATTGCTGAAACTCCAGTTTATGTACTGCGGAGCATATCCGACTCCGAAACGCTTGTATGAATTTGTTGAGGGATTAAGAAAAGCAGTCATTTCGGGTATTCTGTTAAGTATTCCCGCTATGAAATAATTTCCCTCGTCAGAACCGATAATTTCAGTACCGTTTTTCTTTATGCCGAGGCATATATTCAGGATACTTCCGGGCTGATTGCCGAGAGGTCTCGGCATAAATGATGCATAAAGACCGTTCTGCGATGCTATTGACTTTACGACTGTTTTATAGTGAACCATATTGTCCGCAGCGGTAACAGGTTCGCTTTTTTTGAAGTCAATTTCATTCTGTCCCCAGCCATGCTTATGACATGAGCTTTTTGGATTAAGTCCCATTTCCTCAAGTGAAAGACAGATTTCACGTCTTGTATTTTCGCACTTGTCAAGAGGTGCAACATCAAGATAACCGCCATGGTCATGCGGAATTTTAGTCGGTTCGCCGTTGTCATCAAGATTGAAAAGATAAAATTCGCATTTGGTAGCAAATTCGCATGAATATCCTTCCGAATTGAGTGACATTATTTTATTGTGGAGCTGTTTTCTCAAATCTCCGGAATATTCCGAACCGTCAGCGTTTTGTATATTGCAGAAAAATCTGACTACTCTGCCTGACTTTGGTCTCCAGGGGAGTACGGAAAGGGTTGAAATATCCGGAACAAGCAACAAGTCCGAACATTCTCCGGTTATTCCGGAAGCGTCAAATGATATGCCGTGTTTGAAAGCTCTCGGGAGTTCCTTCGGCATAATTGCGATATTTTTCAGATTTCCGAAAATGTCGCAGAATGTGAGACGTATGAATTTAACATCATTTTCCTCTACAAAATTCAGTACTTCAATAGGTGAAAAGCTCATATTAAAAAATCCTCCATTAAATTTATTTTTACAGAACTTTTTTTCTTAGTCTTTTAAGCTCCGAAAGGCTAAGGCAGTTCGGAAAGCTTTCATCATCTATTCTTGCGATACATTCATCAATATCTACCCAGCAGACTTCTGAAACTTCCGACTTATCAATTTTAATGTTTTTTATGTCAACGGGCTTTGTGTATATAAATACTGATGCAAATTCCCTGTCAGTACGTTTTCCGAGTCTTGTATTGCATATCTTGAGTGACTTTTCCATTCCGATAAATTCAAGATTTCTGGGGTCGGCAGTAATTCCGAGTTCTTCCTGAAGCTCCCTTACTGCTGAATATCTTGATTCCTCACCGGCTGATGTGTGGCCTGCTGATGATACGTCATAGAAATCCGGAAAGAATAATTTTTCCTTTGAACGTTTCTGCAAAAGTACGTATATTGACATATCAACACGGCGGATAATCCATATATGCGATGTAAGATGACCGTCTCCGTCACGATGTACGAGTGAACGTGGTTTTATACGGTTTGTAACATGTTCGTTTTCGTCTACTATATTCAGAAATTCCTCGTCATATACTGAAAAAGAAAAATTACTGTTTTTCTCCGAAACTTTATAGAATATATCAAGTATGCCGTCAATAGTGCTGTTGCTTATATTCTCATTGGAAATATATATATCAGCATTAAGTGATTTTATTTCATTAAGACAATCATAGAGTGCGTCAAGATTTTTTCCGTAATATTCGGGAAATCCAAGTTTTTCTGCAAGTTCCTTATGCAGTTCCGCCGGTGAAAAGCGTCTGCTCAGAAAAATTTCAGTATCCATAAAAAAAGCTCCTTTAAACTTTGTAATTAATATAGCTGTTCAAAAGTCTGATAATGGTCATTTGTATAGAAAATAAGACCGTCATTTGAAAATATAATGCGTTCAGCACCTCTGAAACCGCCGTTATAGTTCACATCACATTCTGTCCATATTCTTCCTTCGGAATCGGGGAGAAGTCCCTCATAGTTTCCGAATCTGTCTCCGCCTATGCTCATACCGTCAGCGACTTCCCATAAATTGCCCTTTTTGCTGTCCCAGCCGAGTGCAATTGCATCATCTTTTTTGATGAAATTATGTGGAAGTGTTCCGAATGTATGTATATATTCCGCAACATCTTCGGGAGTGGTATAGCTACCGGATTCGAGTATAATATTATTGTCTGCCGTTATTGGTTCTGTTTCCGTTTCAGAATTATAATAACTGGTATCGGGTTTAGCGGAAGTGATAATTTCAGTTTCTTCGGAATATTCTTCCGTATCATTATCAGACTGGGGAATTTCTGAAATTTCACTTTCTGAAACAATGCTTTCTTCCGGAATAAATTCAAATGCATTGTCTTTAAGTACGATTCCGAGAACTATCAGAATTATCATACCGGCTATACTTAAAAATATTTTTTTGTTTTTCAAGTCAAATCTCCTTTCCTGCACAATCAATTATATACCCACTTTAATGAAATGTCAATCATTATTGCGAAAAAAATCGGGACAGATTAGCAAATCCGTCCCGAAATGTTGGAGAAATTTTATTAATAGTCATCGCCCTGAAGTGCATCATAGCCCTGCTCACCTGTACGAACTTTAACAACGTTTTCAACGTCATAGATGAACATTTTTCCGTCGCCGATATTTCCTGTATAGAGAGCCTCTTTTGATGCCTCAATAACCTTTTCAACCGGTATCTTTGATACGACAGCCTCAACCTTTACCTTTGGAAGAAGTGTTGATGCCTCATCTTTAACACCACGGTAATATACATCGTGACCTTTCTGTGTGCCGTATCCGAGAACCTGTGTTACTGTAATACCCTTTACGCCAACCTCCATAAGCTTCTGCTGTAAAGCCTCAAGCTTATTCTGCTTGCATATGATACTGATTTTTGTGAGCTTTGCCTCTGTTCCGGAAGTTTCGGAAACTTTCTTGACAGCGGGAGCTTCAACGGGAATAGGCGGTTCAGGAACTTCAATTCCAGCCTTGTGAGCCTGCTTATCCATCTGCTTGATTGAATCAATAGACGGCATAAAGTCTGCATATGATGATGGAAGATTATGTTCAGTAGCGTCAAGACCGATGATTTCTTCTTCAGCTGATGCTCTGAGTCCGATTGTAGCCTTGATTACAAGGAATGTAATTGTAATTGTAACTGCTGTCCACGCACCTACTGTAAAGATTCCGGCAAGCTGTTTGCCGAGGAGACCAAAACCACCGCCATAGAATAAACCGTTAAGAGTGTTTGAAGGTGCGGAATCTGTTGCAAAGAGACCTACTGCTATTGTACCCCATATACCGTTCATCATGTGAACTGCAACTGCACCTACCGGGTCATCTATATGGAGAACATAGTCAAGGAGCCATACGCCGAATGGTACAAGCAGACCTGAAACGATACCAACAAATATTGCACCGACAGAGTTCATAACATCACAGCCTGCTGTTATACCTACAAGACCTGCAAGTGATGCGTTAAGACACATTGAAACATCAGGTTTGCCGTATTTAAGCCATGTGAAAATCATACATACAAAAGTTGCAACGGCAGGAGCGATTGTAGTTGTTACGAAAATTGAGCCAAGCTGTGGGATTGATGTTGCAGCTGCACCGTTGAATCCGTACCAGCCAAACCAGAGTATAAAACAGCCTAATGCACCAAGTGTAAGTGAATGTCCGGGGATTGCTTTTACTTTTATTACCTTGCCGTCTTTGTCAGTTTTGAATTTTCCTATACGTGGGCCAAGGATTTTTGCACCGATAAGTGCTGAAATACCGCCTACCATATGAATTGCACATGAACCTGCGAAATCGTGGAATCCCCATTGAGCAAGCCAGCCACCGCCCCAAATCCAGTGAGCCTCGATAGGATAAATAAGTGCGGAAATTACTGATGAATATATACAATATGAAATGAATTTCGTTCTTTCTGCCATTGCACCTGATACTATTGTAGCAGTTGTAGCACAGAATACAAGGTTAAAAACAAAACTTGACCAGTCGAAATTCTGATAATCTGTAATAATATCGAATCCGGGCTTGCCGAGAAGTCCGGCAACGTCCTCGCCTAAAAGAAGTCCGAAGCCTATAAGTATAAATACTACTGTACCTATGCAGAAATCCATAAGGTTTTTCATTATGATATTTCCGGCATTTTTAGCTCTTGTGAAACCGGTTTCAACCATTGCAAATCCGCACTGCATAAAGAATACAAGTGCTGCACCAATCAGAAACCATACACCGAATACTTCACCCGATACAGCTTCCATAATATTTTCATTCATAAAAAATCACCCTTTGCTTACTGATTTTGTCAAAACTGCTTTGAATTATTTTTAAGGAGGTACCTTCCCTGAAAATAATAAAAAGATGCCGAAAAGAAGTTTTCTTCAAACCCTTTTCAGCACCTTTGCTGTCTATGGTTATATTATATTCCCAAAAGGAAAAAAAGTCAACTGTTATACTGCAAGATAATTTCTGCCCGAAACGGTAATTTTTTGTAAAATCCGCAGACCGGAAAAGTAAAATTCTGATTATACTTTGATTTTTAAAGCAAAAGGCTTTTCTGACTGATTATATTAAACTTATTTTGCCGAAAAACTTAACTGTATCGAAAAAAAGAGCAGTCCGCAGACTGCTCTGTGAATTATTATTCGGCAAGAAGTTTTTCGGCACTTGCAAGCTTGACGCATATTACGAAAAGCTCCATAGCCTTCGAGAGTTCCTCAACAGTAGGATAAGACGGAGAAATTCTGATATTCTTGTCTTCTGGGTCTTTCTTGTACGGGAATGTTGCACCTGCACCCGTGAGAACTACGCCTGCATTCTTGCAGAGTTCAACAATTCTCTTAGCACAGTGCGGGAGTGAGTCAAAGGAGATGAAATAACCGCCCTTAGGGTCAATCCACGAGCCTATTCCGAGAGGTCTTATTTCCTTTTCGAGCATATTTATAACGCAGTCGAATTTCGGACGGAGTATAGCCTTGTGCTTTTTCATATACTTAACCATATTGTCAAATGTTCCGAAATATTTTACATGGCGGAGCTGATTTAACTTGTCATAGCTTATAGTACATACTGAAAGTGCTTTTTTAAGACTTTCGATATTTTCCTTGCTTGCACCAATCATTGCAACGCCTGCACCGGGGAAAGTAATTTTTGAAGTTGAACCGAATATATAAACAATATTTTCGTTTCCTGCCTTTTTCGCCTCGTCAAGAATATTAAGTATATATTTCGGATTATCGCAGAGGTGATGGATTGTATAGGCGTTATCCCAGAAAATTCTGAAATCCTTAGCAGAGGGCTTGAGATTTGCAAAGCGTCTTACAGTTTCATCGGAATAGCATATGCCTTCCGGATTTGAATACTGCGGAACGCACCAGATACCCTTTATTGATGAATCTTCTGCAACAAGCTTTTCAATCATATCCATATCAGGGCCATCGCTTTTCATAGGAACGGGAATCATTTCGATTCCGAAAAATTCGCATATTCCGAAATGTCTGTCATATCCGGGGGAGGGACAGAGGAATTTTACATTGCCCTGTTTTGACCATGCAGGTTCGCCGAGTATTCCGTGAGTAAATGCAACCTGTACTGTCCAGTACATTATATTAAGGCTGGAATTTCCGCAAACAATTATTTCGTCCTCGGAAACTCCGAGCATAGGAGCGAAAAATTTCTTAGCTTCGGGGATACCGTCAAGAATACCATAGTTTCTGTAATCGTTTCCGTATTCGCTGGCAATTGTTTCTTCGTTAAGGACGTTGAGCATACCCATACTCAAATCGAGCTGTTCAGAGGAGGGCTTTCCTCTTGACATATCGAGTTTAAGACCGAGTGCTTTAAAGTCATCGTATTCCTTCTGAACTTTGTTTTTAAATTCAAGAAGTTGATTTTTGTTCATCTGCTTTAATTCCATTGCTAATATTCTCCTTTGTGCAGTAATGCAGTTTTTACATTGATAGTATATCACATATTTCACGCTTTTTCAAGTATTATTTTCACTAAATTATAATTATCGCATTAATCTAAAATTATGCTGATTATCAGAAAATTGCTTTGCAAATATGGAATAAGCAGGGGTAATATAACTATTTGTATAATTTTAATTGAATTTAGTCGTTATTATGCACAATTTAAACGTTTAAGGTTTATAAAAGCATACAAATTTGTTGCGTTTTACGGATTTTCTCTTGACAAATTATACTTTTTGCAATATAATATAATCATAGAGAGAAATAAATTATTTATTAAGAGATTCATTTTTAAAGGGAGGAATCGTTATGAAAAATAATATAATATCAAAAATAATAACTTTCGCTATGACTACTGCTTTATGCTTTACAACCGTACCTTTTCAGGCTTCTGCATATGAACTCGCAACAGTTGATATTGAAAGCAATGAAGAAATAGTTGCTGAAGCTGATGAAGCTGAAATTATAGAAATTACTCAACAGCTTTCTATGAGCCTTTACGATTCCAACAGCTATGACGGATATTCATACAGTTCACTCCTCGATTCAAATAATATTACTGTTTATAATTCACTTGTATCTCTTGCAGACCCCACAGATAATCCTTTGAGAGTAAACCTCCCTGAAGAAGTAAGAGTTAATCTCGGTTCAAAAAATCCTGATGAACCTCTCACCGATGAAGAAAAAGATATAATCTCACAGCAGATTGCAACTGCAATTTATTCCGGATATGGTTTTCTCCTCCTTGACCACCCCGAAATTTTCTGGACAGCTCCTACTTTTACATTCTCATATACAGGCATTTATGAAGTAAATAACCTTACAAATGAAACTGTATTCAAAGTAAAGGATATTACTTTCTATTTCCAGCTTGATACCGATTTTGAGGGCGACATGGATTATGCAAGAAGATGTAAAGACCAGCTTTTCCGTGAAATAGGCAATTTCCCGATAGAGGGCGAAACAAGATACGAAAAAATCAAGAGTATTCACGACCACCTTATTCAGACAGTATCATACAATAAAGATGCAGTTTTTGCACACAGTGTCATCGGTTCTCTTATTTACGGCGAATCAGTATGCGAAGGCTATTCAGAAGCTTTCAAGCTTATATGCGACCGTGAAAATATCCCCTGTATAGTAGTTGTAAACGGTAACCATATGTGGAATCAGGTTAAAATGGAAGACGGTAAATGGTACGCAATAGATGTTACCTGGGACGACAGAGATTTTGTTGAAGAACTTACCGGCAGTGACGTTGCATATGATTACTTCCTCAAAGGTATGAACAGCTTTATAATGAGTCATTTCCCGATATCAAGCTTATACGGAATAGCATACAAAACCCCTAATCTTTCAAGAAAAGATTATGATTGTGACCCACAGCCACCTGCACCTTTAAACAATGATAATAATTCAGATATTCCGGTTCTCCGTTCTCCCGAAGAAAATGCCGATTTGGACGGCGATGGTGTAGTAAGTATAGCTGATGCTGTTATATGTACTGCAACAGTTCTCTCATTTGATTCAGAACAGGAATGTGATATAAATAATGACGGTGTCACAAATGCATTTGATATTATCACTCTTAAAAGAATAATAAAGAGAAGCAGACAGGAATAATTTAAATTCTGACAAAAAAATCTGAAAAATAACAACAGCAAGGGCGTCCTTAAAAAGAACGCCCGTATTTTTTGCTATTTAATCATTTGCAAAGTAACTTCAACGGCTTTATCAAGCTGAAAGTCATCGGATTCGCCCTCCGACTGTACAGCTATATAGTCGGGAGTAAGTCCTATTCCGTCAAAACATTCTGAAAGCGATGTCTGATATTCGGAAGTAGTAAGAGAAACAGCACTTCCGTCATCAAATTCGTGATATGTCTGTATTACACCTTTTCCGTATGTCTGCTCGCCGACTATGGGAGAGCCTTTGAAATCACGCAATGATGCTGAAAATAGTTCCCCTGCACTTGCAGTATTTCCGTTGACTATGACAGTCATAGGAATATCAAGTTCCGATTCATCGGAATATACAAGAGTTTCAGTGTGACCGTCCTTGTATTTTTCGACAGCTATTACACCCTCGGGAAGAAGAGGGTCAAGGCATTTTTCAAGTGAATCCGCAAGACCTCCGCCATTGTTTCTCAAATCGAATATAATAGCCTTTGCACCGTTCATAGTAAGCTTTTCAAGAACGTTGCGGAACTGGTCGGGAGTATTTGCTCTGAATGATGAAATTCTGATATATCCTATGTAATCATCAAGCATATTTCCTGTTACGGAAGTTATTTCAATTGTCTGACGTGTAAATTTAAGCGGAATATCCTTTCCGTTTCGCCTTATGGTGATTTCGATGTCAGAACCAGCCGTTCCGCTCATAAGTGCAACTGATTCCTCCGCACCCTCCTCGAGTACGTCCTTTCCGTTGACGGCAACTATAATATCGCCTGTTTCAAGAATGGAATCAGATACAGGGGAGTCGGTCATTATTGATGAAACTTTAATATATCCGCTTGAATCCTTTGATACTGTTATGCCGAGACCGATAACTTTTCCGGAATCCTCTGCAAGCATTTCCTGATATTCGTCCGGTGTGAGATACTGCGAATACTTGTCGCCCAGACCGTTTATATAGCCTTTAAGTATGCCATAGCCGAGTTTTTCCTCATCAATATCGTGAAGATAATTTTCCCTGATATATGTATCCGCATTTTCAAGCTGTTTGTATTTTTCGGATTTTTCCTTTACATCGGCAACTTTTTTGTTAAAGCTCTGAAGTGAGAAAAAGGAGGTTAAAATAAATGTAATGGCACAGACTATTGCAGAAATACTTAATGCAAGCCCGAGGCTTATTTTTTTATTCATATTTCATTCGCTTTCCGAATATTTATGTATCAGTTAAGATAATTCTGCGGGTCTTGTGCAACGCCGTCAATCCTTACTTCAAAATGGAGGTGATTTCCTGTTGAATGACCTGTACAGCCGACAGCACCTATGGCTTGTCCCTGTTCGACATATTCGCCTACTGATACATATGCGGTTGAAAGATGTGCATACATTGTTGAATAGCCGTCGCCGTGGTCAATAAGAACATAGTTTCCGTATCCGCCACCGCAACCGCAACTGTAATCCTTGGCATAGTCGTGCGAGCAGGAATTGTTTACCATAATGACAGTTCCGGCACGTGATGCAACGGCAGAAGTACCTCTGATACTTCCTCCGGCGATGTCTATACCCTTGTGAGTAGTACCCCATCTGGGACCGAACCCGCTTGAAATATAGTAACCACCGGGAGCAGGCCAGATAAATCCTGATGAACTCTGCTGTTGCTGTTGCTGTTCCTGAGCGAGTCTGTCAGCTTCAGCCTTTTCAGCAGCGAGACGTTCAGCCTCTGCCTGTTCTTCGGCAAGACGCTGTGCTTCTTCGGCAGCAGCCTGTTCAGCGGCAAGACGTTCAGCTTCTTCCTTAGCAGCCTGTTCAGCCTTACGCTTTTCTTCTTCCTTTTTAGCTTTTTCTTCAGCCTCTTTCTGTGCAGCGAGTTTTTCGGCAGCTTTTTTAGCTTCTTCGGCTTTCTTTTCAGCTTCGGCTTTTTCCTTTGCTATACGTTCAGCTTCAGCCTTGGCTTCCTGAGCCTTTCTTTCTGCTTCTTCCTTTTCTCTTGCTATTCTTTCGGCTTCTGCTTTGGCTTCAAGAGCCTTTTTCTCGGCAGCTGTTTTTGCTTTCTGAATAGCTTCTTCGTTAGCTTTCTGGAGCTGTTCCTCACGGGCTTTTCTTGCAGCTTCTTCAGCAGCTTTTATTTTTTCTTCTTCCTTGAGTTTTTCGTCATTTATGGCATTGAGGTTTTCAATATTCTGCTGTCTCTGGTTTGCCTCAAGCTTGAGAGTATTTATATATTCCTCTGACTGTTCAAATGCTGTATTGTATTCTTCTTTAAGCGATTCAAATTCGGCACGCTTGTTTTCCTGTTCGGATTTTTTAGCCTCGAGAGTAAGTTTTTCGCTTTCGAGAGCAGATTTCTGAGCATCAAGAGTTTCGAGCTGATTTTTAAGAGTTTCGATTAAATCGGTATCGTGTTCAGCAATACGGTTTACCATTTCGACTCTTGAAAGCATATCATAGAAATCGGTAGCACCTATAATAGCAGATGCAAGGCTGTCGTTTCCTGTGACATACATAGCACGGAGACGTTCTTTGAAAAGTTCAGTATTTTCAGAAATATCCTTTTCCTGCTGTGCTATGTCCCTGACGAGCTGAGTGATATTTTCTTCAGCTGTGGATATATCGGATTTAATTCTGTTAAGTTCCTCATCAACGATAGTGATATTATTCTGCATAAGAATAATCTGGTCGGTGAGAGTATCCTGATAATCCTGCTGTTCCTTCATATCGTCATTGTACTGACTTAATTCTTTTTTGAGCTGTTCGATTTTCTTTTCATTTTCGGAACGTTCTTCCTGAAGCTCTGCAACGGTTTTTGCCTGAACGTTCTTTTCCTGTTTTACAGAATACGCAAATGTAAGGTTTAATGTAATTACTCCGCAGACTATGAATGTGAGGAGCTTTTTGATTTTAAAAAGTTTACTCATTATATACGCAGATATTTTTTTTAGAAATACCTGCACTCCTTTCGTAAATTAAATTAATCAATGTTAAACATTAATATGCTTTCTTGTACACAGTACACTTCCAAGACCCCCGATGAAAGCACCTGCAAGAATATATGCACCCAGTACATAAAACTGAATTTTTCCGAACGGAATAATACTTCCCAGACCTATGACGTTCATAACTCCGACATTTTCCGTCAGAATACTGAATGTTGAACGGTATGTGAGGAGAGTAAGCAGAAAAGCACCTGCTCCGGAAAAAAATCCCGTAATCATTCCCTCAATAAAAAACGGTATTCTTATAAATCCGTTTGTAGCACCAACGTATTTCATAATCTGAATTTCTTCACGTCTTGAAAATACGCTTGCTTTTGTAGTATTTGAAATCATAATCATAGAAACTATTACAAGCCCGATTATAATAGCTGTTGCAATGAGGGTTACAACACGCCTTAATTCCATAAGAATATTGACAAATTCCTGAGAGGCTTTTATATAATAGATGTTGTCCATTTTTTCGATTATGTCGATAATTTCGGTTACACGGTCAATATCGTGAACCCTGACCTTATAGCCGTTTACAAGCGGATTGTCGTTGCCGAGAGAATTAAAAATTCTTTCATATTCCGGCATAGACTTCATCATAGACTGAAAAGCCTCGTCCTTTGATTCAAAGACAACTTCCGAAACGCCGTCTATTCTGGAAAGCTGATTTCCGAGTTCTTCAATCTGTTCCTGCGTTGCGGAGTCGTCAATAAATACGGCAATTTCATTTTTATCACTTATTCCGCCGATGATTGAATCGATATTTATGTAAAACAGGACTGCCATTCCGACAAGCATAAGTGATATTAAAAGGACGCAGAATGTTGCAAAAGCCATCATTTTATTTTTCCATATATTTTCCGTGCCTTGGTCTATAAGATATTTTATACCGCTAAGCTTCATCGTTTATACCCCCGATTACTTCATCAAAGACAATTCGTCCGTCAGTTATATTGATTATTCTGCCTCCGAAATGTCTGACGAGGTCGTGTTCGTGCGTAACCATAAGAACAGTAGTTCCGCAGTCGTTAATGCCTTTCAGCAGTTCGACTATTTCATATGAAAGTTCGGGGTCGATGTTTCCGGTAGGTTCATCGGCGATAATAAGTTTAGGGTCATTTACCAAGGCTCTTGCGATTGCAACACGCTGTTTTTCACCGCCTGAAAGCTCATCGGGATATGAGTTCATTTTTGACTGTAATTCGACAAGCCCGATTACATAAGGTACTCTTTTCTTAATGAACTTTCGGGGTGCATCTATAACACGCAGTACGAAAGCAATATTTTCGTATACGGTCATAGACGGTATAAGTCTGAAATCCTGAAAAACAAAGCCGAGAGTACGTCTGAATTCAGGAATTTGTCTTTTTTTAAGCTTGTTGAGGTTATAGCCGTTTACGCTTACAGAACCGCTTGTAGCGTCTATTTCCTTCAGCAGTAGCTTAATCATGGTACTTTTTCCCGCACCCGAAGAACCAACGACAAATGCAAAGTCGCCGTCATTTATTTTAAGGCTTACGTTGTTGAGAGCATCAACACCGCTTGAATATTTAACGGATACGTTTTTTAATTCTACCATTTCAATCACCTTCCTTTTTATTTTTTTTAAAATTCGGCTTTCGTTCAGGAGAGAATGATTTATCAGAATTTCATAGGACTTGCGGAGAGATATTTTTTAACCATAAGGGCGATTTTGAATATAATAGCGTGGTCAAATTCCCTTAAGTCAAGACCGGTAAGCTTTTTGATTTTTTCGAGTCTGTAAACGAGAGTATTTCTATGGACAAAAAGCTTTCTTGAAGTTTCCGAAACATTGAGATTGTTTTCAAAGAATCTCTGAATAGTGAAAAGTGTTTCGTGGTCGAGGGATTCGATACTGCCCATTTTGAAAACCTCATGCAGGAAAGTTTCGCAGAGAGTTGTCGGGAGATGATATATAAGTCTTGCAATTCCGAGATTGTCATAGCTTACAATTACCTTGTCGGTATCGAATACCTTTCCGACTTCAAGAGCCATCTGAGCTTCTTTGAATGAGCTTGCAAGCTCCTTGACTCCTACAACGGGAGTTCCTATTCCGACATTTACTCTTGTATAGAATTCACTGCTTAAAGTATCGGCGATTGAACGTGCAAGCTTTTCGAGGTCTTTTGAATCAACAGTGCTTTTGAGTTCCTTTACAAGAACTATATCATTTTCGGTTATATTGAAAACAAAATCCTTGTTTTTATCAGGGAAAAGGTTCTGAATGACATCATATGCGGATATATCATTTGCAGATACGATTCTTATAAGGAATACGACACGGCTTATTTCAGCATTGAAATGAAGTTCCCTTGCCTTTATGATAATATCTCCGGGGAGAACGTTATCGAGAACGACATTTTTTATGAAATTGTTTCTGTCGTATTTTTCATCATAGTACTGCTTGATATTTGTGAGGGATATAGCCATAATGCTTGCATACTTTGCGGAAGCCTCGTCCACTCCCTCAACGAATACGGCATAATCGGGCTTGACTCTTGCACCGAACGGCTTGTATGTATATCCGTCTCTTATAAAAATATCGTGGGAATCTGTAAGGTCAAGCGAAACAAATTCGTTGGTAGTTCCTACTTTTGTGAGGTCACTGCAAGCGATAATAGTAGCGGTTTCGTCAACAACTCCTATTGTGCAGTCTATGGTCTCTTTCATCTGCTGAATGAGCCCCTGGAATAAACGGTTGGACATAAAATCAAATCAATCCTTTCTTATATACGTTAAAAAGCAATCCTGATATATTACAAATTGTAACATATTTTTATAGCTGATTTGTGAACAAACTGTTAATTTTTTTCTGAGATTCCCGATATTCTGAATTTTTGGTTATATACCGGAAATTTCTGTTCATATTCTGTTAAAAAAGCTGTAACCGAAATGTAATTATATCACATTTTTTCGGGAGCGTCAATCTTGAGAATTTCGAGGGCATTTTCGAGAACCTGCTTAACGCTTATACAGAGTGAAAGACGTGCGAGACGGAGTTCATCAGTTTCGGCATTTTTTACACTGCACGAATCATAGAACCTGTGGAAAAGCGTAGCAAGTTCAATGGCATATTTTGTAATCTTAGCAGGGTCATAAGTTCTTGCGGAAGCGTTTACAGTGCTTGGAAGTTCAGCAATATGGCGGATAAGCTCTATTTCGGAGGGCTGTGAGAGCAGTAAAAGGTCAGCTTCGGGAGTATATTCAATACCCTCTGATTTGAGATTTGCAATAAGACTGCAGATTCTTGCGTGAGCATACTGAACGTAATAAACCGGATTTTTTGAGGACTGTTCAACAGCAAGGTCAAGGTCAAATTCAAACTGAGAATTAGCCTCACGCATATTAAAGAAAAATCTTACGGCATCAATCGGAATTTCATCAAGAAGTGTTACAAGAGTAATAGCCTTACCGCTTCTCTTTGAAAGTTTTACAGTTTCGCCGTTGCGGACGAGTCTTACCATCTGCATAAGAACGACATCGAGCTTGTCCGCATTTACTCCGAGTGCAGTAAGGGCGGATTTAAGACGTGGAACATATCCGTGGTGGTCGGCACCGAGAACATTTATAGCTTTGTCGAAATTTCTTGTTACAAGCTTGTCATAGTGGTATGCAATATCAGGAACTACATATGTAGGAATACCGTTTGCACGGACAAGGACAAAATCCTTGTCAACTCCGAAATCAGTAGCCCTGAACCATACAGCACCGTCCTGTTCGTAAGTGTGACCTGTTTCCTTAAGTTTTTCAACGATACGCATAGTCTCACCGCTTTCGTGGAGCTTGCTTTCCCTGAACCAGTTGTCATAAACTATACGGTATTTTTTGAGGTCACGTTCAAGACCTTCGATATTTTTAGGCAGAGCATAATCAACAAGAATCTGACGGCGTTCGGATTCTTCCTGACCGCTTAATACAGCACCGTATTCGTCAAAATAGTTTTTAGCGTGTTCGATGATATCCATACCCCTGTAAGAATCTTCGGGCATAGGAAATTCCGGAGAATTTCCGTCCTCTCCGTAAACAGCCTGACAGAAATCGTCCATACCGTAATTATTGAGACATATTTTCTGTCCCTCGTCACTGCAAATCTGCATATAGCGGAGTGAAAGGGATTTTCCGAATTTTTCAATCTGATTTCCGGCATCGTTGACATAAAATTCACGTTCGGTATAAAATCCAGCCCACTGGAGAACGCTTGCGAGACAGTCACCGATAGCACCGCCTCTTGCGTTTCCTATATGCATAGGGCCTGTCGGATTTGCGGAAACAAATTCAACAAGTATTCTTTTACCTTTTCCGTAATCGGTTTTACCGTAATCCTTTCCCTCATCAAGAGAAGCTTTTACGACATCGGCGAACCATTTCGGAGACAGGAAAAAATTCATAAATCCCGCACCGGCAATCTCGCATTTTTCAAAGCAGGAATTTTCGAGTACAAGCTCGGATTTTATAAGTTCAGCGATTTTACGGGGAGGCATACGGAGAGTTCTGGCTGATACCATAGCGATATTTGTAGCAAAATCTCCGTGGGACTTGTCGGCAGGAATTTCCGTTTTGAAATCCGGAAGCGGAATTTCAGGTATTTCCTTTTTTGATACAAGAACAGCAAGGGAATTATAAATAAGTTCCCTGAGCTGTTCGGAGGCATTTTTTATAAGGTCAGACATTTAATTTAAATTCCTTTCATCAGTTTTGATTAAAATTCTGTATTCTGATAATAATTTCATTGTCGGAGAGATATGCTGAATTGAGGTCAAGAGTATATTTGAGAGCAAGTTCTCCGGAAGTTTCTATATTGTTTTTTATGAACTGTGTCATAATTCCAATCTGAAAATCCCCGTAGGGAGTTCCGTAATGGCAGTAATGTTTTTTATCTTTTTCGAGCATAATATTTGAATTTGCAGTACCTGTTCTTACTATGCTTGCGGAATTGTTTCCGTCAACGGTTATAGTAGTAACAGAACCCTCAAAGCCTGTTGCGGGAGTATCTTCATATCTGAATGTATATGTATCATTCTGACGGTTATATAAAGCCTTTGTAAAGAGTTCGGTTTCACTTTTTTCGCCGTCCTGATTTATGATACTTCTTAGTGAAATCATAACATTGTTTTTCATCTTTTCACCGCCGTTTTATTTTATACTGCTGAAAACGTCACCGGAAACATCGTGACCGAGGAATATTCTTGCAGTATCGCCGAAAAGTTCGGTGCTGTCACTGACATAGAAAGTATTTTTTCCCTTTTCGGTACTTCCGGAGAGAAGATTTTTTTCGCTCAGGCATTTTTTGGCATACTTTGCGGATTCCGCACCGGTATCGATAAGAGTAACATTATCTCCCATATAGTCGGTAATTATTTCTTTTATGATAGGGTAGTGAGTACAGCCGAGAATAAGAGTATCTACACCGGCTTTTTTGATAGGTTCGAGATATTCTTCTGCAACGAGTTTAGTGACCTTATTCTGACGGTCGATATAGCCGTTTTCAACGAGATGTACGAAAAGCGGACAGGGATTTGCAAATACCTGCGTACCGGGACGCATAGCCTCAACAGTTTTTTTGAATGAACCGCTTCTGATTGTTGCGGGAGTGCCAATTATACCGATTCTGCCGTTTTTAGTGGCATTGCAGGCACTTCTTGATGCCGGAATAAGTACGCCTGTAAAGGGAATACCGTCAATATCGGATATATCGCCTATAACCGAGCTTACAGTACCGCAGGCAGCAATAATCATTTTGATGTCGTGTTTTCTTAGAAATTCTATATCTTCATTTGCATATCGGAGAACGGTGTTCCGGCTTCTTGAACCGTATGGTATTCTCGCAGTATCTCCGAAGTATATTATATTTTCATTCGGAAGAATTTTATTGAGTTCCCTTACGGCAGTAAGACCGCCAAGACCGGAATCAAATACGCCTATGGCATTATTATCCATTCAAAATCTCCTTTAATAGTTTTTTTCGGAATTTTCAATAGCCTGTTCAATAAGCTTGTCAACGAGATATGACTGACTCATTCCGAGATTTTCCATAAGCTTGGGGTACATGCTTATTGAAGTAAATCCGGGGAGAGTATTAATTTCGTTGAGATAGAGTATTCCGTCATCGGTGAGGAAGAAATCGACTCTTGAAAGACCCTTACAGCCGAGACATTTATAAGCTTTTATTGCAGTTTCACGTATTTCAGCCATTTTTCTGTCGTCAATTCTTGCAGGAATATAAAGCTTTGAGGGACTGTCATATTTTGCGTCATAGTCATAGAAATCGTTGCAGGCTTCAATTTCGCCGGCATATGATGCGAAAGGTGAATCATATCCGAATACGGCAACTTCAAGTTCCTGACCTTTTATAAATTCCTCAACAACTACTTTATTGTCGTGAGAGAACGCAACTTTTACAGCTTCTTCGAGTTCAGAAAGGTTTGTAGCCTTATTTATTCCTATTGATGAACCGGCATTTGCAGGCTTGACGAAAAGCGGAAATCCGAGAGCGTGGGCAATTTCCTCGCATTTTTCCTCAAGATGATTTATTTCTCTCTGCGTGATTAGTCTCCATTTAGCTGTTTTTATACCGCAGTAGTCAAGAACGATATGCGTATGCGATTTATCCATACAGGACGCTGACGCAAGCAGTCCGCAACCGACATACGGGAGCTTTGCCATATCGAGAAGTCCCTGAAGTGAACCGTCCTCGCCGTTTCTTCCGTGGAGGACAGGGAATACAACATCAATTTTTCTTACTGAAACGCTGTTGTTTTCGATAATAATTATACCCTTGTGAATCGGGTCGGGTGAAATTATAGCGGTGGTGCAGTCGGGATTGTATTCCCACTTACCGTTTGCAATAGATTCAACATCACCGGGGTAATAGAGCCATCTTCCTGTTTTGGTAATTCCGATACAGGTAATTTCGTATTTGTCTTTCGGAATACTTTTGATAACGTTTGTGGCAGATATAAGAGAAATATTATGTTCGCTTGAAGCACCGCCAAATAAAACCGCAACTTTAATTTTTGCCATAAAAAATTACTCCTTTGGGAAAACATACTTTTTTGTATCTTGTATCAATAATTTTATCACATTTCACAAAAAACTTCAAGTATTTTTTGTGAAAATAAAATGAAACGTGTAAATTTTAAAAAATTACCCTAAAAACATAACAAGTTTCAACAGATTTTTTTGTTGATTTTCACATAATTCACGCAATGCTGTTTGTTGTCATTATATTATATTTATCAAAATAGCAGTATATTACAGGATTGACAAGCTGTATAAAAAAGCTATATAATAATTCGGGAGGGATTTTTTTTATGAAAAAAATTATTTTTTTTGATATTGACGGTACACTTATAAGTGAGGACGAAAATGCATATCTTCCGGAAAGTACTCTGAAAGCGATTTCGCTTGCTCGGAAAAACGGCTGTTATACCTATGTAAATACCGGAAGAACAATATGCAATATCGAAAAGAGAATACGTGATATAGGTTTTGACGGATATATCTGCGGTTGCGGTACTTATATCGAACATCAGGGGAAAAATATATTCTATCATAAAACGCCGGATAATATTTGCAGACTGATTGAGAATACTATCAGAAAATGCGGAGCAGTTCCCGTATATGAGGGCAAGGACGCTTTATATTACGATGAAAAATTTCAGGGCGATGAAAGAATAATTATGTTTATGAGAGAATTTCTCAAAAGAGGTGCATCGTTTCTTAAAACGGGAGAAAATCCTGATTTCGGATTTGATAAATTTATAGTATGGGCTGATGAAAATACTGACAGGGAACTTTTTTATTCTTCTGTATCACAGTATTATACTATTATAGACAGGGGAAACGGTCTTTTTGAAAATGTTCCGAAAGGATTTTCGAAAGCTACGGGAATATACAGGATACTTGAAATACTCGGAATAGATATTTCAAACGCTTACGCAATCGGTGACAGTATGAATGATTTGTCAATGCTTCAGGCAGTCCCGAACAGTATAGCAATGGGACAGGGAAATTCTGTTCACAAGTATGTATCATATATTACAGATGATATTTACAATGACGGAATATGGAATGCCCTTAAGCATTTTGAACTTATTTAAAATATTTAATGCAGAGTTTTGCAGGGTATGCATACTATTTCCAATAGATTATATATTTTTTATAAAAAAATTTTTCATATGATAAATATATAAAACTATGCAAACCCTGCATAACCCTGCATAACTTAAAAATACAGCTATTGACAATCCTGTATATTTATGGTATTCTAATTTTAATTATGATATGAGAGGAGGAAAGGAATACATAAAAAAAACTGTATTCCTGTTATTTATGAATATTGCTGTTGCACAGTCGGGAGGTCCTACAAGTGCTATAAATGCATCACTTGCCGGAGTTTATCTCGAAGCAGTCGAATCCGGAAAATTCAATAAAATATATGGTTCTCTGAATGGCATTGAGGGAATTATAAAGCAGAATCTTATTGAACTTTCTGAATATCTTAAAACTCCGGAGGACGTTGACCTGCTTATACATACACCGTCAACGGTTCTTGGTTCTTGCCGTTATAAAATTCCCGAAGAAAATGCCGGTGAAGTATATGAAAAAATTCTCGGATGTTTCAGAAAATACGATATAGGCGTATTTTTCTATATAGGCGGTAATGATTCTATGGATACCGTTATGAAACTTTCAGAATACTTTGAAAAAAATAATATTACTGATATAAAAGTTATAGGAGTTCCGAAAACTATCGACAACGATTTATGCGGTACTGACCACAGCCCCGGATTTGGTTCGGCTTCAAAATACGTAAATGCAACAGTTCAGGAAATTGCAAGAGACAGCAGGGTATACAGTGTTGATTCCGTTACTATAATCGAAATTATGGGACGTCACGCAGGCTGGCTTACTGCGTCAACCTGTTGTTTAAGAGCTAACGGCGAAACTGCTCCGCATTTTATATATCTTCCCGAAGTTCCTTTCAATGTCGATAAGTTCGTTGAAGATGTAAAGAGAGTGCAGAAAGAACATAAAGCCGTTATAGTTGCCGTATCGGAGGGCGTTAAGCTTGAAAATTCTCATCAGTACCGTTCCGGAAAGACTGACGCTTTCGGTCATCAGTATTTATCGGGAATAGGAAAATATCTTGAAAATATTATTTCCGATACTCTTAAATGCAAAGTACGTTCCATTGAGCTTAATGTTATGCAGAGATGCAGTTCGCATATAGCATCAAAAACCGATATTGATGAATCAGTTGAAATCGGAAGATGTGCCGTTAAAACTGCACTTGCCGGAAATACAGGCTGTATGATGTGCTATGTCCGTGACAGCTCCGAGCCTTACAGTATTCATATTGAAAGCGTTCCCGTATCGCAGACCGCCAACCACGAAAAATATTTCCCTATGGAATGGATTAATTCCGAGGGCAATAATATTTCCGATGAGGCAATAAAATATTTCCTCCCACTTATTCAGGGAGAAGTTCAGCAGAAAATGAAAAACGGTATGCCGGTACATTTCGTAATCAAATAAATTTTCATATTTTTCAAAATAAAATTGCATAAATTTTCAGATACTTCACATAATACAAATACAAATCCGAAAAAATTTGTATACGGAGGTATCAGGATATATGAAAGCAACCGGAATAGTACGTCGTATAGACGATTTGGGACGAGTTGTCATTCCAAAGGAAATAAGACGCACAATGCGTATAAGAGAGGGTGACCCTCTTGAAATATATACAAACAGCGAGGGAGAAGTAATATTCAAAAAGTATTCGGCAATCGGTGAAATGACCGAAAGTGCCGGACATATTGCGGATATTATGAATAAGCTTGCAGGCTGTCCCGTTGTAATATTCGACCGTGACCACGTTGTCGCAACATCGGGCGTATCAAAAAAGGAGTTTTCCGAAAGACGTGTCAGCAATCAGCTTGAGGAACTTATGGAAAACAGAGGGCAGTATTACAGCAACAGCGAAAATTCAAGATTTGTCGTTGCCGAGGGAGTAGAAAAAAACGGTCTTGCAGTACTGCCGATAATTTCAAACGGAGATGTTACAGGTGCAGTTGCATTTATGGAAAACGGTACAAATAAAGTTACCGAACTGCAGAAAAGTCTTATTACTGCATCGAGTCAGTTCCTCGGAAAACAGCTTGAATGTTAAAAAAAGCAGGGCAATCCTTAAAAAAAGGGTTGCCCATTAATTTTTATATCTGCTTTTCTGGTATAGATTCAAAATAGATTGCAGAGAATGGAGGAAGATTAAGCTTTATAATACCTTTTTTATCGGGTTTGAAGGTTTTTTTCCTGTAATCGGTTTTACCGCCGTATTTCGGTGAATCAGATGACATTATAAGCTTATAGCAGGCATCGTTTACGGCATTGATTTCAAAATCGGTCTGTTCTGCTCCTCCGAAGTTGAAAACGGCTGTAATCTGCTGTATAGGGCATTTTCTTTTCATAACATAAACGCATTTTTCTTCCTGATGACAGTCAAGCCATTCAAATCCCTGAGGGTCATCGTCCCACATATAGAATGCAGGAGTATTGAGATAGAGTTTGTTAAGGTCTTTCATAAATTTATGGAATGAATCGTGTACTGGATATTTAAGCAGATTCCAGTCCTGTTCACGTTTTTCGTCCCATTCACGGAGCTGTGCAAATTCGTTTCCCATAAAATTGAGCTTTTTACCGGGGTGAGCATACATATACATATACATTGCTCTTGCCTGAGGGAATTTCTGTTCATAGTCGCCGTTCATTTTCTGAACGATTGTAGCCTTTCCGTGAACTGTTTCATCGTGCGAAAGCGGAAGTATAAAATGCTCATTATAGAAATACATCATTGAAAAGGTAAGCTTATGGTATTCCTGCGTTCTAATCCAGGGGTACTGGCGGAAATAGTCAAGAGTATCATTCATCCAGCCCATATCCCATTTATAATCGAATGCGAGACCGCCCTCGGAATATGGTTTTGTAATCATAAGGTAATTTGTTGAATCCTCTGCACATAAAATAGCAGTCGGGTGGAGTTCCTTAAGCTTTTTATTCATTTCACGTATGAACGCAACAGCATTGTTGTTTACACCTCTGTCGGGATTGCCCTGCCAGTAGATAATACGGCTTATAGCGTCCATTCTTATGCCGTCAAAGTGAAATACATCAAGCCAGAAGTTAGCTGATGACTGGAGAAAGCTTCTTACTTCGCCTCTTGAATGCATAAAGTTATAGCTACCCCATTCGCTGTGGGTAACGGCATTGTGAGGGTATTCATAAAGGGGAGTTCCGTCATAATTTGCAAGAGCGTAGCCGTCTACCGCAAAGTGTACGGGTACGAAATCCATAATAACTCCGATATTATTCTTATGGCATTTGTTTACGAGTTCCATAAGCTGAACGGCAGTTCCGTAACGTGAAGTAGGAGCAAAAAATCCTGTATTCTGATAGCCCCACGATTCATCGCAGGGGTGTTCGCAAAGGGGCATAAATTCTATGTAGTTATATCCGTTTTCCCTGACGTATGGAATAAGCAGGTCGGCAATTTCGCTGTAATTATACCAGCCGTTTTCTTCATCATCGGGATTTTTTTTCCACGAGCCGAGATGGACTTCATAAATATTAAGGGGCTGACCGTGGCAGTCCGTACGCTTTTCAAGCCACTTTTTATCATCAAATTTAAATTTTGACAAATCCCTTATTATTGAGGCGGTAGCAGGGCGGAGTTCCGTTCCGTAGCCGTATGGGTCGCAGTGGTCTACAAAATCCGTATTTGTATGGTAAATTCTGTACTTGTACATCATACCTTCAACGGCATCGGGAATATGACATTCATAGAACTGACCGTTTTTTATTTTTTCCATAGGAACGTCATTCCATTCGCTGAACTCCCCTATAACAGATACTTTTACGGCATTCGGTGCAAAGGTGCGGAAGGTTGTACCTGATTCTGAAACTTTAGCTCCGAGAAATTCATAGTCGGTAAAGGAAAGACCTCTGTAAAAATCATTCAAATCCACTTTTTATCATCTCCGTTGACAAAAATTCATAATTATATTATAATCATATTATAATATATTTCCCCGCATTTTTCAACACCAAATTATATAAAACAGTATAATAAAAGACGATTTTAAAAAAATGTCGTGAAAGGATAGTTATGGATTTAAGAGTATTAAAAACTAAACAGAGCATAAGAAATGCATTTATGGAACTCAGGAAAAAAAAGCCGGTTGAAAAAATTACCGTCAGGGAACTTTCAGAAATTGCAATGATAAACAAGGCAACTTTTTATCTTCACTATTCTGATATTTATGAGCTTGCCGATGAAATTGAAAACAGTATAATTCAGGAAATTTTCAACGAACTTACGTGCCTTAACAGTATTTTTGAACAGCCCTCAAAGCTTACAAGGGAAATAGTTACGGCTTTTTATAAAAGACACGAAATAATTTCAATACTCTTTTCGGATATACGTTCCGGAAAGCTTGTTGACAAAATCGAACAGGAAATCAAAAAGCGTACTCTGAAAAGTGATTCATCAGTCCAGAAACAGATGATGCTTACATTTGTGATTCAGGGTTCTTTTCACACTGCTATAAAATATAAAAATGAAAACGCTGAAACAGTTTATTCAACGCTTTCAAAGTTTGTCGAAACAGTCGTGAAATCTTATTTAAATTCCGATTAACATTTTTTAATGTACTTTCATATAATATCATAAAAAAACAATGAGGTGATTTTTTATATGGACGGTGCATTGCTTACAGCTATACTGATTATTACAGTTATTGCGGTTGCGGAAGGTGTTTCACTTTTTGCGGAATGTATTTTCAGAAATCAGAAAGAGCATTACTATGCGGTTATACCTGTTGTTTCGGGTGATGACTCTTTAAGGGAACGCATTTCCGGTACTCTTGAACAGACAGATGCAGATATTATTCTCCTTGACTGCGGTGCAGGTACAATACATAAGGATTTCTGTGAAAGATTCTGCCTTAATCACGAAAATGCTGTTTTTCTTGCTCCCGATGAACTGAAAAAATATTTTTCCGAATCGTTTGCAATTATGCAGAAAAGATAGTATAATATTGATATGATATATTATTTCCGGAAGGGATTGCTATGGAAGAAAAAGATATAAGGATTGAGGGAACTGTTGAAAGCGTTCTCTTTAAAAATGAATCAAACGGCTATATCGTTCTTGACCTTAATGCAGGTGATGAGCTTGTAACAGTTGTCGGGGAGCTTGGAGATATTGAATGCGGTGAAATTCTGACCGTTGAGGGAAACTATACTTTTCACCCCAGATTCGGAAAACAGTTCTGTGCAGTATACTGCGAGAGAAAGCTCCCCGATGATACTGTTAATATTGAAAAATATCTCTCCTCCGGAGCTGTCAAGGGAATAGGTCGTTCACTTGCAAAGCGTATAGTCAGCGTATTCGGAAAGGATACCCTTGAAATAATCGAAAAAACTCCGCAGAGACTTATGGAAGTCAAAGGCATATCAAAAAACAAATACAACGAAATCAAGAACGACATCAAAAAGCTTTTCGCATTAAGAAATGTTGCATCATATCTTACGCAGTACGGAATAAGAACTCAGTTTGCAATGAGAGCCTATCAGCGTTTCGGAGAGCATACTCTTGAAACTATCCGGAAAAATCCTTATTATATGTGTCAGGAGGGAATAGAACTTGATTTTTCAAAAGCCGATTTGCTTGCCTCGGAACAGAATTTCAAAAGAAATGATTCAAGAAGAATTATTGCCGGAATACAGTATATATTGAGTCAGAACGCTTTAGGAGGTCATTCGTGCCTGCCGCTCGACAGAATATGCGAAAAGGCACAGGTGTTTCTTGATGTATCAGAAAGCGATTTCTATGATGCATACGGTCAGGCTCTTGAGGAAAGAGAACTTTTTGAATACTGTAAAAACAAGCGTGAATTTGTATATCTTCAGGAATACTATTCAGCAGAAAAATTTATAGCGGTACGCCTTAATCTGTGCAGTAAATATATTTCAAAGCCTGATTGTGACTGTGATTTTCTTATAGATATTGAGGAATCCGAAAATAATATAAAATATGAATCCCTGCAGAGAAAGGCTATAAGCGAGGCAGTTTCAAAGGGAGTCCTTGTAATGACGGGAGGCCCCGGAACAGGTAAAACTACTTCTATAAATGCCATAATATCAATATTTGAGAAAATGGATTGCGAAGTAGCTCTGACAGCTCCGACAGGACGAGCCTCAAAGAGAATGAGTGAACTTACAGGCAGGGAATCAAAGACTATTCACCGTCTGCTTGAAGTCGAATTTGATTCAGCAGGCAGACATAAATTTATACACGATGCAAATAATCCTCTTTCCTGCGATGCTATAATAATAGATGAAATGTCTATGGTTGACGTTCAGCTCTTTTCATCACTTCTTTGTGCATTGCGTTTTGACTGCAAGATAATAATGGTAGGTGACAGCGACCAGCTCCCGTCAGTAGGTGCGGGAAATCTTCTTAAAGATATTATAGACAGCGGAGCTGTCCCCGTAGTTCAGCTTAAAGAAGTATTCAGACAGGCAAAGTCAAGCTGTATTATTACAAATGCCCATAAGATTATTAACGGGGAATTTCCTGACCTTAAACGTCACGACAATGATTTTTTCTTCTTTAAAAGAACTGACTGCAATAATATTCTTCAGCTTATTTCCGACCTTGCCGGAAAGCGTCTGCCTGATGCATATAAATATTCTCCTTTTGAAAATATACAGGTTCTTTCACCGTCAAAAAAGGGAATACTCGGAGTTATTGAAATAAACCGTTTTCTTCAGAGACATCTCAACCCTCCCGAAGATTTCAAGCCCGAAATAAGAAATCAGCTCTATACGCTGAGACTGGGCGACAAGGTAATGCAGACTAAAAACAATTATAATATAGTATGGTATAAGGACGATGAAAGCGGTTCGGGAATATATAACGGCGATATAGGACGAATTGAAAAAATAAACAGGAGTTCTATGGAGGTTACTGTTAATTTTGACGGCAGAACTGCCGTATATACTGCTGATATGCTCTCACAGCTTGAGCTTGCCTATGCCATTACGGTACATAAAAGTCAGGGCTGTGAATTTGATGCAGTTATAATGCCCGTTACGTGTGAATTTAAAAAGCTCTGTTACAGAAATCTTTTATATACAGCTGTAACACGTGCGAAAAAACTGCTTATTCTCATAGGAACTGAAGACGATATAAGAGAAATGACCGAAAATAGCAAAAAAACATCGAGATATACGTGTCTTGCGTATATGCTCCGCAGATATGAAAGGAAGATTGACGATGCCGAATGCTGATATAGGAATAGATTTGGGAACTGCCAACATAGTTATGACTATGGGAAAAAGAGGCGTTATCCTGAGTGAACCGTCTGTTATAGCCTATAATACATATACGGAAAGAGTTCTTGCGGTAGGCAAGGAGGCTTATAAGATGATTGGAAGAAATCCCGATTATATTGCGGTAGTACGTCCCGTAAGTGAGGGAGTTATTTCCGATGACGACCTTGCTCACAGTATGATAAGGGAATTTATTCTCAAGGTTGCAGGTCATCACCTTATAAAGCCAAGAATTATTATATGCATACCCTCATATATTACAGATGTTGAAAGCCGTGCCGTTGCCGATACTGCAAGAAGTGCCGGTGCAAGACAGGTATATATGATTCAGGAGCCTGTTTCCGCTATGATTGGAGCGGGAATAGATATTTCCAGAGCTAAGGGAAATCTCGTTGTAGATATAGGCGGAGGAACTACCAACGTAGCTATTGTATCTATGAACGGCGTTGTAACTTCAAATACTATAAAGGTTGCGGGAAACTGTATAGACCGTGCAATTATAAAATACGTTCAGAATAAGTACAAGCTACTTATCGGCGAGAGAACTGCCGAACATGTAAAGATACATCTTGCCAATCTCTATGACCCGAATGTCGAAATTTCTATGCCGGTAAAGGGTAAAAATCTTCTCAAGGGACTGCCCGAAACAATAAATCTTAATGAAACTGAACTTTATGAGGCTGTCGAGGACGAAATTTTTCAGATACTTGAGGCTATAAGAAAGGTTCTCGGAGATACTCCGCCCGAACTTGTAAGCGATATACATTCAAACGGAATTATCCTTACGGGCGGAGGTGCATTGCTTGGCGGACTTTGTCCTCTTATCAAGAGAACACTCGGAGTTGAATGTCGTGTTGCCGATGATGCTATAAACTGCGTTGCAAAGGGTACCTGCGTTGCATTCAAGGAAATGAATACACTGCTTGACGGCTTTGAAAATGTTCCGGTATATAAATACAGATAGGAGGATTTTTATATGTCATTTGATTACATAATAACACGTATTGAGGGAGAATATGCTTATTTAAAGCGTCTGGACAGTGATGATGAAATTTTTATAGCTCTTGCACTTCTTCCTTTCGGGAGCGATGTCGGAACCAAGCTTCACTGGGAAAATTTTGAATACAGCATTATTGAACAGTAAAAAAAGGCAGTTTACTTATGACTGCCTTTTCTGTATGCTATTTGTTTCCGGATTTTTTCAGATATTTTGACTGTTTCTTTTTCTTTTTCTTTTCATACATTATATGGTCTGCAATTGTGACAAGCTGGAAAATCTGTGAATCCTCATCGGGAATTTGTATATAGTGACCTATACTTGCCGTAAGTGTATATTCCTGACTGAGCCTGTCGGATTCTGCCTTTATATTTCTGTGTATTTTTTCGGTAAGAATAACGGCATCTTCTTCGGAATATTCAGCTCCGAATACAATAAATTCATCTCCTCCGAAACGGCAGTATATTTCACCGTTTGTACAGGATTTTTTAATAGCCTCGGCAATGGCATGTATAGCGGAGTCACCTGATTTATGACCGTAATTGTCATTTATATGCTTGAGATTGTCCATATCTATGAACATCAGCATAACCGGCAGATGATTGCTTATGCAGTAGCTGAAAAGCTCGGAGGAATTGTTCTTAAAGCCGTTTCTGTTATAAATTCCTGAAAGCGTATCGACAGTATAAAGACAGTTCAGCTTTTTGACGGCATTGTCAAGACAGCCTATTTTACGGATATTTTCGAGGGAACTGCATATAGTAATGCTCCAGGTCTGAAACATTGAAGTTTTCATAGGGAAATCACTGTTCATTATTGCAAGATAGCCGAGACATCTTTCACGGAAATGCAGTGGCACAAAGTAATATATTTTGTTTCTGTCCGTACTGCTGAACATATCGGGAACAATATATTTTGATTCAAACGATTCAAGTGACGAAAACCGTCCGTTTCTGAAAAGGCACGGGACAGTTACATTTTTCGTGTATCCTTCAACAGTAAAGTTATTATTAAGATGAAAATTATAATTATCGCTGTCATCAATATCGCTGTTCCAGTTATCGCAGAGACAGAGATAAAATTCCTCCGCCTTGATTTCATTTATAAAGGGCTTGAGCTTTTCGATATATTCCTCAAAGCTGTCGCAGTCGATAAGCTTGCAGGACATTCTGTTTATCATCGAACGGGAAACGGAATTGTTTTCAATCTTTTTATAGTTATGCTTTTTAAAGCTTTCGGGAGTTTCGGAATTATAGCTTTCACAGCCACAGCTCTGGGTAAATCTCGGTTTCATATCAAGAATGAAACTTCTTTCATTTTTTCTGCCGTTTATATGTTCAAAAAGGAGCTTGCAGGAAAGTATTCCTGATTCCGCAAGCGGTCTCTGAACGGAAGTGAGTTCAGGGGAATAGTTTCTTGCATCATATATATTGTCGAAACCGGAAAAGCATACATCATCGGGAATTTTGATGTTGTTTTCTTCAAAGACATTCATTGCGGATAATGCCATAACATCATTTGCAGATATTACCGCATCGGGCAGGGAAAGTCCCGATTCAAGAAAGTATTCCGAAGCCTGACGACCGCTCATTGCACGGAAATCCCCGAAATATACACGTCTTTCATCAAAGGGAAGGCTGTATTTTTCAAGAACGTTCCGGAATGCCCTGTATCTCTGAACGCTTTCAGGATTATTCTGAGGGCCTGATATATAGTTGAACGTTCTGAATTTATGGTGAACTATCAAATGTTCGACAATCTTTTTCATAGCAGATGAATTGTCTATTCCGATATGATAAAATTCCGGTATGTCACGGTCAATGCTTACAGCAGGTATTCCGGCATTTTTTATTCTTGATATTATACTGTCTGCAACGTATGACGATGAAATTGTATTTGCAAGCAGAATTGCTCCGTCAAATTCCGAAAAATCAGGTAGCGAAAATATATTATATTCTCCGGTATCGTGTTTTGAATCTTCCATAATTCCGCCGAATGCGATAAAATGTGCAAGATTGATTCTGTGTTCACGTGCATACTTCTGAATACCCTCAAGAATACAGCTCTGATAATATTCATCGATACCCGAAACTATAACGGCAATATTTATATATTTTTCCAACAATATCACTTCTTTCATATAAAATTAAGCCAAAACGAAAACACTCATTTAATTATAACATCTCCCGAAGTTTTTTTCAATAGTATTTCTGAAAAATATTTGCCGGACTTTTTAAATCCTTTATTTGCCAGTTTACAAAAAAATGCAAAATTCATAATAAATCTGTGTAAAATTATATTAGATTGCCGAATTTTTAAACTCTTATTGACAAATTCTCAAAAAATGATATACTATTAATTATAAGGCTGTCCGTTTTTCTGATTCAGCCTGATATTTTTCATATAGAAAGAAGGATTTGATTTTGAATATCTGGCATAACATTGACCCGAAGCGTATTAGTCCCAATGACTTTTTTGCTGTTGTCGAAATCCCGAAGGGCAGTAAAGTCAAATATGAACTCGACAAGGAAACAGGCTTTATAAAAATGGACAGAATTTTATACACTTCTACTCACTATCCTGCCAATTATGGTCTTATACCCCGTACATATGCTGATGACAATGACCCTCTCGATGTACTGGTTATATGTTCCGAAGCCCTTTATCCCCATACCCTCGTAAGATGCTATCCCATAGGCGTTATAAGAATGATGGACAGCGGTAAGCACGACGACAAAATTATTGCTATCCCTTTCGATGACCCGAATTATAACACCTATACCGATATTGACGAACTCCCTAAACACGTTTTTGAAGAAATGATTCACTTCTTCAAGGTATATAAGGAACTTGAAAACAAAACTACTGCTATTGACGAAATCGAAAACGCAGAGAGTGCAAGAAATATTATAGCCGGAGATATAGAAAACTATATCAATAAATTCTGTAAGTAATTATTTTTGAAAGGAATTGTCATTATGACTGCAAGTGAAGTTTTATTTAATCAGGAATCAAGTGTAGCTCCCGTTGGAATCATCGCTATGGAAAGTGCAAAGGAGCTTGGCGGAAAAATTAACGATTATCTTGTCGACTGGGCTAAAAAAGGCGGAAATAGTACAGATACATTTCTTATTGAAGCTGAATGTCCCCGCTTTTCATCAGGTGACGGAAAAGGCTACATCAAATCAACTGTCAGAGGAAAGGATTTGTATATCATAGTTGATGTAGGAAACTATAACTGTAAATATAAGCTCTTTTCACGTGAAAACTGTATGTCCCCCGATGACCATTTTCAGGATTTGAAAAGAATTATTCAGGCTGCAAGCGGTAAGGCTCACAGAATTACTGTTATTATGCCTATCCTTTACGGAGGCCGTCAGCACAGAAGAAATTACCGTGAATCACTTGACTGTGCGTGGGCTTTGCAGGAACTCGAAAGAATGGGTGTTTCAAATATAATTACTTTTGATGCTCACGACCCCAGAGTACAGAACGCTGTTCCGCTTATGGGAATTGACAACGTTATGCCGACTTATCAGGTTCTCAAAAGCGTTATAAAAAATATCAAGGATATTCAGCTTACTAAAGACAAGTTTATGATTGTCAGCCCCGATGAAGGTGCTTTGAACAGAAATATGTACTATGCATCTGTTCTCGGTGTTGAACTCGGAATGTTCTATAAGAGACGTGACTATTCAACAATAGTTGACGGCAGAAATCCGATTGTCGCTCACGAATATCTCGGAAATCCTGTTGACGGAAAGGATATTTTCATTGCTGATGATATTATTTCCTCAGGTGAATCTATGCTTGACCTTGCATATGCCCTCAAGAAAAAGAATGCCCGCAGAATTTTTGCAAATGCTACCTATGCAATATTTACAAACGGTCTTGAAAAATTCGACAAGGCATATGCTGACGGCTATATTGACGGTGTATTTGCTACCAACCTCACATACAGAACTCCTGAACTTCTCAGCCGTGAATGGTTCAACGAGGTTGACGTTTCAAAATATATCGCATATTTCATAGCTGCAATAAATCACGATGTTTCAATAAGCTCCGTGATTGACCCTCACGAAAAAATCAAAACTTTGCTTGAAAACTATAATAAAAAGTAAAAATCAGGCGGACTTGAAAAAAGTCCGCCTTTTTTATCATTCTTCATAGGGGTTTTCGCCGGAAATATCTTCAAGTCCGGAAAATCTGTCCGAAACCTGCATAATTTCATTATCCTGTGTGAGTATGTTATTCTGAAGAATTTTTGCATAGTCTGTTTTAAGAACTTCGGCAATATCATCATCAACATCTCCGAGTCTGCCTGTTATGCTGAATCCGTCATCGGATTCGTCATCGGAATCATCGGGAAGTATTCCCATTATATCAATATCTCTGAAATCTTTTTCTTCTGTCATAAAAAATCTCCTTTAAGGTCAGTCTCCGAATGATACTCCGAGGTCTCTCGCAATAAGTACAAGCTGGTCATCGGGACTGACGAATTTTGTCTTTCCGGCAATATCATCAAGCTTGTTTGAAGTAATCTTTGAGCCTATCTGTGCAACGGTTCTGCCGTATTTTTCTTCTGCTATGAGCTTTGCAGCGTGAACGCCGAATTTTGTGGCAAGTATTCTGTCATATGCACTCGGACTTCCTCCACGGAGCATATGTCCCGGAACGCATACTCTCGCTTCAATACCTGTATTGCTCTGAATCTGCGATGCAATTCTGTTTGTAGCAGTAGTTATTCCCGCTTCAAGACGTTTTTTTGCACGTTCTTTTTTCTTCATTTTAGCTTCTTCCGTATCGAAAGCACCCTCTGCTACTGCAAGGATTGAGAAAGTTTTTCCGGACGCACTTCTTGCAAGGACTGCCTCGCATACCTTTTCAATATCGTATGGAATTTCCGGAATAAGAATAATATCCGCACCGCCTGCAACACCTGCATTGAGAGTAAGCCAGCCGGCTTTGTTTCCCATAATTTCGCAGAGGATAATTCTTGAATGGCTTGCAGCGGTAGTGTGAAGTCTGTCAATTGCATCTGTTGCGATGTCTACTGCTGTATGAAATCCGAATGTTACATCAGTTCCGTATATATCATTGTCGATAGTTTTCGGCAGTCCGATTACGTTAAGACCTTCATCGGCAAGGAGCTTTGATGTTTTATGCGTACCGTTTCCGCCGAGTGTAAGCAGACAGTCAAGCTTCTGCTTTTTATAGGTTTCTCTCATATTTTTTACTTTGTCTATATTGTCCTCGCCTATAACGGTCATCATCTTGAACGGCTGACGCTTTGTGCCGAAAATTGTACCGCCCTGTGTGAGTATGCCCGAAAAGTCGGAGGGTTTCATATCCTTGCAGAGATTGTTTATAAGACCATAATAACCGTTTGAAATTCCGACAATTTCAACGTTATCCTCTCCGAAACGTTCAAAGCAGGCTTTTGCAACGCCTCTGATAGTGGCATTAAGTCCGGGACAGTCACCGCCACTTGTTAAAATACCGATTCTTCTTTTCATTTTTTTTATCCTCCTTAGTTAAACAATGGCATTGACTATTGAGAAATAGTGGAAAACACTTCCGGCTATTACAAAAAGATGCCATATTGAATGGAAATATTTATATTTCTTCTTGATGTAGAAGAAAACGCCTCCCGAATAGCAAAGTCCTCCGGCTATAAGGAATACTATTGAAATCATCGTACAGCTTTCAATAAGAGGCTTTATTGCAAGTATTATTCCCCAGCCCATTGCGATATAGCAGACAGTAGAAATTTTTCTGAATTTTTCCAGATTTACCGATGAAAGAACAGTTCCGATTATTGCAGATGCCCATATAAGTCCGAATATAACCCAGCCCAGAGCTCCCTGAAGTATGCAGAGAGTTATAGGAGTATATGTTCCGGCTATCAGGAGATATATTGTGTCGTGGTCAAGAATACGGAAAACTCTCTTGGCTTTTTCATTTGTTATAGCGTGGTAGAGGGTTGACATTGTATAAAGTATTATCAGAGATGCACCGTATACTGAAGCTGATACGACTTCCATAGCACCTCCGTGAATAGCACACAATACTATAAGCACAACGCACCCTGCAACAGAAAGCAATGCACCTATGCCGTGAGATACGGAATTGAAAATTTCCTCACCCAGTGAATACCTTTTAACGTTAGTCATAATTAATACACCTTTCTTTCTTCAGTATTTTTTTTGAAAAATTCTTCAAGCTGTTCCGGAGGCATAGGCTTTCCGTAAAGATAGCCCTGTCCGAAATTACAGCCGAGTTCCCTTAAAATTTTTGCCTGACTGGGATTTTCAATGCCCTCTGCAATAGTTTCTATTTTTTTTGATTTTGCAATTCTGATTACAGCATTGACGATTTCAAAGGCAATGGGGTCAGTTTCGATGTCAACTATAAATGAACGGTCGAGCTTAAGCAGAGTTATCGGGAGAATCTGTATATAGCTGAGTGAAGAATAACCCGTTCCGAAGTCGTCCATAGCAAGCTTGACTCCAAGCTCACGGATTTGGTTCATCTGCGATACTGCATAGTCAACATCACACAGTGCAAGTCTTTCAGTCAGTTCAACTTCAAGCCACTTTGCATCGAGTCCAGAAGTTACAAGAGCCTCAAAAATATGCTCCTTGAGATTTTTCTGATAGAAGTCATCAGAAGTAAAATTGATTGACATAACTATTTCAGGGTATCCGAGTTTCTGCCACATAACATTCTGACGGCAACCCTCTTTGAGTACAAATTCGCTTATTTTACCTATAAGGTGGGATTTTTCCGCCACAGGCACGAATATATTCGGTGAAATCATAGTACCATCAGGCTTAATCCACCTTATAAGAGCCTCAACTCCCATTATTGCACCGGTCTGCAAATCGATTTTAGGCTGATAAAATAATTTAAGTTCATTATTATCGATAGCATCGGCAAGAGATTTTTCAAGCTCGGAATTGTCAATAATTTCATCGTGCATATGGCTTTCGTATGCACAGATAGTGTTTCTTGAGCCGTCACTTGATTTCAGTGCAAATTCCGCATGTTCAAGAACTTCCGTAAAATTTGCCCCGTCAGCAGGCATTCTTGAATATCCTGCCGAACAGGAAAGCGACTGAAGTGAAAATTCATTTACAGCAAGCTTATGAAAATCAACCTGAATCTGTTCCGCAGTCTTTTTGGGGAGTTCATCGTCTCCGTAGTCCTTTATAATCATAGCGAAATTATCACCGCTTATTCTTGCAACAAATCCGCCGAGTGATATATATTTATACAAGTTTGTGGCAAAGGCTTTTAATACTTTATTGCCGTTTGAATAACCGCATGTATCGTTTATGATATGGAACTTGTCTATATCAAGAACCATTACCCAGTATGAAAAGCCGAGTTCCTTACAGCAGTTATAATTTTCCTGACCGATTTTTACAAGCTTGTTTCTGTTCGGAATATCGGTTACTTCATCGGTAAAGGCAAGGCGTTCAATCATAATATCCTTTTTGCGTTCGGAGGTTATATCAATAATAGCACCGCCTATTATAGGTGAGCTGTCGTTTTCATCGGCAATTGTTTTAAGTCTCATTGAATACCAGCGGTATGTATTATCTGCTGAAAGCATCTGAAGTTCAAGATTTGTAACTTCGCCGGTATAGTTTTCAGAACCATAGTTTGCGGATATATATGATGCATATGCGTTGCGGTCATTCGGGTGAATAAGCATTTTAAGTTCGCCGAATGATATGGTACTTTTTTCATATCCGAGCATACGTTTAAATTCCTCTGAAATCTGAAAGGATTTATCCTTACGGCTCAGTATAAAGCCTATTTCGGAGAGTTCCATAGAAAGATTGTATCTCTGATTGAATTTTTCAAGTTCTTTCTGAGTTTTTTTCAGTTCCGTAAAGTTAAAGCCTGTACTCATATAAAGGCATATATTTTTCGCCTTTTTAATCAGAGACGTACTCCACGCTATATACATTTCGTTGTTATCATTATCATTGATATGACTTTCACCAAGTTCACCATTGACAAGAAGATTTATAGTTTCACTGTCGGTATCATTTATATCAAATACCTTTTTAATCATAGCCTGATTATCAAAGTCGAGCGATTCGATTCCGAGTTCCTCACGGAGCTTTTTATTCATAAATACGGCGGAACAGTCATTTGTCCAGAGTATTATTTCAGTATTAAGTCTTTCTGTTATATCTGAAAATTCCATAATATCAATAGTGGGATTATTTTTCTTGTAAATTGAATTTGATATTCCTGAAAGCAAAAGCATAAGAATTACTGTTATTATATATACAGATATTATTACAGTAGCCTCGTAAGGGTGCAACCACGCATAGACCAGTACAATAAGAGTGGCAATTGCAATAATAGACACAGATATTATAATTTGTTTACGTTTCACCCCATACCAACCCCCATTGTAAAATTTATATTATTATAATTATATCAAATCTATACTTAAAAGTCAATGCTTATTGTAAATTTCAGAATAATATTTCATAAAATAAAATCAAAAACTACGGATAATTTTCACATAACTAACACTTTCGGGGTGTATAATATTTCAAAAAGGAGGTTTTTTTATGAGCAGAATTTTAATTGTTGATGATGAAATAAATATCAGAAAGGTTGTAAGAGAATATGCCGAATTTGAAGGCTATGAAGTTGAAGAAGCCGAAAACGGTATGGAAGCTGTAAGCATTGCTAAGGAAAAGGATTTCGATATTATTATTATGGACGTTATGATGCCGAGACTTGACGGATATTCCGCTGTAAAGGAAATACATAAATACAAGCAGATTCCTGTTATTATGCTGTCCGCAAGAGGTGAGGAATATGACAAGCTTTTTGGTTTTGAAATAGGTGTTGATGATTATGTTGTAAAACCCTTTTCTCCAAAGGAACTTATGGCAAGAGTTAAAGCTGTAATAAAAAGAAATACATCTTCTTCGTCAGGTTCAAAAAATTCGGACAGATACGTTTTTGAGGGTCTTGAAATTGATATGTCCGGCAGAGAGGTATATGTCAATGGTGTCAGGGCATCTATGACTCCCAAAGAATACGATTTGCTTTTCTATCTTGTCCGCAACAAGAATATTGCCCTTACACGTGACAAGCTACTTGAAGAAGTATGGGGCTATGACTTTTTCGGCGATGACCGCACTGTTGATACACATATTAAAATGCTCCGCAACAGTCTCGGAGAATACCGCAAATTTATCGTTACTTTGAGAGGAATGGGATATAAATTTGAAGCAAATTAATATTCTCTTTTCAGATATAGTAAAAAAATTCGGAAGAATACCTTTAAGATTAAAAATATGGATATATTTTGTAATATATACTATAATAGTTTTCGTTCTGCTATGGCTTTTTCAGATTATATTTCTTGAAAATTTCTATGAGAATATGAAAATCAGAGATGTTATAACTGAAGGAGAATTTCTTGCCGAAAGCTATCTTGATGACAGTCTGGACGATTCGACATATGAAAAACTTCTCAATCAAAGCTCAACAAAAAATGATATGTGCATAGAAATTCTTGACAAGTACGGACGTTCTGTCCATTCGGAAAAGGCTTTCGGTGACTGCCTTATCCACAGCAGGGACGGTACACTTGCAACAATGCTTTCAAAACTAAAAAAAAGCAAGACCGGGGAAATCCTCTATATGGGTAAAAGTCCCCGAACCAGTCAGGAAAGCTTTATATATGGTAAATTTCTTTCCGACGGTGAAAAGCTTTATGGCTATCTTTTTCTGAATACCCCCATAGAGCCTGTATCTTCAACGGTTTCCATTATAAAGCGTCAGCTTATGATTATAACATTTATTCTTATAATAATAGCTTTTGCAATATCAATTTGTGTATCGGAAAATATAGCATCTCCGATAGTAAAAATTACAAAATCAGCCAAAAAGCTTGCAAACGGAAAATATGATGTTAAATTTGAGGGAAATGGTTATCTTGAATCGCAGGAGCTTGCCGATACTCTTACATATGCCGGTCAGCAGATTTCAAAGGTTGATACATTACAGCGTGACCTTATTGCAAATGTTTCCCACGACCTCCGCACACCTCTTACAATGCTGAAAGCTTATGCGGAAATGATTCGTGACCTTTCGGGTGACAATCCGAAGAAACGTAAGGAACATCTTGAAATAATTATAGAGGAAACTGACCGCCTGACTATGCTCGTCAATGATATGCTTGACCTTTCAAAGCTTGAAAGCGGTAAACAGACACTCCACTGCACTGAATTCGGCATAAGCGAGAAAATGCACGGAATTATTGACCGTTTCAAGGGTGTATCCGAAAAAATGGGCTACAATATACATTTTACCCCCGATGAAGAACGCATTGTATGCTGTGATTCCGTTAAGATTGAACAGGTAATATATAATCTTATCAACAATGCAATAAATTATACCGGTGCTGACAAGCAAGTATATGTAAGGCAGGTCAATCTTGATGACGGTGTAAGAATTGAAGTCCGTGATACCGGTGACGGTATTGAGGAAGATAAAATCAAACTTATTTTCGATAAATATTATCGTTCTGAAAATCATAAGCGTGAAGTTGTCGGAACAGGTCTTGGACTTTCAATAGTAAAGGCTATCCTGAAAATGCATAACTATGATTACGGTGTCGACAGCACTATCGGAAAAGGTTCTGTATTCTGGTTTGTAATTAAAAATCTTAAAAAGGACGGAGAATAAAATCCGTCTTTTTTTGAAGTAAAATAAATACCTTGTTCGTATATATAGTGAAAGGCAAAAAAATACTATATTTTAAGGAGGAATCTTTATGAAAAACTTTAAAAAAATTATTGCTGTTTCACTTTCACTTGCTGTGATGTGTGTTAATCCTGTTTCAGTCAGTGCTGAAGAAATAGTTACAACTACTTCAATGCCATATGACGACATTGATATGCCTACTGTATTCAGCGGAGTTACTGCTGATTTTTCAGACGGTTCTGCTATTGATTTCAAATACTGCATAGGAGAATTTGATATTTTTAATATCAGTGTGAAAAATCTTCCTGAAAATCTCGGATATGCTCATGGTTATTTTAATTTTGATGTTACTGTTGATGATACTGTCTATACGGTACAGTTCCCATGGAATATTTATGGCAGTAATGATTTTATTTCGGAAACATTCAGCAAAGATGTTTTCAAGGGATTTTCATATATATGCTGGAATGTAAGCTATGCTGCAAATGCTTCTGACATGGACAGTGAACTTTGTGACAAAATCTATGATGAATTTGTAAAATGCAAAACGGCAACTTTTGAAATTCTTTATGTAAAAGAAAAGGAAGACCCTGCAACTACTACTGCAACATCATATGTTCCTGTTCCTGAAGATACAAATACCTACACTATAACAACTGCCCCGATAATCGTAACAACAACTGCTCCTGTTTCTACCCGAATTGAATACGGTGATGCAAACCTTGACGGAATTGTTGATGTTGCTGATGTTGTTGCAGTTTCAGCATATGTTTCCAATCCTTCAGAAAATTCTCTTGATGAATATGGAATAACATGCGGAGATGTTCACAATAAGGGCGATGGTATTACTGCAAATGACGCTCTTGCTATACAGAAATTCCTTGCGGGAGATTCAGTTTATTTTTGTTGATTCTGAGAAATATTTTTTCAATAGCTTTTCAATTTTCTTTCACTGACTGTACACATAGCTTGTCTATAATATAAGCAAGTTCAGGGAATGCAAGCTACCTGAACCGGTTTTCATTATAAAGGTTAAGCGTTCACCCCGACACTTAACCGTAAAATCCCCAATAATCCCTATATCATGGCAAGGAGGCTCTGAATAAGAGCCTTTTTGCTTTTTGTTTTTTTGCGTAAAAAATAACGGGCAGACATATTTGTCCGCCCGTAAAATTTTTGTTATTCCTTGTCGGGAGTTACTTCCTGAAGTACAAGTGTTATTTCAATGTCTTCATCTTCGCCCTGACGGCTTATTGTAAGGGTGATTTCATCACCGGCTTTATACTGTTTCTTGATTTCATTGAGTTCCTCAAGATTTTTTACAGGCTTGCCCTGAGCTCCTATAATTACGTCGCCCTCTTTGATACCTGCAAATTCAGCGGAACTTCCTTCACTGACGCTTACAACATAAACGCCTACCGGAATACCGTAGAATCTTGAAATAGTATCCGAAACGTCCTGAGTCTGTATTCCGATTTGCGGACGGCCTGTAACATATCCGTAATTGATAAGGTCATCTATAATTGTCTTTGCCTCTGAAATAGGGATTGCAAATCCAAGTCCCTCAACACTTGCAGAACCGTAGCTTGATGACATTTTTGCTGAATTTATACCTATTACCTGACCACAGCTGTTAAGGAGAGGGCCACCGGAGTTGCCGGAATTTATTGCAGCATCAGTCTGAATAAGCTTCATCTGTTTTTCGTTCACGGTAATTTCACGGTTTGTTGCTGATACGATACCGCTTGTTACAGAACCGAAAAGTTCAAATCCGAGAGGATTTCCGATAGCTATAACAAGTTCGCCTACTTTAATATCATTGCTGTCGCCAAATTCTGCAGCTTTAAGATTTTTGGCATCTATTTTAAGAACGGCTATATCAGTTTCAACATCACAGCCCATAACTTTTGCATCATATTCTGTTTCATCAGAGAGTACAACGCTGACACTTTTTGCTGCACCGCAGTTGTATTCGCTTGTATCGTATACTACATGGGCATTTGTGATAATATATCCGTCATCAGTCATTATAATGCCTGTGCCTGTACCTTTTATTTCCTCTGTCTGGTTTGAAGGCTTTCCGCTGAATCCCCACATATCAATTGACTGTGAAGTATATTCAAATGTTGAGGATACACCGACTACTGACGGCATAGCATTTTCGACTATATCCGGAACTGACATTGCATCTTTTCTTGAAGCAAGGTCAATAAGGCTCGGAAGCTTTTCGGAAGATGAAGAAGAAAGTGAATTTACATTTTCAGCGGAACTTTCTGATTTTGATTCTTCTGAACTTTCTGATTCTTCGGAGGAATCATCTTCCATTGTTGAGACCTTTGGATTTTTTTCAGCATATTTGTATACCTGAACTGAACCTGCACCTACTATAACAAGTGAAAGAATGAAAGCGACAGCTTTGAGAAATCCTCTTTTTTTGTGTGGCTTTTCGTTTTTTTCGGATTCAGCGGAATATGAATATGAATTTTCCGGAGCTTCATAGATATTTTTGTTTTCATCATTATTGTTATTGTATGTCATAATAAAGCACTGCCTTTCTTAACTGTTTTTGTTTGTTTCTATATTTATAATTATAAGCATTAATGTGACAATATTATGATAATATACAGAAAAAGCAGTGTTTTAATATGAATTTTATGTTTAAAACAGCGGAACTGATTGTGTATTCAGTTTCGCTTATGCTTTATCAGAGCTTGTATTCTTCAATTGCCGTCATTAATTTTCTGTACCAGTATATAAATGAATAGTCACCTTCAACAGCAGGCTTACTTATTGTAAAGCCTGTATATTCACCGTTTATTTTTAAATAGTATGAGGTTTCATCTTTCGGAATAAATTCCATAACAGTATTTATATCATCATCAAGATGATATTCAACAGTAATTTCGGGTTCACCCGATACTTTGGCATCTTTTTCTATTCCTGAAAATCCTATATTTGAAAGTGCATTGTACATAGTGTAGAGATTTGTCAGAACTTCTTCGCCATAGTCCGAAATATCCTCGCCGTTTACCTTGTATTTTGAATTTTCGGAATCAAGCTCAAAGTGAATTTCTTCTCCCTTATAGTTTATATCAAGAGTGTTTACCGTTGACATATAAGTTGAATAAATCTGGGTTACTGCAACATCATTGACAGTATTTTCGATATAGTAAACGTCAGATGTATAGTATGTTGAAACCTGTCCTGATTCCTCTATAAGTATATAGATATAATTCGGGTCATCGCCATATTTGCTGAAAAGAAGTGAATGAGTTTTTCCGTCAGTTCCGGAAATTTTCATCTGTGCATAGGGCTTGTCGAATCCGTATTTTGAATAATCTGTCAGATTTGATTCAATAAATTTCTCTGCTTTCAGACGTGTAAGAACGCTAATCATTGAGCTTATTTTTGTACTGTCAAGCTGAAGATATGAATATTCTCCGTCAAAATGCCATATGTTGTCGGAATCGAGAGAAGTTTTATAAATGCTTTCGCCGTTTCTTATAAGTTCAAATCCGGTGATTTCACTGTCCGAATAGCCTGTAAGATATTTTGTTTTCAGCAGTTCCTTGTTTGCATAAAGAACACTTCCGTATGAATAATCTATGCTGTATATCTTGTCTTTACCCTCAGCCATACAATAAAAGGCTTCATTTGTCGGAGTAGGATTGCCCATATATATAGTATAGTCCTTTTCGGGAGTACGGCAGGTTATAGTTATAGGTGAATCAAGACCGTATTTTGCAAGGTCGGCGTCCTCTGCCTTTCCGAAATTCTTTTCGGCGGAAAGGTCACACATATATGTTACAACATTTGTTATATATTCCTGATTGGGAGATATTTCATCAGTATTTGAAAACTGCCAGTTTCCGTTATTGAGAACTGCTATAAATTCACCGTCGGGACAGTCAAAGTCTACTTCCGTTACATCGTCAGAATTAAAATTAAAGAGAACATTTTCGTTTGCAAGTTCTGATTCAATATGCTGTTTTTCGTCCTGACTGCTTTTAACGGCAAAATATGCTCCCAGAGAACCTCCGCCCAGTACGGCAAGTACCGCAACAGCGATAATAATTTTTTTCATTATGAATTTCTCCTTTTAATCCATACGCCTGCACCGAATACTACAAACGCAACCGGAATTGCAATAAAAATTGCCATAACGTTTTTAGCCTGATTTGAATTATCAAATATCATATTATCAAAGGAACGTGTTTTGTCTTCAATTTCCATATCAACATCGCTGTCGTACATCCATGTTATTGATGAAAGGCAGAGATAGAGGGGAACTATTGTGAATCCGGCAGATACATGCTCATCGTCCATAAATTCGGCATTTCCCATAACAAGCATTTTTGAATCGTTCTGTGTATTGTGTGAATAAAATGCAAGGTCAAGAGTATTTCCGAGTTCGATTTTTTCCGTACCGCCATAGGGTTCGCTTTTGATAGTAGCAGAAGTATTCTGTACTGAATATACATTTGCCTGAAGAATACTTCCTGTTTCAACTATTGATGCGTCAGGGCCTGAAACTGATTTGAATGTTCTTGATTCGCACATATAGGGATAAATTCCCTGTTCTATAATAGTGTTGAGGTCTGATGTAAGGTCAACATCGCTGTTTTCATTTGCTTCGGGAAGTGATACTGATATTGTGTACTTGTCATCGTTTACAATATTGTCCTTATTGGATTCATAGAGTCTGTTATAGTCCATTGATATGTTATACCTGAACATTAAATCTTCAATATTTGTATATCTTTCGGGGCTTTCATTCGGTGACATAAGAAATGCAAGATTTCCGCCGTTTTCGGCATATTCGGAAATAAGCTTTTTTTCCTCAAGTGTTATATCCTTCTGCGGAGCACATACAAATATAATTGCAGTATCATCGGGAATGGCTTTTGTTTCGGAGAGATTGAGTTCAGATGTAGTATAATTATAGTTGTTAAGATTTGCTGTAAACATACTGTAATTGTCTATGGATTTTTCGCCGTGACCTGTAAGGAAGTAAATCTGCGGAATATCTCCTTCTGTAACGGCTTTTATAGCACCTGTTATAAGGTTTTCGCCGACATATTTCTGTTCAACAAGGTTGCCGTTGTCATCGTATATATCGGAAAACATCTGATTTGATGAAATTTTCTTGATTGAATTTCCGCATTTTATTACTATATCAGCTGTTGAAAGATTAAAAAATCCGTCAGGATTAAGTTCCTCAACACGTTCCGGATATTCGTCCGGATAATATGCGTTAAATTCGATATTGTCGTATGACTTGTACTGTTCAAGTGCATAGTAAAGAGGAAGATATTCATCAATTTCCTTTATATCTTCAAGGTCGCAGAGTATAGTAAATTCAATTTTCTTGTCCCTGACGCTGTCAAGGAGCTTTACTGATGTATCACTTAAAGTATACATTTTGCTCGGTGTCATATCTATATTGAAGTCAAAATATGATACAATTAAATTTATCGGAACTGCTATGACGAGAATCAGGACTGCAAGCACAAGAGCGAGGATTCCCGAAAAGTTAAAGGTTTTATTGTTTTTACTGCTCATTTTAAATTATCCTTTCTTCCAGCGTCTTGCCTCAAGCGAGATGACAGTCCACGCTACAAAAACTATTATAACAGTTATGAAAAATATTACATCGGAAAATCTGATTATTCCCTGTGCAAAATAGTTGAATTTGTCCTCCGCAGCGAACATCATCGCAAATGACTGAAGTTTGGGGTGTGCTGAAAAATATTCACTTGTTACGAAGTAGTTTATAAATGTAAGAAGAAGCATTGCAGCTTCGCCGATTACCGCTGCTATGATTGAGTTTTCCGAAAACGATGCACAGAACATTCCTATCGCTATGCACATAACTCCCCAGAGGAAAAATCCTATATATACTGATATAAGTGCCGGAACTACTACTGTTCCGTATACTTCCGTTATAATCGGATATATAAGGGAGGCGGTCATCATAAACAGGAATACTGTAACTATTGCAAGAAATTTTGCCGTTACGAACTGAAAGACATTTACGGGAGAGGTCATTATAAGAACTTCCGTTCCGAATTTTCTTTCGTCCGGAAAGCATCTCATAGTCAGCACGGGAACTATAAATGCAAAGTAAAAAAGATTCGTTGCGAATATGTCGGAATATGTAAACTGCATTTTTGCCGAATTTATATCAGAAATGCCCCTGTTGAATGAAAGAGTGAAAAGAAACAGAAAAAGTGCCGTTATTATGTATGCAAAGGGTGTTTTGAAAAAGGACTGAAGTTCTTTTTTATATATGGCAAACATTTTTAATTATCCTCCTTGTTTTTGTCGGAATTTTCGGGTTCGGGAGTCTTAGCCTGCATTTCCTCAACCATTTCCTTTAAAGTATTGCGTTTTGTCGGCTGATTTACAAGCTTGACAAATACTTCCTCAAGGTCAGGTTTTTCGGTGTAGGTTTCAATAATCTGTATATTTTTGGAAACAAGTGCGGAAATTACACTGTTCTGAACTTCTGAAACGTCCTTTCCGCTGACAGAAAATCTTACTGATGCAATACCGTCCGATTCCGATTTTTCAAGAATTTTTTCAACGCCATCAACAGCACCTATAATTATATCGGCAGTATATGCGGAAGTTTTTGCCTTTAAATTTATAACCGGTGACTGGTTCACCTGTTTTTCAAGATTCTCAATAGTATCAATAGCCTTGATTTCTCCCTTGTTGATAATTACAACACGGTCGCACACTGCACTGACTTCAGAAAGAATATGCGAGCTGAAAATTACAGAATGGTCTTTTTTCAAATCTCTTATAATATTTCTTACTTCCGCAACCTGTTCGGGGTCGAGACCTACTGTGGGTTCATCAAGGATAAGGAATTTCGGATTTCCGAGAAGTGCCTGAGCAAATCCGACTCTCTGCTTGTATCCTTTTGAGAGATTTTTAATCAGTCTTTTTGAAACGTCCTGAAGCTTGAGGCGTTCTGTTGCTGATTCAATCTGTTCCTTACGCTGAGAAACGGGAATTTTTTTGAGTTCCGCACAGAATTTCAGATATTCATTTACTTTCATATCAGGATATACGGGCGGGATTTCCGGCAGATAGCCGATATTTTTCTTTGCCTTGACGGGATTTTTTGAAATATCTTCACCGCAGATATTTACAGTTCCCTTTGTCATAGGAAGATAACCGGTAATCATATTCATAGTTGTGGATTTTCCGGCACCGTTGGGGCCTAAAAATCCGAGAATCTCATTGTCGTTGATTGTAAAGCTTATGTCGTTTACAGCAAGATGTCTGCCATAATATTTTGTAAGATGTTCAACAGTAATCATGAGAAGCTCCTTTCATAAAAAATAATGTTAAAAACAAGCGTATTTCTGTTTATTATATCAGACAAATATTAACATAATATTAAGAAAATATGTCTTAAATATTAACAAACTTCATATTAATTGTTTAAAAGTCCGGAACAAGCATTTTAAATATATATTAATAGTGTGTATATTATGTGAAAGCGTACTGATTATTGAATGAATTTGATGACGCTTTTAATAAGTTATATTAATTTCAATATTCATATGTTATTAATAACAGGCTTTGCTGTTCCTTAATGAAGGTATGTGAAATATATACAAAATTTTCATATTTTTTGTGTGCATTGCAACAAAAAAATCTCCAAATTTAATTGTTTTTTATCAAAGTGTTGACAATATCTCTGCATTATATTATAATTATATCGGAACAAGTTCAGAGATTTTGTGTAAAAATTTCTGATGACTTTTTCGTTAATTACCTGTCTGCATTATTCAGAGATTATGGTCGGATTTTTTGTGCAGTCGGGTTTAATGTATTTATTAATATTTTTATGAGAGGGGTATTTTCCTATGGTATCAAAGAAAAAGGCTCTTACCGCTGGCGTTATGGCGGCTGCCCTTACTGCAAGCTCCGTACTTCCTGTCGCTGCTTCTGCTGCCGGTACAAGAACTAAAGAAGAAAAATTCGGCGATTCTACTTATGCTGAAAGATTTCTTTCACTTTATGATGATGTTATCACAAATGGTCAGACAAACGGCTATTTAAGTAAAAATAACGTGGCAAACGGTGGTTTCGGCGTTCCTTACCACGCTGTTGAAACTATGATTATTGAAGCTCCTGACTACGGTCACGAAACAACTTCAGAAGCTATGTCATACATCGTATGGATGGCTGCTATGAGAGATGCTATTGCTGCATCAGGCAAGGTTGAAGGTGCTACAAATACTAATGACCTCGCTAAAGCTTGGAAAACTATGGAAATTATGATTCCTGACGTTCAGCCTAACTACTGGCAGCAGAGCGGTCTTTCAGCTCGTGTTGCTCCCGAATATCAGGACCCGACACAGTATCCTGCTCCTCAGGACGCTAATAACACAGGTTCAAACCCGATTTATAATGAACTTAAATCAGCTTACGGCAATTCAGGCGATAAGGGTCTTTACCTTATGCACTGGCTCGCTGACGTTGATGACTGGTATGGCTTCGGCGGTGGTTCAGGAAAGTTCACTTTCATAAACACATTCCAGAGAGGCGAACAGGAATCATGCTGGGAAACAGTTCCTCACCCATGTGTTGAAGAACTCACATACGGTATGCCCGGCAATTACGGTATGAAGGGTCTCTTTAACGGTACAAGCGAACCGGTTGCAAAGCAGTATGCTTATACAAACGCTCCTGACGCTGAAGACCGTGCTATTCAGGCTGTTTATGATGCCAACAAGTGGGGCGTTGGTGATGCTTCAGTTTCTGCTCTTGCAGGTAAGATGGGTGACCAGTGCCGTAACAACATGTTTGATAAATACTATAAGAAAATCGGCTGTCAGAATATCCAGACAGATACAAACGGCGGTTCAGGACTTCAGGGTCAGCACTTCCTTATGTCATGGTATACATCATGGGGCGGAGCTCTTGACGGTACATGGGCATGGCAGATTGGTGCTTCACATATGCACGAATTCTATCAGAACCCGCTCGCAGCTTATGCTCTCCTCTACGACAGCGACATTAATGCCGGTATGAAATCTTCAAACGCTAACAAGGACTATGAAGAATCATTCAAGAGACAGCTTGAACTCTATCTCTGGCTCCAGTCAGCTGACGGCCCGATTGCCGGCGGTTGTACAAACTCTGCACTTGGCAGATATGAAACATATGACAAGGTTATGACTGCTGATAACCCGACAAGCTGTGCTAACTCAACATTCTATGATATGGTATATCAGGAACACCCTGTATATGCTGACCCGGGTTCAAACGGCTGGATTGGTAACCAGGTATGGGCTGTACAGCGTCTCGCTGAACTCTATTATGATGTTAAGACTAACGGCTGTAAGTATACAGGCAAGGTAGGCGGACTTTCTGTTGAAGAAGCTCTCGAAACTATCCTTGACAGATGGGTTAACTTCTTCCTTGAAAATACAGAACTCACAGATGACGGCGATTATTCAATTCCTGCTACACTCAAGTGGACAGGTGTTCCTGCTAAATGGACAGGCACTTATGATGCAAATGCTAACTCCGGTCTTACATGCGAAATCTCTGCAAGAGGTAACGCTGACCTTGGTTGCGTATCTTCACTTGCTAACTCACTCATCTACTATGCTGCTGCAAAGGGTGCTCCTTCATCTGATGCAACTAATGCAAATGCTTCAACTCCTGAAGGCAAGGCTCTTTACCTCGCTAAGGAACTCCTCGACAGAGAATGGAATATCTGCCGTGATGATATTGGTCTTTCAAGACCTGACCATAATGGTAGCCTTATCCAGAGATTCTTTGACCAGGAAGTTTGGGTACAGCCTGAATACAACGGCAAGATGCCTAACGGCGACAGCATTTCAAACGGTGCTACTTTCTTCAGCCTCCGTACAATGTACGAACAGGACGAAAAGTATAAAGACCTCAAGTCTGCTTATGATTCATATGTTGCAGGCGGAAAGACAGATGCTGCTCTTGAAGAAGCTTCTGATTCCCTCGTACTCACATACCACAGATTCTGGCACGCAGGCGACATTCTTATGGCTAACGGTGTTATGTCAATGCTCTATCCTGATGTAACTCCTGACCCGACTACAGAAGGTGATATCCTCTGGGGCGACGTAAACGTTGACGGTAAAGTTGATATTGCTGACGTTGTTGCTGCTGCTGCTTTCGTTGGTGACAGTGCTAACAATGCTGTTTCTGCTCAGGGTCTCAAGAACGGTGACGTTCAGAATACAGGTGACGGTCTTACTGCAAGCGATGCTCTCGCTATCCAGCAGTATCTCGCAGGTGCTGTTGAACTCCCTGTTAAGTAATTAATATAACTTACCTCTTTCAGGCACTCCTTCGGGAGTGCCTTTTTTTTGTCAAAGCACTTGCATTTTATATTATAAAGTGGTATAATAATATATATTTTGAAATGAGGTATTTTTTATATGAGAAGTATGACAGGTTACGGAAAATCTCAGAGCATTATTGACGGCCGTGAAATTTCCGTTGAAATCCGTTCAGTCAATCACAGATATTATGAGTTCAGTTCAAGAATACCACGCAATTACGCTTATCTTGAGGAAAAGCTTAAAAATCTTCTGCACGAAAAAATTTTCAGAGGAAAAGTTGAAATTTCAGTTTCAATAAATAACATTGAAGATTCCGACTGCTCCGTTGAAATCAATAAGCCGGTTCTCGAAAGCTATTTCAATGCCCTTGCTGAACTTTCAGTGAACGGAATTTCAGTTGATGAAAAACTAAGTGATATATATGGTAAAACTTACAGAATTGCTAATGACCTTACACTTTCCAAAATTATGAAAATTCCGGATATTTTCACCGTCGCAAGAAAACCCGATGATGAGGAAAAAATATGGTCTGCCGTTAAATCCGTTGCGGAAAATGCCCTCAAAAGCTTTATTTCCATGCGTGAGGCAGAGGGAGAACGCCTTAAATCCGATATAGCAATAAAATTGTCGGTTATAAGCGGAATGGTCGGAAAAATCGAAGTGCTTGAACCCCAGTCAGTCGAGCTTTACCGTGAAAGACTTTACAATAAGCTCCGTGAAGTCCTTGAAAATTCAAATATCGATGAACAGAGAATTATTACTGAATGTGCTGTTTTCAGTGACAAGGTTGCTGTCGATGAGGAAACAGTCCGCCTTAAAAGCCATATAAATCAGGTTCTTTCGCTTATAAATTCAGACGAACCTTCCGGCAAGAAAATAGATTTCATTATTCAGGAAATGAACCGTGAAGTTAATACAATAGGTTCAAAGTCGCAGAGTATCGACATTACAAGAATTGTTGTCGATTTGAAGTCCGAAATCGAAAAAATCAGAGAACAGATTCAGAATGTGGAGTAAAATATTATGCTTATAAATATAGGATACGGAAATATGATTGCCTCACAGCGTATAATTTCGGCTGTAAGTCCTGAATCTGCTCCCATTAAAAGGCTCGTTCAGGAGGCAAGGGATTCCGGTATGGTAATTGATGCCACATACGGCAGAAAAACAAGAACTGTTATTATTATGGACAGCGGTCATGTAGTGCTTTCTTCACTCGTTACCGAGACCGTTGCCCAGAGAGTCAACGAAAAGGAGGATAATGATGAATAAAGGCTTGCTTATCGTTGTATCTGCTCCGTCAGGTTGCGGAAAGGGTACTATTCTTAAAGAAATTCTCAAAGATGAAAGATTCTATTATTCGGTTTCCGCTACTACCCGTGAACCAAGAGAGGGCGAAATCGACGGCGTTCATTACAGATTCTATTCAAGAGAAAAGTTTGAACAGCTCGTTTCCGAAAATGTTATGCTCGAACATGCCGAATACTGTAATAACTATTACGGCACAAGAGGCGATATTGTCGAGGAAATGCGAAACAAGGGCAAGGATGTTATTCTTGAAATAGAAGTTCAGGGTGCTATGAATGTTATGAAAAAATGTCCCGATGCTGTAAGCATTTTCATTCTTCCTCCGTCTGTCAAAGAACTTGAAAGGCGTCTGCGTAAAAGAGGTACTGAAAAGGAAGATGTCATTGCCGAAAGACTTTCAAAGGCTCTGGACGAAATCAGTCATGCAAATCAGTATAAATACATAATTGTTAACAATGCTCTTGAGGATGCTGTTGACGACTTCAAGGCTGTTATAAAGGCTGAAAGGCTTAAAGCCGAGTATGCCGGAGAAATTTTAGATGAGGTGGTTAAAAATGCTTAGACCTTCTGTTAATCAGATTATTTCAAAAAATGAAAGCTGTTACTCACTTGTAATTGCTGTCGCAAAAAGAGCAAGGGAAATTGCCGACGAACTCTATAAAAGCGGTAAAACTCTTGAGGAAAAACCCGTTAAAACTGCTGTTGAAGAATTTGCAAGCGGAAAATATAAAATTATTGAAGCTCCGAAAAGATGAATCTTATTGCAGATACAGCCGTAAGCGGTACATCTTATTCGTTTGATATGCTTTTCAGCTATGCAGTCCCCGAAAGTATGAACAGTACTTTAAATGAGGGTTGCCGTGTGATTGTACCGTTCGGCAGGGGCAACCAGAAAAGAACTGCTGTTGTTATGAGAATAAGGGAGGGTGATTCCTCTAAACTGAAATATATTGAAATGCAGGCAGATGAAAAGCCTGTTATTTCTCCCGAACTTATAGAACTTTCATTCTATCTTCATGACAATACTTTCTGCACTTATTACGATGCAGTCAGAACAATGCTCCCTTCCGGATATAATATAGTTATATCCGGAAATTCAGCACGCAATTCTGTCGGAATAGAATCACTCAGAATGGTTAAGTTTTCCGGTGAATATCTTGATAATCCCGAAAAATTTAGCCTTACTCCAAAGCAGAAAGCTGTTGCGGATATGCTTGAGGAATCCGCAAGTATGCCCGAAAGAGAACTTGCTTATCTTTGCGGTGTTACTGTTTCCGTAATAAAGCGAATGACTGAAAAAAATATTCTTGTAAGCTTTGAAAATGAAATTTACAGGGAAGTATATAGTTCAGATACTGAAAAAAGAAATATAAATGATGTTGTACTTTCGGCTGAACAGCAGAAAGCTTTTCAGGAAATATCAGCAAATTTTATAAAAAAATCTCCCGCTTGCTTTCTGTTGCATGGCGTTACAGGCAGCGGTAAAACACTGATTTTTGAAAAGTTAATCAATGAAGCTGTTTCAATCGGAAAAACCGCATTATTGCTTATACCCGAAATCGCTCTCACTCCGCAGATTCTTCAGCGGTTCAGAAGCCTTTTCGGAAAAAGAATTGCCGTTCTGCACAGCGGACTTTCTGCCGGTCAGCGTTACGACGAACACAGAAGAATTAAAAACGGTGATGCCGATATAGTTATAGGGACAAGAAGTGCTGTATTTGCTCCGCTTGAAAATATCGGTATTATCATTATGGACGAGGAGGGCGAACGCTCCTATAAATCCGACTGTTCGCCACGCTATAATACTGTTGATGTTGCAAAACAGCGTTGCAGATACCATAACTGTACACTGGTTCTTGCATCTGCAACACCGTCAATAGAAAGTTATTACCGTGCCGAGCGTGGAATATATAAACTTGTCGAACTTAAGGAGAGATACAATAATGCTCCTCTGCCGGAGGTTCATATTGTCGACATGAATATTGAACGTTCAAACGGAAACCGTACAGGTTTCAGTCACGTTCTTTCTGCCGAAATACAGAATAATCTCGACAGGGGCGAGCAGACTGTAATTCTTCTTAACAGGAGAGGCTATCACACTGTTATGAGCTGTATTGACTGCGGTCAGCCGGTTTACTGTCCGAACTGCTCCGCACCTATGACCTATCATAAAATTAATGATAAGCTTATGTGCCATTACTGCGGATATATTTCGGATATGCCGGAAGTATGCGACAAATGCGGTTCTGCAAGATTCAGAATGACGGGAACGGGTACTCAGCGAGTCGAGGAGGAACTGGAAATGTTCTTTCCCTCTGCAAGAATACTCCGAATGGACGCTGACACGACTTTTTCACGCCTTTCCTATGAAAAAAGCTTTAAAGATTTTGCGGACGGCAAATATGATATAATGCTTGGAACTCAGATGATTGGAAAAGGTCTTGACTTCCCTAATGTAACACTTGTCGGAGTAATTTCCGTTGACAATTCACTTTACAGCGGAGATTTCAGAAGTTATGAGAGAACTTTTTCCCTTATAACTCAGGTAGTCGGCAGGGGAGGTCGTGACGGCAGACAGTCAAGAGCTTATCTTCAGACATTTATGCCTGACCATTATATTATAAATCTTGCGTCACAGCAGGATTATATCAGCTTTTACAATGAGGAAATACAAATCCGCAGAAGTACAATATTCCCTCCGGTATGCGATTTATGCGTTATCGGTATATCGGGAACTGATGAGAAAAAGGTTATTTCTGCCGGAAACCGTATAATTTCCATAATCGGCAGTATGCTTGAAAACTGGAATTATAAAACTCCTGTAAAGGTTACAGGTCCTCTGAAATGTTCAAGACTCAGAATAAATGGAAAATTCAGGCATAGAATTATAATAAAATGCAAAAATACTATTGAAATCCGTGAATTTATAAGTAATGTTATAAAAAAATCAGCAAAGTGCAGGGAACTTTCAGACGTTTCCGTATATGCTGATATGAACGGAGATATTGGAATTTAAATAGACGGAGGATAAAAATGGCTATAAGAAAAATTCTCACTCAGGAAGACGAAACACTTCATGCAGTCTGCAAGCCTGTCGAAAAATTCGATGAAAAGCTTGCACAGCTGCTTGACGATATGCATGAAACTCTTGACAAGGCTCAGGGCGTAGGTCTTGCAGCTCCGCAAATCGGTGTAAGACGCAGAATTTTTATAATGCATGTCGATGACGAAAAAATTGAAGCTATAAATCCCCAGATTATCAGGGCAAAAGGAAAACAGAGAGTTCTTGAAGGCTGTCTGTCATGTCCGAATCAGTGGGGATACGTTACAAGACCTCTAAAATGCGTTTTAAAGGCTCAGGACAGAAACGGTAACTGGTATGAAAAAAAGTTCTCCGACCTTGCCTCACAGTGTACATGTCACGAAAATGACCACCTTGACGGTCATTTATTTACCGAAATAGTAGAGGAATTTGTAGTTCCTGATGAGGAAGAATAATGAACAGACTTAAAATTGTATTTATGGGAACTCCGGATTTTGCAGTACCATGTCTTGAAACGCTTGTTAAAACCGAAGATGTAAAAGCTGTATTTACGCAGCCTGATAAACCTAAAGGACGTGGATTCAAAATGATTCCCACACCTGTTAAAGTATCGGCTCTTGAATATAATATTCCCGTATATCAGCCAAAGTCACTCCGAAAGTGTGAGGACGCTGAAAATTCTATGCAGATATTAAGGGAAATAAATCCCGATTTGATAGTTGTGACGGCATATGGTCAGATTCTTCCGAAAGAAGTTCTTGAACTTCCTAAGTATGGCTGTATAAACATTCACGCATCACTTCTTCCAAAATACAGAGGTGCTGCACCGATTCAGTGGTGCATACTCAACGGCGAAAAGAAAACCGGTGTAACTTCAATGCAAATGGATATAGGTCTTGATACGGGCGATATGCTTGTAAAGCGTGAAACCGATATAGGTGAAAACGAAACTTCAGCCGAACTCTTTGAAAGACTTTCCATAATGGGTGGAGAAGTTCTTGCGGAAACTATTGAAAAAATCAAATCCGATTCCCTTGAACCTGTTAAACAGGACGATTCTCTTTCATCTTATTCGCCTATGATTTCAAAGGAAATGAGCCGTCTTGACTTTTCAAAGTCAGCACTGGAAATTCACAATATAATAAGAGGTATTACAGGCTTTACAATGCTTGACGGAAAAAGACTTAAAATTTACCGTTCATCGCTCACAGGAGAATACTCAACGGCACAGAACGGTGAAATTGCTGATTTAAAAAATTTCGGAGTAAAATGCGGTGACGGGCAGATAATAAGATTTGAAGAAATTCAGCTCGAAGGAAGCAAGCGTATGGAAACATCTGCCTTTTTAAGGGGAAAAAAGCTTGAAAAGGGTTGTATACTGGGGTAATTATATTTCATAACGGAGGTTATATTATGAGTTATTTCCTTGTTGTTATTTCGTTCCTTGTTGCACTTTTGGCATCGTTTAATGTTAATCGCACTTATAAAAAATACGGTCAGATTATGAGCCGACGTGGTTATACTGCCGACCAGATTGCAAGAATGATTCTTGACCAGAACGGTCTGCATAATGTCGCAGTAGAGAGAATAAGCGGAAATCTTACTGACCATTTCGACCCTAATGCAAATGTCGTAAGGCTTTCTGATTCTGTATACGGTAAAAGTTCAGTTGCTGCAATCGGAGTCGCTGCACATGAATGCGGTCACGCTGTACAGTATGCGGAACAGTATTCCCCTATGAAAATACGTTCCGCAATAATTCCGATAACAAATATTGGCTCAAGTCTTGCTTATCCTCTTGTAATTCTCGGAATAATTCTCGGCGGAATACAGCCTCTTATAACTATCGGTATATGGCTTTTTATTGCAGTAGTTGTTTTTCAGCTTGTAACACTTCCTGTCGAATTCAATGCAAGCGGAAGAGCCTTGAAAACTCTTGAACAGAGCGGTTATCTTGATGAAGATGAACTCGGACAGTCTAAAAAGGTTCTTATAGCTGCTGCACTGACTTACGTTGCAGCATTATTTACAGCCATTGCACAGCTTATAAGACTTGTTGCAATTTCAAACAGAAGGAATTAATTTTTATGAAAAATGCAAGATTTCTTGCCGTTGAACTTCTTAATAAAACTTTTATGAACGGCGGATATTCAAATATTCAGCTCGGAACAGGTCTTGAAAAATCGGCTCTTGATGAACGTGACAAGCGTCTTTGCTCTGCAATCTATTACGGAGTTATTGAAAGAAAAATTACTCTTGACTATATAATTTCGCAGTTAAGCAAAAGAAATGCCGGAAAAATTGACCTGACCGTTCTGAATATTCTCCGCACGGGACTTTATCAGATTCTCTATATGGATAATATTCCGGACAATGCCTCTGTAAATGAAAGTGTTAATCTTGCAAAAGCCTTTCACAAAAAAAGTGCATCGGGATTTGTAAATGCCGTATTGCGTAATTTTATCAGAAACAATAAGGATTATGCTGTTCCGAGAGATATTTTTATATCATCAAGTGTAAAGTATTCTGCACCCGTTGAATTTATAGAAAGCGTTATAAATGATTATGGTATGGAAAAAACGGACATACTCCTTTCAGATGCACTTGAAGTTCCGCCCGTTACGGTCAGAATGAATACTCTTAAGGAAAATTCTGCCGATGTTATGGAAAAGCTCGGTGCTGAAAAATCTGATTTAATTCCGGATTGTTACAACCTTAAATGCGGTGACCTGACAGTTCTTCCGGAATTTAAAAGCGGATATTTTCACGTTCAGGATTTGTCCTCACAGCTCTGCTGTATGGCACTTAATCCCACGGAAAACGACAAAGTTCTTGATTTGTGTTCAGCTCCGGGCGGAAAGGCTTTCACTATGTCACAGCTTATGAAAAACAAGGGCGAAATATACGCCTTTGATTTGCATAAAAAACGTGTTGACCTGATAAAAAAAGGTGCGGAACGTCTTGGCATATCCAATATAAACGCTATGACGGGCGATGCGTGTGTATTCAATGAAAAGCTCCCTGAGTTTTCAAAAATTCTCTGCGATGTTCCGTGTTCGGGAATGGGTGTCATAAGACGCAAGCCCGAAATTAAATACAAGAATTTCGCCGAATTTGAAAATCTTCCCGAAATACAGTATAAAATACTCGAAAATGCTCTCAGTTATCTTGCAGTCGGCGGTGAGCTTGTCTATTCGACATGCACTCTCCGCAAAGCCGAAAATGATAATATTATTGACAGACTCCTTGAAAATCACAGCAATATTGAGGGAATACCGTTCCTTGAAAAACTCGGCGAACCTTTCGGAGACTATAAAGCAACTATTTTCCCCGACTATTTCGGCAGTGACGGATTCTTTATTTCAAAAATAAGGAAAGTAAGGTGATTTTTTGGAAGTTTCGGAAAAAATTGATATTCTGTCTCTCGACCTCCCTCAGCTTGAACTTAAAATGGCTGAACTCGGTGAGAAGAAATTCAGAGCAAAACAGATTTTTCAGTGGCTTCATGTTAAAAAAGTTTTCAGCTTTGATGATATGACTGACATATCTGTGCAACTGCGTACTAAAATGAAGGAGTTTTTTTGTATAAAAAGTCTATTTATTGCAAAAAGACTTGAATCTTGTATAGATAATACTGTAAAATATCTTTATAGACTTCCTGACGGAAATTATGTTGAAACTGTTCTCATGGAATATCATTACGGAAGAAGTATTTGCATATCCACTCAGGTGGGCTGTAAAATGGGTTGCAGTTTCTGTGCTTCTGCAATTGCAGGCTTTGTCAGAAATCTTACTCCGTCAGAAATACTTATGCAGATTTATATGACTGAAAAGGATATGGGAATAAAAGTTTCCGGTGTCGTTCTTATGGGCATCGGCGAACCGCTTGACAATTACGATAATGTTGTTAAGTTTTTAAGGCTTGTTTCCGATAAAAACGGAAATAACCTTAGTCTGCGACATGTTTCGCTTTCGACATGCGGAATCGTTCCGAAAATTTATGAGCTTGCTGAAGAAAAATTCGGTCTTACTCTTTCAGTTTCGCTCCACTGTGCCGACAGTGACGAAAGAAGTAAAATTATGCCCGTGAACCGTGTTTACAGTCTGGACGAGCTTATGAAAGCATGCCGTTTCTATATCGAAAAAACCGGCAGGAGAATTACTTTTGAATATGCTGTTATAGACGGCGTAAATGTTTCGGAAGAAAATGCCGGAAAGCTTGTTTCACTCCTAAGGGGTATGAACTGTCATGTAAATATTATACCTGTGAACAAAGTCAAAGAGAGAAATTACAGCTCGAAAAAATCATCGGCTGAAAGCTTTGCACAGTATCTTTCAAAAAGGGGACTTAATGCAACGGTCAGAAGAACGCTCGGAAGTGATATAAATGCTGCCTGCGGTCAACTCCGGCGTGATACTCTAAAACTTGAAAAGACTGGAGGTGTAAATTTATGAGAGTTAAAACTGCTACCGATATAGGGCTTGCACGTGACGAAAATCAGGATTCCGTCAAATATGAGGAATTCGGCGAAAATGTCCTTGTCGTTGTATGTGACGGTATGGGCGGTGAACGTGCAGGCGGTGAGGCGAGCGTTATGGCTATTGATGAAGTTTTCTCAAGATTCAGAAACGGTTACCATGACGGAATTTCTGATGATGATATAAGAAAGCTTCTGATTTCATCGGTTTCTGCGGCTAATTCGGTTATTTACACAACAGCACGCCTTGACTTTAAGAATTTCGGAATGGGTACAACGTGCGTTGCTGCCTTTGTAACCCCGAAAACCGCTTTTATTGCCAATGTGGGCGACAGCAGAGCTTATATTATTACTGAAAGCGGTCTGCACCGTGTCACCGTTGACCATAATGTCGCTTCACTTCTCTATGAACAGGGTAAAATTACTGCCGATGAAATGATTACTCACCCGCAGAAAAATATGCTTGTCCGTGCAGTCGGAGTGGACAAAACCGTTATGGTCGATATATTTATTCTTGACTATGAAAATCAGATAAAACTTCTGCTCTGTTCAGACGGACTTTCGGGATATAATACCGATTCCGAAATTTATGAGGTTGTTTCCTCGTCTTCGTTTGATGACTGTGCAGACGAACTTATAAAGCTTGCTCTGAAAAAAGGCGGACAGGATAATATTACTGTCGCACTTATTTCTGATTAATAAACAGGAGGATATAAACAGAATGGAGAAAGATACTAATATCGGGCAAATGCTTGATAACAGGTACGAAATAACCGAGCTTATTGGAGTCGGCGGTATGGCTGACGTTTACAAGGGCAAGGATATTGTGGACAACAAAATAGTTGCAATCAAAATACTTAAAACGGAATTTTCCGACAATGAGGAATTTTTAAGCCGTTTCAGAAATGAATCAAAGGCTATTTCTCTCCTCTCACACCCTAATATCGTCAAAATTTATGACGTCGGATTTTCCGAAAATCTCCAGTATATAATTATGGAGTATATTGACGGCATAACACTTAAGGAATATATCGAAAAGGAAAAGGCTCTCAACTGGAAAGATGCCGTTCACTTTATGATTCAGATTCTCCGTGCATTACAGCACGCACACGAAAACGGTATAGTTCACCGTGACATAAAGCCTCAGAATATTATGATGCTTGATGACGGCACTATTAAGGTTATGGATTTCGGCATAGCTAAATTTTCACGTGAAACAGGTAAAACCGCTACTGACCAGGCTATCGGAAGCGTTCACTATATAAGCCCCGAACAGGCTAAGGGTGAGGCTACTGATGAAAAAAGCGATATTTATTCCGTAGGAGTTATGCTCTATGAAATGCTTACAGGTCAGAAACCCTTTGATTCCGATAACTCCGTGTCAATTGCTGTTATGAATATCAATGATATTCCAAAACGTCCGAGAGCTGTCAATCCGAATGTTCCCGCAGGTCTTGAGGAAATTATACTTAAAGCTATGGAGAAAAATCCGCTTGACAGATACCAGTCTGCATCGGAAATGATTAAGGATATTGAAAGATTCAAGGCAAACCCCGAAATTTCTTTCGGATATTACATTGAGGATAACGGTGATTCCGAGGAAACACGCTATTTCAGCACTGCCGAACAGAATGAAGTACGTGAGGAAAACGGATATACCGGAAAACATACTGTTACAGCCGTTGAAGAACCTCCGAGAAAGAAAAAGCGTAATGATGAAGAATATAACGAAGATGATGACGACGATGAGGAGGAAGAAGAAAAGACATCTCTCTTTGTACCTGTTCTCACTGCTATTACAATTGCCGTTATTATCGGCGGTGTTATATTCGTTGCATCTCTTGTAATGAATATGTTTCAGGGTGATTCGGGTCAGAAATTCGATTACAAAATGCCTAATCTCATAGGTGTTGACTACAACGAGGCTGTAAACAAATACGGCGGTACTATCAATATCGTTGTTGATTCTCAGGAATACAATGAAGTCGAAAGAAACTGCATTTTTGAACAGGATATTGAACCCGAAACTCCTTTCAACAAGGGCGATACCGTTAAGGTAAAGGTCAGCAAGGGATTGCAGACTGTCAAAGTTCCCGACGGTACGGATATAAATTATCTTGTTTTCCAACGTACTCTTGATGAACTCGGACTTAAATCCGATATAAGACAGGATACAAGTGACAGTATTCAGGTTGACAATATCATAAGAACCGAACCCGAAGCCGGTACTGATGTTGAACCCGGTACAGAAATACTTCTCTTTGTAAGTGCCGGAGTTAATAAGGAACAGATTAAACTTGATAACTTTGTAGGAAAAACTATTGAGGAGGTATCAATTGTATGCTCCTATAAAGGTTTAAGCAACGTCAAGAGAGTTGATGCTCCTTCATATGAACCCGAAGGCATTGTATTTGAACAGAGTATTCCAAGCGGTACTGTAATTGAATCAGACCAGGAGCTTATACTTTCTGTCAGCAATGGTATGCTCCCCGATGGTGAAGTTACATTCAATGTAAGTCTCCCGGATAATTCAGAGGGTAGATTTGTTATTGACTTCTTCTCAGACAACGAAAACAAGACTATTATGTCAAGCGGTGTAATACTTGCTCCCGAAATGTCAAATACTTCCGTACAGGTAAAGGGTACAGGAAAGGATATTCCGATTACTGTATACATCACAAATCAGAGCAATAATTTAAGGTCGAGAATAGGACAGTATAATTTCGATTTCTCAACAGCATCATATACTGCAAACTGGGAAGATTTTTACAGTGCAATAAATGATATTGACGGATTCCACAAGGAAACTGAACCTCCTACGGAACCACCTACGGAACCTCCTACGGAAGCACCTCCGGAACCCGAACCCGAACCTACTGAACCGCCTACAACTGCACCTCCCGCAACTGAACCTCCGATAGATTACAACGATTATAACGGAGACGGTCGCCCCGATGATATGAGAGACCTTGATAATGATGGTATACCCGATTCATGGGGCTGGATTGACGAGAATGGAAACGGAACTCATGACTGGATGGAATAAAATTCAGAATGCACTTATAATAAAATCAATAGGGGGACTCTATACTCTGGAGTCCCCTGACGGTTTAATATTTGAGTGCAGGGCAAGGGGAATTTTCAGAAACAGAAATATTTCTCCTGTTGCAGGTGATTATGTTACTGTCGAAAACGGCGTTATATCTGAAATAAATCCACGAAAAAACAGTATAATAAGACCTCCGCTTGCAAATCTTGACCAGATTTTATTTGTCGTATCAACATGCAAGCCGGCTCCGAATTTTCTTCTTCTTGATAAATTCATCGCAATATCAGTTTACAAGAATATTACTCCCGTAATAGTAATATCAAAGGCGGATATAGGTGACTGCAAGCCTGTTCTTGATATTTATAAAAATACTGATATACAGACTCTTGTTGCCGATTATTCCGATAAATCATCAATTGAAAGAATAAGGGAAATTCTTGCCGGAAAAATTAGCACCTTTGTAGGAAATTCCGGTGCGGGAAAATCTACTTTGCTTAATGCAGTCGATATCAGTCTTAATCTTAAAACAGGCGAAATCAGTGAAAAGCTTGGCAGAGGAAAACATACTACACGCCACGCTGAATTATATAAACTTAAACAGGGCGGATATATTGCCGATACTCCCGGATTTTCTACTTTTGAAACAAATAAATATGATGTTATCAGAAAAGAAAATCTTGCGGAATGTTTTACGGAATTTGCTGATTTTAAAGATGAATGTCAGTTCAAGGACTGCTCCCATACCTGCGAAAAGGGCTGTAAGGTCATAGAGGCTGTGAAACGTGGGGAGATAAGCAAAAGCCGTCACGAAAGTTACTGCGTTATGTATGATGAAGCAAAAAAGCTTAAGGAATGGGAACTTAAATGAACACTTTTGTTATATTTTCGGGTGGAGAAATTTTTGATTATTCGGTAGTATCACGTAATATTAGTCATTATGTTGTCATATGTGCGGACAGCGGTTTGTATCACTGCAAAAAACTGGACATTTTTCCGCATGTAGTAATAGGGGATTTCGATTCCTATAAAGGCGAAATATATCCGGAGAGCAAAGTTATAAAAAGCTCTCCGGAAAAAGATGATACTGATACAATGCTTTGCGTTAAATATGCGATAGAAAAGGGAGCGAAAGAAATAAAAATATACGGCGGACTTTCCGGAAGGCTTGACCACACTATTGCAAATATTCAGACTCTTAAATACTGTGCTGAAAGAAAAGTTAGTGCAGAGATAAACGACGGATTAAACCGTGCTTTAGTACAGGGAGAAAAAAGTTATTGCCAGTACCTAAAAGATGATTCAAAATATTTTTCTGTATTTTCGCTTACTGATAAAGTATTTATCAGAGAGCTTTCGGGAGTAAAGTATCCTCTTGAAAAATATTATCTTACGTCCGGATTTCCTTTAGGTGTAAGCAACGAGATTACATCAGACAGGGCGACGCTTGAAGTATCAGGCGGATATGCGTTGATTATTTTTTCCAAAAAATAAGAACCCTTTTCATAATTCAGAATATAATGAAATATGAAAGGGGAGATTACATATGAAAATTGTAGTAATAAAAAGCCCGAAAGTTCTTTCGGGAGTGCTGAAACTTATTTTCGGGATAAAAAACGAAAAGCAGTAAAAAAATCGGGTGCATTATGCACCCTTTTTTCTTAAAAGCCTGATTATCAGCATAAAGATAAGTATTCCGGAAAATGCCCCTGCCGTATCAATTATTACGTCCTGAAAACGGCATGACCTCCCCGCAACAAAATACTGATGTATTTCATCTGTACACGCATAGAGAAAGCATATTGAAAGCGTATAGAATTTCTGTTTCCCCGAAAATGCTCCCGATACGAGAAACCCTAAAAGTGCATATACACTGAAATGTGCGGTTTTTCTTACTATGAATGATAAATTGTCTCTGACTGCAATCGGCAGACTTTCAAGAATTTTAACGAAAAAATCGCTTTTTTCAGTTGATTCCTCTGCATTGTCGGCTGAAAAACAGAAAATCAGCACCATACATGCAAGCGAAAGAACTGCAAAAATAATTTGTTTAAAATTTATCCTGTTCATAAATTTCCCCTTTCAGATACGCTGATAATATATTATACGCCCGATTTTATAAAAAGTAAATATTTACGGAAAAATTTCAAAAAATGCTTGTAAGATTGAAATAAAAATGCTATAATAGTTTAAGTAACGATTTTTTTATTTTCGGAGGTTAAAATGAAGGAGATACTTTCAAATATATGGGTTAAAAGATTTATGTCGCTTTTCAGCGGTCTGTATGCCTTTGGTGCATGTTTTCTCTGTTACTGTTCACTTTTCTACAATGTCGAAATAAGTTCGCCTAATTCGATGTGTCTGCTTATTTCAGTATTGTCAGCCGTTTTTCTTGCTGTAATGATTTATACACGAAAACAGCTGATTACACGTATTGCAAGCTTTGTCATACTTCCCACAATGTTGCCCGTGGTGCTTTTCTATTTCGGCGAATGGAAACTTATAATTCCTTTTGTAGCAACCGGAATGATAATTTTTCTGTTTTCCGGAGCAGGTGAGGGAGTCAAAACAACTCTCGGCACGATAATATTACTTCTCTATATTTTCGGTTCTCTCGGATATTTTCTTATTACATCATTCTTTGTTACGGCAAGCAAAACTGAAACGGTTGAATCGGGTGTTTCACCGTCCGGAAAATACAGATATTCCGTTGTGAATACTCAGGACAGCTCAAACGGAAGCACTGCCGTATACGTTGAACCAAATGATGCGGACATTTCACTCCCGAAATTCTACATAACATTCAGAATAAATAATTTTGACCGCATTGTATATCTTGAACGCCCTCTCACAAAGAATATAAAAGTTGAATGGTCAGAGCAGTCCCGCTCTGAAATAACAGAACAGCTTAATAAAGTTTCTGACCATATTGTACTGCATCTCACTGAAGAACAGCTTGAAACTCTCGGATATACCTATGAGGAAAAGCTGATGATTACTGACCTTGAATTTGAAGACTGCCAGTTTCTCGGAATCGCACAGAATACCACAACGGAAGTTTTTCTTGATGACCTTGATGCACAACAGCTTGAACATTTCAATATTGCAAGAGACGGTACAGGCTATTATGTACTTTCTCCTGATGAGGATTTTATAAAATCAGCTCATGCAAAAGAGGGAGAAAAAATTTATCTTAAAAATCTTAAATCCGGACTTCTTGAAAAGCTTTATATTGAAAAAGATGATTCAGTTCTTCTCAATGAGCTTACTGATGAACAGCTTGCGGAACTCGGTGTTCCCGAAAAGGGCGATGTTATGACATTCAATGGTCAGGTATGCTTCAGATACTATGTTGCAATTCTTGATAATTATTTTGATGTTGAAAACAAAAAAATAGAACTTTTCTGATTTAAAAAGGGCAGTTTAAAAATAACTGCCCTTAATTTTTTTACTGTTCCTGTTCGTAATCAAGTGAGAACGGTTCATATCGCTTGAATGCTCTTTCGTTTCTTGATACATTGTAGCTTTTTGCAATTTCATCAATGAAATCGCTGAATTCATCGCCGTATTTCTGATTCTGAAGATTGAGGATATAGTTTTCTGACCACCAGTCATCATCGGTAAGTCTTTCGTAAAGGTCTGCTTTGAGAATTACATAAACAGCCTCACTGTCCTCTACAACAGATGCAACACCTGTTTTAGCCTCATTGAAAATAAATTCATTTGCTTTTTTGGAGGGAACATAATTCGGTTCGGTAGCTGTTGTAGTTTCTCCGGATTCACCAACGGAAATATCAGCCTTTTCAGCAGTTGTAACAGTTATATGCTCTACAAGGACTTCATTTGCAAATGGATTTGTAGTTGTGGTAGTAGTGGTTTCTGTCGGGTCGGAAGTAGTTGTAGTAGTCGTTGTAGTGGTTGTAGTTCCGGAATCAGTGGTAGCAGTCTTAGCAGATTCTTCTTCAGCCTTTTCGAGCTTGTATTCGTTGTATTCCTCACGGATTTCGTCCATTTTATAGAGCTTTTTCTGTTCGGTAGTTTCCTTGTTTACTTCCTTTGCGTAATCCTCTGCAAGCTTTATTAATTCCTTTTTGTCGTTGCCCTTGAGGAGGTTTCCCTCGGAGTCCTTGAGGTCTATTGTTATGTATTCTACACGGGCATAATTATCGTTGAAATAATCCTTGAGTTCGTCCTCACTCATACCCTTTTCGCTGTCAAAGCCATAATAATGCTTGAATACATGCTGACGCTTATAGTCTATTTCCATAATATCTCTGAGCGATTCGGAACCTATTCCGTTTTTGGTATAGAATTTTCCTCCGTCACCGCTTGTATAGTATGAAAGCATATTGTCTATTTCGGAAACTTCTTCGGCAGTAAGTTCTTCACCGAGAGCATCAAATTCACGTTCTATTGCGACAAACTGTGTACAGTATTCTTCAGCCTTATTCTGAATCCATTCCTTTGAAGTTACATTGTCGATATGGGCATTTTTGATATTGTTAACATCACTTGTATCAGTGCCGTCCTCAGCGATTATATTTGATGCCTCATAATATGCACTCATAGTATAGAATATGAATATACCTGCACGAATATCCGTGCCGTCAATATTCATACCGGTTGAAGTTGATTCCCCACAGCCGGCAAGTGATACAGCCATAACGCCTGCTGTTGCAAGGGCAGAGAGTTTTTTGAACTTTTTCATTTATATTCCTCCGATTTTACAAAAATAATATTGCAGATTTTAAAAAAAATTTGCAATCAGCATACCTTAATATTATACTATATTATGATAATAAAGTCCATAGTTTCTGAAAAATTTTTTCATTTTATCACAAATTTTTCTTAAAAAACAAGGGGCGGACTTATTTCAAATCCGCCTCTTGGAAATATTTCAGAGCTGTTCAGCGATATTGTAAATAAGCTGTTCGGACTTTTCCCAGCCAAGACAGGGGTCAGTAATGGATTTTCCGTATACGCCGTCTTCAATCTTCTGATTTCCGTCCTCGATGTAGCTTTCAATCATAAGACCTTTTACAAATTTTCTGATGTCGTCTGAATGACGCATACTGTGGAGAACTTCATTGCTTATTCTTATCTGTTCAAGATATTTCTTTCCCGAATTTGAGTGGTTTGTATCGATTATGACAGCCATATTTTTAAGATTTTTCTGTGAATAAAGTTCAAATAGGAGCATTAAATCCTCATAGTGATAGTTGGAAATATTCTGACCGTGTTTGTTGGTAGCACCACGGAGAATAGCATGAGCATAGGGATTTCCGTCTGTAACAACTTCCCAGCCACCATAAAGGAAAGTATGACTTGCCTGAGCTGCCTTGATTGAGTTAAGCATTACGGACAAATCACCGGAAGTAGGATTCTTCATACCTGCCGGAACGTCCATTCCGCTTGCAGTAAGTCTGTGTTGCTGGTCTTCAACTGACCTTGCACCGACTGCAATATATGAAAGCAAATCAGATACATATCTGTAATTTTCCGGATAGAGCATTTCATCGGCACATGTTAATTTTGTTTCTGCGATAGCTTTCATATGGAGCTGTCTTACTTTTATAACTCCCTGAAGCATATCTTCATTTTTAGTAGGGTCGGGCTGATGTACCATTCCTTTATAGCCCTCGCCGGTAGTTCTCGGTTTGTTGGTGTAAATTCTCGGAATAATAAGAATCTTGTCCTTTACTTTTTCCTGAACTTCTGCAAGACGATGAACGTAATCCATAACAGGTTCGTCCTTGTCAGCAGAGCAGGGACCTATTATAAGCAGGAATTTATCTGATTCTCCGGTAAAAACCTTTTTTATTTCCTCATCACGTGCAGACTTTATATTTTTTATTTCTTCCGAAACGGGGTAAAGCTCCTTTATTATCTGAGGTTCGGGGAGCTGTCGGCTGAATGTCATTCCCATTATAAAAAACTCCTTTTATTAAATTTATTATATCATTCTGAAATATTGTTTTTTTTCAGAAATGGTTTAAGCTTTTTCTGATAGATTTCATAGAATATATTGAGATTGTATTCATAAAGAATAAATATAATATTCACAAAAATCAGAATTGCAGGTATTCCGTATTTTCCGAAAGCCTTTATTTCTTCAAGAAATGCAGTCAGCTTTAATATATATGTCGTAAACAGGAAGAACGCTATAACGCATATATTGAATACTGAAATTTTTAATGTCATTCTTAAAGGCTTTGATTTTATTCTGTTTATAATAAACCGTGTTATTGGATAGTGTCCGAAGAACATTATAAAAAGCAATACAGATTCCTTGTCAAATGTCAGTATCAGTGAAAGCAGACTGACAGAAACATATGTTAAAAATGCCCAGCTCATACTTATTTCTGATACCATAATCATCATGAAAATTCCCGAAATCATCGGGAGAAGTATTGAAAGTGCGGGGAAAATTCCTGTCATAAACATAGTAAGCAGGCATAATGCGGAAATTATTCCGCCAAGAGCTATTTTATATGCTTTCATTTTTCTTTGAGCTTGTTATTCTGTATTCTGAAAACTATCGGTGAAACAATGCTTTCCGGAACGATTTTTGAAAGAGTTACGCATACTTTCATAATAAATGTCGGAATTATGACGGTTTTATTTTCAAAAGTTTTTTCAAGAGCATATTTTGCCATATATTCGGCAGATTTCGGCTTGACACTGAAAGATACTCCGGCACGCTTGTTGAAATTTGTATCAACAGGACCGGGGCAGAATACGCTTATTCTGACATTTGTTTTCATATGTTTCAGTTCTTCAGCTATTGCAAGGCTTAATCTTACCACATAATTTTTTGAGGCATAGTATCCCGAAAGCTTGGGGCCTGTCATAAATCCCGCACTTGAGGCTACATTAAGAATTTTTCCGTGGTTATGTTTCAGAAAGTCACGCAGAAATAATTTTGTCAGTATATGAAGAGAAGTTATATTCACGTTTATCATTTCAAGTTCGGATTTCAGAGAAGTTTCGCTGAAATATCCGAAGACTCCGAATCCCGCATTATTTATAAGCAGGTCAATACTGTGCTTTCTGCATGCTTTATAGAGCTTATACGCATTTTCCGGCTTGGAGAGGTCACATGTAACTGTGTAAACATTCGTTTTAAGACGGCTTTGCAGTTCTTTGAGTACAGCGGAATTTCTTCCCGTGAGAATAAGCTCCCAGCCGTTCTGACTGAGAATTTCCGCCATAGCCAGTCCGATTCCGGAGGTAGCACCGGTTATTAATGCTTTCATTTTTCAACGCTCCTTTTACTTAAAGTACATGAAAAGCTGGCATTTAATCATACCATTATAGAGCTTGCGTTTTTTATCGGCTTTTCTTCCGAAAAATTTTTCAAATTCCTCTGACGGCGATATTATATATGCAGGTTTTTCAATGACTTTTCCCATAATTTTATATATTTCCTCTGCCTCACGGAGTTCAAGCATTCTTTCACCATATGGAGGATTGCAGATTACTATTGAATTTTCGGGCTGACGGAATTTCCTTATATCAGCCTGTTCTATTGTTATGCGTGATTTTACTCCGGCTTTTTTTGCGTTGTCCATTGCAAGGGCAACGGCGGAATCATCAACATCAAATCCGACAGCGTGAAATTCCGCATCTCTGTTTACATTTGAAATAGCTCTCTGACGTTCCTCGCTCCATACATTCTGCGGAATACAGTTCCATTTTTCAGCGGAAAATCTTCTGTTTATGCAGGGAGCAATATTGAGAGCCTTCAAAGCGGATTCTATTAATATAGTACCGCTTCCGCAGAAAGGGTCACATACAATACTGTCCGGACGTATTCGGGCAAGGTCAATTATTCCGGCGGCAAGGGTTTCCTTTATAGGGGCAAGGTTTGAATTTTTTCTGTATCCTCTTTTATGAAGTCCCGCACCGCTTGTATCAAGATAAATATTTACTTTATCTTTGAGAATACTGAACTGTATCTGTACAGTCGGGTCGGATTCTTCAAACCAGCTTATATTGTATTTTGATTTCAGACGTTCAACAACAGCTTTCTTGACTATGGACTGACAGTCCGGAACGCTGTGGAGCTGTGAGTTAAGGGAATATCCCTTGACGGGAAATGCATTTTTTTCGCCTATGAAGTTTTCAAAGGGAATATTCTTTACTCCCTGATATAAATCTTCAAAGCAGTATGCATTAAATTCCGCAAGCTCTATGAGAACTCTCTCTGCCGTTGAAAGGCAGAGATTAGCTCTTGCAAGAATATTGAAATCACCGTCAAATGAAATTTTTCCGTCGGAGACATTAAGGTCAGTGCCTCCGATTTTGTTTATTTCATATTTCAGAACGCTTTCAAGTCCGAAGTGGCAGGGACAGCAAAGTCTTAAATTATCCAAAATTTATCCTCCTTATTCTGCGGGAACGGACGGTTCATCAGCCGGAGGGTCTACATCAACGGGCGGTTCATCAGCCGGTGAAGTCTCCGGTTCAGCGGGCGGGTCTGTCGGAACATCAGGAGTATCAGAAGATTCATCTGAAGGCTCATCAACATATGAATTTGTAGTAGCAGGCACATCTCCTCCTGATGAATATGATTCAGTTGTTGTATAGCTTTCATATGATGAAGTTGTTGGAGCTGTTGTATATGAATATGAGTATGAATAGTCGTCATCGTCGTCATCATCATAGGAAGGTACATAATAGCTGTCATCGCAGTACGGAGCATTTGAGCTTTTCCAGTATCCTATAACTCCGTGAGGACAGCCTGAACCTGCTATCTTACCTGAATTACTGCACATATAGCCTTCAATAACATCTTCATTAGGTGTAAATTCCGTTTTCTGAACATGTTCGGGGTCAGCAACCCAGTCTGCAATTACATTATGCCATATTTTCGCGGATTTAAGCGAAAGCGGAAGGCTTGAATCGCCGATAAGCTTGTCATAACCTATCCATACACCGCTTACGAAATCAGGCATAAGACCAACGAATGTAAGGTCATTCCAGTCATCAGTAGTACCTGTTTTTCCGCATACTTCAATGCCGTCAATCTGTGCGGCAGTACCGGTACCGTTCTGTACAACATTTTTGAGAAGTCTGTTCATAACCCATGCTGTTTCAGCATCGACACCCTCATGCGGGTCGCCGTCTATATCAAGGAAATCGTGGTTAGCCTGAGTAATCTTTTTTATAATATGTGCTTCATACTGTGTTCCGTCACCGCCGTAAGGTACAAATGCATTTGTAAGGTTCTGAATTGATATACCTTTAGTCAGAGCACCTACTGAAAGAGGAGCCAGATTTTCATCTTCGGGGTCAAGTTTCATATTCATGTTTTCGGTACAGAATTTGAATACAGCCTCCGGAGTCAAATCCATACAGAGACGTGCCGGAACAGTATTGTATGATTTCTGAAGTGCATAGTAAACAGGAATACTCTGACCCGATACGCTGAGATTTTCGCCGACTGAATAGTTTGTAGGCCATGGTCTTCCTCCGATTTCAGTTACAGTTGTATCACGGTAATATGAACCCCAGTGAATCATATCAGTATAGAGGGCAAGTCCGTATGTTGAAACAGGCTTTATTGAAGAACCTACCTGACGTTTCTGGTCAACGGCATAGTTCCATGTCAAAGCTCTTTCCTTTTTGCCTATTCCTGCACCCATACCAAGGACTTCGCCTTTATAGTTTATCGCAGCAAATCCGACCTGCGGTGTATCTTCTTCATATTCACCGTCATCGTCAAGGTCAACATATCTAACAACGGATTCCCTGCTCATAAGGTTATTTATATCAAGGAACTTGTTGTCGAGATATTCCTGCATTTCAAGGTCGGCAGTAGTATAAATCTGGTAGCCTCCTGTGTTGAATCTGCTTAAAGCATCGTTATAGTCAATATTGTACATTTCCTGAAGTATACCACAAAATTCATTGATAGCAGCGTCAACAATCCATGAGGGCTTTTCATCTTCATCGTCTTCCTTGACTTCAAGGTTTTCTGGGTGAAGTTTTTTATATTCTTCAGAGTCAGTATATATTAATTTTTCATTAAGACTTTCCTGATATTCATCATATGTCAAAGCACCATTTTTATACATCTGCCAGAGAACATATTGCTGTCTTGATTTGTTGTTGATTTTTCCGTCAGTAATTTCTCCGGTTTCCTCATCAACATTGTAAACATAGGGGCCGAAGTAGTTAGGGCTTTTCGGAATTGCCGCAAGGGTAGCTGCCTCCGCTACTGACAAGTCTTTTACATCTTTTCCGAAGTATTCTATTGATGCAAGCTGTATTCCGTTTATAGGACCTCCGAATCCGATATAGTTCAGATATGTTTCAAGTATTTCATCTTTGGAATATTTTTTCTCCAGCTGCATTGCACGGAAAATTTCCCTTATTTTACGCTGTGGGGAAGTTTCATTATCACCGGTAAGATTTTTTATAAGCTGTTGGGTGATAGTAGAACCGCCCTGTTCAGTATCGTAAATATGGATAAACATATTGAGAAATGCCGTAAAAGTACGCTTGTAGTCTACACCGTCATGAGTATAGAAACGCTCGTCCTCCGTATAAACAAAGGCATCACGGACATGCTGTGGTATTTCGTCAATAGTAATCGGTATACGCTGTAAATCGTTGCTGACCTTGTAAAGCTCTATAAGTTCGCCGTTTTTGTCAGTACCGTATACATAGCTGTTACAGCTCATTTCCATTTCCTGAATGGTAATTCCTGTTGTTTCGTCCATAAAGTCGAATACATAGACAGTCAGAGCAGTTGCAACAATAGTGCCGGTTATTACCATTACGAGGAACAGCGAAAGCAGAGTAGTCATAATAATGGCAAGGAGCTTCTGAATGACAAGCAGAAATTTATTTTTTTTCTTTTTTCTGCGTTTCTTATTTGGAGCTGAAGAATTATCCACAGGCTGAGATTGGTTTTTATCGTACATTTTGTTCATCACCTTTTTCAGAATTAATAATGATACTTAATATTGTATCACAAAAAAAGCTTAATGTTAAGTAGTTTTTGAAAAAAATGTATAAAATATCAAAAACATACCAATAATGTAAGCAAGTATTTGTATAACGTATATTAAGAGGGGGATTTTATTTTATGGTCATTGACAGAAAAATATTTTTTACGCTTCTTACCTCGGCAACTTTTTCGGGAGTTCTTGTTATATGTACTCTTGCACAGAATATCCGCAATGAAAAGATGTCGGCAAAAATTCCGAATGAACCTTCCGTTCTTGAGTCAATAGGGTATGTTATCAGAGAATATGAAAACGGTCTTGCCGTATTCCGAGGCGACAGCGAAAGCCCGTATAAAATAATAAGTGTCAATCTGAATCTTCTTTCTGATTATGACCGTGAAATGCTCCGGAACGGCATTGAGGCTGATTCCGAAAGTGAAATAAACCGTCTTATCGAGGATTTGACTTCTTAGCGGATTTCTTTTTTCTGACAGAAAATCCGAAATCTCCGAGTTTTCTTCCGAGTGCAAAATATTCTCCGTGGGCGTATGCCATAAGACCGCATTGCTGAAGATTGAGCTTGCCCTTGCTGTCGATATATTTTTCGTCGGCATTGATTCCTGTTATTTCGGCAAGGAACATTGTATGCGTTCCGAGATGCTTTGAATCCGTTATCTTACATTCAAGATTTATCGGACATTCCTCAATGCAGGGAGCTGATACTGTACGGCAGGGCATAGCGTGAAATCCACATTCTTTGAATTTATCCGTATTCTTACCGCTTCTGACTCCGCAAAAATCGGTCTGACGGCATATTGCGGAAGTAGTAAGATTTATAACAAATTCTCCCGAATTTTTTATTATATTATATGAATGACGTTCGGGGCGTACGGATATATAGGTCATAGGCGGGTGAGTATTTACAATTCCCGTCCAGCCTATTGTGAGGACTTTCGGATTTTCAACTGTTCCGCACGATACGAGAACGGCAGGCACGGGGGCAAGGATTGTACTTCCTTTCCAGAATACTTTTGACATAAAAATTTCTCCGTTCGTAAAAAAAATAGCATGTTTATCAATTATATCATAATCCGAAAAAAATTTCAATATATTCAGCGACAGATTTCGCTGTTTTTTTTTTGGAATATAGTGTATATTAATTATGAAAGGAGTAGCTGATATGAATGTTGATATAAAATCTGAAAACGGTTATGCCGTGGCAACGCTTAACGGTGAAATTGACCACCATAATGCAAAGGAAATCCGTGAGGAAATTGACAGGTTTATAATTGCAAATCAGCCGAGGGAACTCGCAATGGATTTCAGCAATATATCCTTTATGGACAGTTCAGGAATAGGTCTTATTATGGGCAGGTACAAGCTTATCAGTGAGTGCGGCGGCAGACTTGTTGTTAAAAATCCCCGTCAGTACATAAAAAGGGTTCTTAAAATTTCGGGTATTGAGCGTATTGTAAGAATTGTAAATGACAGGCTTTAGGAGGAAAAAAATGGAGGTCATAAACGAAGTTAAATTTATAATGCCGTCACTTTCGGTAAATGAGAGTACTGCAAGGGCAGTAGTATCATCGTTTCTGATTCAGGCTGACCCGTCCGTTGAGGAGCTTTCAGATATCAGAACAGCAGTTTCTGAGGCGGTAACGAATGCGGTTGTACATGGATACAGAAATTCAAAGGGAGTCATTGAAATGACTGTCAGACTTCTTAAAGGCAGGGAAATTTACATAAAAATACGTGACAGGGGTTGCGGAATAGAAAACGTTGAAAAGGCTATGGAACCTCTTTTCACAACTGCACCCGAGGAGGAACGTTCCGGACTTGGCTTTTCAATAATGCAGTCATTTACAGACAGCCTCAGAGTCAGAAGTGAATCCGGAAAGGGTACAACTGTTATAATGCGTAAGAAGCTGAAAAACCATGAGTGATATTAAAAAACCGCTTGCAGAAGAAAATCTCGGACTTGTTCACCTTTGTGCAAACAAGTTCAGAGGCAGAGGAATAGAGTATGAAGAACTTTATTCGGCGGGGTGTATCGGACTTCTTAAAGCAGTAAAATCCTTTGATACTGAAAGGGGTGTTAAATTTTCAACATATGCCGTTCCTGTCATTATCGGAGAAATCAAAAGATTATTCCGTGACGGCGGTATGATAAAAGTCAGCAGAAGTCTGAAAGAATTATCATTTCAGATTCAGAAAATACGTGAGAATTTTTTGAAACTGAACGGGCGTGAGCCTTTGCTCTCGGAACTTTCGGAACTTTCGGGTGCAGACGTTTCAGAAGTTTCGGAGGCTTTATGCGTCAGTCAGCCGGTTATGTCCCTTACCGCTGGAAATGATGACGAAAATCAGATTGATATTCCCTCTGAATCCCCTGATACGGAAATAGTTGATATACTTGCACTCCGTCAGATAATGGCGGAAATGGAAAAACCGGACAGGTTTCTCCTTGAACTCCGCTATTTCAAAGGCTTTACACAGTCAAAAACTGCTGAAATTCTCGGAATGACTCAGGTTCAGGTTTCAAGGCGTGAAAGAAAACTTCTGCTGTATATCCGTGAAAAGCTCCTTGAATAGATTTTTTGTGGAAATTTTATAAAATGCATTGATTTATTTTTCAGAATAAAGTATAATAAATTTATACGGATTTTTTCTGTATAAAAATACTGAAAGGTTCTGATTAAATGCTTAAAGCAATTTGCTCAAAGAAAGATTTGACTCAGACAGCTTATTTTGATTGTATTAAAGATATTGTTGATTCCACTGAACTTGAAAGCCTCAAGCTTATAACACATCATATATCTACTACTCGTTTTCAGCACTGCCTTAATGTTTCATATCACAACTATCTGATATGCAGTTTTTTAGGTCTTGATGCAAAATCCGCAGCACGTGCCGGACTGCTCCATGACCTTTTCTACTATGACCGCAAGGAATACAATAAGCATAAAAAATCTATTTCACACAGCAGATTCCATTCGCTTGTAGCTCTTGAAAATGCTTCAAAGCTTACTGAAATCAATGACGTTGAACGTGATATTATTGAAAATCATATGTTTCCTTCAACAAAACAGCTCCCTAAACATAAGGAGGCATATGTTATAGTTATCGTAGACAAGTATTGTGCTGTTCTTGAATGTCTGCTCCCAAAACTTAAAAAATGTATTTCACGCAAAACTTCATAAAAAAGAAAAAGGACGGTTTTTTTAAAATTCCGTCCGTTTTCTGTATCAGAAAAGTATATTCACAGTTCCGATTACAAGACCTATCAAAGCTCCGAGATTTACAACTGCATTGAGTTCCTTTTTCATAATTGACATCATCAGTTCTTCAAGCATAAGAACGTCCATCTGATTGACTTTTTCCTCAACTATTTCTGAAATGCGGAAATTTTTTATAAATTCCTCAGCATGCTTTTCAATAAAGCTTACATATATATTTAAAAATGATTCCGAAAGCTTTTCTGTATCAATTCCGGCTTTGCTTAAAATTTCATATATTGATTTGTTTTCAAGCTTTTCAGCCTCGGAATTTACTATCGGGGAAATTATATCCCTGCCGTTTTCGCTTATGTATTCATTGACCTTGTCTCCGAGAGACATGCAGAGACTGTTTATAAGTTCATCTTTTATGAACATTGCAAGCATAGTTCCGGCAACCTTTTCACGAACGGCATCACCGCCTTTTTCAGCGATAATCCTGCCGAGATTTGCACCTTCAGCCGAATCCATAATTTTATTTGTTATAATAGTACAGATATTCTGTTTTATTTCTTCATATTTTTCGGGAGTCATTGCCTTTCCGGCAAAATCCTTTACAGAAAGCTCGCTTTTTATGAGCTTTTCAGCGTAGGATTTTATGGTGTTCTGCATTGATTCCGAAAGAAGTACATTTTTGATGTCATTTTCCGTAAGAAGTGTAGTTCCGACAGCTTTTCCGAGTGCCTTTGCAAGTCTCGGCTTTCCTTTCGGAATTATTCCGGGGGTAAAGGGCAGAGTTTTTCCGCCTATTTTTACAGGGTGCAGAGGTCTGAAAAGCATTTTTACTGCTATATAGTTTGTAAAATATCCTATTACCGCACCTATAACCGGCGGAATGATGTATTTTAATATTTCCATAAATTTCAAGTCCTTTCTTATTTTTCATGCTTGTCCAGAAATTTTGTTTTTATAAAATATCCTAAGATACTTAATAAACCAATAAGTGCAAAGAGAATAATTCCCGTTCTGAAATTTCCCTCAAAAAAACTGTTTCCCATTATTACGGAACACATCATAGCAGGAGTACGGGCAACGGCTGTTATAAACATAAATTTTGCGGGCTTTATATCTGTAAGTGCTGATATATATGTCAGAAAATCCTTTGGAGTCCCCGGAATCAGAAACAGTATGAAAACTATCAGCGAGAGCTGTTTTTCATTTTTAAGAAAACGATGATTTTCAAATTTTTCTTTCGGGAAAATTTTTTCAACAAGCGGTTTCCCGAAAATTCTTACAAGATAGAAAACTATAAGTGTTCCTGTAAATATTCCGACAAAACATAGCACACTTCCCCATAGCTTGCCGAAAAGAACTCCGCCTATAATGTCAACGGGAGCTCCGGGAATAAATGCAAGAACTATCTGAAGAATTTCTATTCCGATAAATATAAGCGGTGCGAAAATTCCGAAACTGCGGATTTTTTCGTCAAGAAGTATTCGCCCTTCCTCAGTATATATCAGCTTTACAAGCGGTATTATATAATATAAAAGTACACCGCATACCGCAATAATCAAAACTGTTGCAATGGTTTTTGCAGTCTTTTTTTTCATAGTCTGTCAGTCCTTTCAGATTGTACTGTTTATCTATTATGAACATTAAATGCGATAATTGTGTGTTGAAATTATTACCAAACTATTACATTTGCGGAAAACACTTGACAATATTATTTTTTTTGTATATAATTAATAACTGTAAATACTTATAAATAATTTATTGGAAAGGAACATAATAAAATGAAAAATTACAGATTATTGTCTGCTGTTGTACTTTCTGGAATGATTCTTGCATCTTTCGGCGGATGCGGTGACAAAAACAATAGTTCATCAGATGCACCTGTTGCCGAATCTTCTCTTGATGAATCACAGATAGCTGCTGTTCAGAAACCCGGTCTCAAATTTACTTACGGTGAACCGTCTACTTCCGGAAATACTCTCGATAATCCCGACCCGACTGCTCCGGCAACAACTGCTTCTTCAAGTTCCGGAAATGCTGTTACTTCTGTTGCAACTGTTACTGATGCACAGGGTTCTGCTGTTACTGAAATAGCAAATGTTACTGATTCAGCAGGTGCCGTTGTTACTACTCAGGCTGTCGTTACTGACAGTGCCGGCACACCCGTTACAGAGGCAGGCGGTGCTGTTGTTACTACTGTTGTAAATGTTACAGAAGTAGTCAACAAGACAGAAGTCGTTACTGATTCACAGAAACCCGATGATACTGAAACAACAACTTCCGGCGGTTCTTCATATCAGGCTGATATGAAAACATTCAATGCAATGTGGCTTGATGTTTCCGAAAGCAAAAACTATACTTTCAATGATACTTTTATTGAAGTAAAGGTTAAGATTAATGAGGATATTCCGGACGGAAAGTACCCTATCAATATTACATGGCCTGATTTTGCATGCTATGACCCCGAAATGATAGGAAAGTCAGTTGACCCCGACCATACTGTTAACGGATATATATATGTAAATACTCCGGCTGAAAAGCAGGACATACCCTCTGACGGATTTACTGTAATTGCTGAAAACGTTGAGGCTAAACAGGGTGAAGAAGCTGTTATCAAGTTTGATATTAAGAATAACCCCGGAATCTGTGCTGTAAACTTCAATTTTGAATATGACGAAAATGCCATAACAATTGACAGTGCCTATGCCGTAGGAGAATTTGAAAAGATTTCTGACGGAAATCTCAGCTGATGAAAATATGCCGGTCATTGCTGACCGGCTTTTTTATTATTCAAGGAAATCCTTTACTTTTTTGCTTCTGCTGGGGTGACGGAGCTTGCGGAGAGCCTTTGCCTCAATCTGACGTATACGTTCCCGTGTTACTTCAAAACGCTGACCTACTTCTTCAAGAGTGCGGGATTTTCCGTCCTCAAGTCCGAATCTTAATTTAAGTACCTTGGCTTCACGTTCTGTAAGTGTGTTGAGAACTTCATTGAGCTGTTCTTTAAGGAGTGTATGTGAGGCAGCTTCAGCCGGTGCGGGAGCATCTTCGTCCTGTATGAAGTCACCGAGATGGCTGTCCTCCTCTTCGCCTATCGGAGTTTCAAGCGATACAGGGTCCTGTGCTATACGCATTATTTCACGCACCTTGTCAACAGGCATATCGAGTTCCTTTGCGATTTCCTCCGGAGAGGGGTCACGTCCGTTTTCGTGGAGGAGCTGGCTTGAAACTTTTTTAACCTTTGTTATTGTTTCAACCATATGAACCGGTATTCTGATAGTTCTTGCCTGGTCAGCGATAGCTCTTGTTATAGCCTGTCTAATCCACCATGTGGCATATGTTGAAAACTTGAATCCTTTTGTATAGTCGAATTTTTCAACAGCTTTGATAAGTCCGAGATTGCCTTCCTGAATGAGGTCAAGGAACTGCATACCTCTGCCGACATATTTTTTAGCAATGCTTACAACAAGACGGAGATTGGCTTCAGAGAGTCTTTTTTTAGCTTCGGGGTCACCCTTCATCATTCTTTTTGCGAGTTCGGTTTCTTCTTCGGTAGTGAGGAGCGGAACTCTGCCTATTTCCTTGAGATATATTTTTACGGGGTCATCAATAGCTATTCCCTCTGTTGAAAGTGAAAGCTCAAGCTCGTCATTTGTAGGTACATCGATATTTGAGGATAAGTCAGCATCAAGGGGATAATCTTCAACTATTTTTATATTGAGGTTTTTGCAGTCATTATAGAAAGTGTCTATTTTGTCGTCAATCTGTTCTTCGTCCTCGAAATTTTCGAGAGCGTCCATAATTTCCTTTGTAGTGATTACGCCATTGGTTTTTCCCTGTTCCATGAGGGCTTCCATAGTATTCTTTTTTGTTTCCATAAAGCAATCCTCCTGATTTATTTTTTACCTTTTTTTTGAAACTTTTCCAGAATTGATTCATCGGAAAGGTTTTCAGCGTTATTATAAGATTTCAGAACCTCCGCACATTCTTCAAAACCACGTTCAACAGCGGTAATATTTTTATTTTTCGCCTCTATTCCGCTTATTCTTCCCATTTCTGCAAGTGAAAATTCATCTGCAAGCATTGAGATGGTGAAATGTTCGGATTTGGTCATAGCATTGCAGAGTGCGGAATATACTTTTTTATTGAAATCCGTTATGAAAATTTCGGGCGGAGCTTTTCTGGAAATAATTTCTGCCTTTTCCGGATAGCGGAGAAGATAGCGGATAATTTCCTCCTCAGCGTTAGCCTCTCTGCGGTGCGAAACGGATTCCGGATTTATTTCATCATTCCGGAAAGTTTCTGCAACAACGTTATTCCATTCACGTTTTTCTTCGGTTCTGGTATTTTTTTTGATTTCGCTGTCAATATGACTTTTCAGTATATCTTTTGATATACCGCTTTTTTCAACAGTCTGGGATATGTATATATCACGTTCAATAGTATTCTGTATTCCGGCAAGAAACCTGACGGCACGCTTGATAAATTCTATTTTTCCCTGTTCGGAGTTTATGTCAAGACCTTCCGCACATCTTTCGAGCATAAAGGAATTTGCATCTTCAGAATCATTCATAAGACTTCGGAAACGGTCTGCACCGAATTTTTTGATATATTCGTCAGGGTCTTTAGCACCTTCCATTTTTATAATTCTTGCTGAAATTCCAGCCTCGGAAAGAATATTTATTGCTCTCTGGGAGGCTTTCTGACCGGCATTGTCGCTGTCATAGCAGAGAAGGAGTTCATCGCAGTATCTTTTAAGCTTTGTTGCATGCGAAGATGTCAGAGCAGTTCCGAGAGTTGCAACGGAATTTTCAAATCCTGCCTGATTAAGAGATATTACGTCCATATATCCCTCTGCAAGAATCAGCTTTTTTGACGGTGAATTTCTTGCAAAATTCAGTGAAAACAGATTATTTCCCTTGTCAAATACAGGGGTTTTGTTGGTATTAAGGTATTTTGGCTTTGAGTCATCGAGGACACGCCCTCCGAATCCTATAATATTTCCCCTCAAATCGACTATCGGGAACATTGCACGGTTGCGGAATAAATCATAGTATTTTCCGTTTTTTTTGGATTTTGCACAGAGCCACGCATCGGAAAGAATTTCATCGCTGAATCCTTTTGACTTCATATGTTTATAGAGGCTGTCCCAGGAATCCGGAGCATATCCGAGACCGTATTTTTTTATAGTCTGCGGTGAAAGCTTTCTTTCGATAAAATAATTAAGACCTCTTTTGTCAGAGCCTTTTATCATATTCAGATAGAAATAATTTCCTGCCTCACGGTTTGCCTCATATATTTTTCTTTTTTTATCGGCATATCCGTTTTCCTTATTCTGTTCGGGAATCTGTATTCCTGAACGTTCGGCAAGGAGCTTTACAGCCTCCGAAAATTCAAGATTTTCGATTCCCATTATGAACGTTATCACATCTCCGCCCGCACCGCATCCGAAGCAGTAAAAGCTCTGTGTATCTGTAAAGACTGTACAGGAGGGAGTTTTTTCGGAGTGGAAAGGACAGGCACATACATAATTATGCCCCTGCCGTAACAGATTTACATATGAACCGACAACCGATTCAATAGGATTGGCTGATTTGAGCTGATACAGAAATTCATCATTTCTTAGCATATAATAACCTCCGGACATTCAGGAGAATTTTTATTTTTTTACTGATGAAAAATCTTCAAAGAGTTCCTCTTTAATTTCAACTGAAATATTTCCGTTGGAAATATTTACAAGCTCGTTGCAGAGCTTTTCTCGTGATTCATCGGTAACAAGGAGTTCAAGCCTTACCCTGTCGCCGAAATCAGAAGATACGGTGATAACTTCATATTTCGGAATAACATATGATATTTTGCCGTAAAGAGAATAGTCAACGGAAATATTAATGCGGGTGCAGTGGCACATATGCATAATTTCTGCGGAATCGCATGTGATTGAGGCACAGTGCGAATAGGCTCTTACAAGGCCTCCACCGCCTAAAAGAATCCCTCCGAAATAGCGTGTCACGACTATGCAGACATCGGTAAGATTTTTTTTTCTTAGTACATCGAAAACAGGTATTCCGGCAGTTCCCTGAGGTTCGCCGTCATCTGAATATCTTGATATATTGTCATTTCTGAGAATATATGCATATACATTATGAGTAGCCTTGCGGTGCTTTTCCCTTATGCTTTCTATAAAGCTGACAGCCTCGTCGTTAGTGGTGACAGGGGCGATATATCCTATAAATTCGGAACGTTTTTCGGTGAAAGAAGCCTCTGCCTTTTCTGCAATGGTATAATAGTTATTCATTGTAACACCTGCCTGACGAAAAAAGGCGGTCTTAGACCGCCGTTGTTCGGATAGATTACTTGTCCATATTGAATCTCTTTTTGAATCTGTCAACACGACCGCCTGTATCAACGAGCTTCTGCTTGCCGGTATAGAACGGGTGGCACTTTGAGCAGATTTCAACCTTGATATTTTCTTTAGTGGACATAGTTTCCATAACATTACCGCAATGGCAGGTAATAGTAGTTTTTACAAATTCAGGATGAATACCTTTCTTCATGTGTTTCACCTCTTTCTGACAAAAAAATATGCAAACTTAGAAGTAGCCCATCAAACAGACAATGACAGTAGTACCTGCGTTATACATTCGAGTTACATTATATCATTATATTTTCTGCTTGTCAATAGGGTGAGAAAAATTTTTTTGTTTTAACTTGAATACATAAATTTCCTGTGATTACCCCCATATTTTCCGTTCATAATAAATAATGTATTACTGAAATTTGTCGGGAGTGAATTTTTTATGTCGTATAATAAGGTAGTTATTTCCGGAATAAATACTTCACAGCTTATAGTTCTGAAAGAAAGCGAAAAAATTGAACTGCTCAAGGAAATTCAAAGGACGGGGAGCAAGGAGGCGAGGGACAGGCTTATAAAAGGCAATCTCCGTCTTGTGCTTAGCGTTATACAGAAATTTACGGGCAGGGGCGAAGAAGTTGACGATTTGTTTCAGATAGGCGTTATAGGTCTTATAAAAGCTATAAATAATTTCGACCTTTCAAAGGAAGTACGTTTTTCAACGTATTGTGTCCCGATGATAAGCGGAGAACTCAGACGCTATCTGCGTGATTACAGTCAGGTAAAAGTAAGCCGTTCGCTCCGTGATTTGGCATACCGTGCAATGCAGGCAAGGGAAAGACTTACATCTGAAAATCAGCGTGAACCCGATATAGAAGAAATCGCAAAGGAAATAGGTGCAAAGCGTGCCGATGTTGTAATTGCTCTTGAAAGTGTAAGCGAGCCTATATCTCTTTATGAGCCAGTATATTCGGATTCCGGTGATACTTTATATGTAATGGACCAGATTAGTGATAAAAATGACATGGAAAGCTGTCTTAATGAAATTTCAATCCGTGATGCAATAAAGTCGCTCGGAGAACGTGAAAAAAATATTCTGTATCTCCGCTTTCTGAAAGGGAAAACACAGACGGAAGTAGCAAAGGAAGTCGGAATTTCACAGGCACAGGTTTCACGCATTGAAAAAAATGCAATAAATCAGATTAAAAACTCTGTTTAAAATCAAAAGGGCGGATTTTTTTTAATCCGCCCATAATTTTTTATTCAAAAAATTTTCCGAAATCTCCGGCAAGCTTTGATTCAACAGCCTTAGCGTCATCGAAAGTCGGAGCTTTTGCGGTGTAGTAAGTTTTGATTTTCGGTTCTGTTCCGGAAGGTCTTACAACAACTTTCAGATTGTCTTCAAGTTCAAATGCAAGTACATTTGACTTTGGAAGTGTTATTTCTGATTCAGTACCGTTTGTGAGGTCTTTTGTGATACTGAGCTTGTAATCGGAAGCCTTGAGAACTTTATAGCCTGCAACTTCTGACGGAGGATTCTGTCTGAGCTGATTCATGATGTCATTCATCTTAATCATACCGCTTTCTCCCTCAAAAGTAAAGCTGTGGAGTGTATGATAATAAACACCATACTTATTATAGAGATTTTCTCTTGCCTGAAGAAGTGAAATTCCCTGTGTTCTGTAATATGATGCCATTTCACATATAAGCATTGATGCATTTACAGCGTCCTTGTCACGAACGTAGCCTCCTGAAAGATAGCCATAGCTTTCTTCAAATCCGAAGATATATCTGTTTTCTTCTCCCTTTTCTTCGAGGAATCCAATCTGTTCGCCGATGAATTTAAATCCTGTGAGAACGTCGATAACTTCAACGCCGTATTCCTCTGCAATAGCGTTTATAATGTTTGTAGTAACAATAGTCTTTACAACTATCGGATTTTCGGGCATAGTACCCTTTGCAATTCTCTGCTTGCAGATATATTCAAAAAGCAATGCTCCGACTTCGTTTCCTGTAAAGAGAACATAGTCATCACCGTCCGGAACAGCAATTCCTACACGGTCACAGTCGGGGTCAGTAGCAAGAAGTAAATCCGGTTTAACTTCCTTGCACTTTTTCAGACCAAGTTCGAGAGCCTCACGGATTTCCGGATTAGGATAGGGACATGTCGGGAAATTTCCGTCAGGATTTTCCTGTTCTTCAACAAGTGTAACATCAGTAATTCCGATTCTCTTAAGAATATTTCTTACCGGCTTGTTACCTGTGCCGTTAAGAGGAGTATATACAACTTTAAGACCGCTTGAAGCACACAAATCTGTATTAATTCCCTCTGCAAGGACACAATCATAATAAGCGTCAATAACTTTCTGAGAAATATATTCAATATTACCCTTTTCAAGTTCCGTGTTGAAATCGGAAATCTTTACGTCCTTGAACATATCGAGTGAATTTATTTCATTGAGGATAATTTCCGCACCCTTGAGCGTAATCTGACAGCCGTCATCACCGTAAGCTTTGTATCCGTTGTATTTAGCGGGGTTGTGGCTTGCGGTAACCATAATACCAGCCTGACATTTAAGCTTTCTTACTGCAAATGAAAGCATAGGGGTGGGCATTAATTCCTTATAAATATAGACTTTTATTCCATTTGCGGCAAGAACTTCAGCTGCAGCTTTAGCGAAAACGTCAGATTTTATTCTGCTGTCGTATGAAATAGCAACACTTCCTCCGTTGTATTCCTGCTTGACGTAATTTGCGAGACCCTGTGTAGCACGTCTGATAGTATAGATGTTGAGTCTGTTAGTTCCTGCACCGATTACACCTCTAAGACCTCCTGTGCCAAATTCAAGGTCACGGTAAAATCTGTCTCTTATTGCTGACTGGTCATTTTCAATTGATTTGAGTTCATTTTGCAAGTCGCTGTCGTCAACAGCGTTCTTGCACCAGAGTGAATATAATTCCATTTCAGACATAATATAATGTACCTCCTATATAATTTATAAGTATATTATAACACAAAAATACCTGTTTGAAAAGGGGATTTTGCAAAAAAACAGAGAATTTTTTCACTTTTTTTTGAAAATTGATTTTTTTTGGTGAAACCAAAGCTGTCGAAAACACATAAATAATCACTGAATTTTTTTGATTGTTTGAGTAAATTGCCATATTGACAAATTAAGATTTTCTGTGATATAATAATCAAGTCGCTTCACGAGAGCGAAAACAGAAATTTTGAAAAAAGTCGAAAAAAGTACTTGACAAAATGAAAAAGCTGTGATATAAT
>CAMDZD010000007.1 GCA_945910815.1 uncultured Clostridia bacterium
CTCATATCTTTATTTTACTATTTTCCCTTCCTTTTGTCAAGTGGGTCGACTATAATTGTCTTTTTTTGTCAGGAATCAGCACAATGTTACATGAAATTCAAAAAGAACAGTATTCTCATCTCTATGATATTGCTGTTTCTTCCAAGGATAAGTCGACTTTTCTTGCTTTAGCCCGTTGATTTGCTTTTGTATATTTTTACGAATCTGATGTTGAAATGATCATTTATAGTCAGATAAATGTTGTGTTAATTTATCGCCAAGTTTTATTGTTCTAACACTTGAAATTGTTTATTGATTCTAATTGTTTTTTTGTCCCAGTTGATGTCTGAAAATCGCAACGCAAAACGTTCACCTTCTCTAATTCCAAGATTAATTTCTAAATAATAAGCAGTTATTAAATTAGTTGACTTTAATCTCTTTTCTTATAAATTCGCAAAAATATTTCTAACTCACAGTAAACTCACAAATCAAAATAAAACAACGTAAAATAGCCAAAACATCAACAAAATATAGGGACTTAAAATCCCTCAGTAGCAATACCGTACCGGTTCAAGTCCGGTCAGCGGCATAATTTTGAATATCACTTAAAACAGCTGTTATATGTTGTTTTAAGTGATATTTTTTGTTTTTTTAAAATAAATATGTTTTAAATGTTTATCTTGTATTGTCCTTTTTTGTTCTTTGCTTTACCTCTTATAAACTCACTAAAATATCAAAAAAGTTCAGCTTTTGCTGAACTTTTTCGACAGTCTGGCGGATAGCAATTGCTATCCGTTTTATTATTTATGATATTTCGGTTACTGTATAATCCTTGTCCTCAACAGCTTTTCTGAGAACGTCATCGGAAACAGCACTGTTAAGTTCAACAACAGCCGTACCCTTTTCGTGACTTACATCGGCACTCTCAACAGCTGGAATTGCTTCAAGAGCCTTTTTAACAGTAGATTCGCAGTGACCGCACATCATACCATCAATTCTGATAATTTTTTTCATAGAAACTTTTTTCCTTTCTGATTTTGATTTTATTTTCTTATCCTTTGCTGAATTGTGAATATCAAACAAATTCAGTCTCAAGGCATTTGAAACAACGCAGAAACTTGACAGACTCATTGCAAAAGCTCCGAACATAGGATTAAGCTTGAGTCCGAAAAGCGGTATAAACAAGCCCGTTGCAATCGGTATTCCTATAATATTATATATAAAAGCCCAGAATAAATTTTCGTGAATATTTTTCAAGGTTTTACGGCTAAGTCTTATTGCTGACGGAATATCCCTGACACGGCTTTTCATCAGTACGACATCAGCGGAATCTATTGCAATATCAGTGCCGTTTCCTATTGCGATTCCAATATCAGCTCTTGCAAGTGCAGGAGCGTCATTTATACCGTCACCGACCATAGCAACTCTGCCCTGTTTTTTAAGATTTCTGATAACATTTTCCTTACCGTCCGGAAGGACGCCTGCAATAACTTCGTCCGCACCTATCTGATTTCCGATAGCTTTTGCAGTACGCTGATTATCGCCTGTAAGCATTACGACACGTATTCCCATATTATGAAGTTCTCTGACAGCCTCCGCAGAATCTTCCTTTATAACGTCTGCAACAGCTATTATGCCAATAAAGATATTATCCTTGCAGAAAAACATAGGAGTTTTTCCCTGTTCGGAAAGCTTTTCGGAAGTTTTTCTGATTTTATCGGGAATTTCAGTCTTTGAGCTTATAAAATTAAAATTCCCTCCAACCACTTCTGAATTGTTTATAACAGCTGTAAGACCGTTTCCGGCAAATACTTTGAAATCAGATACTTCCTGCGGTTCAATTTTTAATTCTTCTGCTTTTTTCAATACGGCAAAAGCTAAAGGGTGTTCGCTTTTTTTCTCAAGTGATACAGCCATTGAAAGAAAATTACTTTCGGAAAAGCCGTCTGCCGTAATTATATCGGTAACCTCGGGCTTGCCCATTGTAACCGTACCTGTTTTATCAAGGGCAACTATATTTATTTTACCTGTTTCCTCAAGGGATTCGGCTGTTTTGAAAAGTATTCCGTTTTTAGCTCCGACACCGTTTCCGACCATTATTGCAACGGGAGTTGCAAGACCTAATGCACAGGGACAGCTGATTACAAGAACAGATATTCCCCTTGCAAGAGCAAATCCGAAACTTTCTCCGGCAATAAGCCATACTATAAGTGTAATAACGGCAATTGCTATTACAGCAGGTACGAAAATTCCTGAAACTTTATCCGCAATTTTTGCAACAGGTGCTTTTGTAGCCGAGGCATCACTCACCATTTTTATAATTTGCGAAAGAACCGTATCTTCACCGACTTTAAGAGCCTCACACTTTATAAATCCCGATTTGTTTATAGTTCCGGAAGATACATAATCACCCTCTGACTTGTCTGCCGGTATGCTTTCACCGGTGAGAGCCGATTCATCGACAGCACAGTTTCCGTCAATGATTACTCCGTCAGCAGGAATATTTTCTCCTGAACGTACAACAAATACATCACCTTTTCTGATATTTTCAACGGGTACTGAAAATTCCTTTCCGTCACGGATAACAACAGCATTTTTCGGAGCAAGTTTCATCAGACTTTTAAGAGCATCTGTAGTTTTTCCCTTTGAACGTGCCTCAAGAGTTTTTCCGACAGTAATCAGGGTTAAAATCATTGCCGATGATTCAAAGTAAAATTCGTGCATAAGGTGCATTAAATGCTGACTGTTTCCGTCAAGCTGTGCGGAAGTCATAGCAAAAAGAGCATAAAGACTGTATACAAATGATGCTCCCGAACCAAGTGCAACGAGAGTGTCCATATTCGGCGAACCGTGAACTGCACCTCTGAAACCGCTTATAAAGAACTTTCTGTTTATAAACATTATGATTACAGTCAGCAGAAGCTGTATTATTCCTATTGCAATGTAGTTTCCGTCAAGGAACGGCGGAAGATACCACCCCCACATAGCATATCCCATTGAAAAATACATCAGCACCACAAGAAATATCACTGACCATACAAGGCGGTTTTTAAGTTCGTGAGTTTCCCTGTCAGCAGGAATATCATCGGATTTGACTTTCTCACTGTTTTTCGGAAAAGCTCCGTATCCTGCCTTTTCGACTGCTGATATAATATCCTTTTCCGAAGCTGTTCCCTCGACTCCCATAGAATTTGTAAGCAGATTTACAGAACACGATGTTACGCCATCAACAGCCGATACAGCTTTTTCAATTCTTGTACTGCAAGCCGTACAGCTCATACCGGTTACATTATACTGTTTCAAGAAAATCACCTCTATTTCATAAGTTTCTGAAGTGTTTCAACAAGTTCATCGATTATTTCATCTTTTCCGTTTCGTATATTATCCGCAACGCAGGTGCGGATATGATTTGCAAGAAGTTCTTTATTGAACGAATTAAGGGCAGAATTTACTGCTGAAACCTGTATAAGAATATCAGTACAGTATGCATTTTTTTCAACCATACCTTTTATTCCTCTTATCTGTCCTTCTATACGGTTAAGACGGTTAATAAGTTTTCTGTATTCATCTTCGGAACGCTTTTTAGTTTTTTTACAGCATTCACATTCTTTGAAATCTTTCATATCATCACCCCCAATAGCATTATATACCCTATGGGGGTATTTGTCAAGAGGTTTTTTATTTATTTTATTTTTAACGCAACGGCAAAAAATATTCAAAAAAATTCCGCCCTTTGAAAGGCGGAATTAATAATATTATTATAATTCTGGTTCGTCTGACGGTTCAGAGGGTTCATCTGACGGAATGGGGTCGGGTTCTGAATAAGGAGGGTCAACGTCAGACGGTTCATCTATAACAGGCGGGTCTGTTACTTCAGGAACGTCCGGTTCATCATATGAAGTATCAGGCACATCAGGTTCTGAATATTCCGGTGCAGTCGGTTCGGAGGGTTCATCAGTTTCAGAAGTTTCCGGCTGTTGGGGTTCGGGTTCATAAGACTGTGGGGGTTCAGTATAAACAGGTTCCTCATAATGTTCAACAGCCTGTGTTACAGTCTGGTTTGAATTATAATTGTAGCTGTTATATCCGGGCTGACCGGTGGGAACGGCATAACCTGTATAAACATATCCCTCATTTGTAGTAAATATTTTATCGACATAGTGGACTTTCGGGTAAGTTACCTGCGTATTTGCAGTAGTTACCTTTGAATCGTTTTTCTTTCCGGAGGAATCAGCAGAAGTTGTAACAACAACGCCGTTAAGTTCATCGCCGTAAGGTGAATTTTTTCCGTCAGAATCCATAAGTCCCGCACGTCCCATTCCTGAAATAACCTTTTCGGACGGAGTTATAGGGAACATCACGAAAAACATCAGTATAATAAAGGTAAGTATAATAAATATACCGCAGGATATAACAGTAAGGCGGGTAGATTTTGAAAGATTTCCGAAAAATTCCTTAAATTTATACATTACAAAACGCTCCTGTAAAACAATATGGTTTTATTTTAATACAAAATTTGTCATATGTCAATAGAAAATCCTACAAAAAAATGCCTTTAAATATTCTGAAATTTGTTTATTCATCAAAAAGAGGCGTTGAAAAATATCTTTCGGCAGTATCGGGGAGGACAGTGACAACAGTTTTTCCCTTTCCGAGTTTTTTGGCGAGCTTAATTGCAGCCGCAACGTTAGTACCGCTTGAAATTCCGCACATAATGCCTTCAAGTCTTGACAAGTCCCTTGCAGTATTGATAGCTTCGTCATCGGAAACTATATAGATATTATCATAAATATTCATATTAAGATTTTTCGGAATAAGACCGTCGCCGATACCCATCTGAAGATGAGTTCCGATGTTTCCGCCTGCAAGAATAGCAGCGTTTTCGGGTTCGACAGCCCATATTTCAATATCAGGATTATGAGCCTTTAATACTTCTCCTATACCGCTTATTGTACCTCCCGTACCTATTCCGGAACAGAAACCGTGGATTTCCTTTCCGACCTGTTCAAGGAGTTCAACACCGGTATGATACTTATGCACTTGCGGATTTGCAGGATTTTCAAACTGCTGAGGAACATATACATTAGGATTTTCCTCTTTCATACGGAGAGCCGTTGAAACACATTCATCAATACAGTCGCCTATATTTCCGGAATCGTGGATAAGCATAACTTCAGCACCGTAATGCCTGACAAGTTTTCTTCTCTCCTCACTTACGGAATCGGGCATAATAATTATAGTTCTGTAACCTCTTACGGCACCGACAAGGGCAAGACCAATTCCCTGATTACCGCTTGTAGGTTCAACTATTACAGTATCTTTATTTATAAGTCCCTTTTTTTCGGCATCGCAAATCATATTGTAGGCGGTTCGTGTCTTGATTGAACCGCCCACGTTAAGACCTTCAAACTTAACAAGAATTTCAGCAGAATTTTCATCAGTCATTCTGTTAAGTCTTATAACGGGAGTGTGACCGATTACATCTAAAATATTGTTATATATCATCGGAGAAGCTCCTTATATAACGGCAAAAGCCTGTTCGAGGTCGGCAATTATATCCTCAACGTTTTCGAGACCAACTGAAAGGCGAATCATTCCGGGGTCAATTCCGGCAGAAACAAGCTGTTCTTCGCTGAGCTGTCGGTGAGTAGCGGAAGCGGGATTAAGAACACATGTTCTTATATCAGCAACATGAACTTCATTTGAAGCAAGCTTCAGAGCGTCCATAAACTTAACAGCAGTTTTTCTTCCGCCCTTTACCGAAAAGCTTATAACTCCGGCAGTGCCGAGAGGGAGATATTTTTCGGCAAGCTTGTGATGAGGGTCGCTTTCAAGACCGGCATATCTGACTGAAATAACTTTTCCGGTTGACTGAATATATTCTGCAACTCTGAGGGCATTTTCGCAGTATCTCGGCATTCTTACGGCAAGGGTTTCAAGTCCGAGGTTTAACAGAAACGAACTGTTTGCAGACGGATAACAGCCGAAATCACGCATTAACTGCATTCTTGCCTTGGTGATGTAAGGAGCGTCGAGATATTTTTCGGTATAGACAATTCCGTGATAACTTTCATCGGGTTCGGTAAGACAGGGGAATTTTCCTGATTTTTTCCAGTCAAACTTTCCGCTGTCAACGATAACTCCGCCGACCTGAACGGCGTGACCGTCCATATATTTTGAAGTTGAATGTATAACGATATCAGCACCCCATTCGATAGGTCTGCAAAGATACGGCGTAGCGAAAGTATTGTCGATAACAAGGGGGATTCCCTCTGAATGTGCGATATCCGCCCATTTTTCAATATCAAGAACGGTAAGGGCGGGATTTGCAATAGTTTCACCGAAAAGCAGTTTTGTGTTCGGCTGAATGGCTTTTCTGATTTCGTCTTCACCGGCATTAACGTCAACAAAAGTACATTCTATTCCCATTTTCCTGAATGTGAACGCAAGAAGGTTGAAAGTTCCGCCGTATATAGATGAGCTTGAAACAATATGGTCACCGGCACTGCATATATTGAGTACGGCAAGCATAGTTGCAGCCTGACCTGACGATGTACACATTGCACCGGCTCCGCCTTCAAGAGCAGATATTTTCTTTTCGACAGCATCAGTAGTAGGATTTTCAAATCTGGAATAAATCATTCCGAGAGTAGGGTCATCGAATACATCAGCGACAGCATCGGTTGAATTATATACATAAGTGGTACTCTGATATATAGGCATAACTCTGGGTTCGCCGTTTTTCGGAGAGTAACCTTCGTGAAGAACTTGTGTTTCGATTTTCATTTTCCAAGGTATTCCTTTCGTAAAAAAAATTAATATTCAATTCCCATTCGGGCTTTAATTCCACTGCTGTAAGGGTGTCTGATACAGGCAATTTCGCTTATATAGTCGGCAAGCTCAAGAAATTCGGGAGCGGGATTTCTTCCGGTGAGAATAAGTTCCGTATCGGGATTCTTGTTTTTTATGAGTGAAAGTGCAAGAGAGACGTCAAGCAGACGGCAGTTATAAGCGGAAAAAAATTCATCAAGAACAATTACATCATAGCCGGAGGAGAAAGCCTCTCTAAGCATATTATTATGGCACTGTGTTATTTCCGATTTGTCTTTTTCTGTCATATTAAAGGAAAAACCGTAATTTCTGTCACAGCTCCTCACGGTAATTTCGGGGATATATTCAAGTATTCTCAATTCCGATGAGTAATTGCCTTTCATAAGCCTTGCGAAAAAGACTTTCATTCCCGCACCTGCCGAACGTACAGCAAGACCGGTGGCGGAAGTGGTCTTGCCCTTTCCGTCACCGCAGTATATGTGTATAAGTCCCATTATTCAACCGGAATTGTCTTGATAATACCTGCAAGGTACTGCTGAATAGCGAGAGCGTCATTGGCGTTCACACCGTTTTTTGCTCCGTGAACATCAGCGTTGATTATTCCTTGTGGCTTGAGGACATTTTTTTCTGAATCGCCTACATATGAGGCAATTGCAACGGCATCGGCAATATCAATATTTCCGTCAAGGTTTGCGTCCCCGTAAAGTATATTGTCTGACGATGTTGCTGTTGTTGTCTTTACAGTTGTGGAAGTAGTTTTTGCAGTTGTAGCTGTTGTAGCAACAGTAGGCTTTGGAGTGTCTGCGTCAACGATAGTACCGCCGTCAAGATTACTTCCCTCTGTTGAGGCATATGAGGAATAAAATTCGCTGAGTGAAAGACCTGTGCCATTGTTTCCGAGAGCTTTCTGATGGTCAAGACCTATATATTTTCCTGTTTCCTGAGTCTGCCAGAGGGATTTTTCAAAGAGTGCATACTTATCTTCTTCCCATGTAATCTTACTTCCCTCGGCGAGTGAATACTGGAATCCTGCCCAGAGTCCGCCTGTATCGCCGGAGTTCGTATTGAGACACCAGAAAGTATGGTTGATATGATTTTCAATCATATAGTCACGGAGAAGCTCCATCCATTTCTGATTTTCAGCACCGTCCATATGACCGCCCCATTCACCGATAAGTTCGGGGGCAATATCCTCTGCATTTATATATGCCCATGTATCATACCAGTAATCATCAAGGAGAGTCTGTGTTGTGAAATCCTTGTTGAACCAGGTCTGTGGGTAAACAGAAGGACCGTAATCGTGAGGAGAATAAACAATCTGACTTGTTCCGTGTTTGGGCTTGATAGGATATTCCCTTGCATCTCTGAAATTTCCGCCCCACCAGGCACCGATATAAGGAGAATTATCTCGTCTGTCAGCGATACCCCAGTAATCTCCGGGCATTGCACCGCTGAGTGACTGTTCAACACCTTCGATAAAAATAAGAGCATTGGGGTTTACATCAAGAATAGCATCAGCACATTTTGTTGCAGCATAAGCCCAGTTGTTTTCATCAGTTGAGCCGTCCCATTTTGCAGCCAATGCACCTTCCTGACCTTTTCCGTGCGGTTCGTTTTTGAGGTCATATCCTATGAGTGTATCGTCATTCTTGTATTTGTTTGCAACCCATACAAGCGTATCTATCCATATGTCGGTTGTAATCATAGTGCCGTCAGTAGCTTCCTTGCCGTACCACAAATTATAGTTATGACCTGAATTGTCAGTATGCGGGCTGTGAATGTCGATAAATGCCTTTATACCATATTTCTTGCACTTTCCGAGGATAACGTCAAAAATTTCCTCACTGTTTTTGAGAGTCTTACCGTCAGCCTCAAGGAAATCCTTGTTGATATTTCCGTAAGTTCCGGCTTTAATTATACCGCCGTTGCCGTCATCTTTATCGACAGGCGGGTCATATGATGCCTGAACGCTTCCGACAGGATTAGGATTTCCGTTCATCCACGACAGAAGAAGTTCTGTTGAAATAGGGAAACGGATAACGTTAATTCCTCTGTCGGCAACTTCTGAAAGCATATCGTCACAGTCTGCACTCCAGAGGTAATGCGGAATTGCTTCACAGCAGTTAAGTCCGAACCAGTTAGCACCGGTAAGCCATACTTCGTTGCCGTCCTTGTCATAAAGTCTGCTTCCGACAGCGTGGAGCCAGTCATCGTTGCAGTCGTCAACGGCATTTACTGTTCCTGACATCATAGAAACAGCACTTGCCGACACCATAGCTGTAACAGTAAACAGGGAAACAAGTTTTTTAGTTATTTTAGAAAACTTCATAAAAAATCAAGTCCTTTCATTTTAAATTTATAAAAATCCCTTTTGAATTAATAATAACATTTTTTTATACAAAAGTCAATAATTTCCGTAAAAAGATTTTAAGCTTTTACAAATTCAGATATACAAAAGGCATTGACCGAAAATAATACAAGTCTTTCTGAAATTGACAGAATCAGCATACTGCCTTACGGAGAAACTACGACTCTTAAAAGTGTAAATTTTTTTATAAAGGCTTCATCTGTCTCTGTAATTGCAGATGCCGTAATGATGCAGAAATATCTGCATTAATATTTTTGATTTTTGTATAACGGAAAAACTGCTTGCTGAAAAATATTTTTTCATGATATTGCATTTTAATCCGATATGTGTTATAATATAAAGTAAATAATCTTGATATTTAAGTAATTTGTCGGAAAGGAATTAATATCATATGCAAAAACAGGTAAAAATGGCAGATATTGCACAGGTTTTAGGTGTCAGTGTAGTTACCGTATCTAAAGCTTTATCCGGAAAAGACGGCGTCGGAGATGAACTGCGGGCAAAAATTATAAGTACAGCTGATGAGATGGGCTATCAGGCAAAAAGAAAAATAATTGAAGAAAACAAGATTTTTAAAATCGGAATACTTACACAGCAGAAATTTATTGCAAAAGGTCATTCATTTTACTGGAGCCTTTATGAAAAACTGATTTTAAATCTTAATGAAAAAGGTTTTCTGGGTATTCTTGAAATTGTTTCAGATGAAGATGCATTAAGTGCCTCTCTGCCTAAGCTTATTCAGTCGGAAAAAATAGACGGATTTATTTTAATGGGTGATTTTTCATCTGAATACAGGGATAATCTGATAAATGCAGGTCTTATTTTTGTGGGACTTGATACTTTTGATTCAGACTGTCCATATGATACAGTCATATCAGACGGATATTACGGAATGTACATCGCTACAAAGTATCTTTTAAAAATGGGACACCGCAAAATCTCATTTGTAGGAACTGTCGGTGCTACTGCAAGCATTACTGACAGATTTTACGGATATTGCAGGGCAATGCGTGAGGCAGGAATAAAAACAGATGAAATAATGGCTGTTCCTGACCGTGACAAATCCGGAAAATTAAAAGTTTCTCTGGAAAATGTTTCCGAAATGCCTACCGCATTTGCGTGCAACTGCGATATGACAGCATATTATCTTATTAATGTTCTGACGGAAAACGGCTATAAAGTTCCCGACGATGTTTCAATTGTCGGATTTGACAACGATTTGTTTTCCGAAATGGCTCGCCCTAAAATTACTACTTATGCAATAAATCTTGATAAAATGACAAGTGCCTGCGTTGAACAGCTACAATACAGGCTCAAATATCCGATGAAGCATTTCAGCCATATAATAATAAGCGGTTATTTAATTCAGAGAAACAGCGTTAAAAATATAAGCAAATAATTTATATGCTTTAAGTAAGCAGTCCTGAACTTTAAGGACTGCTTTTTTGTTTGTTAACTTAGTTTATATTTGTGAAAATACACAAAAGCAAAACAATAAAATTGTAATTAGTATAGAAAACACATTTTTAGCTAAATATACTATTGACATAAAGCTAAATATATGTTATTATATAATCACAGATAAATCGTAAGTTAACTAATCAGAATGATTGGTTAGCTAAACTGAAACTGTACAAAAATTAATTTCAAGGAGAAAAATATTATGAGCAATGTAAAATTAATAACAGAAAATCTTCCGAATATTCCGTGGCAGAATAAACCGGAGGGAACAGATTCACCGCTTTGGAGATATACAGAAAATCCGATTATAGGACGTAACCCTGTTAAAGGCGTAGCAAGAATTTTCAACAGTGCAGTAGTTCCCTATGAGGGTAGTTTTATCGGAGTTTTCAGAGGTGAACAGAAAAACGGCATACCATATATTTACCTCGGAAAAAGCAAGGACGGTATTCACTGGAATTTTGAGGAAAATAAAATCAATTTTGTTGACGAAAACGGAAATTCCTTTATGCCTCCTTATGCTTATGACCCGCGTCTTGTAAAAATAGAGGATACGTATTATATTATATGGTGTCAGGACGCTTACGGACCTACTATTGGAATGGCAAAAACTACTGATTTTGAAAAATTTGTAAGAATTGAAAATCCTTTTCTTCCTTTCAACCGTAATGCCGTACTTTTTCCGAGAAAAGTAAATAATAAATTCCTTATGCTTTCACGTCCGAGCGACAGCGGTCATACGCCTTTCGGTGATATATTTGTCAGTGAAAGCAAAGACATGGAATACTGGGGACATCACCGCCATGTAATGTCAAAAAGCAGAAACTGGTGGGAAAATTTAAAAATAGGCGGAGGAACTGCTCCTGTTGAAACAACCGAAGGCTGGCTGTTATTCTATCACGGTGTTACAAATACTTGTAACGGTTTTGTTTACAGTATAGGCGGAGTTATTCTTGATATTAATGAACCTTCAAGAGTAAAATACCGCTGTTCGGATTTTCTTCTTACTCCTGAAATGCCTTATGAGGAATGCGGATTTGTACCAAATGTATGTTTCCCATGTGCAGCTCTCTGCGATGCAGAAACAGGAAGAATTGCAGTTTATTATGGCTGTGCTGACAGTTATGTCGGAATTGCTTTTACAACAGCGGACACTGTAATTTCCTATATAAAGGAACATGACAACGCAGACGAAAACGATAAGGAAATTGGCAGACGTTAAAAAAGAGTGCATTTACAGAGAATATGGCAGTACTGAACTGTTTTAAATAATTTTATAATTCAAGATTTTCTCTTTTTATAAAAATCCCACAGGACTCATAAAAACAGTCTTGTGGGATTTTGCTTGTTTTATAAAATTATATATCTTGCTATTAACAAAATAGTTGTTTCAGTTGAAAAAAAATTATAAAATATGCCGAAAACTTAAAAACCTATAAAACCTATTGACAAAATAGGAAAAACATGATAAACTAATATCATATTAATTCAATATAAATGCTCATATATTGGAAATTAATCACACAGATATACAATCTGATTATTTTTTCTGATTGCATATTATACTTAACCGATATGAAAAATATATAATAAAGGGGTTAATAAATATGAAAAAGAAAATTTTAACTTTACTCCTTGCAGGTGCCTTATCATCTGCAATATTCACAGGCTGTGGAAATAAACCATCAGAAAACACCGTGAAAATCGCATATCTGCCGATAACTCATTCTCTTGCCGTACTTGAAGAAGCAGAGGAACTTCAAAAAGAAAACGGCATAAAGATTGAACTGGTGAAATTCGGTTCCTGGCCTGAATTGCTTGATGCACTTAATACAGGAAAGGTTGACGGTGCATCTGTCCTGATAGAACTTGCAATGAAGTCAAAACAGGAAGGTGTAGGAATAAAGGCTGTTGCACTCGGTCACCGTGACGGAAATGTTGTAATTGTATCAAATGACATAAACAGTCCTGCTGACTTAAAGGGAAAAACATTTGCAATTCCTCACAGACAATCATCTCACAACATTCTGATGAATGAAACTCTTGCCAAAGGCGGACTTTCAGTTGATGATATAAATGTAACAGAACTTGCTCCCACTGAAATGCCTTCTGCACTTGCAAGCGGTCAGATTGACGGTTACTGCGTTGCCGAACCTTTCGGAGCAATGGCAGTTGCAACAAATGCCGGAAAGGTACTTTATTCATCAGAAGAACTCTGGGAGGATTCTATCTGCTGTGGACTTGTGCTGACTGACAGCTTTATTGAAAACCGTTCAGATGATGCAAAATCATTTGTTGAGAGCTATAAAAAAGCAGGAAATAATCTTGACAAGGAAACCGCAAAGGCAACTGCAAAGAAATATTTCAAGCAAAGTGATGATGTTCTTGATATTTCATTACAGTGGATTTCATACGACAATCTTGATATTACAGAGGAAACATACAATGCTTTGGTTGAAAAAGTTAAAGCATACGGATTATCCGACAATCCTCCGGCTTACAGCGAATTTGTAAAAAATGATTATTAAGGAAACGGGGATTCTGAATGAAAAAAATATTGTCATTAAAAAATGCTGTTATATCAATTGCAATACTTATCGGAATATGGCAGATTGCATATACTTTCAGCGGATACAGTGATGCATTGTTTCCGTCACCGTATCAGTCACTTCTTGCACTTATTGAGATGATAAAAGATGGTTCACTCCTTGAAAATATAAAAACAAGTATGTACCGCTTTTTATCAGGATATGTAACATCTGTTGTTTCAGCGGTTCTGCTCGGACTTATTCTCGGCAGATTTCCTTCGGTATTCAAATATGTAAATCCGGCTGTACAGCTTCTGCGGCCAATTTCTCCTACTGCATGGATGCCGTTTATTGTACTTCTTTTCGGAATCGGAGATACTCCTGCAATAGTTATAATATTCATTGCCGCATTTTTCCCTGTTCTTTTGTCAACTGTTTCAGCCGTGGGAAATATTGACCCGATATATTTTAAAGTTGCAAAGAATTTCGGAATCAGACAGCCTCAGCTTACATGGAAATTCATTCTTCCGGCAGCATTTCCGCAGATTGCAAATGGTATTCATCTTGCAATCGGAACATCGTGGATTTTCCTTGTTGCAGGCGAAATGGTCGGAGCTCAGTCAGGGCTGGGCTATCAGATAATTGATGCGAGAAATAATATCCGTGCGGATATTCTTCTTGCAACTATCGTTGTTATAGGCGTTATCGGGATAATCCTTGACGGACTCCTCAAATTTATCGAAAACAGAATTATGAAAGCATGGGGTGGTCAGCAGTAATGTCATACATTGAAGTAAAAGATGCCTGCAAGAAATATTTCCAGAACGGAACTGAAACAACCGTTCTTGACCATGTTTCACTTGATATAGAAAAAGGCGAATTTATCTGTCTTCTCGGACCGTCAGGCTGTGGAAAAAGCACACTTCTCAACGCTCTTGCAGGCTTTGAAAAGGTAAACAGCGGAAGTGTTAAAATAAATAATAATGAAGTTACTGAACCCTCTGAAAAGAATATAACCATTTTTCAGAATTACGGACTTCTTCCCTGGAGAAATGTTCTGAAAAATGTTGAGCTTGGACTTGAAACAAAAAAGCTTCCAAAAGAAGAACGTCAGAAAATTGCAGAAAAATACATAGAACTTGTCGGTCTGAAAGGCTATGAAAAGCGTCACCCGAAACAGCTTTCGGGCGGTCAGCAACAGAGAGTTGCAATAGCAAGAGGTCTTGCAGTTGAACCTGATATTATTTTTATGGACGAGCCTTTCGGTGCATTGGACGCAATCACAAGAATGAAACTTCAGGACGATATTCTGAAAATATCACGTGAGGAAAAGAAAACCATTATATTTGTAACTCATGATATTGAAGAAGCTGTTTTTCTTGCTGACAGAATAGTTGTAATGATGGCTAATCCGGGACGAATAAAAAGCGTTGTAAAAGTTCCTCTCAGCAATTGCCGAAACCGAACAAGCGAGGATTTTCTCTATGTCAGAGACAAAATTTTTGAACTGTTCAATCTTAAAGCCGATGACTATATTGACTATATCATTTAAGGAGTAAATTATGAGCGAGCATAATCACAAACATTGTCATCATCACAATGACAATGACATTTCACATATTCATTCACACCGCAATCTTATCGGATTCGATGAACATGGAATCCCCACAGTAACTCTGAAAGCCTCACATCACGGAGACGAAAACGAAAATGACGATTCACAGGCTTTCATCAAAGACTATATGAATGCAGTAAACGAATACAGAAAAACTTTTCCCTCAAAACAGGACGTTATTGACCAGACCCCTGACCCTGCTGTAAGAGAAATGCTTCTTAGAATGGAACAGCTGGGTATTGATACTGCATTTGACAGATTTGACAAACAAAAACCACAATGTAATTTCGGACTTGCAGGGATATGCTGTAAGATATGCAACATGGGACCTTGCCGAATCACTGCGAAATCTCCGAAAGGTGTCTGCGGAGCTGATGCTGACTTGATTGTTGCAAAAAATCTTCTCCGTTCAGCAGCTGCAGGTGCGGCACAGCATGGAATGCATGCAAGGGAAGTTATGCTTGCACTGAAATATGCTGCTGAGGGAAAGCTTGATATACCTATTTTAGGCGAGCAGAAAATACGAAGTACTGCCGAAGCTTTTGGAATCAAGCAGAAAAACAGACAGCTTAAGAATGTTGCAAAAGACCTTGCGGACGCACTTCTTGATGATTTATCAAGAACTGTTCCGGCTGAATACAAAACAATTTCAGCCTGTGCATCGCCTGAACGTCAGAAAGTATGGAAAGACCTTGACATTATTCCGATAAGTGCATATCATGAAGTTTTTGAAGCGTATCACAAATCGGGCTGTGCAACTGATGGTGACTGGAAATCCATTATGCAACAGTTCTTACGCTGTGGACTTGCATTCACATTTTCGGGAGTTGTAGGAGCATCAATCGCAACAGACAGCCTGTTTGGAGTAGGAGACAGAGTTACATCAAAAGTCAATATAGGAGCTTTACAGAAAGGCTATGTAAATATTGCAGTACATGGTCATCTTCCTCTGCTTGTAAGTCAGATTGTTGAAGCAGGCAAGCGTGAGGATTTGATTGAGCTTGCCAAATCCAAAGGTGCAAAGGGAATCAGATTTTACGGAATATGCTGTTCCGGACTTTCGGCAATGTACAGATACAGCGGAGTAATTCCTCTTTCAAACGCTGTTTCCGCTGAACTTGTTCTCGGCACGGGTGCATTGGATTTGTGGGTTGCAGATGTTCAGGACGTTTTCCCGTCGATTATGGAAGTTGCAAAATGCTTTAAAACTGTTGTGGTCACAACGAGTGAATCCGCAAGACTTCCGGGTGCGGAAAGATATGAATATGACCATCATCATTCAAATATAGGCGAAACAAAGATTCTTGCAGAGAAAATTGTCAGACGTGCAATCGAAAGCTTTGAGGCAAGAAAGGGAATACCTGTTTATATTCCTCCCTATGAAGTTGAGGCAGAAGTCGGATTTTCCGTTGAATATATTCACAGACGTTTCGGCAGTATGAAACCTCTTGCTGATGCAGTAAAAAGCGGTCAGATTCTCGGAATCGTCAATATGGTAGGCTGTAACAATCCGAAAGTTCTGTATGAAAAATGTATTGTTGACGTTGCCGATACCTTGCTGAAAAATAATGTTCTGATTCTTTCAAACGGCTGTGCATCGTTCCCGCTGATGAAGCTTGGATACTGTGCAGTTTCGGGCAAGGAAAAGGCCGGTGAAAGCCTGCGTGAATTTCTTGAACCTGATTTACCGCCTGTATGGCACGTCGGCGAATGTATTGACAATACCCGTTCAAGCGGAATATTTGCAGGTATTGCAGGCGAACTCGGACATAAAATGTATGAACTTCCTTTTGCATTTTCATCTCCCGAATGGGGAAACGAAAAGGGACTTGATGCCTCACTCGGTTTCAGACTCAACGGAATCAGTTCATATCACTGCGTTGAGGCACAGATTTACGGTTCAAAAAACGTAATAGAATTTATGAAATACGGCACTAAGGAGCTTCTGGGGTCAACAATGAACGTTGATACAGATGCAGTTGCACTTGCCGAAAAAATCGTTGCCGATATGAAAGAAAAGCGTAAGGCTCTCGGCTGGGATAAATAAATAACGGAGGTAAAAAAATTATGGCTTGTTTTATAGTTCCTGCAACAGAAGCAGTTATTACTACTGTTGCAACTAAAATCTTAAAAAAGAAAGGTTCGGAATCAGGAGCAAGATTTGCCGGAAAATTAGATAAATTAAACGGATTACTCTGGGGAGGTTCGGGACTGCTTGCCTTTGAACATCTCTGGCACGGTGAAATTACACCTTTCTTTCCTTTTCTGACATCGGCTGCTGATACTGAATCCACACAAAGAATGTTATATGAGATGTCGACTTCAGGTGTTGCTATGGCAGCGGTTGTTACAGCTGTATGGGCAGTAAGTGTTATTTTAGAAAATATTATAAAGAAAAAATCAGCTGAACCGGTATTACAGGAGGAAAAACAATGACACTTCTTCTTACTGTTATTGCAGCTGTAATATCAACTGCTGTATGGTATTCAAACAAATCCGCAAGAGAGCTTAAATGCGGAATACTGTGCTATATGTTCTGGGGAGCTTCACTTATGTGGCTTGTTGATGCAGTAGTTGAATATATTGAAATGGGTTCAGAATATTTTCAGCCTTCTGTCTCGGATATGCTGAATGATACATTTCTCGGATTTTCTGTAATTGCTCTTGCTCTGATTGTATGGGTGATTTATCTGCTTATAAAAGACCCGAAGAATATTATAAAAAATAATCACTGAGGAAATACATGAAAAGACAGGGATTCCATTAATATTTTTATTTCCTGAAAAAACTTGATTTTTACTTGACTTTAAATCTTTTAAAGGCTAAAATAATATTAAGATTAATATAAGGGAGTGAAAATATATGATATATATTACCGGAGACATACACTGTTCAGCAGAACCAATTTATGAACTTTATCAAAAATATAAGCCGAAAGCAGAAGATATTATAGTAATTCTCGGAGATGTGGGCGTTAATTATACAGGCAGGCTTCAGGACAGAATACTTAAAGAAAATTTATCCGCATTGAAATCTGTTTTCTTCTGTGTTCATGGAAATCACGAAAACCGTCCGCAGAATATCGGAACATACATGGAGAAAAACTGGAATGGCGGAAGAGTTCTTTATGAAGAAGATTTTCCGAATATTCTTTTCCCCGTTGACGGTGATATTTTTGAACTTCATAACAAAAAATGCCTTGTAATCGGCGGAGCATACAGTGTTGACAAGCTATACCGTATCAGAATGGGATATAACTGGTGGCCTGATGAACAGCCAAGTCCGGCAATAAAGGAATATGTCGAAAAACAGATAAAAAGCAGTAAAACAGATGTTGTATTCTCTCATACCTGTCCTTTTAAGTATATTCCGACTGAATGTTTTCTGCCGTCAATAGACCAGTCAGAAGTTGATAACAGTACGGAAAAATGGCTTGATAAAATTGAAGAATCCATTGATTATAAAGCGTGGTATGTGGGACACTGGCATATAAACAAGCGTATAGACAAAATGCATTTTTTACTGCATGATATCGAAATTCTTTAATATTACGGAGATAATTGAATGAAAATAAGTAAACTGGCAATAGTTTTTTCGGCAGTATCTGTATTAGCTTTTCCGTTAAATGTCAGTGCAAACGAAATATCGGATTCCTTTACAGTTAAAGGCGATGTAAATGCTGACGGTGAATTTAATGTTGCAGATGTTATAGCATTGCAGAAGTGGTTGCTGAATGATGAAACGGTATTGAAAGACTGGAAAGCAGGTGACTTTTCAGATGATGATAAGCTCAATGTATCTGACCTCTGTATGATGAAAAGCAGATTGATTAATAATAAGCCACAGAATAACATTCACGTTACAAATGTTGAAGAATTGTTTACTGCTTTAAGAAATGCCAAAGCCGGAAATATAATTGAAGTTGAATCAGGAATATATGACTATACAACATATCAGGTAGCGAATAAATTTGATACAAGTGCAGAGGGAACGGAATATGCTCCGATAACACTGAAAGCTGTCGACCCCGACAATCCGCCTGTACTGACCGGAAACAATACCGCAAACGGATATGTTCTCCATATTACGGGAGATTACTGGATTGTTGAAAATATCTGTTTTACTAATTCTCAGAAAGGAATTGTACTTGATAATTCCAATAATACAATTATAAGGAACTGCGAAGTTTATAATACCGGTTCTGAAGCAATTGCCGTCCGTGACGGAAGTTCATACTGTACAATTGAAAAATGCAGTATACATGATACCGGAAAAAATTCTCCCGGCTATGGTGAGGGTGTATATATCGGAAGTGCAAAGTCAACAACCGGATTTGACTATAAATGCGATTACAATACAGTAAAGGACTGTGTTTTTAAAAATGTTACGGCAGAACATATTGACGTCAAGGAATATACTACCGGAACGGAAATCTGTGGCTGTACATTCTACGGTGACGGTATGACCGGTGAAAACTATGCAGGCAGTTTTATAGATATTAAAGGAAATAATGTTAATGTACATCACAACACCGGCTACCGCAACGAAAATAAAAAAATAGTTTCTGCATTTGAACTTCATGAACAGGTTGAAGGCTGGGGTTATCATTGTATTTTTACAGATAATATACTTTATATGAATCAGCCTTACGGTGCGGAGGATACAAGCCGGAGAATGTATGTTGTTGACGGCTGGTACAGTGATTTTTCAGTTAAAAACAATCAGGTTGATTACGGAAACGGTCTTGTTTCTGCTGACAGCCGGGAATTTTATAATTCAGATTATGTAACATATCTTGACTGACTTTATAATAAAAACGGCTGTCACTGCAACAGCCGTTAATTTTTTATCTGTAAAAATTCTGCATTTTTTCTATCTCCTGTTTCATTTCGTCAGCAAGGCTCTGCGGTGACAATACTTTTACCCACGAACCCTGTGAAAGAAGATACATAATAATTCCTCTGCCCTGATTTACTTCCGCTTCGATTATGCTTTTGTTTCCGTTTTTCTCAACTACCTTTGCAGTCGGAAGGCGGTCAAGAACTGCCTGAAGGGATAATCCGGAAAATTCAAATCGTATTTTAACATTTTTCCCCGGAAACATAAACTGATTTTTTTCACGCAAATCGCCTTCGTCAAAATCATATTTTTTCTCCAGCTGAAATTTTTCACGGTGTTCCGTAATTGATGAAATCCTGTCAATTCTGAAATACACCGGTTTGTATTCAGTGTCATCTGACATATAGGCTATCATATAGAAATAATATTCGCTGAACATAACCGATACCGGCTTGATTTTATGCTTTACTTCATCACGGTTCATTTTATAATATGTTATAGTAATAGTATGCTTTTCCTCAATTGAACGGATAATTTTCCATAGATTATCAATAACGCTGTGGCAGTCGGATTTTACTTCGTGATAGTGATATATTTCTTTTCTTATAATATTTTCAAGCATTGTCCTGTCCTGAATGGTTGTGAATTTTTTCAGCTTTGAAATAAGTGTCAGGACTTGTTCCTTGTTCAAGGCACGGCTACCCAGAATTATTTTTACAAGTGAAAAAAGTTCCTTGTTTTTCAGAAATTCATCACTGTTTAGTATGTATGCCTTATCTTTATAGGAATATGCAAGCTCTGCATTCTGCATAAGCTCACGGTGTTCGGAAAGAAAATTCTGAATTTCAGCAATATCACGGCTTATGCTTTTTTTTGATACTTCATATTCAACAGCAAGCTTTTTGACTGAAATCATTTCACCCTTTAATGCACGGAAAAAAATTTCAAGCAGACGTTCATTTTTCTGATGTTCCATATTTTTTATAAGACCTCCCTGTTTGTATTCTATTATATCAGACAACAGGGACAAATGTATGTCTCTTTGAAAAACTTCTGTATTTTGCATAAGATTTTTATAAATTTTCTGAACATTTTTGTATTCGATAAAAACTCCCTCGCCTGATTTATGATAATCGCCTATAAGTTTTGTTTGATATATACAAATCTAATTTAATAATTTATATATAACTGACGAATATGGCAAAATTTCCTTGACTTGATATGCTTTTTGTGTTAAAATATATAAAGAAAATTTGTACATTAATTATTTTTACGGAAAGAAAGAAATCATATGGACAAAATATAGTCGACCTACTTGACAAAAGGAAGGGAAAATAGTAAAATAAAGATATGAGTAAAAGTATAAGAATTCTCTTATTCATATCCTTTTTCCTCTCTCTTTTAATAATTATGAAGTTTGTCTTTTTACGCTTTTATTATAAAATACAAGAGAAAATTATTCTATCATAATATTGATAAATTCAGTTTAAATTTTGGTAAAAGAAAAGCAGAATAATCAGGTCTGAATAAGTGTTTCATCAGCAAGTTCCGAAAGAAATTTTGCAACGGAAATATTATCCCGTCTTTCGGGCGGAATCATATGTATAATCTGATTAAGGGCATTAGTTGCCGAAGCTACGGCAATCGTTTCAGTGCATATACGCATTCTGTCACTAAGCATCTGCATAATATAGCTGTTTTCCTGACACCAGCAGTTTATGGACGGAAGAAAAATTCCGTCCTTTTCCGATGCAAGAAGTATATGTATATTCTGATTTTCAGTAATAATTTCTGCAAGCGAACGCAGTTCCCTTGAATACTGCTCCGGTGAAATGAATATTTTTTTCCCGCATCCAAGCGAAAGGCTTTCGCTTACAATATTTTTAAGCTTTGAGCTTTCAACAAGTTTTTCAAGCTGAAAAATAAGAAATGAATTTTTTTTCTGAATATTATTTTCCGAATGTATCAATGAACGCTGACGGGCAATGCTGTTTATTTCCATAATATTTCTGAAAATATCTGAATTTGAATCAATGCCATTATCGGAAAGAATTTCGCTGACAAGTTCCGGACTCACTGCAAAAAATGCCGGAACAGGTAAAAATGCGTAAAAAGTACCTCTCTGACTGAAGTCGGGAGTGTCTGAAAGTATCTGAAGCATTTCTGCAAATCTGAAATCAGTAAAAAGTGGCTGACATCTTGATGTAATATGCCTTGCCATTTCCTCCTGACGTATGACAATATCGCTGTCAGTAAATATCATAGTCTGCGATATTTCCCTGCCGGCTGATGAACCGAACATTGACACGGCATTATTAATTAAAAAGAATGAACAGCCTATTATTAATTCATCATAATACTGAAAGTAATTCCAGCTTGCATTCTGATGAAAAAGCACTGAACTGAATATATTGAAAAATTTGCGGAAATCATCGCCCGAACCCGAATACTGAATTGTAAATACTGCACGGAAATTTCTTTTAAGCAGTTTTTTAAGGCGTGCCGTAAAGCTTTCCGAATAATTTCTGTCCTCCCATAGCCAGCGGAAACCCTCTGTATCAACAAACAATAAATTTGCCGGTTCGGAAAGGGATTCGGCATAATCAAGCATTTCCTGCGTTGCACGTCTGCGACCCTCATTGCCCTCATAGCATACGGCTGTTGCGTTTTTTTCTTTTGCATTTCCGAAAAGGAGCTGTGTTTTGAATTTATTCCTGCTGTTGTTTTTCCCCGAAAGAGCATAGCGGAGATGATGTTCAATTTCATCATGACTTGAAAAATCCTCATGCGGAAAGATACTTCCCAATGCTCTGCCAAGTTCCTCATCGCTGTGATTATTAAGAATGTACTGTATTATATCTTCAAAGTATACGGATTTTTCTGTAATGGCTCGTGAACCTGTTCTCCATTTGCTTACAAGGCTTGCATCAACGTGGAGAATATGTGCAGTATCAGCAGTTGAGATTTTAAGAAAATTCATTATATATCCGAGTGTGGATATTCCTTTGCCTTTCATATTTTATTGTCTCCTTTCCCCTGAAAAATATATTCAAATTATACTATATATTGTTTTTCGTGTCAATATAATGTGTGTCAGTTTTATGTCAATGAAGCGGATTTGACAAAAGGCTTTATTTTATTGACTTTATGAGCTTAATCTGTTAAGATATAGACAGTTACAGAAAACGTTATCCGGATAAATAATTCATTAAGTAACTTTTAAGGCTTATAAACAAACTTGTATGTTTTATTAGGAAAGAAGGATTTATCATGGCTGAAAACAAAGAATTCAAATTTGTAGACCACTATGAATTTGACGAGGAACTTTTAAAGAAGGCTTTCGCTGAAGCAAGAGAAGTCTATAAGGAACGTGGATTTATGCGTAAAATGGGATTCGGCAAGGCTCCGGCAATCACAACAGTTGATATGGCTAAGGCTTGGATGAGCGAAGGTCACCCCTTTACTTGCGACCACTCCGAAGAAGTATGTGCTGAAGCTCTCAAGGTTCTTGAGGCAGGAAGAAAAGCAGGTGTTCCGATTTTCCATACAACAACAGGATTTCTCGGCGAAAAACAGATGGATCTTCCGAGATGGGACGAAAAAATCCCTGTATCCACTCTTGATATAAACAGTGACTGGATGGAAATTGACCCCAAGATTAAACCACTTCCCGAAGAACCTGTTATTCACAAAAAATATGCCTCCAACTTCTTTGGCACACATCTTGCACAGACTCTTAATTACCTCGGTGTGGATACACTTATTGTTATGGGTGCAACAGCATGTGCCTGCGTAAGACATACTGTTATGGATTCAACAGGATACGGCTTTAAAACTATCGTTCCGGAAGGTACAGTAGGCGACCGTGTTCCGGGTGTTGTTGAATGGAATCTTTTCGATATGGAAGCTAAGTTCTGCGACGTTGTTCCTGTCGATGAAGTTGTAAAATATCTTGAAAGCATCGATTCTTCTGTTTACAGAAAACATGAAAGAAAGTTCGACAAGTAATAATATAGTTAATATGTTTTTATAACAGACAATGGCGTTTGTATTTTAATCAAGGTCATTGTCTGTTTTTTATTTGGAAAAGGAGTGAACATATATGAAAAGAATTGGCGTTGACGTTGGCGGTACGTTTACAGATTTCATTTATGTAGATGATGACGGAAAAATTGAGGTTTATAAAACTTCCACTACACCTCATGACCCATCAGTCGGTATGATGGAAGGCATTAACGCAATATGCGACAAGTTAAATATTGCTCACAATGAAATTCAGGAAATATTTCACGGTACAACAATAGCTACAAATATGGTTCTTGAACACAAGGGTGCAAGAGCCGGAATGATTACTACAAAGGGCTACCGTGACATTATTCATATTGCACGTCACAAGAGACCTACAAACTTTTCAATTGTCGAGGATATTCCGTGGCAGAAGTATCCTGTTTGTCAGAGACGTGACAGATACGGCGTTTCCGAACGTGTTACTGCACCTAACGGAGATGAACTCATTCCGCTTAATGAAGAAGAAGTCAGAAATGCTGTACGCAAGATGAAAGCGGATAAGGTTGAAGCTATTGCTGTATGTTTTCTTTTCTCCTTTCTCAATCCTGCACATGAGAAAAGAGTAAAGGAAATCATCAAGGAAGAATATCCCGAAGTTTATATATCGTTAAGCTCCGAAGTTCTTCCGCAGTTCAGAGAATATGAACGTTTCACAACAACAGGACTCAATGCTTACATAGGCCCTACAACTGCAAGATATATCAAACAGCTTGAAACTACACTTAAAGAACAGGGATATACTGCAAAAGTACATCTTATGCAGTCATTCGGAGGCGTTGCCTCTGCAAAGGCAGCTCAGAAAAAACCTGTAAATCTTCTTCTTTCGGGACCTGTCGGCGGTGTTCTTGGTGCTATATGGACTACTAAGCTGACTGATATTAAAAACGTCATCACTCTTGATATAGGCGGTACATCGGCAGATATTTCCGTTCTTGCAAATCTTCAGCCGAGTATGAAGCACCTTCTTGATACTCAGGTAGGCGGATATGCTGCAATGGTTCCTATGATTGATGTCGGCACAATAGGTGCGGGCGGTGGCTCTATGGCATACATAGATGAGGGCGGATTCTTCCGTGTAGGTCCTCAGAGTGCGGGAGCTGTTCCGGGACCTGCATGCTATAACAGGGGAGGCGTTGAACCTACTGTATCAGATGCAAATATCATTCTCGGCAGACTTGGTACAAAACTTCTTGGCGGTCGTATGGAAATCAAGCCCGAACTTGCTGAAAAGGCTATTATGGAAAAAATCGGTGTTCCTCTCAATCAGACTCTTGATGAATCTGCTCTCGGAATTATCGATGTTATGAATAATAACATGATTCAGGAAATTGAAAAGGAAAGTGTCAGACGTGGATTTGACCCCAGAGAATTTGCACTCTTTGCATGTGGCGGTGCCGGTTCACTTCACGCTTGTTCAGTAGCCCGTGAACTCGGTATGAAAAATGTTATAGTTCCTCTCAATCCGGGAGCTTTGTGTGCCGTTGGTCTTGTCAATACAGACCTTATGTACGACTTCTCAAAGACCGAAATGCAACTTTCAACAAAAGTTAATCTTGATGTTCTTGATAAAGATTTCAAGGCTCTTGAAAAAGAGGCTCACGACAAACTTATTGAAGATAATATGTCAGAGGACAATATTATAATTCAGCGTGTTGCCGACTGCCGTTATGAGGGACAGGGCTATGAAATGCGTGTTCCGGTTGTGGGTGGTAAGGTTACAGAAGATACTATTGAAAAGCTCAAGGAATCTTTCCACGAAACTCACAAAAAACAGTTCGGACGTTCATTCCGTCAGGTTGCTGTTGAAATCGTTAATATACGTGTTATCGGTACAGGCAGTATTGAAGACCTTAACGCTCTTAAGATTGAAAAGGGCAACGGTGATATTTCATCTGCTGTTTCCGGTCAGAGAAGTGTTACATTCAGAGTCAACGGCAAGCCCGAACATATGATGACTACTATATATGAAAGAGCAGAATTAAAGGCAGGAGATGTTATTCAGGGGCCTGCAATCATCAATCAGATGGATACAACTATTGTTATCGAACCCGACTGTGTCGGAAAAGTAAACGATTACGGAATTATTGTTATCGACATCAATTAATGATAAGAAATACTGATTCATCTGATAAAGAAAGGAATGGTAATATATGTCTAAAATGATTGAGGGATTAAATATCCCAAGAGTAGAGGTTGACCCTGTTACACTTCAGGTACTGGGCGGTTCATTTAAGATGATTGCACAGGAAATGGGAATGGTTCTTTACAGAATGTCATATTCAAGCATTATCCGTGAATCAGAGGATATTGGTGCAGGTATCGTTGATATTACCGGCAGACAGCTCTGTGAAAGTGAAAGCACTCCTATGCACGTTGGTTCAATCGGCGGAAACGTAAAGGGTATTCTTACAAGGTGGAAGCTTGAGGATATTCATGAGGGAGATATTTTCATTCACAATCACCCTTATTACGGAACATCACATTCACCTGATATTCATATCTGCCTGCCTATCTTCTACAAGGGAAAACTGATAAGCTTTTCATGTGTACAGGCACATTTGCTTGATAACGGCTCGCATACTCCCGGTATGGATGTTTTCGCACGTGATATATATGCTGAAACCCGTATTTACTACGCTTTAAAGCTCTATGAGGGCGGAAAGAAAAATGAACAGCTCTGGAGAATGATTCTTGATAATGTTCGTACTCCTTCTATGAATGAAAATGACCTTAAAGCTATGATTGCTTCCGCACAGCATGGTATAAAGCGTTTTACGGAACTTCTTGACAAATACGGCGTTGAAACTGTATTCTCTGCCATTGAAGACTGGATGGACTATTCCGAAAGAATGCTCCGAAATGCTATTGAAAAAGTTCCGGACGGAACATATTACGCTGAGGGATACCTCGATGATGACGGTGTAAATCTCGGCAAACAGCTTAAAGTATGTACAACTACTACTATCAAGGGCGACAGTGTCACTATTGACCTTACAGGAAGTGCAGATGAAGTTTATACAGCATTCAATGCATCATTTGAAGGCACTACAATGACTTCAATCAGCTACATTATGCATGCACTTTTCCTTGATGATGATATTTATCATCAGTATATTCCGCAGAATGACGGTATGAGAAGACCGGTAACGGTAATCGCACCAAAAGGCTGTATTTTCAACCCGAATTTCCCGAGAGCATCATTCTCAAGATTCAATCAGGCAAATCTCCTTGCCGACTGCGTAATGCGTTCTCTCGCAGACGTTATGCCTGAAAGAGTATCTGCCGGTACAAGTGCCCACATTCATTTTGTAAGCTATAACGGATTCAATAAGGATAAGGGCGAATACTGGGTATATCTTGAAGTTGATGAGGGTTCATACGGCGGACGCTGTGGCAAAGATGCAATAGATTCCTGTGACGCTCTTGTTGCAAATACAAGAAACGTTCCTATTGAAGAAATTGAATGGCATTATCCGCTCAGAGTTGAACGCTATGAACTTAACCCCGAAATTGTTGCCCCCGGAAAGTGGAGAGGCGGTCTCGGAATTGTGCGTGAAACAAGATTCCTTCAGGAAGGTACTGTAACCTGTGAAGGCGACAGACATATTGAAGCACCTAAAGGTCTTTTCGGAGGTTCTGACGGTCATTCCGCAAGTATGACAAAAAATCCTGATTCTGATAATCCTGTCTCACTTCCTTCAAAGCTCTCCGATGAGGAATTTGCACTCAATGATGTTCTTCAGATTCGCACACCCTGCGGTGGCGGTTACGGAAATCCTTTTGAAAGAGACCCGAAACTTGTCCTCGGTGATGTTCTTGATGACTTTACAACAATTGAGGACGCAAAAAACAGTTACGGTGTTGTGATTATTCCGTCATCAATGACTGTTGACGAACAGGCAACAGCAGAATTGAGAAAGAAAAAAGCATAACTTATAACTGCTGAAAAAATCCGATAGTTTCTGATTTTGCCTGCTGAATTTCAATCATCCTTATCAGCAGGCAAAGTTTTTGATGAAAGGGTAGATAAATATGAGCCAAAAAAACAATAGAAACAATACTCTTATTTCTGATGACGTAATACCGATAACTTCAAGAAAAAGAACGCTCAGCGGTCTGGGATTTGCCAATATATGGATTGGTATGGCAATCGTTATTTCAGTATTCAGTTTCGGTGCAAGCGGAATTGAAAAAATGGGAATATTCGGCGTTGCATCAGCCACCTTTGTTGCAAATCTTATTATTGCCACAGTCGGAAGCCTTACAGGAGACATCGGTGTTGAACATGGTCTTTCGTTTGCAACATATCTCCGAGCTCCTTTCGGCATAAACGGTGTGCATATTCCGGCAGTAGTGAGAGGTGTTATAGCATCATGCTGGTTCGGAATAAATACATATATAGGTTCAACAGCAATAAACTACTTTACGAAGGCTCTTTTTGGTATTGACAACTGGTTTTTGTGGTTTATTATATTTGCCGTACTTCAGATTGTAAATACAATGCTCGGACTTAAGGCAATTGATAAATTTTCATCTTTTGCAGCACCCTGCATTATCTTAATTACATGCTGGATGTTCTATAAGGTAAATCAGCTTGCAGTTCTGCAGAATTTTTCTGTTTTCGGCTATCACCCTGCACAGCCTTCCGCAAGCTACTGGTTTGTAACAATGAGTGCAAATATGGGAATGTGGGCAGCTCTTGCCGCTGATATTCCTAATATGACAAGAAGTCTTAAAGCTCCTTTGGGCGAAAAAAACTGGCTGAAACGTAATGTCAACAACTGGATTCCGCAGTTTGCAACACTTCCGATAATTGAAGCATTTATTGCCGTAATCGGTGCAATTTCGTATAAGACAACTGGCAACTGGAATCCTGTTGAAGTTATTCAGCAACAGGCAAAGGGTGTAACTCTTATTATTCTGCTTGTTATGGTTATTCTTGCACAGTGGTCAACGAATACCGCTGCAAACCTTGTACCGCCTGCAATGTGCTTTACTAATGCCGGTGCAAAATGGAATCTTCCTTATAAAGTTGCCGTTGTAATTGCAGGTCTTATCGGCTGTCTCGTTCAGCCCTGGAATATTCTGAATCAGCTTTATACATATCTCGGATATTTTGGTTCAATTCTTTCAGCTATTGCCGGAATTATGATATGCGATTACTATGTTTTAAGAAAAAGACGAATTAACGTTCCCGAGCTTTTCAGCAATAACGGTCAGTACCGCTATAACGGAGGATTTAACATATGCGGTCTTACAGCTCTTGCAACGGGAACTTTAATGGCAAATGTCTTTCCGGATTTCGGATATTTCTTCGGATTCCCGACAGCATTTATAACATATCTTCTTATGATGAAATGCTGGTATATCAAAAAATTCCCGCAGAAAGAAATCACATCAGGATTTTCAGATGAATATCTTGGAATTTCCGCAAGCCGTGACTGGGTTCTTGAGGGATATGAAAAGAATGCAGGATATGAAAGTGTTCCGTCAGTTGATGTTGATGAAGACCTTTCTGTATACAAGGGCGGAAAGGATTACGAGGAAAGAACAGGCAACAGACTTATTATAACTTTCGGCAGACAGTTCGGAAGCCGTGGCAGAGAACTTGCACATATTCTCGGAAAAAAGCTTGATATTCCCGTATATGATGAAGATATGATAAAATATGCATCGGCGGAGCTTGATATTTCCGAGGAGGATATAAGAAAAAGCGAAGAAGCTCCGAGAAATGAACTTCTCCATACTCTTAAAGCAGGTATAATGTATTCCGCAAAGGAATACGATGCCTCAACGACTGATAAGATGTTTCTTATACAGTCAAATATAATTCTTCAGCTTGCAAAGATGTCGCCTTGCATAATAGTCGGAAGATGTTCAAACTATGTGCTTGAAAAGGAAGGTATCAAAACTGTTGATATTTTCGTATCTGCTGAAACAGAGGACAGAATCAGGCAGATTGAAAAACGTTACAATATGTCACGTTCAAAAGCAAAAAACTATATTGCAAAAAAAGAAAAAAACAGAGAATATTATTTCAATTACTACTCATCATATGAATGGGGCAATCCGCAGTATTATGACCTTTGTGTCAATACAAGCTCTATGAATCTCGACAGCCTTGCAAATCATATCTGTGCATATATAAATGCAAGCTGAAGCATTGACATAATAAAAAATAAAGTGTAAAATATAAACCGGTGTACCCTGAATTTGTTTCAGGGTCACCGGCATTTCATAATAATTTAAGGAGTGATACTTATAAATACAGTTTATATTATTGTTGCGGGAATACTCTGGGGAATTATTTCGCTTTTTGTCACACAGCTCCAGTCTCTGGGACTGAGTTCAATGGAAATTGTGGCACTGAGGGTGTTTTTTTCAGCCGTCATACTTTCAGTATATATTCTTATAAAAGACAAATCAAAGCTGAAAATAAATCCGAAAGATATTCCGCTTTTTATCGGCACGGGTATAGGCAGTATCGTATTTTTCAATTTCTGCTATTTTGAAGCTATTGAAATAATCGGCGGTGCGTCTGTTCCGGCACTGCTTTTATATACTGCTCCGATATTTGTTATGATAATATCCCTGTTTTTATTCAGGGAAAAAATAACCGTCAGAAAAATTTTATCGCTTGTTATAACGTTTACAGGTCTTATTCTTGTTACGGGTGCTTTTTCTTCGGGTGAAAAATTATCTCCAAAAGCTGTACTTCTCGGACTTGGTTCAGGTCTCGGATATGCATTATACAGCATATTCGGAAAGTATCTTGTACCGAAATACAACTCCCTCACTGTTACAGTGTGGACTTTTATTATTGCAACGTTTGGAGCTGTTCCTTTTTCTGGAATATTAACCGATATTCAGCTTTTTATGAACTGGAAAGGATTAATCTGTTCTGTTATGCTTGCATTTCTTAGTACTGTTCTGCCGTTTCTTTTCTATACAAAGGGACTTTCAGGAACTGATGCGGGAAAAGCTTCCATTCTTGCCACAATCGAACCTTTTGTTGCGACTGTTGTCGGAATAACCGTATTCGATGAAAAAATAACGGCAGTAAAAATAACAGGAATGTTGCTTATTCTTGCAGCAATGATTATTCTGAATATTGGTTCAAAAAGCAAAACAAATAAATAATTCTGATTATAAATCTTAATTATATCTGAGTTCCTGATTTTTAATGCTGACTTTAGCACCGTCCGGAATTGATTTGGTTATAAAAGCATTTCCTCCGACTACAACATCTTTTCCGACCACAGTTTCACCGCCGAGAATGGACGCACCTGAATAAATTGTTACATTGTCATTGATTGTAGGGTGACGCTTTTTGTTTTTTAATTTCTGTCCTCCTCGTGTGGATAAAGCTCCGAGAGTGACACCCTGATAAATTTTCACATTGTCGCCGATAACAGTTGTTTCACCGATTACGATTCCCGTGCCATGGTCTATAAAAAAATATTTTCCTATTGTTGCTCCGGGGTGAATATCTATTCCCGTTTCGCTGTGAGCGTATTCTGTCATTATTCTCGGAATAAGCGGTACTCCAAGCAAATAAAGCTCATGGGCAATACGGTTTATAAGTATAGCATATAATCCCGGATAGGAAAAAATAATTTCATCTTTATTATAAGCTGCAGGGTCGCCGTTAAATGTGGCTTGTACGTCAGTTTCAATATATGAACGGATTTTTGGAATTTTTTTAAGAAATTCAAGTGAAATTCTTTCAGCTTCAGCATTTGCAGTATCATTGCCGGCAGATTTCCATTCTGAACTGTATTTCAGAACAATGGAAATCTGCTTTATTAAATTATAAAGAATATCTTCAAGCAACATTGTTACGTTGTTTCGGACAGTGTAGTATCGGTAGGAATTATTCTTGAAATATCCGGGATAAATAATCTTCTGAAGTTTTTTTATAATTTCAATAATAACTGATTTATCAGGGTGGTCAAAGCCACTGACATTGTCAATATCTTTTCCCTGACTGTAATCATCAAGCAAATCGCTGATGATGTTGTTTATTTCATTTTCAAGTTTATGTTGCATAATTTTTTTACCTCTTTAAAACTAATCAGGCAATCAGTAAAAAAACTGCCGATTGCCTGAAAATAATTATTTATACCAATGAACGGATACCCTTTACAAGAGCATCAATATCTTCAAAAGAGTTATAAAGAGCAAGTGTAGGGCGGATTGTTCCTTCAAGTCCGAAGTGTCGCAGAATAGGCTGTGCACAGTGATGACCTGTCCTTACTGCTATTCCCAGTTCATTAAGATGTTGCCCGACAGTTTCATTATTAATTCCGTCCAGTACAAAGGAAAGGACACTTGCCTTATCCGATGCCGTACCAATAAGATGTAATCCGTTTATTTTCTGCATTTCCTTCATAGCATATACAAGCAGTTCATGTTCATGTCTGTTTACTGCTTCCATACCTATATTATTCAGGTATTTCAGAGCTTCACCGAGTCCGACTGCATCTGCGATACTTCCTGTACCGGCTTCAAATTTATTCGGGGCAGGATTATAAACAGTACGTTCAAAAGTTACATCTTTTATCATATTGCCTCCGCCATGATACGGTTTTGCATTTTCAAGAAGTTCACTTTTTCCGTAAACTGCACCGATACCGGTCGGAGCAAAAATTTTGTGTCCGGAGAATACAAAGAAATCCGTATCAAGTGCTGTGACATTTATCGGAATATGTGCTATAGACTGAGCTCCGTCAATAAGAATCCTTACACCATGTGCATGAGCAATTGTAATCATTTCTGCAATCGGAGTAACAGTTCCGAGAGCATTTAAAACATGAGTTGCGGAAACAAATTTTGTCTTTTTTGTAAACAGCTTTTCATATTCAGAAAGAATAATCTGACCTGTTTCATCAACAGGGGCAACTTTTATTACAGCACCGGTTTCCTGTGCAATCAACTGCCACGGAACTATATTTGCATGATGTTCAAGCATAGTAAGGATTATTTCATCTCCTGGCTGTAAATACTGCTTTACATATGCATTAGCCACAAGATTTATTCCCTCGGTAGTTCCTCTTACAAAAACAATATTGTCCTTGCTGGGTGAACCTATAAAATCAGCTGTAATCTGACGGGCGTTTTCATATGCATCAGTTGAACGTGCCGCAAGCTCATGAGCTCCTCTGTGAACGTTGGAATTTTCATGTGTATAGTAATAGGAAAGCCTGTCAATTACAGCCTGCGGTCTTTGAGTTGTTGCACCGTTATCAAGCCATACTAACTGATGACCATTGATTTTTTCATTCAGAATCGGAAAATCATCTCTGATTTGTTTAAGCGTTTTTGTGCCGACCGTAATATTTTCATCAGAAGATTTTGATGTCTCTGAATATTGATAATTTTTTGCTTTTGGCGTATAATTTTTTGCCTGATTTTCAGAAAGCACAACAGGAGAGAATCCGTTCTGCTCTGTGGCAGTATTTTCAGATACACTGTAATTCAGTTCCTGTGCAATTTTTTCAAAATCAGAGTAGCCTCCGAAATAATTTTCAGATTTGGGAACTGCATTGTTTATCACGCCCGTATCACCCTTTAAGGCAAGATTTTCTGTTCCGTCAGCACATTTTTGTGCATCAAAATCGGGGAAAAGGGAATTAGCCAGATTTTCCAGTTCTTCCGCTGTCGGAACACCTGCTGTAATTTCACTTGTAGTCATAATATTCACCTACTTCAACGTCCTCCAGTACTGCAATTGCATCATCAGCAAGGATAGCAGCTGAGCAGTACAGAGAAAGGAGGTAGGAAGCAACGCCCTTGTCGTCAATTCCTCCGAAACGAACTGAAAGTCCTCTTGACTGTTCGTTCTTGAGATTTCTCTGATAAAGACCGATTACACCTCTTTTAGCCTCACCGGTACGGATAAGCAGAATATTAGTCTTGCCGCTTTTGCTCTTTGGATTTTTCAGACCGTCAACAAGCAGCTTGTCAGTCGGAATAATAGGAATACCTCTCCAAAGAATAAATGTACCGCCTGCAATATTAGCAGTTACCGGCGGAACGCCTCTCTTTGTGCATTCTCTCTCAAATGCGGCAATGGCTCTCGGGTGTGCAAGGAAGAAAGAGGGTTCTTTCCATACCTTTGAAATAAGTTCGTCCAAATCATCAGGAGTAGTAGCTCCGTTTCTTGTCTGTATTCTCTGTGAATCAGCAATATTTTTCAGCAGACCGTAATCATCGTTATTTATGAGCTGGCTTTCCTGTCTTTCACGGAGACTCTCTATTGCAAGTTCGAGCTGTTCCTTTACCTGGTCATAAGGTGAGCTGTAAACGTCTGCTATTGCTGTATTTACGTTGATAATAGTAGAAATGGAATTGAGCTGATATTCTCTCGGTTCTTCCTCGTATTCTACATATCCTTCCGGAATTATATCCGATTTTTTAGTAGCACTGCAAAGAACGTCAAGAGGAGTTTCGCCCTCTTTTACCTTGTTTACTCTGTAAATACCTGCGTCAAGTCCCTTGAATTCAAGAACCTTTGTCAGCCACTTTGGTGTTATCGCACCGTACTGCGGTCTTGTTTTGGTGACATCTGCAAGATTATATGCCGCCTTTTTTCCCAGTGCAATAATTTTTTCTTCTTTTGCCATGATAGTTTCCTCCAATACTTTGTTTATGTCAATACTTAGGGAAAGACGGGTCAACGTCTCTTGCCAAGCATTTGTACCGTCTTTAAGATTGAACATTCTGCCTGTGTATCCTGCTTCTCTGAGAGTATTTACTGCAAGAATACTTCTTTTGCCCTCCTTGCAGATAAACACGGTGTCCACATTGGGGTCAAGCTCATTCTGCCGCCTTGCAAGCTGTCCTATCGGAATAGCCTTTGCGTCAAGGAATTTCACAATGGCTCTTTCATGAGGTTCACGAACATCTATGAGAGTAATTTTTTCGCCCTCGTCAAGACGACGTTTCAGTTCCTTTGCCTCGATACCCTCGACAGCCTCGTTTTCCTCCTCCTGCTGTTTTATTCCGCAGAAGTCCTTGTAGTCGTATTCCTCCAGTTCTGTAATGGAAGGATTTTTGCCGCATACCGGACAATCGGGGTCTTTGCAGATTTTCAGCTCACGCCATTTCATATGCCATGAATCGAATGTAACCAGCCGTCCGATAAGAGGTTCACCGCCGCCTACAATAAGCTTTATTATCTCGTTTGCCTGAATCGTTCCGATAATCCCGGGAAGTACTCCCACAACTCCCCCTGTGGCACATGACGGAACAAGTCCCGGCGGAGGCGGTGCAGGATACATACAACGGTAGCACGAACCCTCCTTGCCGTAATACACCGTCGCCTGCCCCTCAAACTGATACATAGCCCCGAAAACATCAGGCTTTCCCAGTAATACACAGGCATCATTTACAAGGTATCTTGTCTGATAATTGTCGGACGCATCAGCAACCACATCATATTCGCTGATTATGTCAAGGGCATTTTCCGAAGTCAGAAGATAATTATATGTTTCAACCTTAACCAGCGGATTTATCTGCTTAATACTGTCTTTTGCGGACGCAACCTTTGGTCTGCCGATATCTCTTGTTCCGTGAATGACCTGTCTTTGCAGATTGGATTCCTCAACCTCGTCAAAATCAATAAAACATATCGTTCCAACGCCGGCAGCAGCAAGATACTGTGCAAGAGGTGCGCCAAGTCCTCCTACGCCGACTATCAGAACCTTAGCCGCTTTAAGCTTTTTTTGTCCTTTTACTCCTACTTCTTTCAGCAGCAGATGACGGGAATACCGCTGTATCTCATCATTGGTAAGCTTCTCACCTTTTCTGTCGCCCAGAACACTGTCTGTCGGCGCACCCCCTGCAATAGCAGGTATCAGAATTATTTCATCGCCGTCTTTTACAGCGGTTTCATAGCCCTGTAAATTTTTGATATTGTCCGAATTTACAAATATATTTATAAACGAACGCAGTTTTCCGGATTCGTCAAAGAGTGCCTTTTTGGTTTACGGATATTCGTCTGAAAGTGAGCTGATAACCTCTCCTACTGTCGTTCCCTCAAGTTCAATCTCTGAGAGCTGACTGGTGAAGATATGCAATGTTGTAGGAATCAAAACTGTTACTGCCATTATTTCACATCTCCTTTTCTGACTGTGATATACTCACTCTGAAATTTTTTATAATCATATCCTTTATCAAGTTCCCAGCTTGTACACTCTTCTGTTCTGCCGTTTATGACCGATACGATAATATAGCTGTAAACCGGAAGTGCGTGTGAATGGTCGTATTCTGACGGAACGGCGGTGCAGTCGGGGTGAGAATGATAAAAACCGATTATATCTGCCTTTATGGAACGTGCTAACTTTTCTGCTTTCAGCATATCCTCAGGAGTTATCACAAATCTGTGATACTGTTCACTGTCTGCTGTGAAATTGGTACAAGTCAGTATATTTTCAGCGTATTTATCACCGCCGTTTGTACTTCCGAAAATAAATCCGCAGCACTCATTGGGATACGCTTTTTCTGCCTCCTGCTTTATCTGTGCAAGAAATTTTTCTGAAATATGTACCATTCAATCCTCCCAGACTGTTCCTGAAAGATAACGGTATCCGCCGTCGCAAAGTACCGTCACGATTACTGAATTATCCAGAGCAGTTTCCGCAATTTTCAGTACTGCCGCAACATTTGCACCTGAGCTTATTCCAACGAACAACCCCTCTTTACGGGCAAGCAGACGAGCAGTTTCGTAAGCTGTTTCAGTGAAAATTTCGATTTTGCCGTCGGAAATAGTTTCATCAAAAAAACCATTTTTCAGCAGTGCGGAACAGTGTTTCACTCCCTCAATCCCGTGAAAAGGCGAATCAGGAGTCATATTATAACATTTTATCTGCGGCTTTACTTTCTTGAATTTTTTTGTATACCCCATAAATGTTCCGGCTGTTCCTGTACCGGCAACAAAATGAGTGATTCTATTTTCTGTCTGTCTTAAAATTTCTTCCGCTGTACCATAATAATGTGCTTTCCAGTTCTGCACATTGCTGTACTGGTCGGGATAAAAATACTTTTCAGGATTTTCAGCAACAATTCTCCGGCATTTATAATAAGCACCGTCTATTCCCTCAAGGGAATTTGTTTCTATAATTTCAGCACCGTATGCTTTCATAATTTTTTTGCGTTCGGGCGTTACATTATCCGGAATTACAAGCTTAACACGGTAACCTAAAACTGCACCTGTCATCGAATATGCGATACCTGTATTTCCGCTTGTTGCATCAATTATTATTTTATCCTTTGTCAGAAGTCCCCGTCTTATGCCGTCGGAAATCATTGCAAAAGAAGCTCTGTCCTTTACAGAACCGCTGATATTCATAAATTCGCCCTTTGCATAAATATGTATATTTTTATTCCGGCAAATATTTTTAAGTTCAAACAACGGTGTATTGCCTATAAAGCTTGTAACATTCAAGTTTGCCACCTCCCCCGATATATTCATATTATTTCTGTATGAAATGTAGGACTTACTTTGTGATTATTATTATATCCTCAAGCGTGTATAAAGTCAATACAAAAATGTGAAAACGTTTTCTCAGAATCATAGTTTTATATATCTTTTTGAACTGAACAAAGCTGTTTTCAGGCTCTGAAAGCATATTTTTACCCTGAAAAATTCAAATCTGTGAAAACGTTGTCACAAGAAAAATACGGAAATTTCAGCAGATTTAAAATCATTATCAATTATTTTTCAGAAAAATCATATCATATTTATTATTTTTTATGATAACGTTTTCGCAAATGCTTTTCCCGAAGTGATAATACACAGATATAATATAGTATAACATTCGGAATATATGCAAAAAAGGCAGTTTTGTGCAATGTGTATGCTGTCGGAGTGGTTTTAATGCATATTTATGGAAATATATCCAAAAAACACTTAAATACCTTGACAAAATTACTTTTGGGGTGTATTATAATATCATATAAACCACATCGAAATAGTATGAATTAAAACTGCATTGCAAAGTTCATGAAAAAATATTATTTCCAGAATAATTTAATCATGCATTTTATAAAACAGATATGAAAGTTGGTGATAATATGCAGTTTAATACCGCATTACTGCATCAGAATTTCAGCGGTGATGTATATACCGGTTCTACATTAATGCCTGTTTATCAGGTCAGTGCATTTTCACATGAATCAGCTGAACGGCTTGAAAAAGTATTCAATCAGAAGGCATCAGGTTTCGCCTATACAAGAATAAGCAATCCGACTGTTGATTCCTTTGAAAAAAGAATGACAGCTATTGAAAAGGGAATAGGTGCAGTTGCATGTTCTTCCGGAATGTCAGCCGTTGCAATGTCCCTGCTGAATATTTTTGAATCAGGAGATGAAATAATTGCAGGTTCGGGACTTTTCGGAGGCACTATTGATTTGTTTGAAGATTTCAGAGCCTTTGGAATTACTGCCCATTTTGTGAATAATGTAACAGCCGAAACAGTTGAACCTCTTATCAATAAAAAGACAAAAGCTGTTTTTACGGAACTGATTGGCAATCCGAAGCTTGACGTTGTGGATTTGAATAAGGTTTCTCAGCTTGTTCACGGTTATGGCATACCGCTTATTATTGACAGTACAACAGCAACACCCTATTTAATAAATCCATTTGATTACGGTGCAGATGTTGTAGTGCATTCTTCTTCAAAGTATATAAACGGCGGAGGAAATTCAATAAGCGGTGTGATTGTTGACAGCGGAAATTTTAAGTGGGAAACAGAACGTTACAGAGGTTTTGAACCGTATAAAAAATATGGAAAATTTGCGTATCTTGCTAAACTAAGAAACGGTATCTGGCGTAATTTCGGCTGTTGTCTTTCTCCGGTTAATGCCTTTATGAATTCAGCCGGAATTGAAACTTTAGGTCTGCGTATGGAAAGACTTTGCGAAAATTCTTTAAAGCTTGCAGAATTTTTTGAAAGTACAGACGGTGTTTCCGTAAATTATCCGGCATTAAAGACAAGTCCCTATTATGAACTGGTGCAGAAACAGTTCGGGGGAAAGGGCGGTGCTATCCTTACACTCCGTACAGGCAGTAAGGAAAAGGCTTTCAAACTCATAAACAATCTGAAATATGCTACAATTGCGACAAATATCGGCGACGTCAGAACTCTTGTCATTCACCCGTCAAGTACGATTTATACGCACAGCTCTGAAGAACAGAAACAAAATGCCGGTGTGTATGATGATACTATACGTATCAGCGTGGGCATTGAAGATGTTTCAGATTTAATAGAAGATTTTTCACAGGCAATAGAAAAAATAAAGGAGGTAAAATGATATGGCAGTAGATTACGCTACACTGAAAAAGGGCGGTTTTATGCGACAGAAACAGAAAAACTGCTTTTCACTGAGGCTTCGTGTTGTAGGAGGCAATCTCACAGCTGTACAGCTTTCAAAAATTGCGGAAGTTGCGGAAAAATTTGGTGACGGTCATGTGCATCTGACTTCACGTCAGAGCGTTGAGATTCCTTTTATAAAGCTTGAACAGATTGACGATGTAAAAAAGGCACTTAAGGAGGGTGGCGTTGAACCGGGGGTATGCGGTCCGAGAGTCCGTACCGTAACGGCATGTCAGGGAAAGGCAATCTGTCCCAGTGGCTGTATTGATACATACGCTTTAGCCAAGGAACTGGACGAACGCTATTTTGCAAGGGAACTTCCTCATAAATTCAAGTTCGGAATTACCGGCTGTCAGAATAACTGTCTTAAAGCAGAGGAAAACGACCTCGGAATAAAAGGCGGTATTCAGGTAAGCTGGAGGGAAAAGGAATGTATTAAATGCGGTGTATGTGAAAAGGCTTGCAGACAAGGAGCAATTTCAATTTCAGACGGAATTGTTTCCGTTGATAAAGATAAATGCAATTACTGCGGAAGATGTGTAAAATCCTGTCCGGCAGAATCATGGGATACTGTATATGGTTATATCGTATCTTTCGGCGGTCTTTTCGGAAATTCAATTCAAAAGGGTGAAACAGTGATACCATTCATTTCAGACAAGGAAAAGCTCCTGAAGATTTGTGATACTGCTGTTAAGTTTTTTGAAAAGAATGCAAAAGCCGGAGAACGTTTTAGATTTACCATAGACCGCATAGGAAAAGAAAAATTTATAAAAGAAATAACGGAGGCTTACAATGAGTGATTTTAAAATTGATGACAATGTAGATATTACAGATGTGGTTTGCCCTGTAACTTTTGTAAAGGCAAAAGTTGCCCTCGAGGAACTTGATGACGGTCAGATTTTATCAATACGCCTTAATGACGGTGAACCGGTACAGAATGTACCACGCAGTATCAAAGAAGAAGGTCATCAGATTTTAAAGCTGATTGATAATAATGACGGAACATATCAGCTGATTGTAAAAAAGGTTGGTGATTAAATGGCAGTCCGTGTAAACAGTGAAAATTTTTCGGAAGAAGTTCTGAAAGCAGACGGAATTGTACTTGTTGATTTTTATTCTGACAGTTGTATTCCCTGCAAGAAAATATCTCCGGTTCTTTCAGAAGCCGAAGAAGCTTATCCGGATAAATTAAAGATTGCAAAGGTTAATGTCAATTTTGACAGTGAAATTGCCTTGCAGTATGACGTGCAGGCTACTCCGACTCTGATTTTTTTCAGGGACGGCAAAGAGCAGTCACGTCTCAGAGGTTCTGTCGGAAAATCCGAAATCAATGATATAATCAGTTCATTATTATAAAAAAGGAGAAATAAATTTATGAATATTACAGTTTCAGGCGTAAAAAAAGAAGTTTCAGACGGTCTTACCGTCGAACAGCTGATTGTCAGTGAAAAAGTAGAAACACCTCAGTATGTAACAGTAACTATTAACGATGAATTTGTAGAAAGCGGTTCATTTAAAAACACTGTTCTTAAAGACGGTGACGCAGTAGAATTTCTTTACTTTATGGGAGGCGGTCAGTAATGGCATTTACAAATGAACAGCTTGAACGCTATTCAAGGCATATTATTCTTAAGGAAGTCGGCGTTAAGGGACAGAAAAAGCTTTTAAATGCAAAAGTACTGATTATCGGTGCCGGCGGTCTCGGAGCTCCGTGTGCTATGTATCTTGCAGCGGCAGGAGTAGGAACTATCGGAATTGCAGATGCAGATGAAGTAGACCTTTCCAATCTTCAAAGACAGATTATTCACGCTACTAAAGACGTAGGAAAAGCAAAAGTACAGTCCGCAAAGGAAACTATGGAAGCTATGAATCCCGATGTCAAAGTTAATACTTATCATACATTTGTAACAAGCGAAAACATAATGGATTTAATCAGTGATTATGATTTCATAATTGACGGAACTGACAATTTTCCGGCAAAGTTTCTTATTAACGATGCCTGCGTTATGGCAAAGAAGCCTTTCTCTCATGCCGGAATAATAAGATTTCAGGGACAGCTGATGACTTATGTTCCCGGAAAAGGCCCATGCTATCGTTGTGTGTTTAAAAATCCGCCTCCGAAAGATGCTGTACCTACCTGTAAGCAAGCCGGTGTTATAGGAGCTATGGGCGGTGTTATCGGAAGTCTGCAGGCTATGGAGGCTGTAAAATATATTGTCGGTATCGGAGAACTTCTGACCGGCTGGTTGCTTACATATGATGCTTTGAAAATGGAATTCCGCAAGGTAAAACTTCCGTCAAATACGGAAAACTGTCCTGTATGCGGTAAAAATCCTTCAATTACAAAGCTTATTGATTATGAGCAGGCAGAATGTGACGGTGCTGTGCTATGATAAAACTGTCAAAAGCAGACTATGAAAAGATACTTGCCCACGCTGAAAAGGAACTTCCCAACGAGGCGTGCGGTCTTATTGCCGGAACGTCAGACGGCAACGATAAAATTATTCATAAAGTATATCTTCTTACCAATACAGACCATTCAAATGAACATTTTTCTCTTGACCCAAGGGAACAGCTTTCAGCTGTAAAGGATATGCGTGCGAATGGCTGGATACCTCTCGGAAACTGGCATTCACACCCCGAATCTCCCTCCCGTCCGTCCGAAGAAGATAAAAGGCTTGCTTATGACAGTAAAGCAAGCTATATAATTCTTTCGCTTATGGATTCAAATAATCCGGTTATTAATTCCTTTCATATTGAGAACGGTATTTCAGAAAAAGAAAATCTGATTATAACAGAATAATTTACTGATTCGGGCGACCATTGGTCGCCCGTTATTTTTTTTATGGCTTTTCCGGATTATGATTTATATTCAAATCCGGCGGAACATCAAATTCATCAGGAACATATTTTCCGTTTTTCTTACGCTGTTTAACACATTCTGTCAAAAGATATTCAATCTGTCCGTTGACGGAACGGAAATCGTCCTCTGCCCATGATGCAACAGCATTGTAAAGCTTTTCAGAAAGGCGGAGCGGTATTTGTTTTTTCTTATCAGCCATTAATATAAACTTCCCGAATTTACAACAGGCTGGGCATCATGATTTCCGCAGAGGACTACAAGCAGATTTGAAACCATAGAAGCCTTTCTTTCGTCATCAAGTTCAACAACATTATTTTCGCTCAGCCTTTCGAGAGCCATTTCGACCATACCGACTGCACCGTCAACAATCATTTTTCTTGCGTCTATTATTGCAGATGCCTGCTGTCTCTGAAGCATAGCAACAGCTATTTCCGGAGCATATGCAAGATATGTAATTCTTGCCTCAACTATTTCAATGCCTGCCTCAGCAACTTTGAGCTGAATTTCATCTTTGATACGGTTTGCTACTATTTCGCTTGAACCTCTTAAACTTCCCTCATCAGCTATTCCGTCACCGGTTGTATCAACATTAGGAGCAATATCATAAGGATAAACTCTTACAATATTTCTCAATGCAGTATCGCACTGGAGCGAGAGATATTCCTTATAATTATCGACATTGAACACTGCTTTTGAAGTATCAACTACTTTCCACATAACAGCAATGCCGATTTCAACGGGATTTCCGAGACAGTCATTTATTTTCTGACGGTTGTTGTTAAGAGTCATAATTTTCAGGGAAATTTTTTTGCTTGGCATAGTATTCTGATTTGCGTTATTATTTCCGACGACAGAGCCGGCAACATCACCGCTCTGACTAAGCTTTGTGTTTGATGCAGGATTTACAGCAACGCAAAAAGGATTTACATAATAAAAGCCGTCTCCCTTTATAGTGCCTATGTATTTTCCGAAAAGAGTTAAAACCATAGCTTCCTGAGGCTTGAGGACTTTCAGTCCTAAATATGGAATCCAGCCGATACAAAGCCATATAATTCCGATTACTGTGAGCAAGGGAAAATATGAAGCACCGATAATTACTGCCAAAACTGACAGCATATACAGCAGGGTGATAATAATCATAGCAGACATGCCATGTTTTTTGTTTTCGAGAATTTTTTCTTTCATAAATAAGACTCCTTTTTCAATTTGATATTAAAATGATATCATATAAATATTATTTTGTCAAGAGAAAAATCAAGTTAAATAAAAAAAATATAAAAAAACTGTTGACAAATGTGTTTTTTAGGTATATAATAAACAGGAATTAAATAAACCGTTGAAGCGAGAGTAAAAACAATTGCAGGGCTTTACAGAGAATCCGGAGTGCTGAGAACCGGAATAAGTAACGGATTGTTAAATGGGTCGCTGAGGGCATGGTCAAAGGTATTTTCAAAAAAATACTGAGTATTCCATGACGTGGAGGCATACGTCAGTTGTCAGGAATATGCTGGTATTCCGTAAAAAGTGTACAGAATTTTTCTTCTGTAAATCAAGGTGGCACCGCTGATATGAAAGTATTAGTCCTTGACGAGATTTTTTTAATTAAAATCTTGTCGGGGCTTTTTTTGTTGCCGTCAGGATTTTATAAAGGAGAGTGTTTTTTATGCAGGAAACAGTTATAACAACTTCGCTTGAAGATGTGAAAAAAATTGCGGAATCGGGAGACTATAAAGTAATTCCGATAAAGGCGGAAATGTATTCGGATATGAAAACACCGATACAGTTAATGTCCGGACTCCGCAATGCAAGCCATCACTGTTTTATTCTCGAAAGCGTTGACAATACAAAGAGATGGGGCAGATATACATTTTTAGGCTATGACCCTATTCTTGAAGTAACATGTACAAACGGATTTCTTCAAATCAAGGATAAGGACGGCAATACTGAAACTTATGAAAATGCAAATCCAAAGACATATATCGAGAATGTTCTCAGGGAATACAAAAGTCCGAAACTTTCCGATTATCCTACATTTACGGGAGGTCTCGCCGGATATTTTTCATATGACTATATAAAATATGCTGAACCCTCTTTGAATCTTGATGCAGAAGATAACGAAAATTTCAAAGATGTTGATTTAATGCTTTTCGATAAGGTTATTGCATTTGACAGTCAGCGTCAGAAAATCATAGTAATAGTAAATATAAAAACCGACGATATAGAGGAAAATTACAAGAAAGGCTGTCAGGAGCTTGAAATTACTGCAAATCTGATTCTCAACGGACTCCCTAAGAAATCAGAGCCTTTGAAACTTAAATCTGAAATACGTCCGCTTTTCACCAAGGAACAGTACTGCGATATGGTAAAAAAAGCAAAGGATTATATATATGAAGGTGATATATTTCAGGTTGTACTGTCAAATCGTCTTGAGGCTGATGTTGAGGGAAGTATATTTGATGTATACAGGGTACTCCGAACTGAAAATCCCTCGCCGTATATGTTCTATTTTGCAAGCGATGACATTGAAATAGCAGGCTCATCGCCCGAAACTCTTGTGAGACTTGAAAACGGAATACTTCACACATATCCTCTTGCGGGAACACGTCCGAGAGGTCTTACAGATGAAGATGATAAACGCCTTGAATCCGAACTCCTTGCAGATGAAAAGGAACGTGCCGAACACAATATGCTTGTTGACCTCGGCAGAAACGATATAGGAAAAATCAGTAAGTTCGGAAGCGTAAGCGTTGAAAGCTATATGGAAATCCAGCGTTTTTCAAAAGTAATGCATATAGGTTCATCAGTAAGGGGAGAAATTGCAGACGGCAGAACTGCTATGGATGCAGTTGAATCGATACTTCCTGCCGGAACTCTTTCGGGAGCTCCGAAAATCAGAGCTTGTGAGATTATTAACGAACTCGAAAACAATAAGCGTGGAATTTACGGGGGAGCAATAGGCTATCTTGATTTTACAGGAAATCTTGATGTATGTATTGCAATCCGTCTTGCATTTAAAAAACAGGGCAAGCTTTTCATCAGAAGCGGTGCGGGAATCGTAGCCGACAGCATACCAGAAAATGAGTATCAGGAATGTATTAACAAGGCTAAGGCTGTTGTTGATGCCGTAAAGCTTGCAGAGGGAGGAATTGAAGCATGATTCTTTTGATTGACAATTTCGACAGCTTTTCCTATAATCTCTATCAGCTTATAGGAAGTATAAACGAAGATATAAAAGTAATCAGAAACAATGATATGACTCCGGAGGAAATCGAAAAGCTTAATCCGTCGCATATAGTAATTTCCCCTGGCCCCGGAAAGCCTTCTGAGGCGGGAAACTGTATTGAAATTATAAAAGCTCTTTCCGGAAAATACCCGATATTCGGAGTATGTCTCGGACATCAGTCAATTGTTGAGGCATTCGGCGGTACTGTTTCATATGCGAAAAAACTTGTACACGGAAAGCCAGAAATAATTAAAATCAATAAAAATCACCCTATGTTTTCGGGACTTGACGATACAATGCAGGGGGCAAGATACCATTCACTTTCGGCATTGAGGGAAAATCTCCCTGAATGTCTCGAAGTAACTGCTGAATCCTCTGACGGCGAAATAATGGCAGTTGCCCACAAAAAATATAAGATATGGGGAGTACAGTTTCACCCCGAATCAATAATGACACCGCAGGGCAGGGAACTGCTTGTTAATTTTCTGAAATAACCGGAGGTATTTAAAATGATTAAAGAAGGTATAGCCGAACTTGTAAACGGAAAAAATCTCTCACTTGAAACGGCTGAACAGATTTTTGATGAAATTATGAGCGGAAAGACTAATGATGTAGAAAAAAGTGCATTTCTTACGGCACTTGCAATAAAGGGAGAAACTATTGAAGAAACTACTGCACTTGCAAATATTATGCGTAAGTACTGTGAAAAGCCGGAACATAAATGTGAAGTACTTGAAATAGTAGGAACAGGCGGAGACAAATCGAACAGCTTTAATATATCAACAACATCATCGTTTGTACTCAGCGGTGCAGGAGTAAGCGTTGCAAAGCACGGCAACAGAGCTGCCTCAAGCAAATGCGGAGCTGCGGACGTTCTGGAGGCTCTCGGAGTTAAAATTGATATTTCTCCTGAAAAAAGCAGTAAAATTCTTGATGAACTCGGAATATGCTTTCTCTTTGCACAGAAATATCATTCCGCAATGAAGTATGTAGGCGGAGTAAGAAAAGAACTCGGCTTTAAAACAATATTCAATCTTGCAGGCCCTTTGTCAAATCCGGCATTTCCGGAATACCAGTTACTCGGAGTATACAGGGAAGATTTGCTTGAACCTATGGCAAAAGTTCTTAATAATCTCGGTGTAAAGCGTGGAATGGTTGTATACGGCAGAGATTGTCTTGATGAAATCTCACTTTCTTCCGAAACTGCAATATGCGAATTTAAAGAAGAAAAAATGAGAAAATATGTAATAAATCCGGAACAGTACGGCTTCAGAAGATGTAAAAAATCCGAACTTACAGGCGGTACTCCGGAGAAAAATGCCAGAATAACAAGAAGTATTTTAAGCGGTGAAGAAAAGGGTGCAAAGCGTGATGCGGTAGTGCTTAACAGTATGTTTGCATATCACATAGTTCACCCCGAAACCGATATGCACGTAAGCAGAAAAATCGTGGAATCATCTATCGACAGCGGAAAGGCTCTCGAAAAGCTTGAAAGCTTTATAAAAGCTACACAGGAGGACTGAGATGATACTTGATGATATAACCGAATCAACGAAAATCCGCCTTGAATCCGCAAAAAAGGATATGCCTTTCAGCGAAGTAAGACGGCAGGCGGAAAATATGCCGTCTGATACGGAATTTCCATTCAGAAAGGCTCTTGCAAAATCGGGATTGTCATTTATATGCGAAGTGAAAAAGGGTTCACCGTCAAAGGGAATAATATCCGAAAAATTCCCGTATCTCGAAATCGCCCGAAAATATGAGGAAATGGGTGCAGATGCAATATCAGTCCTCACTGAACCCGAATTTTTCAAGGGCAGTAATAAATATCTTTCCGAAATTCATCAGACAGTCAGAACTCCTCTTTTACGCAAGGACTTTACAATTGATGAATATATGATTTACAAGGCGAAAACACTCGGAGCTTCTGCAATACTTCTGATATGCAGTATACTGGAAAAATCACAGTTAAGCGAATATCTCGTAATCGCTCATTCTCTCGGACTTTCCGCACTTGTTGAAACTCATAACGAATACGAAATCGAAACAGCTTTAACGGCAGGAGCGGAAATAATCGGAGTAAATAACCGTGATTTGAAAACTTTCAGAGTTGATACCGCTACAAGCGAAAATTTAAGAAAATACGTCCCGAGTGATAAAATATTCGTATCAGAAAGCGGAATCCATACTGCTGAAGATATTCAGAAAATGAAGAATATAAATGCCGATGCGGTATTAATCGGCGAGGCTTTTATGAGAAGCGAAAATCCGTCCGAACTTCTCAGAAACTTTAAGGGTAATTAATCTATGAAAATAAAAATATGCGGACTTTTCAGAAATCAGGATATAGAATATGCAAATACCGCAAAGCCCGATTATATCGGATTTGTATTTGCTGAAAGCAGAAGAAAGGTTACTTTCGGAAAGGCTTTTGAGCTTAAAAAAAATCTGAATCCCGGAATAAAAGCTGTCGGAGTATTCGTTAATCAGGATAAAAGCTTTATTGCGGAGCTTGTCAGAAATAAAATCATAGATATAATACAGCTCCACGGAAACGAAGATAACAAATATATATCAGAATTAAGAAAACTTACGGGTGATACACCAGTAATAAAGGCTGTATCCGTAAAAAATACAGAAGATATTCTGAAATCGGCGGAATATATTTCCGATTTCATATTGCTTGACAACGGAAAAGGCGGTACGGGAGAGCGTTTCGACTGGAATCTCATAGAAAAAAGTCACAGAATATTCTTAGCCGGCGGAGTAAATCCCGATAATATATCCGAAGCAATAAAGCTTAATCCGTATTGTATAGATGTAAGCTCCGGAGCTGAAACGGACGGATTAAAAGACAGGGATAAAATGATACAGCTTGTAAATGCTGTAAGAAATAACGGAGGAATTTTATAATGTCAGAAAAGGGAAGATACGGAATACACGGCGGACAGTATATTCCGGAAACACTTATGAATGAAATTCATCATCTTGAAGAATGTTATGAATTTTATAAAAACGATAAGGAATTTAATGATGAACTCAATACACTTTTAAAAGAATATGCAGGCAGACCATCATTATTGTACTATGCCGAAAAAATGACAAAAGACCTCGGCGGAGCAAAAATATATCTCAAGCGTGAGGATTTGAACCATACCGGCTCGCATAAAATAAACAACGTTCTCGGTCAGGTTCTTATGGCGAAGAAAATGGGTAAAACAAGAGTAATTGCCGAAACGGGAGCAGGTCAGCACGGTGTCGCAACAGCAACGGCGGCGGCACTTCTCGGAATGGAATGTGAAATATTTATGGGTAAGGAGGATACTGACCGCCAGCGTCTGAATGTTTACAGAATGGAACTTCTCGGAGCAAAGGTTCACGCTGTAACAAGCGGAACGCAGACTCTTAAAGATGCCGTAAATGAAACTATGCGTGAATGGGTATCAAGGGTACATGATACGCATTATGTGCTTGGTTCAGTAATGGGGCCTCACCCGTTCCCGATGATTGTAAGGGATTTTCAGAGCGTAATCAGCAAGGAGGCAAGAGAACAGATACTCGAAAAAGAAGGCAGACTTCCGTCAGCAGTGCTTGCTTGCGTAGGCGGAGGCAGTAACGCTATGGGAATGTTCTATAACTTCATAAACGATAAAGATGTAAAGCTTATAGGCTGTGAGGCTGCCGGAAAGGGTGTTGATACTGACCGCACAGCTGCTACAATGGCAACAGGAAAGCTCGGAATTTTCCACGGTATGAAATCATATTTCTGTCAGGACGATGACGGTCAGATTGCTCCGGTATATTCAATATCAGCAGGTCTTGATTACCCCGGAGTAGGCCCTGAACATGCATATTTAAGGGATTCCGGCAGAGCTGAATACGTTCCCGTAACTGATGACGAGGCTGTTGAGGCTTTTGAATATATAGCTAAAACAGAGGGAATAATCTGTGCAATAGAATCAGCTCATGCAGTAGCTCATGTAATGAAGATTGCAAAGAATTACAGCAAGGACGACATAATTATTGTATGTATTTCCGGCAGAGGAGACAAGGACGTTGCAGCAATAGCAAGATACAGAGGAGTTGATATAAATGAGTAGAATTAAAAACGCTTTCGCAAATAACAACAAGGCATTTATTGCATTCCTTACGGCAGGAGACCCCTCAATTGATAAGACTGAAGAATTTATATATAAGCTCATAGAAGGCGGAGCTGATTTGATTGAAATCGGAATACCCTTTTCAGACCCTATTGCGGAGGGTGCTGTTATACAGTCTGCAAATATACGTTCGCTTTCGGGTGGTACTCGCATAAAGAATGTTTTTGAACTCGTTGAAAGAGTAAGAAAAAATACACAGATACCGCTTGTATTCCTTACATATATGAATACTGTTTTCAAATACGGTACAGAGGAATTTTTCAGAAAATGCAGTGAAACAGGTATTGACGGAATAATTATTCCGGATTTGCCTTTTGAGGAAAAGGGAGAAATAAAGGAACCTGCGAATAAATACGGCGTTGATATAATTTCGCTTATAGCTCCTACATCTGAAAACAGAATAAAGCTTATAGCACAGGAATCTGAGGGCTTTGTATATGTTGTATCATCAATGGGCGTTACAGGAATGAGAAGTGAAATTAAAACCGATTTGAAATCAATTACCGAATCCGTCAGAAAATACACTGATAATCCGATTGCAATAGGCTTTGGAATAAACTCTCCCGAACAGGCTGAAAAATATTCAAAAATTGCCGACGGCGTAATAGTGGGAAGTGCAATCGTTAAAATTATAGAACAGCACAGAGAAAATTCCGGAGAATATCTTAAGGAATATGCAAACAAAATGAAATCTGCAATGATTTGAAACAGCTTTTAAGGGCGGAATTTTTAAAAATATCCGCCCTTTAATGAATTTTTATGGAGAGCGGAAATTACCGCATTAAAACAAGAAATATCTGAAATTTATTTTCCGAACATTTCGGAGAATACTTTATAATTGCGTTCATCTCTCTTATTGTTTACAAGTACGGGGAAGATTATTTCTTTAAAGCAGTAATTATAATTTTCACTTATAATTACATCATAGAAAGCCTGTGCAACGATTTCGGGAGGATTTCTGAAAGCTCCGCAACCGAAAGCTCCGAGAACTATCGAATCGGCATTGTTATCCATAGCCGACTGAAAAATATTTCTTATTCTTGCCTTGTGAACTTTAAGAAGTGTGTTTGAATCATAGTTGCTGTCGGTAAGTATCGGAGCGGTTGAGGTTATAATATCGGCTTTGAAGAATTTTTCACGCATTTCCGGAAGAATAGTATCAGTTTTGAAAACTGTCATATCGGGCGAATATATTATGCGGTCTGAAAGCCATCTTTTATTATCACATTCCAAGTGATATTTATAAAAAAATTCATCAAATTTCGGATTTGAAATTACAGGGTAAAGGGTACTGCAACGGCAGAGACATTCCTCCTGAGTAATTGCACCACATTTTACAAGGCCGCCTGCCTCGAAAGGGTCAGCAAAGTTCAGAACGGCAACTTTATTGTATTTTTCCGCAAGCGGTTCGGCTACGGCAAGACTTCTGTCGTTTAAAACAGTTATCTTACAGGAATTATAAATCGGTCTTTTATCTGTATGGAATCCGCAATCGTACATCTTTGAATTTTCTATTCCCGATTCAACAGAATTTTTCAGAACGGGATTATCCTTGCACTGTTTAAGAGTATCGTTGAATATTGCGGTAAGCTTTTCATAAATAGTCATTTTTTATGTCTCCTTTTCAAAGTCTTGATTTGAAATCATCATAGCCGAATTTTTTAAGAATTTCCGCAGAACCGTCTGATTTAAGAATTGCTATTGACGGCAAGGGCATACCGTTGAATGTGTTGTTTTTTACCATAGAATAAATAGCCATATCCTCAAAAATCAAAGTATCTCCGACTGAAAGGGGAGTATCAAAGGAATATTCTCCTATAACGTCACCTGCAAGACAGGTCTGAGAGCCAAGACGGTATGAATATTTTTTCTCACCGGATTTTCCCGAATGTTTCAGCGGTGGGCGGTAAGGCATTTCAAGAACATCGGGCATATGACAGGCAGCAGAAGTATCAAGAATTGCAATAGGCATATCATTTTCGGTAATATCGAGAACTTTTGTTATTAAGTATCCTGCATTGAGTGCGAAAGCCTCACCGGGTTCGAGAAATACTTCAAGATTATATTTATTCTGCATACGTCTGATACAGTTTTCAAGGCGTGGAATATCGTAGTCTGAACGTGTAATGTGATGACCTCCGCCGAAATTAATCCATTCCATATTTTTCAGATACTTTCCGAATTTTTCCTCAACGGTATTGAGAGTAGTTTCCAAATCATCGGAATTTTGTTCGCAAAGTGTGTGAAAATGCAGACCGCTTACGCCTTGCAAATCATCGGGACGGAAATTTTTCAGAGTAATTCCGAGTCTTGACTTCGGAGAGCAAGGGTCATAAATTTCGTGACCTTCCTGTGTTGAACATTCAGGATTTATGCGTAATCCTATTTTTTTCCCTGCTTTCAGAACTTTTTCACGGTACTTGTCAAGCTGGCTGAATGAGTTGAATATAACGTGATTCGAGTATTTCACAATTTCGTCAAATTCACTTTCACGGTATCCGGCAGAAAATACGTGATTTTCCTTTCCCATACATTCAAATCCGAGACGTGCCTCATAAAGACCGCTTGACGCTGTACCGCTTACATACTGAGCTATAAGCGGATAGAGATGATAGCAGGAAAATGCTTTTTGTGCGAGAAGTATTTTACAGCCTGTACGTTCTTCAACACCGTGAAGAATTTCAAGATTCTGAATAAGCTTTTTTTCATCGATTATATAGCACGGAGTTTCAAAATCGGGATTGTTTCTGATAAAATTTTCAATCATATTTTCACCTCTTATTTTAATTTTAAATTATATATTTATGGGCGGATAAATTCCGCCCATTTTTTATGAATATCTCAGATATTTCAAGCTTTTGTATTCGTAATCGGGAACTTTCCGGAAAAACATTTTTTCTCTGAAATCCGATTTTTCGCAGTTTATTATATTTAAGGTATGAAGTCCGTAATACCATATGCCGGTATCGTGTTCAACGATTCTTTCGTTGAAAATAATTCTGCCATATTCATTTTTATGGAGTCTGAAAGCTGTTTCGTAAATTCTGTCAGTATAGCTGAAAGGAGATTTTTTATCTGTATATGATTCATTATGTCCGTGACGTTTCGGACAGCCGAAAGAAAAATTCTCATCGCAGAACATTATTTTATATATATTATCATCTTTTGAAATGCGTATATTCGGGATAAGATTGTGATAATTCCAGAAAGTATCACGCTTTCCCTCCGTAAAAATTTCGTTGCCGAATTTTCTGAACTTTTCGCCGTAAAGCTTTAATCCGTCAGTTTTCTGCCAGTATGCAAGAGACTGCAAAAGCACTTCGCATTCAAGCATTTTACTGCTGTTTATTTCTTTCGGATAGAAATCTGCGGGCTTTGGATTTATAGGAGCAAATTTAAGGGAATTTCTTGAATTAGCATAATTTGCGTAGCGGACATCTTTATAATAATAAACTGAAATATATTGTATAAAAAGCATTACACAAATTTAACGGCAGTACCGTATGCAATAACTTCCGCAGCCCCCTGCATAATTGCAGATGACGCATAGCGGATATTTACAATAGCATCTGCACCGAGTTTTTCAGCTTCCTGAACCATTCTCTTTGTAGCGATAGCACGTGCTTCGTTCATCATTTCATTATATTCCTTGAGTTCACCGCCTACAATAGTTTTAAAGCTGGACATAATATCCTTTCCGACGTGCTTTGACTGAATGGTTGAACCCTTGACAAGTCCAAGCATTTCGAGATTTTTTCCGGAGATATAATCAGTATTTACTAATATCATCGTCTTCACCTTCTTCTATTTCGTTTATTCTTTCAATGAGAGTGTATATTGAAACCGCAATACCGCTGAGTGCAATCAGAGCAAAAATTATACCAACAATTCCCATTGAACATACTGAAAGCAGACACATAACTGCATAGATTACGAGATACAAAACAAGTATCACCGTAATTACAACAGGAGCAACAATTTTTTTATTATGTTTTTTCATAATGGAATTTTTATTAATCAACAAGAACAGGGTTGAAATCTTCTTCCCATGGCAGACCCCATTTATTAAGAGCGTCCATAAACGGGTCGGGGTCAAATTCCTCGATATTGTAAACGCCTGCTTTATTCCACTGACCTGTCATAATCATCATAGCACCAATCATAGCTGGTACGCCTGTTGTATAGGATATAGCCTGTGAACCGACTTCCTTGTAACATTCCTGATGGTCGCATATATTGTAGAGGTAGTAGTTTTTGTCCTTGCCGTCCTTTTTACCTCTGAAAATACAGCCTATATTGGTCTTGCCGACAGTTCTCGCACCGAGTGTTGCAGGGTCTGGGAGTACGGCTTTAAGGAACTGGAGCGGAACTATTTCCTTACCCTCGTACATAATAGGTTCAATGGAAGTCATACCGACATCTTCAAGGCATTTGAGATGTGTTAAATAGCTCTGACCGAATGTCATAAAGAAACGTATTCTCTTTATACCCTTTATATTGAGTGCAAGGGATTCGAGTTCCTCGTGGTGGAGCAGATACATATCCTTTTCGCCGACACCCTTGAAATTGTAAACACGCTTGATTTCCATAGGTTCAGTTTCAACCCATTTGCCGTCCTCGATATAGCTTCCTTTAGCAGATACTTCACGGATATTTATTTCGGGATTGAAGTTAGTGGCGAACGGATAGCCGTGGTCACCGCCGTTGCAGTCGAGAATATCAATATAGTTGATTTCATCAAACTGGTGCTTCATAGCGTATGCGGAGAATACTCCGGTAACTCCGGGGTCGAATCCGCTTCCGAGAAGTGCAGTGATACCGGCTTTTTCAAATTTTTCACGGTATGCCCACTGCCATTTGTATTCAAATTTTGCAGTATCAAGCGGTTCATAGTTGGCAGTATCAACATAGTGAGTTTTAGTAGCAAGACAAGCATCCATAATAGTCAAATCCTGATAAGGCAGTGCAAGGTTAAGAACTACATCAGGCTTATAAGAATTTATAAGAGCGACAAGCTCATCGACGTTATCAGCGTTTACCTGTGCAGTTTCGATTACTGTCTTAGTAGTCGGCTGGAGCTTTTCCTTAAGAGCGTCGCACTTTGATTTAGTACGGCTTGCAATCATAATTTCCTCGAAAACTTCGCTGTTCTGACAGCACTTGTGAATTGCTACTGAGGCTACTCCGCCACAGCCGATAATTATACATTTTCCCATTTTTTAACATTCTCCTTTATATTTATTTTGTATTATTCGGGGACTCCGTCCCCGTACCCCTGCAAGCCTTTTGAAAAAGGCTTGACCGAAAACTTTTTGATTTTGTTTATGATAATGCAAGCAGAATTTCTCTTATAAGCTTGCAAGCAACGGCAGTGGAAACTCCTGACTGGTCATACTGCGGACTAAGTTCATTTACATCACAGCCGACTATATCAAGCTTACTGCATACAAGAGTAAGAGCCTTGCGGAGTTCATCAAAGGAAACTCCTCCGGCTTCGGGAGTACCTGTACCGGCAAATATTGACGGGTCAAGGACATCAAGGTCAACAGTGAGGTAGATATTTTTGCCTTTGAGCTTATCGGTAATTTCTTCAAGAGTGTTGAGATTAAATTTATTCATATAGGTATGCTTTTCAGCGAATTTAAATTCATCTCTGTCACCGCTTCTTATACCGAACTGAAAAATATGACCGTCACCGACAATTTCGTGACATCTTCTTAAAACGCAGGCGTGTGAAAGTTTCTGACCAAGATAGTCGTCACGCAAATCGGCGTGTGCATCAAAGTGAACTATATGCAAATCGGAATATCTTTCAGCTGTTGCACGGACTGAACCGAGAGTCACAAGATGTTCACCGCCAATCATAAAGGGGATTTTTCCGTCATTTAAAATAGTTTCGGAACGTTCTTTAATATCAGCAAGAACTTTTTCGGTATCTCCGAAAGGAAGTTCCAAATCTCCGCTGTCAAAGTAAGAATAATCAAGCATATCCTTATCCTGATAGGGACTGTATGTTTCAATTCCGAAAGATTCGTTTCTTATTGCAGAAGGTGCAAAACGAGTACCGGGGCGGAAGCTTGTAGTACCGTCAAATCCCGCACCGAAAAGAATTATATTTGCGTCTGCATATTCGGAATCACAGGCGATAAAAGTCTGTATATTTTTATTCAACATCTCTCAAAAGCTCCTCTACATAGTTTGGAAGTGCAAACGCACCTATATGAAGTCTTGGGTTATAGTATTTTGTTTTAAGTCCGAGCATACTCCATTTAGTGCCGTTGTAATCGTTAGTGGGGTGATATTTCTTTGAAGCGAATCCGAAAAGCCAGTGACCTGACGGGTATGTAGGAATATGAGCCTGATATACTTTACTAATCGGGAAACTCTCGACAATACGCTTATGAGACCTCTGCATAGCGGAAGCGTCTTCCGCATAGAAAGGACTTTCGTGCTGATTTACCATAATACCGTCATCTTTGAGAGCCTTGAAACAACTGCCGTAAAATTCCTTAGTGAAAAGACCTTCGCCGGGGCCAAAGGGGTCAGTTGAATCGACTATGATAATATCATATTCGTTTTCGCATTTTCTGATAAACTTAACGCCGTCTTCATAGAATATATTAAGACGTGGGTCATCGAATCTGCAAGCCGTAGTAGGTAAGTACTGTTTGCTGACTTCAACAACGAGTTCATCAATTTCGACTAAGTCTATTCGTTCGACAGCGGGGTATCTTGTAAGCTCTCTCACGACTCCTCCGTCACCTGCACCGATTACAAGAATATTTTTCGGATTGGGGTGTACAGCCATAGGAGTGTGAGTAATCATTTCGTGATAAATAAATTCGTCCTTTTCAGTAAGCATCATATAGCCGTCAAGTGTCAGAAATCTTCCGAATTCCTTTGAGTCGAAAACGTCAATACGCTGAAATTCGCTGAATCCGCTGTATAACTGACGGTCAACCCTGATTGAAAATTTTACATTCGGCGTATGACGTTCCGTGAACCATAATTCCATAAGTTACCTCCATATATTAATTTGCTTTTTCGGGTGTACGGCATTCGTGTTTTTCGTAGTAGCCTATTAACTCACCATTTTCATCACGCAGAGCAATCATATAGACATCTTTGTTTTCCTTTGGATTGTGAAAAGTAAAAATTCTGTTGTTGTTTTTATTCTGTCCGAACCATTTGACAGTATTTATAATTTTTTCATTTGAATCGGAGTTATGACAGTCAAGAAGGGATTTCCCTACAAGATTTTTACCGCCCCTTTTTGAATATCTTTCACACGCACTCGGATTCATATACACAATAATGTGATTTATATCGCATATAACAACGGGGGCAATATCGGAGTCGATAACGCTTTTAAAAAATGCTGAAAGTTCTATCATATAAATTCTCCTTTTTAATATTGTAAACGTGTGACGGGTTGTGACGGGTTTTTCTATATTATCGTATAAAAATTTTTGATTTCTGTATCATATATAAAAATATATATAAGTTATGGAAATACCCGTCATACCCGTCACGTCCGTCACACTTATCTGATTTCAGGTTTATTTCAGAACGTTCAGACGTTCGATGTTAATATCCTCCGTGCCTGTCATAGAACAGCCTTTCTCTTTTGCGTATTTTATATACTTTATTATATCCATAGTAATAAGCTCACCGGGAGCGAGAATAGGTATTCCGGGGGGATAGCACATAACAAATTCCGTACATATTTTTCCGCAGGTTTCATCGAGAGGAAGTGAAATCTTATCGGCATAGAAAGCCTTTCGGGGAGTTTCAGCAACGATTGGATTTATATATTCCTGCGAGAGCATACCAGCCTTTGATTTTCCGAAACGTCTGCGGATTTCAGACAATGCACTTATAAGTCTTTCAATATCCTGTTTTCTGTCGCCTACTGAAAGGTATGCGAGAATATTTCCTATATCACCAAATTCAATCTGAATATCGTATTCGTCACGGAGTAAATCATAAACCTCAATTCCGGCAAGACCTACGGGTAGAGTATGTATTGAAAGCTTTGATATATCGAAATCGAAAATGCTGTCACCGTTAATAAGCTCTTTGGAGTAGGCATAGTAACCGCCTATTGAATTTATTTCTGAACGTGCATATTCAGCCATTTCGACTGTTTTGGCAAAAATTTCCTTTCCGTGAAGTGCAAGACGTTTTCTCGAAATATCAAGGCTTGAAAGCAGAAGATATGATGCACTTGTAGTCTGGGTAAGATTTATAATCTGACGCATATAATCAGAATTTATCTTTTCTCCCATTAAAAGAAATGAACTTTGAGTGAGACTTCCGCCCGACTTGTGCATACTTACGGAGGCAATATCCGCACCGGCTTTCATAGCGGTAATCGGGAAATTATCCCCGAAATAAAAATGCGTTCCGTGAGCCTCGTCAACGAGTACAAGCATATTGTGAGCGTGAGCGATTTCGGTAATTTTTTTCAAATCGGAGCATATTCCGTAATAGGTCGGATTGTTGACGAGTACGGCTTTTGCATCGGGATTTTCCTCGATAGCTTTTTTTACCTGTTCAACGGACATTCCGAGAGCTATTCCGAGCTGATTATTGACATCGGGATTTACATAAACGGGAACGGCATTGCATAAAATAAGAGAGTTTATAGCACTTCTGTGAACGTTTCGGGGGAGAATGATTTTGTCACCGTCTTTGCAGGCGTACATAATCATACTCTGAACAGCAGAAGTAGTTCCGCCGACCATAAAAAATGCGTGGGAAGCTCCGAAAGCTTCGGAGGCAATATCCTCCGCCTCTCTTATTACCGAAACGGGGTGACATAAATTATCAAGAGGTTTCATAGAATTTACGTCAACGTCCATACAGCTCTGACCGAGAAATTCCGTAAGTTCCTTGTTGCCTCTGCCACGCTTATGACCGGGGACATCAAAGGGAACTACTCTCATTCTTTTAAATTTCTGTAATGCTTCATATATAGGAGCGTCATTCTGATTAAGCATTCAATAAACATTCCTTCCGCTGAAAATTTCAATCATTTCACGTCTTAAAGCCGTGCTTATATCAAGTCTTGTATGGGGTGGGAGTTCATCAATATCGGTATTGAAAAGATAATTCTGAAGATACATTTCTTTGATAATCATTTTAGTATGAAAAATATTAGCCTGATATACATTTATATCCATAGCATCATATGCACGCAGGATTTCGTCATCTATATAATCCTGAATAGAAGTTATATGGTGGTCTATAAAGAGTTTTTCGCCGTCAACATTTCTTGTAAAGCCTCTTACACGGTAATCCATAGTAATTATATCGGAATCAAAACTGCCTATAAGGTAGTCAAGAGCAGTAAGAGGAGTAATTTTTCCGCAGGTAGCTACATCTATATCGACTCTGAAAGTAGCTATACTGTTATGTGGGTGAAATTCGGGATAGGTGTGAACAGTAACATGGCTTTTATCAAGATGGGCAATAATTTCTTTGCTATTAGCCGGAATCATAGTATCATCAGCAATCAGGAAAGTAGCTGATGCACCCTGAGGGTCATAATCCTGTCTTGAAACGCTTAAAATCTGAGCTCCAATCATTTCGGTGACGTGAGTCATAATATCTGTTATACGTTCGGAGTTATACTGTTCATCGATATATGCGATATAATCCTTTTGTTCCTTTGGAGTTTTTGCATAGCAGACATCATATATATTGAAGCTGAGAGATTTTGTAAGGTTATTGAATCCATATAGCTTGAGTTTATTTTCCATATTTTGCACCTCAGAGTATAGTAGTAGTATTAAAAAAAGCACACAAGCAGAAATCAATCTTGTGTGCTGAAAATAACTTATTGACCGTTTCACAAGCTGATGTCATAGTAATCAATAAGGCAGACAGCGGAAAACATCACGCCTGCAATTTTTTTTATTCTATCATATATTTACAGTTTTGTCAAGTAAAAATTTCGTAAAACAATAATTTGACATATATTATATCAGGTGTTATAATTATTAAAAAAGGGGGTGAGAAAAAATGGATTTTCTTATTGAAATAATAGTTACGTTTTTTGCGGGAATGGGAGCAGGTCTCGGAACTGGCTTTGCCGGAATGAGTGCAGCAGCTGTAATAAGTCCTATGCTGATAACTTTTCTGGACGTAGAACCTTATACAGCAGTCGGAATAGCATTGTCATCAGATGTCCTTGCAAGTGCAGTATCGGCATATACTTACGGCAAAAACAAGAATCTTGATATTAAAAACGGTCTTATAATGATGTTCAACGTTCTTGTTTTTACGGTAATAGGAAGCTATGTTTCAAGTCTTGTACCGTCCGGAGCTATGGGCAATTTTTCAGTATTTATGACGTTTCTGCTTGGAATTAAATTCATAGTCAAGCCGGTTATGACTACAAAGGAATCAATGCAGACAGTATCGGCAAAAAAACGTATTATTCAGTCAGTAATATGCGGAATTGTCATAGGCTTTATATGCGGATTTGTAGGTGCAGGAGGCGGAATGATGATGCTTCTTTTGCTTACAACAATACTCGGCTATGAGCTTAAAACGGCAGTCGGTACGAGTGTATTTATAATGACTTTTACCGCCCTGACAGGTGCAGTATCGCATTTTGCAATCGGAGACAGTCCGGATTTGCTTATGCTTATATTATGCGTTGTATTTACGTTCATATGGGCAAGGGTAGCATCAGTATTTGCAAACAAGGCAAAGCCGGAAACGCTGAACCGTGCAACAGGAATAGTACTTGTTGTACTTGGTATTGTAATAATGATTTTTTCTTTTCTGAAATAGAAAAAACGGAATCCCCTGACTTAATCGGTCAGGGGATTTTCCTTTACTTCGGAATAAATCCTTTAAGACTTCTTTTCTTGAGTGCAAGTTCAAGGAGTTCGGGGAGACGTTCCGGAGGACACGCAAAGCAGGGAACATCAAATTCACTTATCTTGTCGGCAAGACGGCTGTCGAAACAGGGCTTGCCTTTGTCGGATATAGCAAGAAGTACAATTATATTGACTCCCGATTCCTTAAGCCCCTCAATTCTTTTTACAAGACTTGCCTCGTTTCCACCCTCGTATAAATCGGTAATCAGGAACATTGTAGTTTTTTCGGGTTCAGTTATAAGGGTTTCACAGTATGCAACTGATTTGTTTATATCAGTACCGCCTCCGAGCTGTATTCCGTAGAGAAGTTCAACAGGGTCACTGCAAAGCTCCGTGAGGTCAGTAACAGCAGTATCAAATGCGACTATATGGGTTTTAAGCGAGTTCATACTTGCAAGAATACAGCCCATAACTGATGAATATATTGCAGATTCTCCCATTGAACCGCTTTGGTCAATATCAAGAATAACCGTTCTTGAACCTGATTTTGATGCACGTTCAAAGAAATAGAACTTTTCGGGAAGAATCATTTTAAGTTCGGGATTGTAATTTTTAAGATTTCGCCTTACAGTGAGCTTGTAGTCAAGGGCAGGTGCGGAGGGTATGGGGGAATGTTCACGGCGGTTAAGTGCGGAAGTTACCGAACGTTTCAAATCGTCTGAAATTCTTCTGTTTATATCCTCAACGATTTTTGAAATATAAATTCTCGCATTGTCCTTAGCCTTTTTGGGAATCTGGTCTTTAAGCATAAGCAGAAGCGAAGCCGTTGAAATATCGGGTTCAAGACCGTCAAGCATTTCGGGTTCAAAGAGTAGCTGTTTTAATCCCTTACGCTGAATTGCATCATTCTGAATGACTTTTATTTCCATAGGTGCAAAGAGCGAACGCAAATCGCCGAGCCACCTTGTAAGCTGTGGCGATGACATACCGTTTCCCGCACTCTTTCCCGACGGATTATTTTCCGTATTGTTTCCGTAAATCTGGGACAGTGCGGAATCCATAAGGAGTTCTTCAGCCGAAAGAGCAGGCATACTGCACATATTATTCATAGTTTTTTCAGCATCACGCCCTAAAATCAGACGCCAGCGTTTTAAAATATCTTTGTTATCCATATTATATATCACCAAAATCAAAGTCGTCCAAATCGTCAACAGCCTGTTTTTCATCTTCCGAGAGTTCGGAATTTATAAACACAGAGGCATCTTCTCTTGAAATTCCGAGAACTTCCCCGATATTTTCAGCAATTTCGGCTTTTTCGGAGGGTGAAAATTCGGAGAATGTACGTCTCAGGCATACGAGAACGGGTTTAAATTCCTCATCATCAAGTTCAGAAATAAATTCGCACAGCTTTTCCCATACGCTCAGGCGGTTTATAAGAGTTCGTCTGTTTCTTTTTGCGAGTCCTTCGAACCACAAAGCACCTTCGGGAGCAGGAGTTCCGCCCGAAAGTCGTCTGCTTACGAGTTCCGAAAGCTTTTCGGGAGTAATTTTTCCGTGTTCCATAAGCAATGCACAGGTAAATCCCGATACAAGAGGATTTGCGGAATCACTGTCCGCAATATCGGAAAGTACTGATATAAGTCTTTCGGTTTCAAGAAAATCATGTGAAAGACAGGCATCGTTTACTTTTGAAACTGCTGAAACAATTTCTTCCGAGGCTGAATTGTCGCATACTGATGCTGAATCGAGATTAAGGCAGAATCTTAAATATAACTGCTGTACAATCGGAATTATAGGTTCAGTATCGATACGCCTTATATTTCCGAATCTTATTATACCCGAAAGAGTTCCGATAGTATCGCCGGTATCCTTTACCGATGAACAGCCGACAGCAAGTTTCTGAACTGCTGAAACGGCACTTTTTACTGTATCAGAAAGACCGCAGAGAAAGACTTCCGAAAGTATAACGGCAGTCTCGGCGAGATTTTCAGAGCCTGCAAGCTGTGTACTTAATTTGAATTGCGATGCCTGTTCAATAGTATCACCGTTGAGTGATGCCTCAACGATTTCGATTTCAGTTTCGGGAGTCCATTGCAGTCTCCATAATTCTGCCCATGTAGCGTTTTCCTGATACCTCTGGAGCTGTTCCGCAAAATGTATTCCGAGTATTCTTAATCTGTGCAGAAAGAATGAACGGTTCAGACCTAAGAAAGCTGATTTTTCGGATTTTACACGTATATTCTCACGCAAATCGAGTTCAAGCTCCTCGCCTTTTGCGGAACGGAAACGCTCAAGTTTTAAATCCTTAAGCTGACGCATAAAATCTTCCTGAACTGATGTGCATACAGTACCGTCGGGGAGGATTCCTATTTTAGTACCGATTTCGACATCGGCACAGGCTTCTGAAATTTCCGCAAATGAACCGTTTCCGAGACATGTTACAGCGGAATCCCTCAAATCGTTGAAATTTGCAGTTTTTCCGCCACGCATAAGTGCAAGGGTTTCCGAGAGTCTTAAAGCCTCGATTACCTGTGCGGAAGATGCCTGAAATCCATGTTCTCGCTGATATTCAGCAATTCTTGTAAGATATTCAGCAGAGCTGTCTTTCAAAGTATTTTTAATGCGGTTTCGCCAGAGAATTTCATAATATGCAGGTGCTTTACTGCCTGCACCGTATCCCGAACGTGAAGAAAGTCTGTAATAAGAATACGGCATAAGAGTAGACTTGCATTCCGTTTCGGGTAATTTTTTTGTAAGTTTTTCGTCATCTTTGCTGAACGGAATATTTTTAATTCCCATAGTATGAAAAGCACCGGTAATTACAGCGATTTTATCTGTATTGAACTGCTTTTCCGATTCGCTGATAATTTTACGCATAAAGGCTTCACGGAGCTTGTTATGGTTATCCGAATCATCGGAATTTTCACGGATTGACTTTCCGTATTCTTCCGAAGCTTTTATAAAATCGTCGTAGTTTTCACACTGTTCAAAAGTATATTCCCAGAATGAATCGTTATCCATACCAGAAATTTTTTCCATACGTTCGTAAACGGAAACTTTTCTTTCGGGAACTTCTTCCGTACCGCTTATATTTTCATCTTCCTTAACCATCTGGGCAAGAATGCATGATGAGGGCAAATCGCAGAATCTTACAGGAATATTATTTTCGATTGCCCATAGCATAGCTCTGTATTCGGGGGAAAAATCAGCAAAAGGCCATAATACCGTTTTAACAGGCGGATTTACAGTATATGCGAGAACTGCACATGGCATAACTGCAAACGGATTGCAGAGAGGTTCGATAAGATTATTCAAATCGGAAGGGCCTTCTATAAGAACACATTCAGGCTTGATACGGTTAAGAAATTCGGTTACATAAAAAGCACACGCAGGCGAAAAATGACGTATTCCGAAATATTCAGCCATTATGCGTTACGCTCCTTACACTCTGAATAAAGTTTTGAATATTCCTTGCCCTTTTTACGCATAACGTTTTCGAGATATTCAGTCCATACTGCTTTATCCTTTGATTCATCTTTTACGATAGCACCCTGTAATGCGGAGGCGAGTTCATAATCGGTAACGTTACCGTTTCCGAAGCTTCCGGCAAGAGCCATACTGTTTACAAGGAGTGAAATAGCTTCCGCAGAGGAAAGAACTCCCGAAGTGCTTTTCAGTTTTACTTTTCCGTCAAGAGTCTGACCGTCACGCAGTTCACGGAATATAGTAACAACACGCTCGATTGCAGATATATCGGGCAGTTTTGAATTGAGCTTGAAACTGTCAGCCATCTGTGCGACACGTGTTTTGACAATATCAATTTCGGTATCCATATCGGACGGAGCGGGAAGTACAACGATATTGAAACGTCTTTTCAGAGCTGATGACATTTCATTAACGCCCTTGTCACGAGTGTTTGCAGTAGCTATTACTGAAAATCCCTTTCTTGCGGAAACTTCCTCGGAGAGTTCGGGGATAGATATACGCTTTTCGGAAAGTATCGAAATGAGTGCGTCCTGAACTTCGCTTGCACATCTTGAAATTTCCTCAATTCTCGCAATAGTACCTGTTTCCATAGCATTGTATACAGGACTTTTGACAAGTGATTCAAATGAAGGGCCTTTTGCAAGGAGCATTGCATAGTTCCACGAATAGCGAATCTGTTCTTCAGTAGTTCCGGCAGTACCCTGAATTACTCTTGAGGAATTGCCGTTTATAGCAGCGGTAAGATGTTCCGAAAGCCACGATTTAGCTGTACCGGGTTCGCCTATAAGGAGCAATGCACGGTCAGTAACAAGAGTAGCAATACAGATTTCAACGATTTTTTTATCACCCATATATTTCGGAGTGATATTTACTTTTCCCGATTTACCGCCCATAATGTAGGTAAGAACGGATTTCGGGGACATCTGCCAGCCGTCAGGAACCGGATTTGTTTCGTTTTCGATAAGAGCATCAATTTCGTTTTTATAGAGGAGTTCGGCGGGGAGTCTTAACATTTCATTGGACATAATTAATTATTTCCTTTCGCACTGTATTTTTTAATATATTCTTTAATCAGGTTGAGTTCATTTTTAGCAACAAGAGGATATTTGCTGTTCTTTAAGTAATAGGACACTGTTTTTTCAATTCTGATAAGTTCATCAAGCTTGTCATCATCGGAAAGAGGAAAGCTGTCAAAATCTTCTATGCGTGCGTGTACAACGTAATATGAACCACGTTGATTTTCGTGAAAATTTTTAAACATATATGAAAGATAATCATAAAATATATCTCTGTATTTTTCGGGCGGTTCGTTTCTGAACATCTTTCCTATAAGTATAATTGCAAATGACGAGGGGCATTTATGAACGGTATCAAAAACAAATTCGCAGGTATATTTTCTGATTATTTCAGAATCATCGGGGGAGCAGTTTTCGTTTTCGATAAGATTATATAAAAGCCGTGTAATTTTTTCGCAATGTTCGGAATTTTCTTCCTGTACAGTCGTTTTCTTTTTTCCGACACTTTCAAGTAGTCTGAGAGCCTTTTCAGTGAAACTGTTTTCCATAAAGGATTTATCCGTAAGGAATTTCAGAATACTTTCGGGCATTTTTTCAAATACGGGAACGGCATTTTCTCTTGAATCGGTTCTGTTTATGCTAACGTTGATATAGTATTTTCTTTCAGACCTTGAATACCAGATATTTCCCAGTATATCTGTAATTTTATTACGCTGTTCGTAAGTAATATCTTCAAGGAAATCAAAAGCAGTATCGGGATTTTCAAGAAGTCTTATAAAAAATTCCGAAGAAAAAAAGGCTTTTTTGTCATATTCATAGAGATTTGTTGCAAGCTCTCTGAATTTCGGTTCATCGGGGTGATTAATTACGTTGTTTACAGCTATACGATTAAAAAGCAAAGTCAGTGTATCAGTATTATAGTAAGCAAATTTTTTGGACTCTTTTGAGAAATCTATAAGTCTGAGAATAAAATCCGGAACATCGGTTTTATTTGCAAGCATGTCAGCAGACGTAAGAAGAAGTATGCTTAATTTATTTGATTCTATGCTTTTCTTCGGAAAGCTTTCAATTTTTTCCATAAGCTCATATATATATTTTTTTGCAAATTCCGAGCATATTTTACTTTCTGAAAGGGATATGTATTCCATATTGGTTTTAGCAAATTTTTCGGGATTTTTAGTCATTTTTTCCCATATTGGTTCAGCTTCGGGAGGACTTATGACCGCAAGTGCATAAATTGAAGCGTTTTTAACCTTTCCTTTCTGAGTGCGGTAGAGTTCAAGAAGTGTATCGGTATTTTCGGGGCAGTATGCAAGAGCCTTTATTGCGTTTTCTCTTATACTCGGGGAAATTTCCTCATTGAGAGCAAGTTCAAGATACCAGTCATTTTCATCGGCACCGCATATATCGGATATATATTTTACTATATTTCCGTTGGCTTTGGGATTAGATAAGTCAAGGGAATTTTTAAGAGCCGGAACAATGCTTTTTCCGTAGCTTCTGCAAACGGTATATGCAAATTCTCCGAAATATTCGCTGTTAGTACCCTCTTTTAATTTTTTAAGGAAAAGCGAAAGAAATCGGGGGTCATATATAAACTGCAACTGTTTTCCGTTAAGAGTCCGGAGATTTGTATATTTACTCGGATTTGAAAGCATTTCTGTTATATTATGATATTCCGAATAATACATATTAAGCGGTTTTATATCCGTATTGTTTTCGTAAGGCAGTGTTTCATCTGAAACATTGAAAGTTCCCTGAGTAACGGCAAGAGCGTCCGCAAGAGCTATGCAGTCGGCAAGAAGTGATGAAACGTTATCGGATTCAAAAAGCTTTCCGCACATCATATAAAGCTTTCCGAAAGCCTTGTTTGCGTTTGCGAGTTCCTGAAAATTTTCAACGGCACGTTTAAGCCTGAAATCTTCATTCACGGCTGAACACCCTGCCGATGCAGTACAGTAAAGACGATTTCGCAGTTCATAGAACGGTTTTATATCCATTAAAAAAATCAATCCTTTCTTTAAATTAGTAAAGCCTTATAATGCCATTCTGATGTATTACGGCAAGCGGACAGAGATAAATTCTGCGTTCATCGGGATTATAGAAAAGCTCACCGAACATTGATGCATTTTTTAGATATTCGCTGTTAAGGACGGATACAGTATTGCAGGTATCGGTATAGTTTTCATTGGGAGCAAGCTTAATTGATTCAGAACCGTATTTCAGAACGCTTTTTTTATCTGATACCGAATATTCAACGGCATCAAACGGAAGAAGTACGGCAACATTATTTGCGGAAAGAGTATTTTTAAGTTCATTTTTAGCCTTTTTGACTGCATCACTAATAGATTTTTCAGCTTTTGAAATTATAGTCCTGTATATATAGGGAGTCGGTTCGGAAATTTCGGCACTTTCCCAGCGTATACGGTTATTTATATTTGCGGGATAGCGGTAGAGTTCCTTTATTTTATGTATGCCGAATGCGGAATTTTCCTCTTTTATATATCCCATTGCACGCAGAGGACGGATATTTTTTGTCTTGAAAATTTCGCCCGTATCAATATCAATCCAGTATGCAAAATCAATTTCAGCTTTATGGATTTCATCGAAAAGTACAGCAAACGAAAGCTGAATAATTTCGGCATTTTCCTTGTAAAGACCTATTTCTTTCAGCTGGGTTAATTTCCATACACCGCCCATAGCCTCATATAATATATTATCTTCCGGAAGAACTTCACCGCTTTCAAGCTTTGAATTTATGTATTCACGGCTTTTCTTAATGGTAGATGAAAGTTTTACACAAAGGCTGACAATTTCATTTATCTGGCTGTCATCGGGATTTGCGGAGAGCTTTTGTGCGGAGCTTATAATTTTATACATAATAGCCTGCGGTTCGGGGAGATAATAGTCGCCGAGCTGTTTTGCAAGGTTGTTATACTGTGTTGCCGAAGTTGAATTTATAGACGATACACCTCTTTCAAGAATATCCTTCACGAAATTTTCGGCAAGGTCAAGACCCTCAAGCTGTTTTTTAAGCTTTTTCTTGGCAGTAGATAAAGCTGATTTCTTTTTCTTTTCAGCTTTTTCGGGAGTATCCTGCTGAGGATTTTTTTTCGCTTCAAGCTTTGAACGTTTTCTTGCGATATCCTCCGGAACTTCTTCAACGCTGAAATCCTTTCCGGCAAGCCATTCAAACATAATAGCAAGACAGTGCTTGCAGGGGAACTGTCTGCTCGGACAGGAACATCTGAAAACAGGGGAATCTCCGGAAAAATCTGCTGATGAATAATAGGGATTTTTACCGCTTCCCTTACATTCACCGAAAATAAGTGTTTTGTCCTCGGAACAGGCAAGCTTTATAAAACCGCCGGTGCGTGAAATTTTTTTAGCATTTGATACTGCTGAAGTATTCGGAGCAACTGAATTGATAAAATCCTCTGTAATAATATCTGCTGTGGGCATTAAAAAAATCATTCCTTTCACTGAAAATAAAAAACTGTTGTTCTTATATAATTATATCATAAAAATTTCCTGCCGTCAATGGTTTTTTGTAAAAAAATCACATTGTTTTTCAATCCGTTCACGTGCGAGATTCCGGAAATATTCGGGAGATTTTATTTCGAGAACACTTCCGAATGACAAAAGACGTATTAAAAGCTCAGTTTCATCGGATTTGCTGTACCATATTTCAGCAGTACACTTTCCGGATTCCTCGTTAAATTCGGTAACTTTTTCATATCCAGCAAATTCGAGCATAAAACGTTCAACGCCGTTCCTTTCTGAAGAAACTTCAACGCATACGGAGTCACAGCAATCCGAATCCTCAGGAACAGCTTTTTCAAAAAATTTTCCGGTATCTTTTATATCGGTAATGCGTGATATATTTATAACAAAATTTTCTTTTATAATTCCCTTTGAAACTACTGCGGAAAGTACTCTGAATTTATCATTTTTCGGGGAATATTCAAGCTTAAGCGGTAAAAATTTATGAGTAATATTATTTTTTCGGGACGATGTAAAGGATATTTCAAGAATTTTCTTTTCAGAAACGGCATTTTTTATAATTCTGAAAAATCTTATATAATCCGGATTTGTAAAATCATCGCCGTCTGAAAACCTGTCAAAGAACAGAAAATTTTTCGTACTGAAAAGAGGCTTTACATCTTTAAGCGATTCCGAAAGGCGGGATATTATGTCATCATCTATAAAAAGCCTTGCCCTTTTATCCGAAATAACTGCTTTAATCCATCTTTTCTGTATTGCTGTGAGAGGCATAGAAGGAATATTTTTCAGTCTTGAATTATATATTCCGTTGTTTTCTGAAACAAGTTTCCATTCATCGCATATTCTTGGCATAATATACAGTGAGGATTCAGAAAAAGCCTTTTCGTTTATTATTTTTATCATATCTTTTTTTGAAAGATTCCGGCACGAAAGAATTTTTGATACTGCATTGTAGTATGCACTGTATATTTCAGAAAAAAGCTCCATATTATTTCACCTCATACATTTTCTGCATTTTTCTTATATCGGAATAAAAACGGTTTTCCACCTGTTTGTTGTTGCTTTCAAGCTTTATGATTCTGCCTGTGAAAGTCTTAATCCACGGCGAGAGTTCGGAAACATCAAAAAATTCGCCGTAATAGCAGAAAGTATTTTCACCTGTTTTTTCAACAGAACCGTTTCTGCCCTCACGCTTAAGGCGGTCAATAATAAATTTCTCATTATGTTCATCTATACGGAGAGTCATTTTTATATATTCGATACCCTCCTTAGGACGCTTTGCACCGAAAGAAGTTCCCCAGCAGTAAACGGCATTTTTCTGATATTTTTCAAGATAACAGTCATATTCGGGGCATACTTCAAGTATATCAACGCTTTTTATATAATCAAGCCTAAGAGCCGAAAATCGTTTCCATTGTTTGTTGTATACTATAATATAACGTCTGCCTGTCTGTGTGGAAACATGTATTTTCATAGGTATACATTTGATTTCAGTTTTTTTGTGACTTTTTCCGTAATTTACAAGACTTACATAATTTTTTCCTTCAATTGCCTGACAAAGTGCAAGAAGTATATTATCCTCAAGAGTATGTACTATGAAATTATGCTTTATCAGAAAGAGATTATTAAGTTTGTCAAGCGATTTAAGAATATAATTTCCGATAATTCCAAAGGGTGCTGATTCCGAGAAAAATTTAATCATATCCGTAATTTTATCCGAATCATTTCCGGCAAGCCTTTGAAAGCTGTCGGGAGATTTTGCATATACAAGAGAACGTCCTTGCTTTCGGGAAATAATAATGCCCTCTTTTATGTATTCATTAAGCTTCATTCTTATGGTTTGAGGGTCAAAGCTTATTTCAAATTCATCAAGTATTCTGTCCGTAATGTCATTAAGCGATATAAAATTATCTTCTTCGAGAATATCAATCAGAAAGAAATGGAGCTGTATATCATTTTTGGTAAAGCTCTTGCAACGGTAAGCATTGTAAAGCGGATTTTCTTCAATTTTACTGCTGTCACATGATATTGAAATCTGCTTTCCCTTTTTTGAATTGCTGAATTTTATAAAATCTCCGAGCCAGCTTTCAATTCTTCTGCGTTCGTCATCGTATGTCCGGAGAGATTTATATTGAAAATCATTTCTTGTTTTGAATCCGTATATATAGAAATCACGCATATAATCACGGGTTTTATCGAAATTCTTTATAAGTTCGGAAAAGGAATTGCCCATAAAATAAAATCACTCCCGATATTTTTTTGTATATTATAGCATATTTTGTCATATATTTCAAGAGAAAAACCGTCCGGAAAAGTTCCGGACGGCATTTTTTTATAAATCCTGCAAATCGGCAGAGGGAATATCATTTTCAATATTATCCCTTGCAAGGTCGTTGTTTATTACAGGGTAAGCATCTGAAATAGGTTTTTCTTTAAGCGAATAAGGTGCAGAAGAATGGTATACTTTAAGATAAGGAGGTTCAGTACCTGCTATAATGGGATTCGCTTTTGCCTTTGAATGTTTAGCCTTTCCCTGAATTTCCGGAACAGGCGGAACGTCATTTCTTGGCTGGGTATGGGTATATTCTGGACGGCTCATACCTTTTTTGGGCATAATAATCACCTCGGATATATTATCTGTCCTGACGGTTAAAATTATTCACAGGGAATATATATCAGCAAAAAAGGTATAATAAATACAGAAAAGGAGGAAATTATATATGGAATCAATATGGCAGAAAGATACGGAACTTCCGGCATTTCCGAAGTTTCAGGGCAGTTGCGGTACAGATGTGCTGATTATAGGCGGTGGAATGACCGGTATTCTGACCGCATATTTCCTGAATAATTCGGGAGCTGAATGTATTCTCCTTGAAAAAAACAGAATTTTAAGCGGTACAACATCGGGAACGACTGCAAAAATTACATTTCAGCACGGACTTATATATAATAAGCTCATACGAAAAAAAGGTGTCGAATCTGCAGGGCTGTATCTTCAGGCACATAAATCAGCGTTTGAAATGTTTGAAAATCTCTGTAAAAATATCGACTGCGATTTTGAATACAGGGACAGCTATATATATTCTCTTGATGACAGGGAAAAGCTTGAACAGGAAATTTCCGCTTGTGAAAAGATAGGCTTTAATGCGGAATACTGTGAAAATATTCCGCTTCCGTTTGAAACGGCGGGAGCAGTAAAATTTTCAAATCAGGCACAGTTTAACCCTCTTAAATTTGGCGGTGAACTTGCAAAGGAACTTTCCGTTTATGAAAATTCGTTTGTCCGTGATGTTAAGGGAAATACTGCAATAACAGATTCGGGAACAGTTACTGCTAAATATATAATTATAGCAACGCATTTCCCGTTTATAAACACTCACGGAAGTTATTTTCTTAAATTATATCAGAACCGTTCCAATATGATTGCTCTTGAAAATGCTGAGAATCTTAACGGAATATATCTTGACGAAAGCGGAAAAGGATTTTCTTTCCGGAACTATAAAAATTATCTTATTGTCGGCGGTGAAAGTCACAGGACGGGTAAACAGAGTAAATGCTGGAATGAACTCAGGGATTTTTCAAAGCGGTATTATCCCGATTCAGAAGAATATTGTTTCTGGTCAGCACAGGACTGCATGAGTCTTGACAATACTGCATACATCGGAAATTATTCTTCCAATACTCCGTATCTTTTTACTGCATCGGGATTTAACAAGTGGGGAATGACAGGTTCAATGCTTTCCGCAATGATACTTAATGATATGATTTGCGGAAAGAAAAATCAGTTTGCGGAACTTTTCAGCCCTTCAAGAAGTATTTTAAAGCCTCAGCTTTTTGTGAACGGATTTGAGGCGTTAAGAAATATGCTTACGCTTTCTGCAAAAAGATGTACGCATTTAGGCTGTGCATTGAAGTGGAACAGCTCCGAACATTCATGGGATTGTGCCTGTCACGGTTCAAGGTTCGATGAAAACGGACATATTCTTGAAAATCCTGCAAATAAGGATTTATAGATTTTTACTGTTTTTCGGAAAGATATACTGATAAGCAGTTATTGAACCGTCAGGGGATATATCCAAATCGTAGCTGTTTCCGGTAATGAAATCGGGAATATCAAGAACGCTGAAATTTTCAAGTTCCGATAAGTGATTTTTGAATACAAAAAAGACGAACTTTTTTCAAAAAATTTTCAGAAAATATTTATCTGATTTTTAAGAGGTCTGCCTGCAAAGAAATCGTTAAGATTTCCGATAGTTATTTCAGCAATATTTTTTAAAGCCTCATCAGTCAGGAATGCCTGATGTGACGTGATAATTACATTCGGCAGACTTACAAGAAGTGAAAGTATATCATCATCGATGATTCTTGAAGAATAATCCTCAAAGAATAATTCCGATTCTTCTTCATAGACGTCAAGACCTGCTCCGGCAATTTTACCGCTTTTCAGAGCGTCAAGAAGTGATTCGCTTTCAATAAGTCCGCCCCTTGAAGTATTGATTATATAGACGCTGTCTTTCATTTTTGAAAAGGAATCAGCATTAAGAATATGTCTTGATTCGGGAGTAAGCGGACAGTGAAGTGATATTATATCGCTTTTCTTGTAAAGAGTGTCAAGGTCAGTATATTCAAAATCGGGATTTTTTATCGGGAACGGGTCATATGCGAGAATATTCATTCCGAATCCCTTGCAGATTTTTATAAAAATTCTTCCGATTTGTCCTGTACCGATAATTCCTGCTGTCTTACCGTTAAGGTCAAATCCCTGCAAGCCGTTTATTGAAAAGTTGAACTCACGTGTACGGTTATAAGCCTTGTTGATTTTACGGTTAAGGCATAGAAACAACGCCATAGCATGTTCCACAACGGCATACGGCGAATATACGGGAACTCTCAGAACAGGAATTTTATTTCCTATGGCTTTGAAATCAATATTGTTATACCCCGAACATCTCATTGCAATTGCTTTTATGTTATATTCAATAAGTTTCTGAACCGTATCATAATCAATATTGTCGTTTACAAATGCAATTACTGCATCAAATCCGTTGCAGAGAACTGCTGTATCTGAATTGAGCTTGTCCTTGAAATATGTTATTTCAAAATCCTTTTCAAGCTTTTCAAACCATATGCGGTCATAAGGCTTTGTATCAAAAAATGCTGTTCTTTTCATATCAGAAAAATCCTCCTCAATAACTTTATTATACCTCGGCATTAAAATAATATTCTTTCGGTATTTTAAAATTTGTAAACGAAAATTTATCTTCTTAAAAAATTTTTTGAATGTTTGACGTTATAGCTATTGACTTTTTTTTGTAAAAGTGATATAATATTGTAAAATATACCATTAAAGTTCAGAGAAATATAAAGCGTACCTGCTTTATTATGTCTCCATTATTTACTTAGGAGGAGATTTTTTTATGCTCTGCAAACAGTGTAGAACAGAAATTCCAGCCGGAACTAATATGTGTCCGGTATGCAAAACGCCTGTGCCGAGAAATATTCCGGGGTTTGAATATACAAATGGTGTCAAGCAGTCACTCAAATCACTTGTGGACAACTATGGAACAGATATTTTGAGTGATACTACAAAATTTATTTCATTCCTTAACGACTATCTGCCGGAATATGAAAAGGAAAGACGTCTTATAAGAAACGTAATGAGCAACGGTGTAATAAAAAATATGCTCGCTGAAAACAATCACGACATAGCTATTATGAAAGCAAAGGAATATATGACTAATGAACTCTTTCTTTCAGAAAATGCAAGCGAATTTATAATTGAATGTTTCGCATTCGTTCTCGGCTGGGTATACGTTCCCGCACCTATCAGCGAAAATGTTTCAGTTCCCTCTGCGGAACAGTCTGCACCGGCTTCAGCTCCCGAACCTGCCGATTTGGTTATGCCCTCAAATCCAAAGGAATTCAAGCCATTTGATGCATTTAAATACAAGCTTAAAAGAAATGTTGAAATTCCTTTCGGATATACATCTCTGGCAAGCTTCTGCTTTGACAGTTTCGGATTTATAAGAGCTGTAAAAATTCCGGAATCCGTTATTACAATAGGCGAATATGCCTTTTCGGAATGTAAAAAGCTTAAAACAGTTGAACTTCCCTCAAGCCTCAGAATTATAAAAAGAGCTGTTTTCAGTTCATGCATAAGCCTTAATTCAATTAAAATTCCCGAAGGTGTGACTGCAATCGAAGAAGGTATGTTCTCATTCTGCCGTAACCTCGAAATAGTTGAACTTCCCTCAAGTATAAGCAGTATCGGAAATGAAGCATTCTCCGGCTGTGAAAGTCTCAGAGAACTTTTTATTCCCGAAAATGTAAAGTTTATAGGTGAAGATGTATTTACATTCTGCCCCAAGCTTACCATAAAATGCTATGAAAATTCATATGTGCATAAATACTGTGCAAATTCAGGGCTGAATTTTACAACGGTCAAAAAAAGCTACTGATTATATTTATTTACATATGTAGGGTTGGAACAATCCGAATTTAAGCCTATGGAGACAGAGGTTACGAAGTCTATGAAGTAGGAATCTCGTCACTTTAGTGATGAGAGGTTCAAAAAGCAAGTCAATAAAAATTCTATGGAAGGAGAATTATATAATGTTAGAACTCAATGCAGGTCAGAGCATAGAAATGGAGTACGGAGGAAGTGCCAAGGTACTTAAAGTACTCGGAAGCGGTGGTCAGGGTATAGTTTATCTTGTCGATTTCGGCGGAATAAATTATGCTCTTAAATGGTATGATGTCAATAAAATAAAAAATCCACAGGCATTCAGAAAAAATATTGAAAGAAATATCAATGACGGAGCTCCGAGTGATAAATTTCTATGGCCTAAATACCTCACAAAACCTATGCCCGATAATGACGGTTTCGGCTACCTTATGGATTTAAGACCGGAGGGATATGATTCATTTGTAGATATACTTAATATGTATAAGCTCGATGTCGACCCCCTCACAGGCAGAGCAAAAAAAATCAGAGTGCAGTTCAGAAGCCTGTTTGCACTGATAACTGCTGTAATCAATATTGTAAATGCTTTCAGACAGCTCCACAGAGCCGGAAAAAGTTATCAGGATTTGAATGACGGCGGATTTTTCATAAATGTTGAAACAGGCGATGTAATGGTCTGCGACTGCGACAATATCGCTCCTGACGGCTATAACTTCGGAATAGGAGGAAAGCCGGGATATATGGCTCCCGAAATCGTAAGAGGCGTTGCAAAGCCTGATGTGCAGACTGACAAGTATTCACTTGCAGTAGTCCTTTTCAAGCTCCTTTTCAGAGGTGACCCTATGGAGGGCGAAAAAGTTATAAAAGATATATGCCTTACCGAAAAATCAGAGCTTAAACATTACGGAAAGGAAACTGTATTCGTTTTTGACCCTAACAATAATACTAACAGACCTGTAAGAGGTATTCATGACAATGTTATAAAATTCTGGGGAATATATCCCGAATATATCAGAAAAGCCTTTACATATACTTTCACAGTCGGTATAAATGAACCAAGCAAGCGTATTATTGAAAATCAGTGGCAGAAGCTTTTTATAAGACTAAGAAATGAAATAATATCATGTCAGTGCGGAAGAACTACATTTGCATCTTCATTCGCCTCGAATCAGGATAACAGTGCATATAAATGTCAGAAATGCGGAGCAGAATTTCCTACACTTGCTTTCAGTAACTGCAATTACAGAATACCTGTTTATATCGGAAAAAAATTCTTTGCATGTGAAACTGTTGCCGGCTCTGATGACTTTCAGACCATTACCGGAGAAGTTGTTGAAAATAAACTCAAAAAAGGTATGATGGGTATAAAAAATCTTTCCGGAAATACTTGGAACGTTAAAATGCCTGACGGAAAAATCTATAAAATCGAATCCGGCAGAGGTTTTCCGATTTGGCAGGGACTTTCTATCGACTTTGGCGGAGTAACCGCACATATATAATTTAAAAAATATTATATCTTATACAGAAAAGGAGTTTTAGTATGAACGATGAATTTGAAAAATCACTCGATTTCGATGACGACCCGCTGAATGCTATGGGAGTTTCAAGAAAAAGTCTTGTAATCTTTTTCCTTATTGATACTTCCGGAAGTATGAAAGGTACAAAAATGGGCGAACTTAATACGGCTATGGAAGAACTTATGCCCGAAATACGCCGTGTAGGTGAAGCTGATACCGATGTAAAAGTTGCAGTACTCACTTTTGCAACACATCTCGCCTGGATGTATCCCGAACCTATTTCAATAGAGGAATTTGAGTGGAGCAGACTTTCACCTGCCGGAATTACAAATATGGGTGCTGCTTTTGAAGAACTCGCAATAAGACTTTCCAGAAACAGCTTTTTAAGTTCTCCGTCACTTTCCTTTGCTCCTGTAATATTCCTTATGACTGACGGCTATCCCTCCGATGACTATAAAAGAGGTCTTAAAAAATTAAATGAAAACAGCTGGTATAAGCACGGTCTTAAAGTTGCTCTCGGAATCGGTAAGGAAGCCAACGATGATATGCTTGCTGAATTTACAGGCACTTCCGATACCGTTGTACACGCATATTCCGGCGGACAGCTCGCTCAGCTTATAAAGAAAATTGCCGTAACTTCTTCACAGATAGGAAGCAAGAGTATGACTCTCTCTGATGATACAACAGGTGAAATAAGCTTTGAGGACGTTTCAGAAAGCAAACAGAAACAGCTCGGTGAACAGATTCAGGAAATCGTCAATTCAGAAGATTATCCGAAGGATATTCCTTTTGATTCAGGCTGGTAATCTATATATGATTCGCTTGTGTCAGAAAGGGGGGTGCAGAAATGTTTGACGGGTTTAATTATACCGTACAGGGAGAAAGCCATATTCAAAGCGGAAAAGTATGTCAGGACTGGTCAGACTTTAAAGCACATGAAAAGTATGCTGTTGCTGTTGTCGCCGACGGTCACGGTAGTAAAAAGCATTTCAGAAGCGATGTGGGTTCAAAGCTGGCGGTAAAGGTAACACTCAAAACAATAGACAATTTTTATCATAATGCCGATGAATTTGAAAAAAGCTTTGTAAAAAATCCAAAAAAAGTTATCAAAAAAATTCAGAAATATATTATTTCATACTGGAATAAAGAGGTCAGCTGGTATCACCGCAATAACCCTGTAACCGATGATGAAAAGAAAAATTTTACAAATGATGAATTTAAAGCCATAAAAATGGAATCCATATACGGAACTACTCTTATTGCCGTGGTAATGGGAGAAAATTTCAGTTTCGGAATACAGATAGGTGACGGAAGCCTTGTCGTTCTGGAGAACGACTGCGAAACGGGAATGCCTATTGACGGTGACGAGAATCCTGCAAACCTGACAGCGTCAATGTGCAACTCAAATGCAATAGATATGTTTAATCTTTTTTATACCTTCAACAAACCGCTTGCCATGTTCGTTTCAACAGACGGACTTTATACGTCATTCGGAAGTGCAGAGGATTTTCTAGATTATCATACAATTATTGCAGGTCAGTTTAATGATGTTAATGAATTTAAGGAAATAGTGCTGAGAAATCTGACCAAAAGAACAAAATACGGTACTCAGGACGATATTTCTTTTTCATGCGTGTTTGACAAGGAGCTTATAGATGAAAATCTTTCAGCTATAAAAAATCAGATTCAGGTGAACAACAGCCGTGCTGCTATGCGTAAGGCTGAGCACGTTGCAAGAATCAAAAAAATGAAGGCTAAACAGGCTATGCTCCGCCAACAGCGTGAGGAAGAAGAACAGCAATAAGGAGATTTTAAAAATGGAATCAAAATCAAATAAAACGTCACAGATTGTATACCTTATTATTGGTATAGTTGCATTTATTGCAATATTTGTAATACAGACCGGACTTGCAAAAAACGGAAATACACAGTTTAACGGCGTATTTGCTCAGGTGCAGGTTATTATTTCAACCCTGCTTGTAATTCTTTCACACAAAAAAGGATTCATTGCCGGTGTCATTATTAATCTTCTTTCAATTTTTCCGGTTGCTATGCAGATTATGAAAACAAAAAATTTAGCATCGCTCCCCGGATTAGTAATTCCTGTCTGTACAGTAGTTACAATCTCAATTATTTACATATTCTCAAGCAAGACAAGAAAAATGCATGCTGAACTTACTGAAAGCTATAACCAGATTGTTGAAGCCAACAGAGTTATGAAAGACAAGGACGAAAAGCTTACTTATCTTGCTTATTATGACGTTCTCACAAATATGCCTAACAGACAGCTTTTTATCGACAAGCTTGAGGAAAATATCGCAAATGATACAGTGTTTACTGTCATATATGCCGATATAGACGACTTCAAGAAAATAAATGATACACATGGACATAATGCGGGCGACGCTATGCTCTGCACATTCGCTGAAAGATTCCGTAGTTTCTGCAGTGAAAGAGATTTTGCCGGAAGAATAGGCGGTGACGAATTTGCAATAATCCTCAAGGGAAACTATTCTGACCTTGAAGTAAATGACTATATAAACAAACTCAGAAGCATTATTTCAGAACCGGTTGCAATAAACGGTGCATTGTTCCACCTTACAATGAGTTACGGAGTCGCATTCTTCCCTATGGACGGACGCACTTCAGAAGATATATTCAAGTGTATTGATATAGCAATGTTCAACGCAAAGGCAGGCGGAAAAGACAGACCTTGTTTCTACAACAGACTTCAGCAGACTGCCAGATAATTTCAGACATAATCAGGCGGGCGAAAAGTCCGCCTTTTGACCAGTTTTATGTTAATCTTATTTTGAAAGGAAGTAAAGCTAAATGGATTTGCAGGAAATGTATAATACCGCTGTGGGTATTATTGAAAATCTCAGAACTGCAGGCGGAAACTATTCTGTATCTGAAAATTCATCAGTTTGTGTTCTTGTTACTGCAAGCGGACGAGTATATTCCGGTCTTACCGGTACAACGTTGGAAAATGGTGTTGTAAAGACTTCCTGTCCTGAATATAATGCCATTGTATCTATGATGACTGACGGTGAAAGACGTATTGCAAAAATGATGACTGTTATGTTCAGAAACGGCGAAGTAGTTCTCCCATGTGAAGAATGCAGAAACATTATTTTCCGTATGGACAGTGAAAACTGCAACTGTGAAATAGCTGTATCAAAAAGCGGTACTATTAAGCTCAGAGTGCTTATGCCTAACAGCAGATTCCCACAGTCTCAGAAGTCTGTACCTGTTCAGCAGTCAGTTAATAATCTTACTTCGCCTCCTACTCCGCCTCCGGTAAATGATTCAAAAAGTTCTTCAGATTTTAATGATTTCGGTTTTGAAATGGAAGAAACTCCGAAAAGCAACAGCGTTTTTTCTGCTCCTGAAAAATTTAAAGTTGAAATAGCCGGTTCAAAAAACAGTTCCGATGATTTCGGATTTGAAAAAGCAAATTCATCATCTGTTGACTATGTAACAAATGTTACGGCTGATGAGGATAACCCTTTCTATGAGCCTGAGATTAAAAGCGAAAAAAGCAATATCGTAAGGGACGGAAATATAGAATTTGAAATGTATGACCCGAATAAGCCCCAAAGGATTCCCAAACCAAAGGTTTTGAATCAGGCTCCCGTTTCATCTCTTAATTCCGGAACAGACAGTTCAAATTCAGAACAGGGAAGTTATTATAACAATACATATGATACCGGAGTTTCACAGTATAATAGTTTTTCATCAGGCTATACAAGTGCAAACAGTGAACAGTATCAGTCACCATATCATCAGAAAAGCAGAAATATAGTAAATTCCGGAACATCGTCATCATCATATTACTACTCGCAGATGTCATCATCAGTTTCAACAGGCGATACCGGAAATTCAATATACAAGCAGAAGCTCGACAATCTTCTTGGAACCAATGCAAACAGCAGTTCACAGACAACAGCATCATCATCTTCCGAATCTGCTCCCGCACCAAAGCCCGAAAAACCTCTTTCAAAGCTTGAAATGATGAAATCGGCTAAGGAGAAAAAAAGACTTGCCAAAATAGATGCAAAATTTCAGAAGAAAATCAAGAAAAAAGGCTATTGATTACAGCAATTTTTCAAAGGCGGTTTTTATACCGCCTTATATTTTTTCAGAAAGTTTGAATGTAGTTTCATCAGAAAGATGCAGTCTGCGTATTTCGCTGTCATTAAGCTTTTTCTTGAGTTCTCTTACAGTCTGCTGAAGATGTTTTCTGTTGCAGGATTTTGCACATTTTTCAGCATATGAAACAAGCAGAACTGCTACATCATATTCGTTCATAGCTGTAACTCCTTTCAGTTATTTTTTCGGAAATGCAAAGCGTATCCGATGAAAAGTATGCAACATACCAGTTAAGATATTTGCAGTACTGAGGATTTTCAAGGCAGATGTCGAAAAATTCGGAAATTTTTCCGGTAAATATGCAGTTGTTTCCGGAGTCGCAAAGTTTAAATACATTGCAGTCGTCAATATTAAGCAGAATGAATTTTTTAAGAATCAGCGGTGATTCAGTATTAAAACTCATAAAACTCAGTCCTTTCTGTTTACTTTTATTTTTTTTTGTGATATAGTATCACCACTTTATCGCCAATTATCGTAATCTATCGCCAAGTGTTACCAAATCACCGTAAAATCAGCATTTTTGAGGGTAGAAACATGGAAAACTGCGTAACTACGCTGTTTCTGAAAAATCATCAAAATGCAGATTTTTGGTAGAAAAACTGGTAGAATTCTACCGCCGTCAAGGTTGGTAGAAAGTTGGTAGAAACCCTAAAACAAACGGTAGAAAGCCTGTTGACAAAGCAAACTGAATAATGGACAAAAGCGGACGGTGTTTCATAACAGAAGCGCTGTCCGCTATTTTTATGCCTAAAAATTGAATATTGCACATCGCTTCTCACTGAGCCTGTATGAAAACAGGTCGCTGAGGAGCTTTTTTTATTTCAGATGAACTATGTCAAGGAGGTCTTTCTATGCCGAACCCTACTGAGATCAGTCTGCTCAATTACAACTTTGAAGCCAAAGCCTGTAATGAACTGCTGACGGCTATGCTCAACCATTCAGACTTTGACTATGTAACGGTCGATGAGCTTCGCCGTTACAGTGAGCTTTCGCAGTTCACCTTTGATGAACTTCGTACCGCTGTGTATGAGCTTTGCAAGAGAGGTTTCCTCCTTGTAGTACAGAAGCCGTATGGTCATGTGAATCCCTCCTTATTCAGCCAGATGAACACGGAAAACTTCTGTGTTTTCGTCCGGCTCTTTTTCTTTTGCAACGGCGTATTCCAGTTCTTCCGGTGCTTCCTCAATTGTTCGGATATAGATATCAGCATCGGGGTCAGCTACGGGGATACGGCAGCGAATCTTGTGTACTGCCGAATCACTGACAGGCATTTTTCCAGCACTCGGCAGAGAAGTATAGTAAATCTCAAAGTCCTCGCTGCTTGCTACTCCGAAACGCACCCACTGACCATAAACGGCTTCATTTCGGTCAAGTACCATGCTGAACTTACCCTTGCGAGCCTTGCCGATATTGAAGCGAAACTTCGACTGGCTGTCAGCCTGAATCTGAGTGATAACCCTGATCGGGCCGCCCTCACGTCCGATGATAAGACCGTAAGCAACACCCGTCTTACCTGTCGGAGCAGTAATATCCGTGTTAATCTCTACGCCCCTTTGTCTTTGAATTTCGATTGCTTCCGCAGTACCAAGCGGCGGAAACAGGTGGAAATGCGTCGTATCCGACTTACCGTCTTCGATTTTGGCATTTTCCTGCTGAATGTACCGATCGAACAGCTTTTTCAGGATAGGCGACTTACTGGAATTGCCCGCAAGGAAAATCTGAATCTCGTCAACGCCGCTGTTTTCAACAATTTTACTATCAAACAGAAGCATGATAGACGCAAAGAAATTCTTTACACCACGTTCGATACGCTTCTCAAGAATGCTGATGAGGTCAACAGAAATAATATCCTTTTTCTGAATATACAGCTTCTGTCCGGACTGCAATTCACCGTTGTTATCAAATAGGTCAACGGTAATTGTACCGTCATCACCAATCGGGAATTTCATCTTTTCGTCATTACGGAAGATATAGCCATGATAGCTTTTGGTTTCTGCCTGTGTATCGGTGGGAGTTTCTTCTGTCGGCTCTGTTTCGGATTTTTTCTTCTTACCCTTGGCAGATTCATTGGCAGACGATTTCTCATCGACACCGATGATGCCCTCCCAGAACGGGCGCAGGGCTTCCATAAGCTGTTTGGTGTTACGCTTTGCTGACGGCGTATTCTTGATAGTAGTTTCGCAGCCTGACGGCTTCACACACTCAGGCGGCAATGTATACGAGAATCCGACCGTTTCTGACTGGTCGTCATCGGAAACCTTTTCCTTGCCAGTACGCATAAAGTCATTGTTTGCCTTGAAAATCTCGAATGCAAGAAGTTCCAGCAGATTCTCACCGCCGAGATACTTGTCTCCCTCGGAATTGATATGCTCAATGACATAATCCTTATCTTCTTCCTCACGGACAGTATCATCTGCACCACGCCAGATACCAAAGTCAAAATCAGTCGTACCGCCGCCGAAATCGAAGATAGAATAAAGGATTTTATCGTTTTCATCTTCGGGATCAAAGCCATATCCCTGCAATGCTGTGATCGCATAGGCTTCCGGCTCACTGACACCCATTCTGACACGGAATTTTTTGCTTGCTTCTGCATCATTCTGAACAGTTTCGGGCAAAGACTTCCAAAGACCTGCCTTGAAACTTTCAAGAATCTTTGTCTTGACATCGAGCTTATAGGTAACAGGAAACGAGATCACATAGTCAAGATAAACGCCCCTTATCATATTGTTGATATACAAGCCGAGGTAGTAGGCGTACAGTTCAAGTGGGTTGAAATCGCCTTCTTTCAGGATAACGAACGGCGGCAGCTCTCTTTCAGAATTCTTGTTCTTTTGGTCGATGAGCTTGACTGCTCTGCGGTCATCGCCGCACCACTGCTTAATATCATAGAAGAACGAATCGAAAAAGCTATTGTTATCGCATGATTTCAGGTCTTTGTCTGCTGCGTGAGAAACTCGGATATCATCAATGGAAGTTTCAGGTCTGCCGCTTCTCATCGCATAATCACGGAGGAACTTTTCCAGATTGATAAACTCCATGATAGTCGGGTTCTCATAGTGATGTGCTTCGGGTGCTTTATTCAGCTTGCCGATACCGACACGCAGTAATGTCGTATGCTCCTGACCGTCCTGCACGGAAACAATGGTACTCTTTGTTCCAAAATCAATGCCGATAAGTCCGTTATCATGAATGTCACTGAGGGGATTTCTCGCTCTTAACGGCTGTTCCAGTTGTGCAAGTACCTGTCCCTCTGTCGCTTTGGGTTCACCGTCAGTCCAAAGCTCCCAGTGTCCGGAATTGACATCGGTCAGGCATTTTTTGTCATACTTTTCAAGGTCTGCCCTGACCGTATCACATTCAAGCAGGCTCTGAATATAAAACTCTGCGATTTCAGGTGTCATCACAAAGTTCTTCATCACCTTATCTTGTACTTCTTTAGTGATTTTCTTTCTGTCAACTTTGAAAATGTCTATCAAACGGTCAATATCTTCCTCGGATACATCTGATATTGGACGCTGTTTCAGTACAGATACAGCCTGTTTCAATGTGTCATCTGTCAGAATTTTATACTTTTCAGACAGAATAGCTTCAATAAAATCTTCTTCGCTGATGTCCACGAAACCAACCTGAACTGAATCACTATCGTTCCAGTTAGCATACCTTTCTGTCTCCACGCAGAATGAACCACCGTCAAAGCCAACCCAGTGACCGTCCTGACACGCTTGTGAAGCCTTAATTCCCTGCATAATCTCATTAGGGCAGTTGCTTTCCCTGTCGAACAACGCCACAATAGTTTCTTCGGATAGCTCTGCACATTCAATTTCAAAATATGTATCTTCAAGAACTGCATAAATACACTGAACAGGAACAGCAACTTGTAATTCCTTGTTCCAATAACCCTTTTTACCATTTAAAGAGAATGCAATCCATTTTTCCTTGAAAAAGGCTGTTTCCTGAGCTTCATACTTAGGTGTCAGAATCTCTCTGAACGTTTTATAAAGCTCAGCGTGTTTGATCTGTTCCAATATATTATCACGCAGCACAACTTGGCTGACGGATTTTGTCTCATAATTCATTTTTCGTACCCCTCTTTATATTCTTGCAGTTCTCCCTTGTAATGCTTGATAAGTGCTGTCATCTGTTCCGGGAGTACCTCAGTTTCTTCTGTATCTTTGTCTGCCTTCCTATACTGTGCTGTCATCGTAACAATATCTTCTTTTCGGGCATTCAGAAAGCAGCCAGCTTCCACTAAAAGTATTCCGTTTTCATTTCTGATTTCGGTAGGTTCTGTAACTTCAAGCACCTTAACCGCTTCTTCTATTTTTTTTCTACTCCAGATACACTCTGCATTTTCACAATTTTCGGACATAAGTGCATCATTCAGGGCTGGCTTTTCATCGTAAATCAGACAGAAATCCGTAGTGTCGCCATGACACATTCCTGCATATTCTTTCCACTCGTCCCAAAATACATCTGTAAGCGGAACAGTCTTTCTTCCTTTGAATTTCAGTATATTCCATGTCCCTGCCTCATATAGCAGGGACGTTATCATATTGCCTTTTATCCAGAACAGACAATGAAAAATAGTCATCCTTTATCTTACACCTCGATGTTAAGCTCGCTGAGTTTCTGGTCAATAGCATCTTCGGAAATATCCGGCTCAATTTCTGTCATTGCTCCGACAAGTGCATTCTGAACCTTCTTATCCATGCTGATGTCGGAAGCAGTATTGTGAAGATAGTTTGAGAAATCGTCCATTGATAAGCCGGCTGCCTGCAAGTGCTTACTATATACTACAAAATCCGTAGGAGAGAGAATCTTATTCAGTCTTGCAAGGTCGGCAAGGATATCTGCCGTGATTCCGATCAGCTCCGGATTTTTCAGTCCTGTGGTATCGAATCCCAGCTTTTCGTTGATGCATTTCGTGTAAAGATAAGTACCTGTTGCACGATAAGCAGAACGCTTTTCCTCGTCCATGTTTTTCAGCTTGTCCTTTTCTTCATCTGTCAGCTCAATTTCTTCCTGAAGATGCTTGATATATGCTTCGGTAGAATCAAAATCTTCGGGCTTCTTATCGGACTTTTCAGCCTTCATAGCAAGCTCATCAGGTTCGTCCTTATCTTTTTCTTTTATGCTGAGAGCTTCCGCAATTTTAGATACAATAGAAGCTACAATAATAATCGCATTTACGATTTCAAGCGGCGGGAATGCAACTCCAATCGTTGCAACCAGCTTTGATACAACACCGCCGATTGCACCGCCTAATGATGTTCCTGCAATTGCTGTACAAAGTGAGCTTACTCCACGGCAAATCGCACTTCCAACAGCACTCAGTCCGCTACTTATTGCACTTCCTACTCCACTTACAAAGCTACTAACACTGCTCCAAAATCCCATAACGTATCTCTCCTTTACATAATTACATAAACTTTCTTGTAATATATTTTCGTAACTCATTTGCATTTTCATAACGTATCATATACGTTATAAGACATTCAGCACCAATAATATCAACAATTCGCTTTATATCGGCAAGTGTATCTGCTGACAACTTTTTCTTGCAATCGAGATATTCGATATTCCATGTGTTTATCAGACCATTATTCAGCTCACGGATACAAGCAAACTGCTTTGCTGTCGGCTTCTTACTGAACAGTTCTAAACCCATATACAAGCCAATGCGATAGTGGTCGAGATAATATTTAATAGCACCCGTGCGAATTTCATCATCTGACGGGGGTTCAGCGGAAGTGTCCGTAGAGGATTTGATCTGAATCTGGACAGCCTTCTCCGTTCCTGTAGTAAAATAGACTGCCCGTCCGGCAGGGAGATTTGAGAGAAAGTCTTTCTGCTCATCTTTCAGCATCACGGTATTGCCGACAGCTTCCTTATCATCTGCCGCAAAGATACGGTGAATGATCTTCGTATTTGTATTTTTCAGCACATCCGGAGTCAGCTTGTTCGGTATCTGATCGACGATTACAAGCGATTCTCCGTATTTTCTGATTTCAGCAAGCATATCGGAGAACATTTCCACGCTCTGTTTTTTGCTCGGATTATCACCAGGAGAATGCTTGCTGAGAAGCCGGTGGGCTTCTTCCACCAGTGTGATATGCTGGAATTTTCCTGTATCCTTATATTTTTCTCGGATTGCTTCCGAGAGATTGATTAGGATAAATCCCATGATAAGTGACTTTTCTGCACTACTTCGTATGTTTTCAAGCTCGAATACGACTTTGTGTTCAAGCAGTTCTATGAAATCGACAGAAGTCTGTGTGTTGAGCAGAAATCCTTTGCCGCCGCTTGTCAGTCCGAGCAGTCTTGCCTTGATTGAACCGATATAATCATTTTTCAGGCGGTCATCAAAGCCCTGCTCTGCCACGACTTTCTCGCAGTTTGTAATAAGATCGGAAATAGTCGGAAATGCTTCGCCTGTACCGTCAAATGGCTGTTTATAACGGCAGTTCTTGTTCGTGTAGATATTCCAGCCTTTTTCCTCATAGCTCCTGTAAAGAGCCTGTTCTATGATCTGCGGTATTGCCGCCTCCATATCAAATGCCGACTCGATGCAGGCACAGAGCATATCCACACGGGAAGTGATGCTCTCGTACTGATAGAACATCAGTGGATTCATGCGAAGCGGCGTTGTCTGATTATCGCCGAGCGTGAATATCAGCAAATCCTTATGCTCATGAATCATAACACGGTATTCTGTTTTTGCAGGTTCGATTACAAGGAACGGAATATCTGCCTTTGTAAGTATGGTCTGACAGGTTGTTGTTTTACCGCTGCCTGTTACACCTGCAACAAAGATATGCTTGTCCAAATCAGATTTGTCGAGATATACGGGGCTTTCCCGCAATACATTTCCATTCTGTATCAGGCAACCAAGCTCGATTCGGCTTTCAGGGTGTTCCGGTTTGTCGAAATTCAGACCAAATTCGACTTCTTCATTCAGACTTAATCCAACAACTTCTTTCTGCGGAAGTCCTGCAATCATGCCAAGCTCGTTGGTAGTGATCCAATTACCAAAATAGGATTCACCGTTTTTATTTATAAAGTGGTGCATAGCATAATGCGTTAAATATTCTTCCTCATTTGTTTCTACATAGATACAAACAGGCAATTGAAAATTAGCAAACGCTTCTTTTGCCGCTGACCATATATCAAACGACTGCAAAGGAATTTTGTTTCCATTTTCACCGGAATACAAAGCAGCAACAGTATTCTTGATTTTTTGCAAAGAGGTTGGCTCAGATGCAAATACACACATCGAAGTAAGGAATGTGCCCTTGCCCTTGCCGTAATCAAGACGTGGGAACACAATATCGTCCATGAATTTCATAAAATCCTGAACCTTGCGGTTTACATACTCAACTGTCGATGTATTGGATTCAGAAGTTCCGGAGTTTGTTCCTGTTGTGGTGCTGTCGCTCTCTGTTTTCGAGGTGCTTGTACCAATCGTTTCAGAGTGAGAATTGTTAGAACCTGTCTGATGGGAATCAGAACTGCTGTTACCATCGCTATGACTTTCAGATCCGCTCTCCGATGTGGACTTAGAACTGCTGCCGCCTGTATCATTTTTGCTTTTTGACGTTCCTTTTGTATCGCTGTGATTTTTACCCTCGGTATGCGTATCACTTTTGGAGTTTCCTGTTGTATCAGTTGTTGAACCGGATGAGCCGTCAGTGTTACTTGTTCCCTTTGTTGAAGAATCGGATTTTCCAGTGTTACTGCCTTTTCCGGTCTGAATATTCAGCTTTGCAAAGGGAGCATTATCATCATAGAATTTATAGAGATTTTCCTGAATCTGAAGAACGGCGTCAGCGTCTAATGGTTTGGCAACGACAAGAAAGCAATAGGTATCTCCATACATAACATTGATAAGTCTGTCGATGCCCTGATACTTCTCATCGTCTTTATTTGCTCCAGGAACGCCTTCGATGACTCCGGCTTCGGGCATCGCTGACAGAGTATCAAGTATACGTTTCTTCTCATCGTTATCAAGAGCTTGAACACGGCTTCCACGGAAATTTCCTTGAATTGAGGGCATCAGAATATGATCGCCGATGTCTTTTATCTCAAAGTCAAGTTCTTTATCGCAGTTCAGGTCTTTGGAGATTCCATAATAGAAATCAACTTTTTCCTTCTGACCGACAATCAGAAAAACAAAATTGATTCCTTCCATTTTCAGGGAGGACAATACATTTTCAAGGGCTTCTTTTTTCGGTGCCTGTTCATCATAGCATACATTCGTGATGTGAAGCAGATAGAAGTCTTTTATAGAAATATTACCCGCTTTTTTGAAACTGAGGCTCTGTGATAAATACATAACCTCTTTATTGAGAAAAAAGCTACTTGCATTCTCCATAATATCAGCTCCTATACACGAACAAACGAACGGCAGATGATAGCTCCTGTATTTACAGACTTATAACCTTTCAGTATCACCTGAGTGATTTTTCCGGAAGTTGAACTTCCTGCACATCTGTCGTATTTATCATCATCGAATGAATATCCAACTTCAACGCTGTCTCTTACATACATCGGCTCACGCAGCGAACTGTTGAACACATCAAAGAAATAATCAAAAATCTCCTTCAGTACCTCAACGCTGTTTGCATCACCATTACTGCCTGCAAGCTTTTTGGTATATGTCCATATCGCTTTCAAATGTTCAGAAGTAGAACAGGAAGCTATAAACAACACCTCGTCCTTGTCACAGATCACATCGGAAAGCCCCGTTCTAATTGAGGCAGGAAGTGATTTATAGCGGTCAAGCAGTATGACGGGATTGGAGAAACGTTCTTTAAGAATACTGTTTTTTTTATCAGCCTCTTCCAGTTTCGATGCAAGTGAATGCTCGGCTTCTTTTAAACGACTATTTTCATGTTCAAGCTCCCCGAACCGCTGTTCACTTGTTTCCTGTTCGGCTTTAGCTTTTTTTAAGTCACTTTCTAAACGAGAAACCTTGCTTTCAAGGCGGCTTTTGTCAGTTTCAAGACTATTGCATTTGGATTGAAGCTGAGCAGAAAAGTTTTTGTATTCTTGTATTTTAGAAGTCGCCTGTCTGTATTCGCCCTGACACTGAGATAGTTGACTTTTCAACTGTTCTATTGTTGATTCCAGAGTGGATATTTTACGCTTGTCGAAAAATCCAGCCTTTGAATCAGCAGATAGTGACGTATTGGGGGCAGACATGGTCGTTGGCTCCTGATTCGTTGAACATATGCCTCGGATTTTTCTTTGTATTGCTGGTGACGTATCAAGCAAATTTAGAACTAAAGCCTCTAATTCTTTTTCTTTGATTCCCATGACAATCTCCTATGCTCAAAATTAATTATCTGTTTTACGTTAAAGTAGCTATAACATATCATAATTATACTACATTTTCGTGAATTTGTCAATGGATATGTACGAATCCAAAGCACTTTTTAGCTGTTGTTTCTTAACAATAAAAATCGCTGCCTTGATTTATCTCGGCAGCGATTTTATAAAACTAATATACAATTGGAAACGTGATTCTCTGGACACTTAGAAACTGTAACATTTTTTCATTGTATCATTTTTCTCATGATTATCCCTGTTGGCTCTGAGTGCCTTTATCGTTCGCCAGAGAGGCTGTCATTCCAGCACATCTTTCTTCTTTTTCCGCTGACTTCGGCTCTGCTCTTGCTGATACTGTTGTTCGTCCTGCTGTGTCTGCGGAGCATACTGCCTGAGATAAGCGTCAATATCGCTCTGCGCCCGCCTCAGCTCCACAAACTTTGCGTGGACGGCATCATGCTCTGCCTCTTTTTGTGTGAGCATCTTCTGATAGTGAGCGAGTACCTCCTTGACCTTACTTTCCGACTCATATTTCTTATTATCAAACCATGAATCAAGCTCCTGTTCAGCGGAATAGTAGTCTCGGAGTTCATCAAAATGCTCGTCCTGATACTTCTTCCGTTTCCTGCCTTTCAGCGACTCCAATTCATCATGAATGGGCTTCAACTTTTTGTAGGCAGTGAGGGTTTTGAGAAGTCCTTTCAGGTCTTTCACCTTTTCTTTCAGGACTTGGATCTCCTCATAAAGTGCTTCCCTTTGAGAGAACAGCTTTTGTATTTCCGGTTCAAGATTATCAGGCTCGATACCGTATTGAGCGATAATATTTTTTGCAATACTTGCGATCTTCATATTGCCACGGTCGATAGCGTCCTGCACAAACTTATTCTGCGGTGTCTGCTCCACAGCTCTGACTCTTGCCCTCGGTGTATAGGACATTCCACCAACAAACTGAGCGATGCGCTTTTTTATCGTTTCTGTTTCGTAGTAGCCGCCGAGTGTTCGGGCGCGAGTAAATCTCGCTCTTGGGTTACGCTCCTTTTGCTCGGCAAGCATAAATTTCAGGTCGATCTTATGGTCGGGATTGTATTCCACAAGCACACCATAGTCGGCGCATTTTGCAAGGAAATCTTCAAAGTCCTCGCTGTTCATAACAACTTGGTCGATCGCTTTTTTGAGCTTCGTTTTCCACGATAAGCCCTGCTGATCAAGCATCCACTCCCAGCGCTTTTTGCCCTTGCTGAGTTCAGGGTGCTGTATCACTGACAGGTGGTGCCGCTTGCATATTTCATCAGACAGATCAAACAGCTTTTTCCACGCCCGTTCTTTTTTGCTCCCCTGATCTTCATGTGTTTCAAAAGTCTTGTAATCGTACATATTACAGTTATTGAAAATAACGTGCAAATGCACATGAGCCTTATCAACATGAACAGCAAGGTAATACTGATACTGCCCTTTGAGGAACTTTTCACATAGCTCCTCTCCGACCTCCAATGCCCGTTCGGGTGTGATCTCACCGGGCTTAAAACTCTGAATAAAATGCTGTGACAGTATCTTATTCTTACCCGTTCCGCAGGCTCTGACCGATGCGAAATCCCTGCTTGCCTGTGCAGGATCGCTTGAACAGCAGAATGTGGAGATCAGTCTGCCGTTATCGGTCTTGCTGCCGTCGGCAATGTAGTTGATCGCTTTGCGTTCTGTAGCTGTGATAGGAAACAGTTTAGTAGTTGCCAAAGTTTCTGCTGTCCCTCCTTTATCTGAGCAATATCTTCGGGGTAAACCTTGCCTGTGGTGTTCGCTCTCCGTGCGATCTGATTGATGTTATTCGACATCGCAGAGAAGTCACGGAGCAGTTGTTTACGGTCATCATCGCTGAATTTCACGATAACGCCCACGAAGATCATAGCCCTGATAAAATCGCTGACATTCTTCATTCCGCTGTTGCGGAATTTTGTTTCGATGACCTCCTTCTCCCTCTCACTGATTCTGATTTTGAGCCATTTATCTTTTTTCTCTGACTCGTTCATTCGGTACTTCCTTTCTTTTTCTGTGCAGGGTCTTAGGGGCAGCAGCCCTCTAACCAGTGGGTGTATGGTCTGGGGATTTTGTCCCCACGCCATACCGAGCTGGCTGGGTTTCCCCACGCCCTGCGTGGTGTGGTATACTTTTCAAGCGTTCCGCCGCTTGAAATTGGAGCTGTGCGACTATCTTTCTATGAGCGTCAGCTCTGCCGCAGGCTCTGAAAATATGATACAAGATAATTTTCAAAAAGTCAATGCAGCGGTAAAAATGGATTCGTCAAAATGACAGTGGGCGTTTCTGTACTCTCGGAGTGTCATAGAACCCCCTTAGATGCACGTTTCTGAATTTTTGACCTCTCCGAAATCGAGGACTAAGCAAAAAAGTTTGTCTGGTATGCGAATAGATTTTTTTGAAAATATCATGTACAATTAGTGTATCAGGCAGCAGCCGTGTGGCTGTCTGACCTGCTTAGAATATAAAGAGAGGTAGGTGGTCAACGTGGCAGTTTATGAGAAGAAGAAAGAAAAACTCGCCGCCAAGATCGCAACCCTCAAGAAGCGTATCGAGAAAGATACAGACGAGCTGAACAAGGCGCAAGCTGAGTACAGCGAGCTGTGCTTCATGGAGATCAAGGCAAAGGAAAACTGTGATGAAAAACAGCTTGCCGACACTCTCGTCAAGGAGCATAACCTGATACAGCTTCTGAGGGACAAGGGCTTTTCCGATGAGCAGATCATCGCACTGGCGAACGGTGCAGACGGCTCTGCGGAGAGCAATCCCGTTTCCGAAAAACACGGAAACGATCATCGCAATCCTTACGTAGTCAGTGAGGAGCTTGAAGGTCAGATGTCGTTTGCCGACAACTGATCGCCTTGTGTGTCGCAAGGCATTTTCCCCGTAAACATTCGGGAGATATTTTAGGGCTTGACAGCATAGAGATAGAGATTAAGCTGTCGGAAAGGATAGTGTAGAACGAACGAGATTACATCTGCGAGAAAAGGGAGAGATGTTGTTGAGCTTCACACTGCTTCGGGTATTAAGGTAACATATTCCTCACCGGAAAATGTTTCTGAGGTTATCCGCAGAAAGAAAATCAACCAGATGTACGATGTTATTGTTGGTGCAGAGCGCCGCATTAACGAAGAACGAAAAACAGGATAATCGTGCATATCGCTAAAAATTCATAATCACTCCGATGATTCGAGGTGAGAGACTTGCAATTTAAGCCGATATGCGCTATGATATAGATGTGCGTAAATCGGCTTTCATTGCAATAATGGAGGTCGATGTATGAGAACAACAAATCAGACAAACGGAATTACGGCGATCTATGTGCGCCGTTCTGTAAGTGACAGCTTTAAGGGCAATAACTCGCTGTCGATAAATGCCCAGAAGGAGGAGTGTATCAGGTTCGTTGGCGATGCTCCGTATCAGGTGTATTGCGACGACGGCAGGTCGGGTAAGGACATTGAACATCGACCTGCATTTCAGCAAATGATGAGCGATGCCCGTGAGGGCATTATCGGCAGGATCGTCGTGAAAAAGTATGACCGTTTCAGCAGAAATATGAGGGAGTATCTTAACATCACGGACGAGCTTGACCGCTACGGTGTGACTGTCTATTCGCTCTCTGAGCCGTTCAATACGGAGACAAAAGAAGGGCGTATGATGAGGAACAATCTCCTGAACTTTGCTGAGTTCGAGAGAGAAACGATCGCTGCCAGAGTTGCCGATGCGTACAGCACCAAAGCCCGTGAGACTGGATTTTTCCAGGGTGGCAGAATGTACTACGGCTACGATTCCGAGCGCAGAACTGTGAACGGTAAGACGGGTTCAGTCCTCGTTCCCTCGGAACAGGCTGAGTCGGTGCGTATCGCTTATCGCCTGTATCAGAATCCCGACTGTTCGCTGAAGGATATTATTCAGTATTTCAAGGAACATGATGTTGTGACAAGGCGGACAAGCGGACGATATAAAGTACACGGCAGCGTGAGTGAGAGTCATGTTTCTCTTATTTTGGAGAGTACACTTTATGTGAGGGCTGACAAAGAGGTCTATGCCTATTTTCAGTCTCAGGGCTATGAGATCGTTGACGGTATCGAAGCCTATGACGATATTCACGGCGTATTTTCGCATAAGGATAATGACGGCAAGACCTATGTCAAGATCGGCTATCATGAGGGACTTGTGGATTCGGCAACGTGGCTTGCGGTGCAGGACAGAAAAGCCCATAACATGATGTTCCCGAAAAACGGCAAGCCGAAAATCTCATGGCTGATCGGTTTCATCAAATGCCCGTACTGCGGTTATGGTATCCAGATCAATGCACAGCATAATAAGACAAGAACAAAGACATGGACATATCTGATCGACTATGGTTTTTACTCGGTGAACGGCTGCCATAAGCGTACCCTGAAAACGAAACTTGCTGATGTGGAAGATGCTGTATACGCTGCCATGTGCGAAAAAATAAAAAGCCTTGAGGTCGCAAAGCGTGAGGACGAAGCTCCCGACGCTGAGACTGAAACGCTCAAAGCTGAGATACTGAAACTTGATGATGATATTCAGAAGTTAATGGACAAGCTCCCTGATGCCGATGAGGTACTTTTCGCCTACATTCAGAAGCGTGTCAAGGAGTTCCACAAGTCGAAGTCGAAGCTGGAGGGCAAATTGCAGTTAAAAGCTCGCAAACAGAAAGCGATAGACTCCTCTCCGCTGACTGAACCGCTGCGGAATTGGGACAAGCTTACCATTGAGGAGAAGCATAATATCGCTTGTATGATGATCGAAGCAGTTTACCTCTCTGATGAGGACGGCGTTCATGTAGAGTTCTGCATTTAAGCCGTAAATAAGCCTAAAATTCAATTCATAAGGTATTCATCTGGGCAGACCTGTATAGTTTGCGATACGGGTGCGCTCCTTGAAGCCATTGCCCGCAGGCTTTAACTCATAGTCTGTTTTCTGCTCACCGAACACCGCAACCCAATTGTCGAAGTGCTGTAAGCCGTGGTCACGCAGGAAGTCATACTCCAAGTAACGCATCATGGTGTGCAGCTCTGTAATACTGTTGCTGAGAGGTGTGCCAGTTGCAAAGATAACGCCCTTGCCGCCTGTCTTTTCATCGAGGTATCTGCATTTGAGGAAAAGATCAAGTGCTTTCTGTGAAGCCGAATTGGAAATTCCGGCTACATTCTGCAATTTTGTGGCGACGAACAGATTTTTGAATAGTGATAGGTAATCTTTTGATATTATCTCTGGATTTTCCCCCACTCTACACCGTACATGAGAGTTTCCTACTCATACGGCGTGCTATCATTCATTATAATCATGTAATAACATAACTGTATTACAAAGAAATAACCTTATATATCTGCAAGATTTAAGAGTTTTCTGAGTTTATTGATTTTGCCGATTTGCTGTGCATTGAGGTTCAGCAAACTTTTGTAATGCTGAATAACCTCGCTGTTTACAGCGTGAATGAGAATATGGGCTTCCTGACATATCAGTATCAGGTTGCCGTAGCTGTCATCATGTGATATGCTATAGGGGATTTTATGATGACAATGGATATTGCCTATTTCAAGAATTTTGCCTGTAATACTGCACTTTCCGTGGGAAGCACAATACAGTGACAAGCGGTTATCATTATATTCTATACTTCGATTGAGAATAGGATTTCTCATCATATAATGTAATACTGCGATATTTACAGTTTCGAGCATTTTATGGATTTCTGCTCTGCCCTCTGCTGTATAATTGTTGATAACCTTTTTCTTATCCATAGGATTTTTGTGCTGTACATATCCTAACGGAATAATGGGATTCCCATTGATATAGCGGATTTCTCTGCTTTTTCCGTAGTGTTCTTTAATGTACCCGCACAAAGGCTTTCCGTGCCTTTTTAGTTTTCTCTTAGTTCTTGCATAAAATTTTCGGGAGATTTGAAAAGCGATTTTGTCAAATACTTTTCTCACATGAGTTGCATAGCTATAATAATTATGAACGCCTATGACATAGGAATTGTAGAACGTTATATGCTTAAATTCTTCCTTGTCGTTGATAGGCTTTTCAATCAGTTTAACAGTCTGTGAGGCTTTCTTTTTTATCTTGCGGATTGCCTTATCTGTGAGAATGGATTTCACAACATACTTTGGTTTACCCTTGTTGTCCTTGCCTTTTGTGGTTGCAGTAATTTTGAAACCTAAAAATTCGGAATAGCTCTTTTTTAGATTGACTATTTTCGATTTCTCAGGACTTATTTCAAGCCCTAATCGCTCTTTGAGCCACAACTTTACGGCTTCAAACATTTTAACAGCATCGGAGCGTTTTCTGCAAAAGATTTTGAAATCATCAGCATATCTTACTATGTAACACTCTTTCAAATTACTTTTACGCAGTGCAACATAGGTACTGCTCCTGTCAACTGTCCCTGTTTTTAACTCCTTTCCTTTATATATTTTCCTTGTCGGAAGTGTCTCCCATTGACTTGCTACCCACCAATCCAGTTCGTTCAGAACGATATTGGATAACAACGGCGATATAATACCGCCCTGTGGTGTACCTTTCTCTGGAAAACCTATTCCTGCAACCTCTGCTTTCAGCATGAGAGATATGATTTTTAGAAGTTGTTTGTCCTGTATTCCCATAGTCCACATTTGCTTCAATAATTTGCCATGACTGACATTATCAAAGAATGATTTTATATCCACATCGACAACATAATATAAATGCTGTGTCTGTACCATTTTGTAGACCTGAGCGATTGCATTTTCAGCACTTCTGTTTGGTCTGAACCCATTGCTTCGCTCAAAGAATTTCGCTTCGCATATAGGCTCAAGTATTTGCAAAAAGCATTGCTGTATCAGCCTGTCCATTATTGTGGGTATACCCAGCGGACGGGTTTTGCCATTGTCCTTTGGTATTTCCACTCTGCGGATTTTATTCGGCTGATACCATTTCAGCCTTTTCTGTATGTGTGAAATAAGATTGGATATGCTCCATTTGTTCAAATCTTCAATTGTTTTTCCGTCTGCTCCTGCTGTTTTACTGCCCTTATTCTTTTTAATGTTCCTGTAAGCAAGTTTGATATTATCTTCACTTGCCACATATTGCATAAGATGTCTGAAACAGCAATTATCCTTACTTTCTGCATACAGCTTATCAAGCGTATTCTGCAAATCGTAATACTCAGCATTCCGCAAACGTGCTTTCTTATTCGGTTTCTTCTTTGTCAAAGTCAGTTACTCTCCTGTATGGATTTCGCTTTTCTTAGTCTTACCCGAACCTTTTGTTTTCAGTTATTTAAGTTTTGATTATAGTAAATGACTAACGGCTATCCCTCCACGGCTTATTATCACCGCTTCGTAGGTACTGTGCCGTCGCTCTCAGTCAGATAAAGAAACGTTGTGTATTTCCGTTTCAACACTTCATCGTGTGCAATCACTCCATGTTCTGACCTTTCCACGTTCCAATATTCCTATCTGTACATATATATCCGTAGGCTTTGGCTTTAGTCCTGTATGCTGGGCGGTTCCTGTAAAGCCGCAGGGAATTTCATAACGAATAATTTTACTTTACCCCACATACCTCCGATGAACGGAGAACAGCATTTCTACTGTTTAGCGCTATAGACCTGTACATTCACCATTTCGTCAGTTGCTTCTTAGCAACATTCTCGCCATAGATATTTTATAGACCTCCGGCATATCATCTGCATATCCCACCTCTGGGACACTTGCCACGGCTTAACCCGTTTGGGCAAACTTCTGCCGACTTCAGCGGACTTTACACCATAATTACATTGTAATAATTACAGCATACCGCAGTATCAAGTCAGGCGTTTCGGGGCGTTACTCCCTCATTCCACCTGTCGGAATATCAGTTCTCCAAGAACCGTATTCAAATATATTATATTTTCATACGACCTTGTGCGTAACCTTTTCAGTTACGAACGTGTCGTACACTCGTGGGCTTCATCGACGAACAAGCGGTCGATACCGAGCTGTTCAAATGTCAG
>CAMDZD010000008.1 GCA_945910815.1 uncultured Clostridia bacterium
CTTCATTATATCACTTTTGTCAATATCAGGTGATATTTTTGGGGATTGCTATAATAATTATACTTATCCGCATTTACAAAGCAAGCAAATTCCCTGCTTTTAATAAAATCATTATCATCAACTATTATTACTGACTCGCTATAAGGAAAATTCATACTATCTGACCAGTATTCATTTAAATCCTTATACTCCCCAGACTTTATATACTTATTGGCTTTCCTTAAAAAATTCCTAAAAGTTGCTCCTGTTAAAACCACTAATTCAAATCCATCAGAAACATTAATATCAACCCCGATATTATCTGAATCCGATACTAATCGTGCGAATACAGTTTTGCCTTTACCACTGTCCCCTAAAACAAAAGAAATCTTCTCATCAAGATGCATAAAACAATTATACTTCTTTGACTTCAGACTAATATCAATACCCATATATTATATCTCCATAAGCGTCAAAGAACTCTTTATAACTGCGAACAATACCATAATTAATTATCTCTGTCTCAAAATCTCTCGGGAACTTAGCGAGATGTGAAATTGAAATCTCAACATCTTTAACCTTAGCAATCTCAAGCAAAAGCTCTAAGCAATTATCACCAAGCCTGTCTCCATTTATTTTTACATCTTCTTTATATAGAAGTATTAAACCCTTGCAACCACTTGATAAATACTGCGGTGGTATATCACCTAATGTTTCATTGTGTAAACAAAGACCTGAGCGAACCTCAGTATTGTCTACGGTACTTATTATCTTCTTTACAAAATCATCTTCAAACCAATCATTCTCAAACTCATTGTCAAAATAAGCTGAAACATTACTTATATACTTAGAAATATCCTGCTTACCATTATTTATAAGTATTCTTAACATAAAATATCTCTTTCGCTTAAACTATTAACTTTTGTATCTGTCTGCTTAACATTCTGTCTAAAAACATAGCTCTGTTTTCATAATCTCCTGAAATAGGCTTAAACTTAAACCCATTCAGATTCAACAAACAAGAACGCAATTCAGAGGTCAGACAATATCTCGCCACAGCAACAAAATCTGCACCTGATGACATTAATCTTGTATCCATATAGTTATCAAATTCTCTAACTAAAGATACCCCTGTTTCATTACTGAAGAAATAAGACAGGCAACCTAAACCATTATCAAACAAAGGTGCTACACCTGTAATATTGCCCGTACTGTTATCAATCAGATACCCATAATTTCCTAAGTGTCGGTCTTCATTAAGAATCAAAGCATCAAAGACATACATCAATCTGAAAGTGTCAGAAAATCTGCTATTCAATTGCCAGTTCAATAAATCCTCAAAAGAATCTACATAAAACACTTCAGACTGACTTCTGAAACCAATATTTTCACTGGTGAACAACTTACATCTGCTTGCATACTTGCCGTGATACTTAATGCAATCATAAGGTACATAAAAGCTCTGTTCAATACCAAGTGCCTGCAATAATTGTGTCGCATATGCCTCGCTGAAAGGCTCTCTGCCACTATTTCTCGCACCTGTACTACCACCCTTATACAAGTAAATATTACCATTAACTCTCTTCCAACATTTAGGTAACGTACCATCAGTATCAAATTCGGGAGAAGTGCTGTTCTTTACAGAACCATTACCCTCAAAATCAAACCTTGCAATCTGCTCATTAAAAGGATTATTATACAAATTTACAGAAATCCACTTCAATCTTCTCTGTTCTTCCGGCTTTACCCACAAGGCATCATTTAAAGACAATCCGTATGTTACTGCGAAATACCTTTCTATGTTTCTTATGCCCAGTATTGCCAATAGCTTATCAATTTCAGCTCTCTTATTGAATGGACTTCTGTTGTAAATCCATTTTTTCAGGTCAGTACCTAACAACAAATTCGTATCTTTTACTGAACATTTTTCATTGAATACTTTAGTTTCACCGAGATTAGAGGTTCTCGTTTCAAATGAAGCTATTTCGGTATCAAAATTCATTATGTAAAACTTCACTTGAAACTCCTCCTAAAACTTTCTTGATGTTTTTGATACTTAAAACATAAATATATCCAATACCCCTTTATATTAAGCCCAGAACTTTATCTCACCATTAAATCTTATAAAATGTTCAATATAAGATTTGTTGTATAAGCTCTTGGATATAGTAATGTTTTTTAATGAATGACAATTACAAAAACATCTTACACCTATTTTCGTTACTGAATCAGGTATCTCTATACTTTTTAAAGAGCTACAACCGTTAAAACAATTATCACCTAAACTCATTATAAAATCAGGTACTACATAGTTAGTTGTATTCTTGTTATTAATTTTACTCAGCTTAATAATACCATTATCAAACTCGATAACCCCATCGCAACCCATTAATTTAAACTTCGCTAACTCAAAATTATATAAAGCCTTTAAATCCTTAAATGCCCGTATTCCTTTTTTGGATACCCCGTGTATTTTTATGCCTGTGCTACTTATGATATTTAAAATATCATTTAAAGAGTGTATCTCCTCCGTATTATCACTGGTGTCTGTGATACCATATGTATTATTTTCATAATCTCTTGATACATAAAACATAGTATTCAACTCCAATACCTTAAGTTTTGTTTTTATAACATAATCTTCATTCTTAATCTTTATAAGTTATTAAGAATGTCATAATCAACATTCAGATTTGTCTTAACATTAAACGGAGAAAGCTTTACCGAAACTATTCCATCTGCACTTTTTTCAAGAAGTGCAAATATATCTACCTCTGTACCATTTATATTTACTTTCTTATAAATATACCCAACACCACTCTCGTTAAGAATATCAAAGCAAGTATAATATTTGTCTTTTATAAGATTATACGCCCACGTTTTAGTCTGAATACCTGTCATTGTCTCTATAATGTCAAGCTTAGCTTTAACTATCTGAGGAGTTGTCTTACCCTTAACAGCACTTGCAATCTTTTTTTTCTCCTCTTCAATTATATAATCACGGAAAAAGTCATCATCAACTATTTTCATAATTGTAAGTGTACTTATATCAAGTGCTTTCTCAATGGATATACCAAATATTACAGTGTTATCATCAATGTCAGCAATGTAATTATTACTGAGAGCAAAACCGAACGATACCCCTGCACCTGCCTCGTCACAAATATTTCCTACTGTTTCATTAAGAGCAGTAATATTGTTGTCAGCCATATCAAGTAAAGTCATATAGAAACAAGCTTTCTTAATCTCAAACGCTGATTTGTCAACATAATCTTCAATACTAATCTTTACCTTTTGTACCAATTTCATCTTAGACTTGAGAGATTTTCTTATTGTGAGAATTACACTGTCAGCAACATCTTCTTCATTATCCTTATGTGTAACCTCAAAGTTGATTATGCACTTAGGAATAAAATAACCATTGTACATTATACTTGAAATAAGATTTTTATATGATGTTGTAACTGACTGAACAAGTTCCAATACCTCATTAAAAGTCTTTCCCGTGAAGTCGATATGATTGTTCTTGCGATATAAATCGAAACTCTTGTCAATTGCATCACCAAATCCGATAATAATCTCATTAGCTTTTTCTTTTGAAAATAATGTAATCATAAAATATACCTCCAAACTGAAAACTAAAAAATAATTCTCAGTATAAGAGTATTATAATTCAAACGAGATATAAAAGTCAATGATTTTTATAACTCACAATTAAAAATCGTATTTTTTTACAAATCTTAACATATAAAAACCCGTATTTATATACAAAATCAATTATTGACTGATTTTTCTAAAAGCTCCCCTATATCAGCAAATTTCTCAAAAGAGTTGCTGTTATATAATGAAATCAGATACCCCGAAATCATACCTATAAATACATCAGGTGATAAATATCTGAAAACTGAAAGTGCAGGCTGATTTATGGTTACAGCCTTTTTGACGATACCCCGTTTTTCAAGATAAAAATCAGTAAATTTTTTACCGTCTCCCGAAACCTTAACGCTAAAATCTCCGCCGATACTGTAGCTGAAATCATCATATGTACGGAAATAAATTAGCTTGACATTTGAATCTGATATTGAATTGATTTTCATAAATATACCTCCAGAAACAGAAAAGTTGCCGGTTTAAACCGACAACTTAATCATACAGGACTTTTTATAGAAAGCTACCCCGTATTTGATAATCTGCTGATAACAGTCTCTTTTTAACTGCATATCATACTGCTTTTCTTCAATCTGTATTAAAGCATCATCGCATTTCTGACTTAACTGTGAGAACTCATCGGCAACCTTTATTTCAATAATAACAGCAAGTTTGTGACGTCTCTGTTCCAGTAAAATTATATCACTTCTGCCGATACCGTTTTCACGGTTTGACTCTGTTTTATACCCCTTGAATCCCGACAGTAAACCCGCCAAAAATCCGTGATAATAATTCTCCTTTGTATCATAGTAGCTTATAGTATCTTCAAGCCAGTCAAGTAATATATCCTCAAACTGCAATGTATTTCCGCTTATTACTGCACTGAAAAGCTCATCTCTTGAAGTTGAAACAATTTTCTCATTAAACCACTGCATAATTGTATTTTCATAAATGCTTGTTACTTCTCTGTTTGGAATCACCATATCGGCATACAGAGTATTTCCGGATAAATAGATGCGGACAGCCTTAAGATACCCCGTATACAGCAGAAAGCTCCATATATAATCTGAATTTACGTTTATATTTCTGTAAGTAATATCTTCATACAAAGGTTTTGAAATCATACCCCCGTTTACAAGATTTTCAACGGTATCTTTTATATCCTCGTCGCCCTCAGTAATAAGCTTATGAATAATATCATTAGAGCTTGTATTACTCCAGTAAGGTTTAATAATAGTGTCAGGGTCAGATTTGGCATCTGATATAAAATTAATAATACTCCACGGATTGTATATTTCAGTATTGCCAAACAGATAGCCATCATACCAGTCTTTAATATCATCAAATCTTGATGAAATTCCATAAATATCAGCAATAGTCTTTACTTCTTTTTCAGTAAATCCAAAATATTCACTGTAATCAAGTGTCGTAATGCTGTTTATTTTAAGATTGTTAAGACCTGTGAATATACTCTCCTTTGAAATTCTCAGACAACCAGTCAATACCCCAAATTCAAGCGAATTATTAGTCTTTAAAGCACTCTCAAATACTGAACGAATCAGATTTACCATTTCATCATAATACCCCCTGAAATACGCACTTTCAAGCGGTACATCATATTCATCTATGAGAATGATAACCTTTTTATTATATACCGCACATAAGCAGTCGGAGAGCAGTCTCAATGCTGTTTTATAGACAGTATTATCAGCAGTATCATTACAAATCATTTCTAATTTTTTTCGGCTTATAGGCATAAGTATATCAGAATTTAATAATTCCTTATGTCTCCAGATTTCGTTTGCAATAATGCTTTTAAATTCAGAAAAAGCCTCTTCATATTTAGGTTGTTTCATACTTTTCAGCGATATGCTTATAACAGGATACTGCCCCTGATACCCCTTATATTTTTTATCTTGCTTTGAAATATTAAGACCGTCAAATAAATATGAAGTATCTTCATCTGATTTCTCAAAATAATATTTAAGCATACTCATATTAAGCGTTTTACCGAATCTTCTCGGACGTGTATAGAGATTTACATAGCTTTTGTTATCAAGTATATCCTTTATAAAAAGAGTCTTGTCAACGTAATAATACCCCTTGTCTATTATATCCTTGAAATTCTCAACTCCTATTGGTATCGGTTTGTAATTCATAATACCCCTCCCTGATTATTTAACTTATAATTATTATACCTTATATCAATATAAAAATCAACCGAAAATAAAAAGATGCACCGTCTTTAATTAAACAGTACATCTTATTAATAATGTTCAATTGAAAATTAATATATATCAAAAAATATGACTCAACTTTACATCTGTATTATTATCTGAAATTAACTTAGAATATTATTATTGAAATATATTAAATTGAGGAGTATTTATGCTATGGAATTAAAACAAAATTATGTTATAGAAAGAATGTATCAGCTCTTAAAGGAACGCAACTGGACTGTTTACCGTCTTGCAAAGGAATCAGGACTTGCATATTCATCTTTAAACAACATCTTTGTAAGAAATACTGTACCGAGCGTATTCACATTGGAAAAGATATGCAACGGCTTTCAGATTACTCTTTCTCAGTTCTTTGATACTGATACCCCGATAATTAACGCATCTGATATGCTTAACTCCGATGAACGTCATCTCATTGAAACATACAGAACTCTTTCAAAGTCTGACAGACAACTTCTTAATGCCTATCTTAACGGTCTTGCAAAGCAGTTATCTGATAACCTATAAATGACATCATAATTCTTATGTTAATAAAAAATCTCAGATATATTATTAACATTTTTTAAGCATTTGGGAAAATGTCGAATGAACAATATTATAGAATTCATTAAATTCTATTTTGCAGAAGCCTTTTTTTCTCATATTGTCTGTTGAAGTTATTTTAGTAAAATCGTTAATATCCGGACATTTAAAATCAAAATTAGTTATCATTATCTCAAACATCTTATTTTCGTATATCATATTTTCAATATCTTCTTTTTTGGCAGAACCATTTATATCACTTTCCGTAGGACTTTGATATAAAACAAATAGCTGTTTATTATGAAAAGCATTATCAAAATATGAAAAAAACTCATGAATTTCTTTTTCTTTTGATGTTACATCTTTTTCTTTTCTTGCATATTTATAAAAATCTGAATTAAAATCTGAATTGTAAAAAATTTCTTCAAACATTCGATTTAAACTTTTTTGAAGTCGTATAGACGCTCTGCAAGAAAAGATAAACTTACCCTTGAACTTGCTTAAATTATCTATTAAATCTTCCATATCCTTTTTGGTAAATTCAACTGAATAGCCTTTAGTTGCTGTATATGGAGAGTCCAGATAACACAAAGCAGTGCTTTTATTAATATCAGGATTTAATAAAAGCTGAATAGCATCTTGATTTAAAATGTTTACGTGCTTTAAGCGTTCGCTGTATCCTTTAAGAATATTGGACTTGGACTCTTTAATAAACTTTTTTATGCTATCCTCATTTATTCCTGATGCCGATATATGACCATTAATTTTGAATGAGTGTACAAAGTAAAAGGCAACTGCCTTGGTAATATTATTATTACTGAAATTATAACTAATGGTTACAGGGTTGTTAACTGACTTGTTGTTTATTGTATCATCTGCATATTTATAAAGTTGCTTTGTCATTTTAACTCTTGCAGTATTTGAAAAACTTTCAATTACTTTGATAAGGGTTTTCAATTCGCTTTGAAATCCGTCATAATCTTGTTTTAATACCCCGAAAAAATTAAAATTCGCAGGGTTTAAATCATTAAGATACTCGGTTACTCCTCTTGTGTGATACACATTCATCAGAGCTGAACCTGAACCTGCAAAAACATCTGCAAAAGTATCATAATAAACTTCTCTGGCAAGTGATGAAATCATAAATCCGTATATATTATTTTTTTGCCCTTGGTAGTATATAGGCATCTTAAATGGTTGGTATATATTATTGGCAAAATCAAGATAAGGCGAAATATTCCATTTCTCTCTGTTAAATGAATTTTTATGAAATCTTATGTCCGAATTTAAATCGCTCAATTCTTTATTTATGCCATCTAAAGTTGCTTTCTGATATATGGGTTTAATATCTTCTTTGTTTTTCTTTGAACCGAAGTTTATCAGATATTGAATATAAACTGTAAAGTAAATAATCTTTCTGAGTGTAACAGGCACTGTAACAAAAGTTTTGCATTGCTTATTATTTTTTGCATTATAGTTATTCAGAATTTTTATTGACTCCTCGGCAATAATTTTATAAATCTCATCAGTTTCGATACATATATTATCGTTGCTGTCGACATAAATCTTGTCGCTGATTTTGTCTAAATTTTGCTTTATATTATTATTTACATATTGGTCAGCCAAAATTGCCCTTGTCTTATTACCGTCAGGAATTTTATCAATTAAATCCCAAAAATCTTTATTCATTTTTATCACGTCCTTAAGTATAAGGATAACAATAAAAATCAAGATAGTAAAGATGAAAACCTGAATATGAATATTTAAATTAAAATATTTCTCATATGGAAAATATATAATAAAAGCTTTATTTATCGTTCCATATGTGATATAATAAAAACAAAAAAGTTTGGAGGATTTTGTTATGGATACTAACAAAAACAAAAAAATAGCTATATATTGCAGAAAATCGAAATTTACCGGAAAAGGTGAAAGCATAGATGTTCAGAAGAGCATATGCATGGATAAAATAAGAAAAATATATCCTGATGCAGATGACGAGGATATTATGGTATTTCAGGATGAGGGTTATTCAGGAAAAAATACAAATCGTGAAGAATATCAGGAAATGCTGGAAAAGTGCAGAAAAGAAGAACTGAAGTGTATTGTATGCTATAAATTAGACCGGCTGAGCAGAAATACAAGTGATTTTTTTGAATTATCAAACTTAATAAGTGAAAAAAATATATCACTTGTATCATGCACTGAAAATTTTGATGAATCAACAGCTCCGGGCAGAGCTATGAAAGTTATAGCATCTGTATTTTCACAATTGGAACGTGAAATGATTAGCGAACGTATCAGTGATAATATGAAAAATCTTGCTAAGGACGGCAGATGGCTTGGCGGAAATACCCCGACAGGATATAAAAGTGTTAAAACTGTCGGAAGTATCTCATCGGACGGAAGAAACCGATATGCATACATGCTTGAAATCATAGATGAAGAAGCAGAACTTGTAAAATTAATCTTTGAAAAGTTTCTTGAACAAAAGTCACTTTGTCAGGTGGAACATTATTTAAATTACGTTGAAAAAGTCCACTCAAAAAGACAGCATAACTTTTCAGCTACGACAATAAAAGCTATACTCCAGAATCCTGTATATATGATTGCAGACGAACATGCAAGAAAATATTTTGAAGAATTAGGCTGTAGTATTTATGCTGACTCAGAAAGATTTAATCGTATCAACGGTATGATGATATATAACAAGACAAAACAGCAGACAGGCAAAATGAACTCTTTTAAAGATGCAAAAGAATGGATTGTTTCGGTGGGAAAACATAAAGGAATAATTGAAAGCAGTAACTGGATAAAGGTACAGAAAATTCTTGAAGAAAACAAATCCAAATCTTACAGAAGACCAAACAGTCATATTTCACTGTGTTCCGGAATCCTTTACTGTGGAGACTGCGGTAGCCGTATGCGACCTAAAATAACCTCAAGAAATTCCGAAACAGGAGAAGTTTCCTTTAGTTATCTTTGCGAGCTGAAAGAAAAAAGCAAAAGTGAGAAATGCAAAATGTCAAGACCAAAAGGAAAAGAACTTGACAAAAAAGTATGTGATGAAATAAAAAAGCTTTCTGAAGATAATTCTGAATTTATGAAAAATATGAAAAACGGTATCGGAACTTTTAAGGATAATACACAAAAATACAGAGATGAAATAACGGAAGCAACAAAGAAGTCAGGCAAGCTTCAAAATAACATTGAAAATCTTATATGCAGTATTTCAGAAACTGATAGTGAAAATTTGCGAAAAAAATTTATAAAAAGAATAGAAGAAATGGAAGAACAAATTGAAGATTTAAACCGGAAAATAAATGAAAATGAACAGCTGATTAATAAAGAGAATATGTCCGTAGAACATTTTGAAAAATTATCCGATAGCATTAAAACGCTTGCAGGCTTAATTGATAATATGGATTTTGAAGAAAAGAAAAGGTTCCTCAGAACAATAATACATAAAATCATCTGGGACGGGAAGAATGTAAATATATATTTATTTGGCTCGGACGATGAGGAAATATCAGAGCCAAACAGAGAGTATAGAAAATGAAATACTTATGAATTTCAGGGCGACAAAAAAATCGGCAGGAGATGTATACATCAGCGAGCCGATTGAAACCGACAAGGACGGAAACACTTTAACGCTTATCGACCTTATGGACGACGGAAAGGATATAAACCAGCAGGTTGATATGATGATTTATTCCGAACAGCTTTTGCGTTTTATTGACAAATGTCTTACAAAGCGTGAGAAAAAAATAATAGTAATGCGTTACGGTCTTTACGGAACACTTCCACGAACGCAGAATGAAGTTGCTGAAATACTTGACATTTCCCGTTCGTATGTTTCGAGAATAGAGAAAAAGGCACTTGAAAAGCTCAGGAAAATGTATGAAACAACACCTTTCTGATTTTAAATCAAAATAAATAGGCTGTTGCAAATATTATATCCGGATTATTACTGAAAAAAATACGGTATTTCGTGAAACAACTGCGAAATACCGTAATTTTTCTATGTCAGCAGATTAGTCCATGTATCTTTTCCGGCAATGCCATCAATATCAATACTGTATTTTTTCTGAAACTGTTTGACAGCATATTCTGTATCAGAACCAAAATCGCAGTCAATACCGTATGCACCGAGATTAAAGCCTTTTGAATCAAGAAGTATCTGCAGAGATTTTACGGCATTTCCGTAACTGCCTTTTTTAAGTACGGGGAGAATTACAGAAACGGATTCCGTAAATTTATTATAGTCAGGTCGGGCGTATCCGAATATCAGAGGACTTCCGGAACTGATTTCACGGTAACGGACACGGTCATCCGGATAGATTCCGCTGTTACCTTCGATTACAGATAAAAAGCCGTTTTCTGACTTTTCGATAATTCCGACATGGTCGGCATCTCCGGAATTGTCCCAGTCATAATAAAGTATGTCACCGGACTGAAAATTTTTATCGGTATGCCATACACCCATTTTTTTAAATTTTGCAATCTGACTGTTGCATGACATATCCACAGGAATAATATCAGTAATATCAAGCTTTTCAGCAAGCCACGATATAAAACATGCACACCATTCAATGCGGTAATTATATCCCATATCACGGCAGTATATAGTGTAATCATTTCCGGTCTGTTTTTTTGCAAGTTCAATAATTTTATTTTTCATCGGAATTTTCCTCCTTGTTTTTCTGATACTGCGTACCAAAGTAAAAGCTTATAACGACTGTAAAAACAGTGTGAAACTGTTCGGGTGATATTTTCCCCTTAAGTGACAGAACTGCAAAAACAGCCGTTAAAATAAGAGTTACGATTGATTTGACATCAATCAGCTTTGCAAGGTTTTTAATCATGTTCAAGCACCTCGATTTTATGTTTAAGTTCTCTTATTTCTTCATTGAGAGCAGAAACCTGTTCTTCTAAAATAGGTACGCGGACAGTAAAATTATTATGCTTTCTGACTTCTTCTGTAAGATTTTCAAGCTTGGTATTTACAACAGCCTGATTTATTTCAAGCTGATGCTGTAATTTTCTGTTGCTTGCCGAAGTAGTGAATATAACTCCCGCAACGGAGCATATTCCCGTTATTAATGCAATAATTATTTCAGTCATTTTTTTCCTCCCGAAAATGTATTTCTATAAAAGGGCAGAAAAAACTGATTATTTAAACGCAGACATTTAAAATTCACAGAATATTTACAGTTTGTTAATAATTACGGACAAAAAAACACGGTATTCTGAAAACAATCACAGAATACCGTGTATTTAATGGTTGAACCGGCTGGATTCGAACCAGCGGAATGACGGAGTCAAAGTCCGTTGCCTTACCCCTTGGCTACGATTCAGTATTTGAGCTACATGATATTATATCACAGTTTAATATAAAAAGTCAATATAAACTCAAAAAAATATTTTTTTTAATCAAGGATAATTTTAAAGCTTGATTTTTTCAATAAATCATGATATAATAAAACAAAAAACCGGAGGTTTTAATGAATATGAAACGTGAAAACTATATTTCATGGGACGAATATTTTATGGGAATAGCAAAGCTTTCCGCACAGAGGAGCAAGGATTCTTCAACACAGGTGGGAGCCTGTATCGTCAATGAGGAAAAAAAGATAGTTGCAGTAGGATATAACGGTATGCCGACAGGCTGTAATGATGATGATATGCCGTGGGAGCGAACTGGTGAAACATCTCTTGAAACAAAATACCCCTTTGTATGTCATGCCGAGCTTAACGCAATACTTAACAGAAATACGGCAAGTCTTAAAAATGCGACTCTATATGTAACACTTTTTCCGTGCAATGAATGTGCAAAGGCAATAATACAAAGCGGTATAAAAAAGGTTGTGTATGCTGAAAACAAGTATGCCGATACGGAGGGAGTAAAGGCATCGTGTCTTATGTTTAAAAAATGCGGAGTTGAAACTGTTCAGTATAAATCATCGGAAAAGGTTCTCAGTATAAATCTCTGATTATATCGGGAAGTTCGCTGATTTTATTAATATACGGAACGCCCTCGGGAACTTTTCCGAAACCGTATTTTGCGTGAATGAATTTTACACCGGCTTTTTTTGCTGAATTGTAATCCCATTCAGTATCACCTACATAAACTGATTTTTCACAGCCGGAACGTTCATGCACAAGCTTTATATTATAATCCTTTTCTTTCAGAGTATTTCCGAAACATTCCCTGTCGGAGAAATATTTTTCAAAACCATAATGATTCAGAAAAGCTTCAATATATCCTTTCTGACAGTTGCTTACTATTGAAAGCATGTAATTTTCAGAAAGAATTTTCAGAGTGCTTTCGAGTTCGGGATAGAGTTCTGCACCGTATTTCAGCAGATATTCTTCCTCATACTCGAAGCATTTTTTGTATATAAGCTCAATATCCAAATCGGGATAATTCTGAAATAACATAAGAGCAATTTCGTCCATAGTTTTTCCCATAATGCTTTTCATAAAATTATCATCAACGCTTATTCTGCCGTCCGAATAATCTCTCATAGCGTTATTCCATGCAACAGCAACCTGCTTTGAAGAATCCCAGAGAGTTCCGTCCAAATCGAATATAATACCATTCATAATTTAAGACTCCTTAATTATTTTATTTTCCCAAATGGAACTTATAACTATTATATCATATTTTTTCAGTCAGAACTATTGTGAACAGTAACAAAAAAGTTATTATTGATTTGTGCAGTATAAACATAAATAAAAAATTTTTAATGCTTTTCTTGACAAACATCATTATATAATGTAACATTAATTTATAGAGTATTTGCGAAAGGAAAGTTTAATATTCATGCTTATTCCTAATGACCCTTCCATACTTCTCAGTTATGTAAATACGATGCTGAGGGATAATTATAAAAATCTTGATGATTTATGCAGAAGTCTTGATGTTTCCGAAGATGATATAATCAACAGACTTAAATCAATAGGATATTTCTATGACGAAAAATTAAACAGATTTAAATAAGGAGATTTATTTATGAATTTATTTTCAAAGTGCTTTTCTTTAGTTACGGCTTTGACTCTTTCTGTAAGCAGTTTATCGGCTGTCAGTTCATTCGGAGAAACTTCCGGAAAGGTTTCATATACATTAAGCTTTGACCTTGACGGAGGAACATGTGCGGATTATGATTTCCCGAATATGACAATAGAGGGAAGTTCTTCAATACTTATTCCGGAGGGAGAACTCGAAAAAGACGGATATTATTTTTCCGGCTGGACTTATGACAATTACATTATGTATCAGGAGGGCGATGCGTTTAAAATGCCCGAAAGCGACACGGTTCTTTCTCCTGTATGGTTTAAGAAAGGCGACAAGGATTTCCATACAGTAACATATGATGCTGACGGAGGAGAATTTCTTGAACCCGCAGACGAAGTTTCCTCTGTTGCAGGGCTTGTTGTTCTTGTTCCTAAAGATGTAGTACAGAAAGAGGGATACCAGCAGTGTGGCTGGACTGACGGAGAACGCATATTCCAGAAAGGTCAGAAGATGATTGCTCCCTCTTATGATTTGGTTCTTTATCCTGTCTGGAGAGCATGGCACAATGTAAACTATCTTGCCGGAGATTTTGATGATGTTATCGGCGGAACAGCCGTTTCATTTGAAAAATTTGCGACACAGTCGTTTGAACTTGCCGACAATACAAGATTCGCACGAAAAGGCTATAATCTTTCCGGCTGGCACTGTGAAAATGACGGCAAGGATTATCTCACAAGTGCAACGTATACAATGCCCGATGAAGAAGCATATTTTACAGCTATATGGAGTCCTCTGACCTATAACGTAAAATTTTCGGCATCGCTTACGCAGATAACGAAAGTAAAGGCATCATACGGCGATACGATTACAGTACCGGAATGTGAGTTCACTAAATCGGGATATGTTTTTGCGGGCTGGACATACAAGGGCAAAACATACTGGCCGAATGATAAATTTGAAATTCCGGCACTTCTCAAGGGCGAAGGTATTTCGTTCGGCTGTAAGTGGGTAAAGGAATCCGATATATCAGACGAACAGCTCAACTGTTTCTCACTTATAGAGGCAAAAAGAGCTTATAAAAACGGTGAAATTACTCTTGAAGAACTTCAGGAACAGGCAGATTTTCTGCTTAACAAGTAAAAAAAATCAAGGGCGGAAATTTATATTCCGCCCTTTTCTGATTTACTGCAAATGCTGTACCACTGACAATCACCGCATATATTTTCGAGAAAATTCTTTTCAAGTATTTCTGATTTTACTTTCTGTTTCAAATCGCTGTATCTGTAAACAGTATTTTCATTTAAATTGCAGTATTCAAGAATTTTTCTGTCGTATGAAAAAGCCTTTCCGGATATGCAGTTTCTGGGACATTCGGAGCATATAACATCAGATTTGACCGCAAGAAATATTTCGGGATTTTTTTCAAGCTCTGATATTATTTTATACATATTTCCGGTAAATTTTTCACTGTAACCCTTACCCTCAAAAAATTCGGTGCAAAGCAGATGATGAGGTCTAAGCGTTAACATATTTTCCGATTGCCTTTACAATAATCGATGCACAGAAAATTTTCACGGCATCGGGAATTATAAACGGTATAACACACCATGAAAGAGTCTGCATAAGTCCGACACTTCCGTTATTTCTGGAGTATACAAGCATAAACCACGCTGTACCGAGTATATAGCATGCAAGAAGTCCGGCAACCATAGAACATATAAGTACGGGATAGCTTTTTCCGAGAAGTTTTTCAAAAAGCCACATTACAAGTGCAGAGGCTACAAATCCGACTATATATCCGCCCGTCGTACCTGCTATTACGCCAAGACCTCCCGAAAATCCTGCAAAAACAGGCAGTCCGCAAGCTCCTAAAAGAACATAGGCGAGAACTGACATTGTTCCGAGTTTTCCTCCGAGAAGTCCGATTGCAACAAATATCCCGAAAGTCTGAAGTGTAAACGGTACAGTCATAGGTATCTGAATCCACGCACATACTGCTATTAAAGCCGTACACATTCCGCATTTTGCAATGTCCTTTACTGAAATTTTTGATTTTTCCATAATAATAAATTCCTCCTTTGCTTTTGATTATATCACAGTATTTTCAAAATGTCAACCATATTTTTCAAAATAAGGTGACATTTTTCAAAAAAAAATAATTTCTCTGTATTTACATTTTGATTCAGAAATGCTATAATAATAAAACAGAAAAATTTTTTGAGAGGTAATTTTTTATGAAATACGGCTTTAACTGCGGAATATGGGGAAATCTTTTCGGAGTTCCGTGTATTGTTGCGGACAGGTTCCTTAAAATAGCAGACGGTTCGCAGTTAAAAGTATTGCTTTATCTTCTGCGGAATAACGGCAAATCCTTTGAAACCGATGAAATTGCACAGGCTCTTGACCTGCCGGAGGATACTGTAAGTGATTCGGTTTTATTCTGGGAACAGCATGGGATACTTCCTTCAGATGATAACAGCGAATTACCGCCTGTAAACAGTATATTTTCAATGCCTTCGGCTGTACTTCCGGAATCTGTTCCCCAAAAACAGAAAAATTATGTTTCTTATTCAAGGGATTCAAGCGAAGGACTTAATATTACTCCGTCAGAAATATCTGATATGCTTAAATCAAATTCTCAGTTGAGTGAACTTTTCAATACCGCTGAAAAATATTTAAGCAACTTTAATTTTGCCGTACAGCGTTCACTTGTATGGATTTATCAGTATCTCGGACTTCCGGCAGAAGTAATTATAATGATTGTCAGCTACTGCAGTTCTGTAAATAAAACTTACATATGGGAAATAGAATCCATTGCAGTTGATTTTAAAAGGAATGGTATTGACAGCCTTGTACTTGCACAGAATGAAGTAAACCGTCTTAAGGAATCTGCCGAAACCCGTTCATTTATTGCGAAGATTAAAAGAATGTTTTCAATGGGCAGAGACCCTGTCACAAAGCAGAAAAGATTTATAATGAACTGGAAATCGGAAAAATATTCCGATGAACTGATTCAGCTTGCATATGAAAAGGCTGTTGAAAATACCGGCAACCCTGTAAGACTTCCGATAGAATATATAGATGCTGTTCTTAAAAGGTGGAAGGAAAAAAATATCACTACTGTTGAACAGGCTGAAAAGGACGATATTGATTTCAAAAGTCTGTTTAAAAAAGAAAAAACAGAATCAGATTCCGTTAAAAATACGGAAAGCAATGATTTTGAAGATGAATATGAGGCTTTATGGAATAACTTCTAAAGGAGAATAAAATGAATAAATCTGAAATTTATGAAAAAGCTTTAAATATTATACAAAAACGGCGTATTGATGCCATAAGTGAAAATCAGCGGAGAATTGAAGAAGTAAACAGGGATATTCCTGAAATAAATGAATTGAATGCACATCTTTACGATACAAGTCATCAGATATTTAAAATTATTTCAGATGGCAGAAACGTTGAACAGAAAATTGCAGAGCTAAGAAAATCAAACTTTGAAATTCAGGGACTTATAAAATCTACTCTCAGAAACTATAACTATCCTTCTGATTACCTTTCTATAAAATATTGTTGCAGAGACTGCAATGATACAGGGTATAAAGACGGTCATTACTGCCACTGCTTTATGGAGCTTGTCGGAAAGATTTCTGCTGATGAAATGAATAAATCATCACAGATAAAGCTTTCAAGCTTTGATACATTCAGCCTTGATTATTATCAGGGAAGTGATTATGATGTAATGAAAAGGATTCTTGAACGTGCTAAATCTTTTGTTGAAAATTTCGGAAAAGAAAATGAAAATATTATAATGAGCGGTGATACCGGACTCGGAAAAACTCATCTTTCACTTGCAATTGCAAATGAAGTACTGAAAAAGGGTTACAGTGTCATATATGATTCAGCAATAAATATACTTCATAAAATAGAAATGGAGCATTTCGGACGTGACAAAATAAATGATACTCTTTCACTTGTTAATGATGTTGACCTGCTTATACTTGATGACCTCGGAACAGAATATTCCTCTCCGTTTTATGTATCAACTGTATATAACATAATAAATACACGTCTTAACATGTCAAAATCTACTATAATAAGTACAAATCTTTCCACAGAAGAAATTAAAAACAGATATTCCGAAAGAGTAAAATCACGTCTTGTTACAATGTATATAGCTATGCAGTTCAAAGGCAAGGACGTAAGACTTCAGAAAAAACAGCGTGAAATCAAAAAATAGTTTTCTTGACTTTATATGATAAAAATGCTATAATTACTGAAGTGAATAAAATGCTGAAGAAAGGATTATCATTATAATGAAAGTAACTCTGATAACTCACACCCCCGACCCCGAAAAAATTATAGCATCTTCCGCTAAGCTCTGCTATTCTGATACAAGTGCCATGAATCTTATGGAGGGTCTTGATGAACAGAAAACAAAGGCATTTGTTGAAATGCTTGCCGATTTGGGTCACGAAAGCCCTATTGAACATATAACATTTACATTCGGAATAGAGGGAGTTTCAAGAACTCTCCTTGCCCAGATTACAAGACACCGCATAGCATCATTTTCTGTACAGAGTCAGAGATATGTGCGTCAGGATAATTTTCAGTATATAACACCGCCTGCAATTGCCGAAAATCCCGAAGCTTGCGAAATATATAAAAAATCTATGGAAAATGCCGTCAGGGATTACAATACTGTAAGCGATATTCTTGCAGAAAAATACTATAAGGAATTTGTCAGTCAGGGTATTCCCGAAAAATCTGCAAAAAGCAGAGCCGAAAAAAAAGCTATCGAGGACGCAAGATTTATTCTTCCGAATGCCTGCGAAACTAAAATGATGGTTACTATGAATGCGAGAAGTCTTCTGAATTTCTTCAGATTAAGATGCTGTAACAGAGCCCAGTGGGAAATCCGTGAGCTTGCATGCGAAATGCTGAGGCTTTGCAGTCAGGTTGCACCGTCAGTATTCAGAAATGCCGGAGCATCATGCTGTAACGGAAAGTGTCCCGAGGGAAAAATGTCATGCGGTAAGGCTGAAGAAGTCAGAAAATATATTTCCTCGCTTAAAAAAACTGTTTAAGAATGGTGAGTTAAATGCTTGATTTCAGAATTATTGATATATCCGATAAGGAAAGAATATGCAGTTGTCTTGAAAAATCGGATTTTCAGGGTTGCGAATACAGTTTCGCAAACAATATGGCATGGCGGAGATTAAGCAATTCCAGAATAGCATTTTATAAGAATTTTTATATCTCCTGTGCCTTTGATACTGATGATAATATACCTGTATTTCTTTTTCCGTCGGGAGAGGGGAATTATAAAGAAGTTATTGACGAGATGAAACTATATGCTGAAAGTCTCGGAAAGCCTCTGAAAATTTCGGGAGTAACACAGAACGGTCTCGAATTTATGAAAAGCCTTTATTCCGGTGAATTTACTGTTGAATTTGACCGTGACAGTTCCGATTATATATATAATTCCTCCGACCTTATTAATCTTTCCGGAAGAAAGTATCATCAGAAAAGAAATCATCTTTCAAAAATAAATCAGTATAACTGGAATTTCTCTGTAATGACTGAATCTGATTTTGATGAGTGTATAGAATTCAGTGCGTTGAATTACAACGGGAAAAACGGTATAGATGATTTTTCAAGCGTTGCGGAGCAGTTCGCAATAAATACATTTTTTACGAATTTCCGTGAATTTGGCCTTTTCGGAGGAGTTATAAGAATAGACAATAAGGTCAGAGCATTTACAATAGGCGAAAGACTTAACAGCGATACTTTATGCGTTCATATCGAAAAGGCAGACACTTCATATCAGGGAATATATCCCGCAATAAATAATCAGTTCTGCAAGGCATTTGCGGAAAATTTCAGATATGTAAACCGTGAGGAGGATATGGGAATTGAGGGACTCAGAAAGTCAAAGCTTTCATATAATCCCGCATATATCCTTGAAAAATTTACAGTTACTTTTAAATAATAAAACTGAAAGGAAGTATATAATATGATTTATGTTTTTCTGGCTGACGGATTTGAGGAAACAGAGGCAACAGCTCCTGTTGATTTGTTAAGACGTGCAAAGAAAGATGTTGTTACTGTCGGAGTCGGAAAGAATACAGTTACCGGCTCACATAAAATAACCGTTTTAACTGATACGACTACGGATAAAATTGTTCTTGACGATTCGCTTGAAATGATAGTTCTCCCCGGAGGTATGCCCGGAACTCTTAACCTTGAGGCAGATGAAACCGTACAGAAAGCAATTGATTTCTGTATCGAAAACAATAAGATTATAGGTGCAATCTGTGCAGCTCCGTCAATACTTGGTCACAAAGGACTTCTTAAAGGCAGGAAGGCTGTATGCTATACAGGATTTGAAAAGGAACTTACAGGTGCTGTAATAGCTGACTGTCCTGCCGTTGCTGACGGAAATATTGTTACATCAAGAGGTGCGGGAACTGCTCTTGATTTCGGGCTGAAGCTTATTGAAGTTCTTGATTCAAAGGCTTTAAGCGAACAGATTAAGTCTGCAATACTTTTTGAATAATTATGGATAAAAAGGAACTCAGAAAAATTTTCCGTAAGAAAAGGAATCAGATTTCCGGAAAGTCTGAAAAGGATTTTAAAATTGCGGAACGTGTTCTCAGTCTTGAGGAAGTAAAAAATTCCCGAAACATACTTATATATGTTTCATACGGTTCTGAAACCGATACATATTCCATAATAAAAAGACTTCTTGAAGAAGAAAAGAAAGTTGCCGTTCCGAGATGTCTTGAAAACGGCATTATGGAATTTATATATATAAAATCACTTGATGAGCTTTCAGCCGGAGCTTTTGGAATACCCGAACCCTCCGGAAACATCAGGGCAGTTATAAATAAGAATACCGTCTGTATCGTTCCGGCACTTTCATTTTCTCCGGACGGTACACGTCTGGGATACGGCGGAGGCTATTACGACAGATTTCTTGAATCAGAAAATATATATACAGTAGGAATCTGCTATGATGAAATGCTCTCTGAAAGTCTCCCGTCAGAAAAGCATGATGTAAAAATAAAGAAAGTTATTACCGAAGAAAGGACGGTGCAGTGCAGTGCCGAAAGATAACGATTCGATTATAAATGATATTCTTAAAGACACAGAAAATCAGAAAAAAGAAAAAACTGAAAGTGAAATTCCGCAGACTGATGATGCCGAAAAAGAAGAAAACTTTATTGAAAAGTCTTTTAAGGCTTCCGAATTTAAACTCCGTTCCGCTGAAACTGTCGGGGATTTTGAGGAAGCTTCAGAAAACTCCGGATTAAACGATGAAAATGTTTCAGCCGAATCAGATGAAATTCCTGAATCCGATGAACAGCCCGAAGAAGCTCCGGCTAAGAAAAAAAAGAAAAAGAAAAAAAGAAAAAAACATCATTACAGACTCCCCGGTGTGCTTATCCTTACAACTCTTATTTTTGCGGTAGCTATATCGCTTTCGCTTGTAATAATTGCATACGGAAAGGATATGCTCGGAATAGGCAAAAGCGAAAATACTCAGCTTATAGTTATTCCGGAGGGTGCTACTACTGAAGAAATTTCGCTTATGCTTGAACAGGACGGAATTATAAAGTCTCCAGAGTTTTTCCAGCTCTTTTCACGTCTAAGCAATTCTGATAATGAATATATAGCCGGCGAACATTTTGTGCGTCCCAATATGGCATATGAAACCATAATAGAAGAACTTACAAGTATTCAGAGCGAGGAAAAAGTACAGGTAAGCGTTACATTCCCCGAGGGAATAACGCTTGTTGACGCTGCAACAAAGCTTGAGAGTGCAAATGTATGTTCAGCATCTGATTTTATATTCTACTTCAATTCGGGCGGATACGGTTTTGATTTTGAAAACAAACTCAATTCTTCAACAACACTTAAATTCTACCGTATGGAGGGATACCTTTTTCCTGATACCTACTATTTCTATGAAAATATGGAACCTGAACAGGTATGTCAGAAAATATATCTCAATTTTGACCAGAAAATGACTGACGAACGCTATAAAAAAATGGAGGAACTCGGTCTGACTCTTGACCAGCTTATTACATTTTCATCAATAGTTCAGGCGGAAGCTCCCTCTATGGAATCAATGACTATGGTTGCATCGGTATTCTGGAACAGACTTAATAATCCCGATGCCTTCCCGCTTTTGCAGTCCGACCCTACTACATACTATGCCCGTGACGTTATAAAACCGCATATGGAAATAGAAGACCAGCTTATACTTGATGCATATGACACATACAAAAGTCCCGGACTTCCCCCCGGACCTATATGCAATCCGGGTATTGAGGCTATTGATGCCGTTCTTGAAAACTTCCCGAGCAATTATTACTATTTCTATGCTAATGTTAATACTTCACAGACATATTTTGCTGAAACTCTTGAGGAACATGAAGAAAATATTGCAATGGTACAACAGCAGATTGCTGAAGCCGGAGAGGGAGAATAAATGACAGAAAAAAATCTTGAAGTCCTTGCACCTGCCGGAGATTCTGAACGCCTTGAATCTGCACTCCGGTACGGTGCAGATGCGGTATACCTCGGAAGAAAAAATTTCGGTATGAGAGCAGGCTCTCCGAATTTTGATTATGATACCCTTGTAAAAGCTGTGTCTCTTGCACATAAGAATAACAAAAAAGTATATATTACATGCAATACGCTACCGAGAAACAATGAAATTCCGCAGTTTAAACAGTTCATCGATGAGGCAGTAAGTGCAAATGCCGATGCTCTTATTGTTGCCGATTTAGGTCTTTTGTCTCTCGTAAAAAAATACGCTCCCGATATGGAAATACACATTTCAACGCAGACCGGAATCGTTAATTATGTTACTGCCAATGAATTATATAATATGGGTGCAAAGCGTATTGTTACCGCAAGGGAACTTTCTCTTGAGGAAATCGCTGAAATCCGTGCAAAAACTCCAAAGGAACTTGATATTGAAGTATTCGTGCATGGTGCAATGTGCGTATCATTTTCCGGAAGATGTCTGCTTTCACAGTATCTTGTAAACCGTGATGCAAATCGTGGAGAATGTGCCCAGCCTTGCCGTTGGGGTTATCATCTTATGGAGGAAAAACGTCCGAATGAATTTTATCCCGTTTTTGAGGACGAAAAAGGTACTTATATTCTTAATGCCAAAGACCTTTGCATGATTGACCATATTGACAAGCTTGCAGAGGCAGGAGTCACAAGCTTAAAAATTGAGGGACGTGCAAAATCCGCATACTATACAGCTATAATTACTAACGCTTACAGAATGGCTGTTGATGAATATTATAAAAATCCCGATAATTTCAAGCTTCCTGATTGGATTCGTGAGGAAGTATTCAAAGTAAGTCACAGAAAATACTGCACAGGATTTTTCTTCGGTCACCCGAAAGACTGTCAGTACTACGAAAACAGCGGATATATCAGAAATTATGATGTTGTTGCAGTCGTTGACAAATGCGAAAACAGTACAGTATACTGTACACAGCGTAACAGATTTTTTGCGGGAGATACCGTTGAAATAGTTTCACCTAATAAAAAACCAGTTGAAATTACATTGTCGGAAATCCTTGACGAAAACGGTCAGGAAATTCAGACAGTCAATCACGCTATGATGAAATTTTCATTCAAATCCGATATGAATTTTGAAACAGGTTCGGTAATAAGAAAGGCTTTGTAAAATTATGAAAATCATACTTGCATCGGGTTCTCCGAGAAGAAAGGAACTTCTTTCCTATATAACGGAAGATTTTGAAATATCAGTTTCAGACGTTGAGGAAATTATTCCGGAAAATATAAATCCTCTGAAAGCCTCCGAATATCTTGCAAAGCTCAAGGCGGAAAACGTTGCGGAAAAATATCCCGATTCGCTTGTAATCGGCTGTGATACGTCCGTAATTCTCAGCAGTGAAATTATGGGAAAGCCTATGGACGAAAAGCAGTGCCGTGAATACCTTGAAAAACTTTCGGGAAAGGTTCACACCGTTGCAACAGGCTGTTGTCTTGTTTTCAATGGTATTTCAAAAACATTCACGGAGCTTACAAAGGTGTATTTCAAAAATCTTACGGATTCCGAAATATCTGATTATATTGCTACCGGTGAACCTTTCGACAAGGCAGGCGGTTACGGTATTCAGGGAAAGGGTTCGCTTTTTATAGAAAAAATTGAGGGAGATTTCTTTAACGTTGTGGGACTTCCTGTATGCCGTCTGAATACCGAAATAAATTTACTGAAAGGAATTTGAAAAAATATGAATAATGCTTTTAAAAGTGCTGATATTCTGATTCCGAATAAAAATACAGATATGTATAAATGGTCTGTAATAGCTTGTGACCAGTACACAAGCGAGCCGGAATACTGGAAAGAAACAGAAAATATTGTCGGGGATTCTCCGTCAGCATTAAATCTTATACTTCCCGAAATATATCTTGAATCTGATAACGTTGATGAACGCATTGAAAATATTCATTCAGCTATGGACGAATATCTTGAAAAAAATATATTTGATGAATACAAAAATGCACTTGTTTACGTTGAAAGAATACAGAATAACGGCATACTCCGTCAGGGAATTGTCGGAAAAATTGACCTTGAAGAATATAATTACGAAAAGGGAAGTACTTCACAGGTAAGAGCTACCGAGGCAACTGTTATCGAGAGAATACCTCCGAGAGTAAAAATCCGCAAAAATGCATCTCTTGAACTTCCGCATATTATGATACTTATTGATGACGAAAACAAAAATATCATTGAACCTCTTGCGGATATGTCCAAAAGTATGCAGAAGCTCTATGACTTTGAACTTATGCAGAACGGCGGTAAAATAAGAGGATACCTCATTCCGGAAGATGTTCAGAATAATATTTTCGGTATGCTTGATACTTTGGGAGAATATAATCACGGTCTTAAAGATGTTCCGGAACTCCTTTATGCTATGGGTGACGGAAATCATTCACTTGCTACTGCAAAGGAATATTACGAATCACTTAAACGTGAGAATCCTGAAAAGGATTTTTCAAATCACCCTGCAAGATATGCCCTTGCCGAAATCGTAAATCTCCACAGTCCTGCATTGCAGTTTGAGGCAATTCACAGAATTGTTACTGATATTGATACTGAAAAGCTTTTGACTGATATGAATGATTTTCTTGAAATTACTGATAATCCCTCCGGACAGTCATTCAGTTACATTACAGCAGATACCGAAAAAACAGTATATATCGGAAAGCCGTGTTCAAATCTTACAGTAGGCAGTTTGCAGACATTCCTTGACAAGTGGCTTAAGGAAAACGGCGGAAAAATCGATTATATTCACGGAACTGATACACTTAAATCGCTTGTTGCAAACAAGGGCGGAATCGGTTTTATACTTCCTGATATGAATAAAAATCAGCTTTTCCCTACTGTTATAAAGGACGGTGCATTGCCGAGAAAAACCTTTTCAATGGGACACGCCGAAGATAAGAGATTTTATATTGAATGCAGAAAAATCAAGTAAATTAAAAACGGGACGCAATTTGCGTCCCGTAATTTTTTAGTATTAATCAAATGAAAGCTGATTACTATCAGGAAGTTTTTTCGCAAGAAGTCCTACTGCCGGAATGTTGTTTACTCTGTATTTTTCAAGCGTTGGATTTTCTGTATTATTTATTATTTCAGCGGAATTTACAATATGCTTTGTCTTTGGAGTTATAACCTGTATGCCTATGCTGTCACGTGTGGATTTCGGAGTTATAAGAGATGTATTGCATAAAACAGCACGGTTTCCGTCAGTTCTTAAGAGAATATCAGTATCTTCCGGAATGAACAGAATTTTTACAAGGAGTGATTTATTTGAATATGCGTTTGCAAGTTTCTTTCTGTTTGTTTTGGTTTCATAGGATTTCAGCGGAACTTTGGTAATTTTTCCGTTTTCGTAGACAAAAAGAACATATCCCGAATAATCGGAAGTTATAATAGCTGTAACAAGATTTTCATCGTCATCAAATCCGAGCTTTGCGGGAATATAATCACCCATAACGCTTGCTTTAGTGCAGTCAAAGGTTGATAATTTTGTTTTGTATGCCTGATACTTGTCAGTAATGAAAATAATTTCCGATTTGTTGGAAGTATCAAAAGTCTGTGAGATATAGTCGCCCTCCTTGAGTTTCTGTTCACTGCTCATTCGGAGCGACTGCGGAGTAATTTTCTTGAAATAACCGCTTTTGGTGATGAATATATTAACAGGATAATCGGGAATATCTTCTTCTGTATCTTCTGATTCGTAATCTGTCTGATAGCAGAGCATAGTTTTACGGGGCTGCTTGTAATTCTTAATAACTTCTTTAAGTTCCTTAATTATAATTGCCCTGACCTTTGATTTATCTCTGAGGATTTCCTCCATTTCGGCTATATCAGTCCGGAGCTGTTCGATTTCCTCAATACGTTTGAGAATATACTGTCTGTTTATGTTGCGGAGCTTTATTTCTGCAACGTATTCAGCCTGAATTTCGTCAATGCCGAATCCCGTCATAAGATTGGGTATAACATCTTCTTCAAATTCGGTTTCACGTATGATTTTTACAGCCTTGTCGATGTCGAGAAGTATTTTTGAAAGACCTTCGAGTAAGTGTAGCTTTTCCTTTTTCTTATTCAAATCGAAATAAGTACGTCTTTCGATACATTCAGTACGGAAAGCAGTCCATTCCGTCAGGATTTCACGGATTCCCATAACTCTCGGAGTACCTGCTATCAGTATATTGAAATTGCAGGAATAGTTATCCTGAAGCGGTGTAAGTCTGAAAAGTTTCTGCATAAGCTTGTCGGGGTCAGTACCTCTTTTAAGGTCTATTGCAATTTTCAAGCCGTCAATATCGGTTTCGTCACGTATATATGAAATTTCACGTATTTTGCTCTGTTTGATGAGGTCGGCAATTTTTTCGATTATTGCTTCAACAGTAGTTGTATACGGGATTTCAGTAACTTCAATGCAGTTTGCAGACTTGTCATAGCTGTATTTTGAACGTACTTTTATGCTACCTCTGCCGGTATCGTAAATTTTGCGGAGTTCGTTTTCATCATAAAGAATGAATCCACCGCCCGGAAAATCTGGAGCTTTGAGGGTACTTAAAATATCATGTCCGGGATTTTTCATCAGTGAAATACATGTTTCGCATACTTCCTGTAAATTGAAAGGGCATACATTGCTTGCCATAGATACAGCAATTCCGACATTTGAATTGACAAGAATTGTCGGGAAAGTTGCCGGAAGAAGTGTAGGCTCAAGCATAGTATTATCGTAATTCGGGACGAAATCAACAGTTTCCTTGTCGATATCCTTGAAAAGCTCCTTGCATATCGGAGCAAGCTTAGCCTCTGTATATCTCGGAGCTGCACAACGCATATCACGGGAATACGCCTTTCCGAAAGAACCCTTTGAATCTATATAGGGGTGCAGAAGTGATTCGTTACCCCTTGTAAGTCTTACCATTGTATCATAAATTGACTGGTCGCCATGGGGATTTAATTTCATAGTAGCACCGACAATATTTGCGGATTTGGAACGTTCTCTGTCGGGATTTAAAAGACCGTTTTTATACATAGTATAAAGAAGTTTTCTGTGAGAGGGCTTGAATCCGTCAATTTCGGGCAATGCTCTTGAAATTATAACGCTCATAGCGTAAGGCATGTAATTTTTTTTAAGAGTATCGCTTATAGGTTCATCAATAACGACTCCCGCCCCCTCAATGTATGCACTGCATTTTTTGGGGGCAATTTTTTTTTCCGTGGATTTTTTCCTTTGCATTTTTGTTCTCCTTTAGTCTGATTAGCTTATATCGGCAAGCTCGAGGTATTCCGCACCGTGTTCGGATATATAGTTTTTACGTCCCTGCAAGTCATCACCGAGAAGAATTTCAAACATTTCAGCTGATTCACTAATATCATCAGCAGTAACCTTTATAAGCCTTCTTGTATCGGGGTTCATAGTAGTGACTGACATCATATCAGGTTCATTTTCGCCGAGACCTTTTGAACGTTGCAGAGTATATTTTTTATCACCTATTTTTTTCAGAATACTTTGCTTTTCCTTTTCGGTGTATGCAAAGTAGGTCATATTTTTGGTGGTAATTTCAAAAAGCGGTGATTCTGCAATATAGACGAATCCCTTTTCAATAAGAGAGGGAGTAAGCCTGTAAAGCATAGTGAGAATAAGTGTTCTGATTTGAAATCCGTCAACATCGGCATCAGTACAGATAACGATTTTATTCCAGCGGAGATTTTCAATATTGAATGTTGCGAAATCCTTGTTAGCCTTTGTTTCAGCCTCTATGCCACAGCCGAGGACTTTTATAATATCGGTTATAATATCATTCTTGAATATTTTGGAGTATTCAGCTTTCAGACAGTTGAGAATTTTTCCTCTTACCGGAATAACTGCCTGAAATTCGGCATTTCTTGCCATTTTGACAGAACCGAGTGCGGAATCTCCTTCAACTATATAGAGTTCACGGCGTGAAGTATCTTTAGTACGGCAATCAACAAACTTCTGAACCATATTAGAAATATCAATAGTTCCGGAGAGTTTTTTCTTCATATTCTGACGGGTCTTTTCGGCATTTTCACGACTTCTCTTGTTGAGGAGTACCTGAGATGCAATTTTTTCGGCTTCGTCGGGATTTTCTATGAAGTATATTTCAAGCTGATGCTTAAGAAAATCAGTCATAGCCTCATAGATGAATTTATTTGTAATAGCTTTTTTAGTCTGATTTTCGTATGAAGTCTGTGTTGAAAACGATGATGATACAAGAATCAGACATTCCTCAACATCATTGAAAGTAATTTTCGCCTCGTTTTTCAGATATGCATTATTCTGTTTCAGATAGGCATCAATCTGTGAGACAAAAGCCTGTTTTACAGCTTTTTCGGGAGAACCGCCATGTTCCAGAAAGCTTGAATTGTGATAATATTCAAGAAATTTTATTTTATTTGAGAATGTAAGAGATACATTAAGCTTAACTTTATATTCGGGCTTGTCCTCACGGTCACGGCCTTTTTTTTCACAGCTCCAGTTCTGAACCGATACAAGAGCATTATCTCCGGCGATTTCCTTAACGTAGTCACTGATACCGTTTTCATAGATGAAATTTGTTTCGGTAAAAGTTCCGTCAGAATTTTCGGAACGGTATACAAACAAAAGATTCGGATTTACAACAGCCTGCCTTTTGAGTATATCGAAAAAGAAAGAATCATCGGCTTTTATATCCGTGAATACATCAATATCTGGTTTCCATTTTGTTTTGGTTCCGGTCTGCTTTGAGTAAGTTTTTTCCTTTTTCAGACCGCCGATATTTTCACCTTTTTCAAAGTGAAGATTATATTTAAATCCGTCACGCAGAACTTCAACGTCCATATATTCGGAAGCAAACTGAGTTGCACAGAGTCCGAGACCGTTAAGACCAAGTGAAAAATCATAGGATTCAGCGGAATTTTCAAATTTTCCGCCTGCATAGAGTTCGCAGAAAACGAGTTCCCAGTTGTAACGGTTTTCTGATTTGTTGAAATCAACGGGACAGCCTCTGCCGAAATCCTCGACTTCAACGGAGCAGTCATTGAATCTTGTAATTATAATTTTATTGCCATATCCCGAACGGGCTTCATCTATGGAGTTTGATATAATTTCAAAAATAGAGTGCTGACAGCCGTCAAGACCGTCCGAACCGAATATAACAGCGGGACGCTTTCGCACCTTGTCTGCACCTTTAAGCATTGTAATGCTTTCGTTGCTGTAATTGTTTTTATCCATATAAAAATCCTTTCTTTTTTCTAATCTGAAACAGACCAATTCTATAATATCACAAAAAAATAATAAATGCAAGCTGAACTAAAATTCTTTCAAGAATTTAATCAATTCAGCAATAATAAAATATTATCCTTTGCCGTATTCGACATAAATTTTAATTCCTTTGCATTATAATAAAAAACAGGGGGAATGTTCATTGCAGACAATATATGCAGATGTTCTGATAGTTCTGAATATATATGTAAATTTTATACTTGTTCTTGCGACATCGAGAATAACAAGAAGTAAGGTATCAAATAAAAGGGGAATAATTTCCGCAGTATACGGGAGCTTGTATTCGCTTATGATACTTCTTCCTGAACTTAATATTTTTCTGAATATGCTTATAAAGATATTTGCAGGAGCTACAATAGTATTTATAGCATTCGGATTCGGGAATTTAAAAAGGCTGTTTGTAAATACAGTATGCTTTTTCACAGTGAATTTTATATTCGGCGGAGTTATATTTGCCGTATATATATGGCTTAAGCCGTCATTTATGCATTTTAACAATACATATTTTTATGTGGATTTTTCACTTCTTTTACTGATATTTGTAACGGCATTTTTATATACTGCACTTAATATTTTCCGGTATTTTTTTGACAGGAATATGCTTTTATCCGATGATTACAAAGTAAGTGTAAAATATAAAGGAAATACAGTTATTCTCGAGGGATTTGCTGATACGGGAAATACTCTTGCTGATTTTTTCAGCGGAAAGCCTGTTATAATATGCAGTCGTGAGGAACTGTCAGAGATAGTGAATATTCCCGATAATCCGGAAGAATGTCTTAAAATAAAGGGATTCCGTCTTATTCCGTATTCAACAGTATCGGGAGCGGGAATGATTCCGGTATTTTCTCCCGATGAAATTATAATAACAAGCAAAAATACAGGCTGTTGCAAAAAAGCCGATGCAATGATAGGTATTCGGGATATAGATAAAAAAGCTATATTTAATCCGAATCTTCTTAAACTCTGAAAAATTTTTTATGTAAAGGAGATTTTTTTATGAATCTGTTTTCAAAATTTATGGAAAAAATCAAAAGGCTTGTAAGAGGTGAGGTACATTATATAAACGGTGCTGATACACTTCCGCCACCTCTGACAAAAAAGGAGGAGAGCGAAATTTTTGAAAAGCTCGAAAAAAATGACCCCTCTGCCCGTGAAATGCTGATAGTACACAATTTAAGGCTTGTTGTGTATATAGCAAAGAAATTTGAATCCACGGGAGTAGGAGTCGAAGATTTGGTGTCAATAGGCACAATCGGACTTATAAAGGCTGTGAATACATTCCGACCGCATAAAAACATAAAGCTTGCGACCTATGCAAGCCGTTGTATTGAAAATGAAATTCTTATGTATCTGAGAAAATCAGTTCAGTACAAGAATGAACTTTCAATTGATGAACCTCTTAATATAGATTATGACGGAAACGAATTACTCCTTTCTGATATAATCGGAACTGATGAGGATATTGTCAGCAAGGGACTTGAAAGCGAGGCTGAATGTGAAATATTAAGAAATGCCGTTTCATCACTCGGAAAGCGTGAGCGTGAAATAATGGAAATGCGTTTCGGACTTGTTGACGGACAGGAAAAAACTCAGAAGGAAGTTGCCGAAATGATAGGCATATCACAGTCATATATTTCAAGGCTTGAGAAAAAAATTATCAGAAAGTTAAAGGTACAGCTTGAAAAATATTAATTTGATTCGCCTACACGCTTTTTCAGATTCTGATATTTGAGTTCCGAACCCTCTTTTATAAGCTTTTTCATAGTTTCGGAATCGTTTTCAGAAAGAGCCTTGCGGTATTTTTCAAGATTTTCAATCAGAACAGAGAGTTCCTTTTCGAGATTTTTTCTGTTCTGCATAAAGAGAGAAGTCCACATGTCTTCGTTCATAGTAGCGATTCTTGTCATATCCTGAAAGCTACCTCCGCTGAATCCGCTTTCCTTGTCAAGAGACGGACTTTTTACATACGCACTTGATACTATATGTGCAAGCTGTGAGGTATATGCAATCATTTCATCATGTTCCTGCGGAGTTGTCACTACAATTTTTCTGAATCCTATATTTTCGGCAAGTTCTGAAAGCAAGGCTGTTTTTGATTTGTCGCTGTTGCTGAATGGAGTTATTACCATATTCGCACGGATATACAAATCAGCAGTGCTGTTGCTGTATCCTCCGACTTCCTTTCCTGCCATAGGGTGAATGGGTATATATTCTATTTCATAATTTTCTGCAAGCCTGTGAATACGTTCAGACATTTCGCCCTTGATACCGCATACATCTGTAATAAGGGTATTTTTTTCTAATTGCGGAATTGTTTCGCCGAAATATTTTTCCGTAATTTCGGGATACATGCATACTATGATAATATCGAAATCCGAATATTTACCATTAAAAATATGGTCAATGCTTTTTTCCGAAAGGGCAAGCTTTTCAATATCCTTATTAATATCATAACCGGTTACAGTGTGATTTGTATATTTTTTAAGTGCTTTACAGAATGAGCCTCCTATAAGTCCCATTCCCGAAACAAGAATATTCATAATTTCAAATTCCTCCTGTAAAATCTGATTTTTTATATTATATCACTTTAAAGCCAAAAAGTCAAGGCTGAAATTTAACGGGCGACCTTTCAGGTCGCCCGTTTTTTATTATTATGAAATCTTAGGAAGTTTTGAAAGACTCTTTTCAAGTTCGGCATCAGTCGGGATATAATCGGACATAGTACCGTCATTGAATTTCTGATAAGCATACATATCAAAATAGCCTGTACCGGTAAGACCGAATACAATAGTTTTTTCCTCGCCTGTTTCCTTGCATTTAAGAGCTTCATTTATTGCTGCACGGATAGCGTGACTGCTTTCGGGAGCGGGGAGAATACCCTCAACTCTTGCGAACTGCTGTGCGGCTGCAAATACTTCAGTCTGTTCAACTGATGTAGCTTCCATAAGACCGTCATCATAGAGCTGTGAAAGAATACTGCTCATACCGTGATAGCGGAGACCTCCGGCGTGATTTGCAGACGGAATAAATCCGCTTCCGAGAGTATACATTTTAGCAAGAGGGCATACCTTTCCGGTATCGCAGAAATCATATGCATATTTTCCTCTTGTAAGGCTCGGACATGATGCAGGTTCAACGGCAATAATTCTGTAATCGGCTTCACCTCTTAACTTTTCGCCCATAAACGGAGCTATAAGACCGCCGAGATTTGAACCGCCTCCGGCACAGCCTATAATTATATCAGGTTTAACACCATACTTGTCGAGAGCAGTTTTGGTTTCGAGACCGATGACTGACTGATGAAGTACAACCTGAGAGAGTACAGAACCTAAAACATATCTGTAACCGTCAGAAGATACAGCCTTTTCGACAGCCTCGGAGATAGCACAGCCAAGACTTCCGGTAGTTCCTGGAAATTCCTCGAGGATTTTTCTTCCGACATTTGTTTCTGTTGAAGGTGAGGGAGTTACAGATGCACCATAGGTACGCATAACTTCACGTCTGAAAGGTTTCTGTTCATATGAACATTTTACCATAAATACTTTGCAGTCAAGACCAAAGAAAGAACATGCCATAGAAAGAGCAGTTCCCCACTGACCAGCACCTGTTTCAGTGGTAACGCCTTTAAGTCCCTGAGCTTTTGCATAGTAAGCCTGAGCTATTGCGGAATTGAGCTTGTGACTTCCTGAAGTATTGTTACCCTCAAATTTATAGTAAATCTTTGCGGGAGTGTCAAGAGCCTTTTCGAGAAAATAAGCTCTTACAAGCGGTGAGGGACGGTACATTTTGTAGAAATTATAGATTTCATCGGGAATATCAAAATACGGAGTAGTATTGTCGAGTTCCTGTTTAACGAGTTCCTTGCAGAAAACACCTTCAAGTTCTTCGGCAGTCATAGGCTTTAGAGTAGCCGGATTAAGCAGAGGTGCGGGCTTGTTTTTCATATCGGCACGGACGTTATACCATTGTTTCGGAATCTCATCTTCATTGAGATAAATTTTGTAAGGAATTTCCATAATAACAAAAATCCTTCCTTTCGCATAAAAATTATAATTAGATTATACAATATTATCCGTAAAAAGTCAACAGAAAATGCAAATTAAACACAGAAATCAAATTTTTAATTATAAAAAACGGGGGAACATTGTTCCCCCTGACTGTTGATTTATATTAAACGCCTTTGAATTCATTTATTGCGTATTCGTAAACTGTACCTGTACCACCTGATGATATATAGCTGTAATAGGAGAGAATGAGAGTAGCATCGCTGGAATTTATCTCATAATCTGGAATAGCGTCAACAACGGCGAATTGTCTTTTACTTAAGTCAATAGATTTTCCGGAAGAAATATCTGCATAAATCGACAGAATAGCGGAAGCATCACTTGCATTTATCTGACTGTCGCCGTTAGCGTCACCAATCAGGATTGGTTCAGGTACAGCGGCAGAAGATATATCGCTGCCGATAAGTGCGAATTTGTAGCCGTTTAAAGCAGAATAGATTTCAGCATAGGAATCCTCACAGCCGAAAATTACACCGTCATAGTTATGTTTTACAGATTTATCTTCTAAGTTCATGTAATAATTGTTGCTGATAGCGTTGGTCATTACTTTGCAGTCGGGATTTTCTATTGTTATTGAGGAGAGATTTACACATTTCGCAAATGCATAAGAATTAATTGTTGTAATGTTTTCAGGAATAGTTATGTCAGTCAGACTGTTGCAAAGATAGAAAGTATCGTCTTTTATTGAAGTCATGCCTTTTCCTATTGTCACATCAGAAAGATTTTCACATGAACTGAATGCGTTTTCGCCAATATCCGTAACGCTGTCCGGTATAGTTATTCCGGTCAGTCCCATATTGCAGAAAGCTGAATCGCCTATTGTTTCAAGATTTTCGGGAAGTGTTATATCCTTTAAGCCTGTACAATCAGCAAAAGCAGATTTTCCTATTGATGTTAATGTATCGGGGAATTTTATGGAAGTAAGTGAATCACATTTTGAGAAAGCACTTTCTCCGATTTCCGTAACGCTGTTGCCCAAGGAAATATTCTTTAAACTTGTACAGCCTGAAAATGCGGAAATTCCTATAAAAGTAACGTTATTTCCCAAAGTAACATTTTCTAATCCGCTGCAGTTCTGGAACATGGAGTCTTTAATTTCAGTAACGCCATCGGGGATAGTAATACCAGTCAGTTTATCGCAGAGATAAAACGCACCTGCTTCTATTGAAGTAACGGTATCAGGAATAACATAGCTACCCTCTCTGGTGACAGGATATTTTATAAGAGTTGTCATATCCTTGCTGAACAGTATACCGTCAACGCTTGTGTAGGAGTCGCTGTCGTAGCTGACATTAATGTTTGAAAGGCTTGTACAGCCTACGAACGTATCAGCGTTTAATGAAGCAGAAACGCCGGCAGGGATAGTAACATCTGTAAGACTTGTGCATATTGCGAAAGCCTGTTTACCGATAACCTGAACGCTTTCGGGAATAACAATACTTTTAAGGGCGGTACAGTTAGAGAAAGCCATTTTTTGTATTTCTGTTACACTGTCGGGGAGAGTAATTTCAGTAAGACTGTAACACTTGTCAAAAGTTTCCGCACCGATTACTTTTATTGTATCGGGTAAAGTAACGCTCTGGAGGTCATAGCAGTGACGGAAAGCATGTTCTAATTCGGTAACGGGAAGACCTTCAATTTCGGAAGGAACTACGGCATTTACAGCCGATGAACCGCAACTTATTATTGTTATGTGGTCGGAATATTTTTCATAGCCGAGTTTAAATCCTTCGCCGTAATATATAGCAGTAGATTCGGGAGTTTCTTCACTTGAATCGGAAACAGTGGTTGAAGTGGTGTTATCAACAGCTGTACTATATAATGGGGATACAGTAGCAGTGCTGATTACAGTACAGGCTAAAATACTCGTTAAAAATCTTTTAGTTTTCATAAATTTTTCCTCCTTATATAATATTGGATTATATTTTAATTATAGCACAACAGGAAATAAAAGTCAATAGTTTTGAAAAAAATTCAATATATATATAAATTAATTTAATGCGAATTAAATTGTCTGAGACTGCATATAGATTTATCAGCAGATGAAAAAAGGAGTGTAAATGGAATGTATAAATCAGAAATTATTTTAAAATCTCTTTGCAGATATCTTCCGGAAAAGCTTGCGGAGAGTATAGGAAAAATAAATTCCTCCGACCTTGATAATATTACTGAAATCCGCATAAGAGCCGAAAGACCGGTATGTGTTACGCTATGGGGGGAAAGTTTTTTTCTTGAAAAATCGGGAAAGCTTTCAGGAAATTTTAATAATTCGGTTCAGACAGGCTTTGCAGAAGTAAATAATATACTGAAATCGCTCTGCCGTTATTCAGTTTACAGTTACAGCAGAGAAATTTCGGAGGGATTTATAACAATAGAATCGGGAATAAGGGCGGGACTTTCGGGAACAGTTTCGTATGCGGACGGAGTAAGGACAATGCGTTACATAAACGGAATAAATTTCAGAATCCCACGGGAAATAAAGAACTGCGGAGAAAAAATATATAACAAGCTCCTTAAAAACAAGCCTTGCGGAATTATAATATGCGGTTCTGTGGCATCGGGAAAAACAACGCTTTTGCGTGATTTGTGCAGACTATGCGGAAACAGATACATAGTATCACTGATAGACGAGAGGGGAGAGCTTGCCGGCTGTCGTGACGGAGTTCCGCAGAATGATGTCGGAATAAATACGGATATTTTTGACGGCTTTGAACGTTCGGACGGAATTATAAATGCAGTGCGTTCGATGTCACCCGAAATTATATTCTGTGATGAAATCAGCACCGAAAAGGATTCACAGGCGATGATAAAATCAGCAGGTTGCGGAGTGAAATTCATATCGACAGCTCATGCGGACAGTTTTGAAAATCTTATGAAACGCCGTTATCTTTATGACCTGATAGATTCCGGAATATTTGAGTATGCCGTTATAATGTCGGGGAGTTCGGAGGCGGGAAAAATAAAAGATGTCAGGAGAATATCATGATATTCAGGATTTGCGGAATTTCTCTTATATTTATATGCTGTTTTACAGCGGGAATAAAGGCATCGGACAGGCTGAAAAAATACTGCGAAAGCTGTAATATGCTTGAAGAAATTCTGAACAGAATAAGCATTATGATAAAATACGGCAGTATAAATATATACGGCATAATTTCGGAACTGAAAAAAAGCGAATCGCTTTCCGGAATGGATTTTATAAAAAATCTTCCCGATGATTTTGAAAACAATTCCGAAAGCTTTTCTGATGTGTGGAACAGAGCAGTAAATTCCGATAAAAGTATAGGAGATGAGGAAAAAAGCTTTTTAATATCATTCGGGGAGAAATTCGGTTCGAGTGATATTTCGGGGGAGCTTTCCGGAATTGAAATGCTTATGGAAAATATCCGCATTACAGCAGAAAAACGCCGTCAGGAATACGAGAAAAAGGGCAGGCTTTACCGTTCTGTGGGACTTCTCGCCGGAATTATGACAGGTATTCTGATTTTATAGGGACAGGTGAAAAACAATGGATATAGATTTGATTTTCAAAATTGCAGGAACAGGGATAATAGTAGCGGTACTGAATCTTGTTCTTAAACGTGCGGAACGTGAGGAACAGGCTATGATGACAACTCTTGCAGGGCTTATAGTCGTGCTTGTTGTAATAGTTCAGGAAATAGGCAGTCTTTTTGATACGGTTAAATCCGTATTCGGATTATGGTAAGTGATATTACTGCTGTAAGCGGATTCTGTATTGCCGGAGCAGTTCTTGCGGTACTTATTAAACAGTATTGTAAAGAGCAGTCAATGATGATTACTCTCGGAGTGTGCATTATGGTATTCGCAGGAGCAGTTTCGATAATTTCGCCGTTGTTGGACAGGCTTTCCGTACTTTTTACGGAATCGGGACTTGATGAGAATTATATATCGATTGTATTCAAGGCAACAGCCATATGCTTTATAACGCAGATAACGTCTGATTTATGCCGTGACAGCGGAGAAAGTGCAATCGCCTCCGCTATGGAACTCTGGGGGCGAATTTCAATAACGCTTATATCATTACCGCTTATTGAATCAGTTATCAATACTATAACTGAATTTATCTGAAAAAACAGGAGTTTAAAAAATGAATACTGATGAGCTTTACAGACAGATTGACGGACTTCTTGAGGAATACGATATAATATATACTGCTGAAGATATAGGGGAGCTTACTCTGCCTGATTTGTTGCAGGGAATACATGATATATTTGTATCGAGAATTACAGCACCTCTTGCCTTTCTCGGAATTATAACGGCAGTAATAATATTTACATCGCTTGCAAAAAATCTGAATACCGCAGTAATACCGCAGAAATCGGATATTGCAGATATAGCAGGAACTCTTACGGCGGTGGCAGTTCTTATAACGCCTTTGCTGTCGCTTTATTCGGAAGTATGTGATACTGTAACACGGTGCGGAGAATTTATAAATTTGTTTGTACCGGTATTTTCGGGAATATGTGCAGTTTCGGGAAGTATATCCGCCCTCGGAACATATAATCTGATAACTCTCGGAATGTCGCAGTTGATAGTGTGGATTTCTTCAAATTACCTTATGCCCCTGCTGACTTCATTAACAGCTCTTTCAGTGACAGGAAGTATATACTGCAACAAATCTGCGGACAGCTTTGCAAAATTTGCAGGAAATTTTATAAAATGGATTCTGACAGTAAGCACAGGTATTCTTGTGGGATTTATGACACTTAAGGGAAGTATAGGAGCTTCTGCCGATACTTTTGCAACTAAAACAGCAAAATTTATTATATCCGGCTGTGTACCGGTAATAGGCGGAGCAGTTTCCGATGCTTATTCAACAGTAAAGGGAAGTATCGGAATACTCAAAGGCACTGCCGGAATATCGGGGATTATTATTCTTGTATTTATATTTGCACCACCTGTTATAGAAATTATATCATTCAGAGCTGTTATAAAAATAGGAACTTTTCTTTCGGATATGTTTTCATCGGATACAACAGGTAAACTTCTGAAAAGTCTTGAAAGCGGACTTTCAACGGCATTAAGCATAATTATATGCTTTGCTCTTGTTTTTATAATAAGCACGGCAATACTTATGAAATCAAATGCATTATAGGGGAGGTGCTTTATGGAATCGGCAGTACTTTCAGTATGTATAGTATCTCTTGCTATAAGCATTTCGGAAAATCTTACGGCAGGAACCAGACTCGGAAAACAAGTTAAATTTATTCTTTCTCTTATACTTATTGCTGTAATATTCCGACCTTTTTCGGATAATATTTCACTGCCTGATATACCTGATATTCCGGAATTTCAGCAGTATTCAGACGAATTTTACAATAACGAAATGAAAATGCGGATTTCCGAAAATATTTCGGAGGCTCTTGAAGATGAACTTCTTAAAAACGGAATCAATACAGATTTTATTGATACGGATATTAATATTTCTGATTCGGACAGCATATCTATTAATAGTGTCACAGTCGGCACGGATAACTTTCAGCGTGCCGAAATGATAATAAAGGAAAATCTCGGAGAGGAGACGGAAGTTTTAAATGGCTATGGCTGATTTTATCAAAAAAATTCCGGCGGATAAAATAATATTCACAGCGGGTATACTCGGAATGATTTTCATATTGATTTCGTCACTTATTCCCGATAAGGATAATAAAAAATCTTCTGAAACGGAAAATTCAGCTTTCAGCGAATCTGCATATCTTGATGAAACTGAAAAGCGTCTCGGAGATTTTCTAAGAAATATGGAGGGCGTGGGAAATGTAAAAGTAATGATTACTCTTAAAGGCGGAGAGCTTTATACATATGCCCGTGAAGGCAGAAAAAGCGTTTCCGAAAACAAGACAGAAACTGATGAAAGCTATGTTATGTCGGGACGTGAAAAAAATCCCGTGCTTGAAACTGTAAGCAATCCCGAAATAAAGGGAGCTGTCATAGCCTGTGACGGAGCATCAAATCCGTCAGTAAAAACCGATGTATATAATACAGTTTCAAAAGTTCTGGGAATACCCACTTCCGATATATATGTAACAGAACTGAAATAACTTTTAACAAAAGGAGATTTTTAAAATGAAAAAACCATCACTGATTATCAGAAAAAAACACATTATAATGTCATGTCTTACGCTTATGCTCGGAATTGCCGTTTATATTAACTATGTTACAGCACCGAATCCGTCAGGAATGCTTCCCGTATCGAATGATAAAACGGAAAATGTCGGAAACTACGGTGAAACGGAGCTTGTAAACAAGGATATAAAAGATGCCTCGGAGCTTGTTTCTTCTGATTACTTTGCACAGGCTCGCCTTGACAAGATGAATAACCGTGATGAAGCCGTTCAGACTTTGCAGTCAATAATGGGGGGCGGAGATATTACAGAAGATGAAATGGTTACAAAGGCAATCGATGCCGTTGAAGTATCAAAGCTTATAGAAAGTGAGGGAACTATTGAATCCCTTGTGAAACTTCAGGGATTTGAGGACTGCGTTGCATATCTTGACGGTGAAAGTGCAAAGGTAGTCGTTAAAACAGAGGGCCTCGACAAGGCACAGGCTACTGCCATAAAAGATATAATTCTCGGCGAAACAGAAATTTCAGCAGAAAATATAAGAATTTTTGAAGTGAAATAGTTGAATTGAATGATTTTTTTTGATATAATATATGTATACGGACGGAATGTCTGAAAAGCCATTCCGTTCAATTCTGAATTTGCGGAGGATTTTTTATGAAAAAGGACGATTCAAAAGCATATATCAAAATATCGGAAGATGCTGTTGCAAAAATTGCAGAACTTTCGGCTCTTGAAATAAAAGGAGTTTCAAAAACAGATAAAAAATCTGTTTCAGTCAGAAATCTTGGCGGAATCGTTGAAATAAGTATTGATATATTTGTAAATGCTCCGGAAGATGCACAGTCCGTTGCAGAAAAAGTTCAGTGTGCTGTCAAGGAAAGCGTTCAGAGTATGACGGGAATCCCCGTTTCAAGAGTATGTATAGGTGTGGCCGGAACTGACTGACATTAAGAATAAAAAATTTTCCGGCTTTACAAAAGCCTGAAGTAATGCTATAATAAAGCAGGAATATTTATATACCGAAAAGGAGAGTTAAAACAAATGACAAGACGTGAAATAAGGGACAGTGCTTTCAAGATTATATTTGAAAGCCTTCTCCGTGATGATTCTATTGAGGAACTTTACGAAATTGCAGAGGAAGTCGATGAAATTACAATAAATGATGATGTAAAAAAGCTTGTTGAGAGTGTTTTGTCACATGCAGATGAACTTGATGAAATTATATCAAAATACAGCAGGACAAGAGCATTGTCAAGAATTTCAAAGCTTAATATTGCAATACTGCGTATAGGACTTTATGAGGCTATTTATGATGAAAAAACTCCCGTAAATGCTGCAATAAATGAAGCAGTTCTGCTTTCAAGAACGTATACATTCAAGGAGGATACTTCATTTATAAACGGTATCCTCGGAGCTTTTGCAAGAGACAATGAAAGCAGAGATTCAAATGGCTGAATATCTCGGAATAGATACAAGCAATTATACTACGTCATGTGCCGTGTATGAAAGTTCTGAAAATAAAATCATTCAGCAGAAAAAACTTCTTCCCGTAAAAGAGGGACAGCTCGGACTCCGTCAGAGTGATGCCGTGTTTCATCATACAAAACAGTTGCCCGAAATGATTGAAAAGCTCTTTCAGTCTGATATTTCCGGAAATATATGCTGTGTTTCCGCATCATCAAAGCCACGGAATGCAGAGGGTTCATATATGCCATGCTTTCTCTGCGGAGAGGGTTTTGCACGTTCATATTCGGCAATTGCAAAAATACCTTTCTATTCAACATCTCATCAGACGGGACATATACTTTCTGCCCTTTATTCCGCCGGACATCTGGATTTTACCGGAAGAAAATTCATAGCCTTTCATGTAAGCGGTGGGACTACTGACTGCCTTTTATGCGAACCCGATTCGGAAAATATAATAAATATCAGTCAGATTTCATCATCTCTTGATTTGAAAGCGGGACAGGCTGTCGACCGCATAGGTCTTATGCTCGGACTGAAATTTCCATGCGGTAGGGAGCTTGAAAAACTTGCAGTCAGATGTTCCGAACCTGTGGAGAAAATAAAGCCTGTACTTAAAGGAATGGACTGTTCACTTTCCGGACTTGAAAACAAGTGTAATGATATGCTTGAAAAGGGATTTCCGAAAGAATATATTGCAAGGTTCTGCCTTGAATTTATTGCCTTTACTGTTTCTGCAATGACTGAAAAGGCAGTTGAAAAATTCGGAAATATTCCGGTTGTATATGCCGGAGGTGTTATGTCGGATATAATTATACAGAATATGCTTTCCGGACGTTTTGAGGCTTATTTTGCAAAGCCTGAATTTTCATGCGATAATGCTTCCGGAACAGCTCTTTATGGCTTTTTCAAAAGTCAGAAAAAATAATTTTTCGGGGGATTATTATGAATTTTAACGATAAAATGAAATTCTATGCAGAATATACACAAAAAAAGCTGAAAGAATACAACTGCCCTGATTCTGATACAGAAAAGCAGAAAACTCTTATTGATGCTATGAATTATTCGCTTGAGGCAGGCGGAAAGAGAATCCGCCCTGTGCTTGTTTACGCATTTTGCGAAGCCTGTGGCGGAGATTATAAAAAAGTAACTGCTCCGGCATGTGCCATAGAAATGATACATACATTTTCACTGATACATGACGACCTTCCTTCTATGGATAACGATGATTTCAGACGCGGAAAGCCGTCATGTCACAAGAAATTCGGTGAGGCGGAAGCTATTCTTGCCGGAGATGCTCTTGCACTTCTTCCTTTTGAAATTATTTCCGGTGATGAAAGACTTTCAGCTGATGAAAAAGTAAAAATAATTTCCGTACTTTCAAAAGCCTCCGGAAAATCCGGAATGGTAGGCGGTCAGATTATAGATATGGAAAATGAAAGACGTTCAGACGTTGATGAAGATAATCTCATAAATATGTACAGAGGAAAAACAGGTGCTTTAATCATGGCATCATGTGTTATGGGGTGCATTTGTGCGGGTGCTGATGAATTTCACATAAAAAATGCGGAAGAATATGCCTATAAGCTTGGTCTTGCCTTTCAGATTATTGACGATATACTTGATGTAACAAGTACTTCTGATGTACTCGGAAAGCCGGTCGGAAGTGATGAACAGGAAAATAAAACTACTTTCGTTACTCTTTACGGAGTTGAAAAGGCAAAACAGATTGCAATAAAGATTACAAATCAGGCTCTTGAAATACTTGAAAGCTTTGAAAACAATGAATTTCTCAAAGAACTTACTGATATGCTTCTTAAACGCAGTTTCTGATAATATTTTTTTATACTTCAGATGAGGGAGGGAATTAAAAAAGAATATGAACAGCGAGGACATTAAAAAGAAAAGAATACAGCTAAAAGACTTGTCACTGCCGGAGGATTTGAAAAACCTTGAAATACAGCAATGTAAAACTCTTTGTCATGAAGTGAGAAATATTCTTGTTTCGACAGTCTCAAAAACTGGCGGACATCTTGCGTCAAATCTCGGAGCAGTCGAGCTTACACTTGCTCTGCACAGAAATTTCAGTTCGCCGGACGATAAAATAATATGGGACGTTGGTCATCAGACATATACGCATAAAATACTTACGGGGAGAATGGATAAATTCTCAACCCTCAGACAGGAAAACGGCATATCAGGATTTCCCAAACCTGAGGAATCCGAGCATGATATATTTATAAGTGGTCACAGCAGTACTTCAATATCAGTTGCATGCGGTGTTGCGGAGGCTATGAAACTTCAGGGAAAGGATAACTATACAGTTGCCGTTATAGGTGACGGAGCTATGACGGGCGGAATGGCATACGAAGGACTTAACAATGCCGGAAAATCAAATAAAAATCTTATAGTGATTCTGAACGACAATGAAATGTCAATTTCAAAGAATGTCGGTTCGCTTGCAAAGTATCTTACATCTTTAAGGGGAAAGGAAAAATATCTCCATACCAAAAGAGCCGTAGAAAAAACTCTGATTAACATTCCTGTTGTGGGTATGCCGGTTGCAAGGGGAATTAAAAATTCAAAGGACGCTTTCAGGGACAGGCTTTTAAATAATACGCAGTGTACCATGTTTGAAGATATGGGCTTTATTTATCTCGGACCCGTTGACGGTCATGACATTGAGGCTCTTGATGAGGTTCTGCGTACTGCAAAGAGCTATAAAGCTCCGGTACTTGTGCATGTAAGTACAGTAAAGGGAAAGGGTTACCCTCCGGCAGAAAAAAATCCGGGGGAATTTCATGGAATTTCAAGATTTGATATAGTAACGGGAAATCCCGAAGTATCTCTTGAAAACAGTTATTCTTCCGTATTCGGAAAGGAGCTTGCGGAACTTGCCGGCAAAGATGAGCGTATATGTGCCGTTACTGCTGCTATGAAATATGGTACAGGCTTACAGTATTTCTGTGAAAAATACCGTGAAAGATTCTTTGATGTCGGAATTGCAGAGGAACATGCCGTTACATTTTCGGCAGGACTTGCCTCAATGGGATTTATTCCGGTATTTGCAGTATATTCAACATTTCTTCAGAGAGCATACGACCAGCTTATGCATGATGCATCAATAAGCGGAGTTCATATAGTTCTCGGAATAGACCGTGCCGGAATTGTAGGCGAGGACGGTGAAACTCATCAGGGAATGTTTGACGTTCCTATGCTTATGTCAGTGCCGAATACAACAATATATTCGCCCTCATGCTATGATGAACTTAAAATGTGCCTTAATCAGGCAATATTCAAAGAAAAAAATATCACCGCTGTACGCTATCCGAGAGGCTGTGACAAAGCCGTATTTGACAAGTCAAATCTTAATCTTTCATATACTTTTACTGAAAACGATAATTCCGATATACTTCTTGTATCATACGGAAGAATATATGATGAAGTCTATAAGGCACAGAGTATATTAAACGGTGACGGAATACCATGCAGTCTGCTTAAGCTTACGAAAATATTTCCGCTTGATACTGAAATAATTCAGAAATCGCTCGGATATAAAAAAATAATTTTCTTTGAGGAAAGCTATGGCGGTATATCGGTTCTTTTCGGAGACTTGTTACTTGAAAACGGATACAAGGGCGATTATATAAAAGTCAGTGCAGACGGATTTATAAAGCAGGCATCAATTAAAAGCTGTCTTGAAAAAATCGGTCTGACGTGTGAAAAAATAGTTGAACTTGTCAGAAAAAGGAGCTTTTCAGAATGAACCGTCTTGACAGGGAAGTATTTAAGCGTGGAATTTCTTCCAGCCGTGAACGTGCAACAGTTCTGATAAAGGGCGGAAATATTTCCGTAAACGGAAAAGTATGTATTAAACCGTCTTTCAGCGTTGAGGAATCCGATATTATTGAGCTCAGCGGTGATGATTTGAAATATGTAGGCAGGGGAGGGCTTAAACTCGAAAAGGCTCTTGCTGAATTTGATATATGCCTTGAAAATAAAATCTGTATCGATATAGGTGCATCGACAGGCGGATTTACTGACTGTATGCTTAAAAACGGTGCATCAAAAATATATGCCGTTGACGTAGGTCACGGACAGCTTGCCGAATCCCTTAAAAATAATCAGAAAGTTGTAAATCTTGAGGGTACTGACATCAGAAATCTTTCTGCAGGCGATTTTGAAAAGCCTGCCGATTTTATTTCAATAGATGTATCTTTTATATCCCTTAAACAGATACTCCCGAAAGCTCTGGAACTTCTTTCGGCTGAGGGAATTATATCTGCTCTTATAAAGCCACAGTTCGAGGCTGGCAGACAGAATATCAGTAAGAATGGTATTGTTAAAGATAAAAAGACTCATATCCGCATACTTCAGGATATTGATTCCTTTTCACGCAGTATCGGTCTTTATCCCCATAAATATATATACTCTCCGGTCAGGGGAGGGAGCGGAAATATTGAGTATCTTGTTAAACTGACAAAATCATTCAGTGCGGATATTCCCGATTTTTCTGCACTGGTAAACGGAGCGTGGGAAGGTCTCTGATTTTTTATCAATATAATCTGGAAAAAGGTGTTTTTTATTAATGTTGTCAATAGAATTGTTTGCCGGAGCAGGGGGGCTTGCCTTAGGTCTTGAACAGGCTGGATTTAATCATATAGGACTTGTTGAAATTGATAAATCAGCATCTGAAACCCTTAAAGCCAACCGCCCTGAATGGAATGTGATTTGTGAGGATATAGCCGTTGTTTCTTCGGAAAATCTTGAGGAAAAATTTTCAGTTAAAAAAGGTATGCTTGATTTGCTTTCCGGAGGAGCTCCATGTCAGTCTTTCAGCTATGCGGGCAAGAGATTAGGTCTGAATGATGTAAGGGGTACAATGTTTTATTATTATGCCGAATTTCTCCATAAGCTTCAGCCGAAAATGTTTTTGTTTGAAAATGTAAAGGGACTTTTAACTCATGATAAAGGCAGAACATATAAGATTATTCTTGATATTTTTGAAGATGAGGGGTATAAAACACTTCACACTGTTATGAATGCATGGAATTACGGAGTTCCGCAGAAAAGGGAAAGACTTATAACAATCGGAATACGCAGTGACCTTGCAGATAAATGCAGTTTTGAATTTCCCTCTCCGCATTCATACAAGCCTGTAATAAGGGATATAAAGCTTGACGTAAATCCTTCTTCAGATGAATGTGCAAAATATTCCGAATATAAGGCATCTGTGTTTTCTCTTGTCCCACCGGGAGGTTACTGGAGAGATATTGACCCTGATGTTGCAAAAAAGTATATGAAAACATGCTGGGATATGGAAGGCGGAAGAACCGGAATTTTACGCCGTATCGGTCTTGATGAGCCTTGTCTTACTGTTCTTACAAATCCCGGAATGAAACAGACTGACAGATGTCACCCGCTTGAAGTAAGACCCTTTTCATACAGAGAAAATGCCCGTATTCAGACATTCCCCGATACATGGAATTTCTGCGGAAAGCTTTCGGAAAAGTACAGACAAGTCGGAAATGCTGTTCCATGTAACCTTGCAAAGGAAATAGGGTTAAGTATAATTAAAACTTTAAAGGAGATGCGGTGAATGTTTTGTGAACTGGATTTTATTTCTGAAAAAGACTTTGAGGAACATGTAAAAAACACTATAAAAGCATATAATAAGTCACTGGAAGCAATTGACCTGAAAAAATTCAATTCAAATGTTATTGACCCTATAAAGCTTACTTTTGACAAAAATGTTTTCAGAAAAAGCTTTGAACAGATAATCAGTGATGAAATAAGCCGTCAGCGTGACAAGTCAAACAATAATGCAATAGGATATTTTCATCAGAATATTTTTCAGTATATAAAAAATTGTGAAGTCCCTAAATCCGGCTGGGACGTTATAGTTAATCTTGAGGATAAAACAAGAATTTATGTTGAAATGAAAAACAAGCATAACACTATGAATTCTTCGGCATCGCAGAAAATATATATACAAATGCAGAATCAGATAATAAAAACTCCTTCTGATAAATGTTTTCTTGTTGAGGCAATTGCTCCTAAGTCAAGAAACATTCCATGGGGTTGCAGTGTAAACGGTCAGCACGTTGAAAGCGAAAGGATAAGGCGTGTATCTATGGATAAATTCTATGCTGTGGTTACCGGTGACAGCACGGCATTTTACAAAATGTGCATGAAGTTACCGGAAACGATTGAAAAAGTTATAGCCGGAAATAAAAGCCTTTCAGTCGGAAAAGACACCGTTCTTGATGAACTTCTGAAAACGGACAGGGATATTCAGAAAGCATTGTATAAGCTTGCATTTAATTCCTATGACGGTTTTAATTTTTGTTAAATAAAAATACGGAGAAATTATATGAGAGTTGCAGTAAATTTTAATCCCGAAAAGAATAATGCTCCCGAATGTGCCGAAAAGGTATGTGAGATACTTCTGAAGGACGGTGCAGAGGTATCAGTAAATCCGGCATATAAGGAAAGATTTTCAAAATATAAAAATATCATATTTGAACCGTTAAGCGAATCGGCAGAGAAATCTGATTTTGCAGTAGCGATAGGCGGAGACGGAACTATGCTCCGGTGTGCAAAGAAGATAATCGGGTGCAATGCGAAGATGATAGGAATAAATACGGGTAGACTCGGATTTATGGCAAGTCTTGAATCCGACTGTCTTGAAAAGCTTCTTCTGTTAAAAAGCGGTCAGTTTGAGATTACTGAAAGAATGTTGCTTCATGGCATACTTCATGATGAAACAAGAATATACGAATTTGATGCTCTGAATGATATAAATGTAAGCGGTATGTATTCAAAAATATGCGATTTCAGTCTTTATTCCGGAAACTATCAGCTTGGAAACTACCGTGCAGACGGAATAATATTCAGTACTCCGACAGGTTCAACGGCTTATGCACTTTCAGCAGGAGGTCCTGTTATTGAACCTGATTTGGAATGTATTGAAATGAATCTTATATGTCCTCATTCGCTTTTTTCAAGAGCAATGCTTTTTTCTCCGGAAAGAACTCTTACACTTTTATGCAAATCCTCAAGCGAGGAATCCCCCTTATATATGAGCTTTGACGGTGAAACTCCGTTAAAGGTCAGCAGTAACAGCAGAATTGAAATTTCAAAAAGCAGATATAAAATTCCTTTTGTGGATTTTGAATCTAAAAATGCTTTTCATGAATCACTTTCAAAAAAACTTATGCAGTCGATAAAATAGGCGGTAAAGCTATCATGGAAAAATCAGATAAGATGTGCGAATCAAGATATGATGCTATTATAAAAATTGTATCCGAACAGAAAATATCAAATCAGGAAGTTCTGCTTGAACGCCTTAAGGAACTCGGATACAAGGCAACGCAGTCAACAGTTTCAAGGGATATTAAAAGGCTTGGAATAATAAAAGCCTCTGATGATGAGGGTGTTGTAAGATATATGACCTCATCTGTTAATTTTACTGACCAGAGCATATTTAAAGTGGCGATTAAAGGTGCGGACTATGCAGGGCATACAGCCGTTATAAAATGCAGGACAGGCACTGCACAGGCAGTATGTGCGTTGCTTGATACTATGGATTGTCCGGATATTGTGGGAACTCTTGCCGGAGATGATACAATTTTTGTGCTTATGCGTACTGAAAACGATGCAAGGCATCTTGTGAAAAAATTCAGAAAAGAACTTCAGCTCAATGATTGACGGAGGAAAAAAATGCTAAAGGAAATATATATAAAAAATCTTGCCGTAATCAAAGAGGCTGTCATACCTCTTTCGGATAAACTTAACATATTTACAGGTGAAACAGGTGCGGGGAAATCCATACTTATAAACGGAATCAATGCTGTTATGGGAAACAGATGCAGTAAGGATTTAGTCAGAACAGGCTGTGACAAGGCAGTTATAACGGCTCTTTTTACTGAACTTGATTCGGATATTCTCTCAAAGCTTGATGAACTCGGAATATCTCATGAAAACAACGAAATTACTCTGACAAGGGAAATAAATTCAGACGGAAGAAGTACAGCAAGAATAAATTCAAGAACTTCTTCCGCCTCTGTTCTTAAGGAAATAGGAAATCTGCTTATAAATATTCACGGACAGCACGATAATCAGATACTTATGGACAGCGAAAAGCATATAAAAATACTTGACAGTTTCGGCGGAATATCAGAACTTCTTGAAGATTATCAGGAAAGCTTCCGTAAGCTTCAGGCTTCCGCAAGGAAACTCGGAGAACTCAGAAAAATTGAACATTCAAAAGCTGAAAGGTCACGCTATCTCAATACCGTTATTGATGAAATAGGCAGTCTTGAACTTTCAGAAGATGAAGAAATTTCACTTGAAAAGGAATACCGTGTTGCCGGAAATGCCGAAAATATAATAAAATCTCTCCGCCATGCGGTTCAGTTTCTGAACGGTGACGGCTTTGCTGTTGAACTTGTTGAAAATGCCGAAAGCGAACTTGAGGAATATTCCGAAAACAAGGAAATATCACAGCTTTTTGAAAGGCTTTCAGCCGTTGAGATAGAACTTTCGGATATATCATCGGAATTAGTTTCTCTTTGCGATAAAACTGAACTCGATTCACAGCGTCTTGAATATCTCCGTCAGAGACTCGGGGAAATAAACCGTCTTAAAAAGAAATATATGTGTGATTTCGGCGGTCTTATAAAACTCTATAACGATTCTGTTGCTGAATATGATATGCTTGAAAATTCCTCTGATACTCTGCAGAAGCTTATTCAGGAAAAGGAAACACTTCTCCATGAAACTACTGAAAAAGCTAAGAAATTATCCGAATCCCGTGAAAAATCCGCTGAAATTTTCATAGCAAAAGTAACAGCGGAACTCGAATTTCTCAATATGCCCGATGTATCTTTGAAAATCCGTCACGAAAAGGGAAAGCTGACTCTTAACGGTATGGATACTATGGAAATACTTATATCAGCAAACAGGGGAGAAGAACCTAAGCCCGTATCAAAAATAGCATCAGGCGGTGAACTTTCAAGAATTATGCTTGCACTTAAAAGTATACTTGCCGAAAAGGACAGTATTCCGACTATGATTTTTGATGAAATCGATACAGGTGTAAGCGGAAGAACTGCACAGAAAATAGGTATAAAACTCCGTGAAATAGGAAAGGTAAGACAGGTTATATGTGTAACCCACCTTTCACAGATTGCCGTTATGGCGGATAATCACCTTCTTATAGAAAAAAATACTATTGATGACCGTACCGAAACAAATGTATATCAGCTTGATTTTAAGGGCAGAGTTGTCGAAATAGCAAGAATTATGGGTGGTGAAAATCCCAGCAGTCTTATGCTTGAAACTGCTGAAGCTGAAATTCTTAAAGTAAAGGAGATTGAAAAATGAAGATATATTCCACACGCCACGGGCAGACAGATTATAATCTCAAAGATATGATTCAGGGAACTACTGACAATGAACTGAACGATACAGGAATTGCCCAGGCCTATGAGCTTGCGGAAAAAGTAAGTCGGAAAGCTGATATTGATTTTATAATTTCATCACCTATGAAAAGAGCATACCGCACAGCGTGTATAATTTCTGAAAAAAACGGTCTTGATATAATAACTGATGAAAGATTTCGTGAATGGGATTACGGACGCTATGAGGGAATGCCTCGGACTGCTTCGGGATTTGCGGAAAATAAAAGTCAGTTCGGAGTCAGAATGGGTGTTGACGGTGAATCTGTTTTACAGCTTGCACACCGTGTATATTCTGCACTTGATGATATAATAAAAAATTATCCGGATAAAAATGTACTTGTAGTATGCCATGGCGGTGTATGCAGGATTATTGAAACATATTTCCATGACCTTGCGACCGAAGATTATAATAACTGGTTTATGGGAAACTGTGAGCTTATTGAATATAATATTTAAAATCAAGGGGGGATATTTATGAAAACAGGAATTGACTATTATCCGGAACAGCGTAGCAAGTCAGCAATGCAGAGAGATGCCGAGCTTATGGCAAAAACAGGTATAAAGCTTGTAAGAATGGGTGAAAAATCGTGGTGCAGGCTTGAACCGCATAACAATAATTTTTCATTTGAATGGCTTGATGAGGCAATATCCATATTTTCAAGATACGGAATGGGAATAGTTCTTAAAATTCCTGCCGGAAAACCTCCCCGGTGGCTGAAACAGAAAGCAGAAAGCATATGTCTTAATTCTCCGGATATTCTTCAGTATACAAGCCGTTTCATTGATGAATTTACAAAGCATTATTCACAGAACAAGGCAATTGCGGGAATACATATTGACTGTACTCTTGATATATGCAATTGTAAGAACTGCCGTTCTGAGTTTATACAGTGGCTTAAAGACAGATACGACAGTATTGCAAATCTCAACAAGTCATTCGGAACTGTTGCGGACGGTATCGAATATACTGAATGGGAACAGGTTGCGGAGGAAAAGGAAAAAAGCCCCTCCCTTAAGCTTGCATATTATCGCTTTGCATCGGAATGTCGCAGAAAATACATAAATTTTCAGGGGGCTGTCGCAAAAAAAAATATGCCGAAAATACCGCTTGAAGTTTCGGTACATGCCGGCACAGATTTTTATTATGAATGTAACTGTATGAAATACGCATGCACTGAACATTTTCCGGAAGATGACGGATTCAATAATTTCAGATACGACCTTGCAAGAGGAATCCTTGACAGAAATTTTATAGTTTCACAGAAATTCGGCAAATCCATACCACGCCCGAATGTTCTGAAGGGAAGTGCGGTTCAGGCATTTTCGCATGGTGCTGATACAATATATTACAAGTGGAATACAGCTCTTTCGGGTGAGGATATGTTTGATTACGGTCTTATTGACCATAGCGGTATACCGTCAAGATGTTTCTTTGAGTTTTCGGAATTCTGCAAAATGGCTATGCGACTGGAAACTATAAACAGTACAGTTATAAAATCGGAAATTGCATTTCTTTACTCTCCGGAAAGTGAATTTGCGTTCGGACTGCACGAAGATTTTCCGTATATAAGGCAGATTATGAAATTCTATTCATCATTCAGAAAATACGGTGCAAACGTTGATGTTATCAATCCTAAAAAAGACCTTCTGGGATATTCGCTTGTAATAGCTCCATGTATGTATGTGAATGACAAGGCTGTTACAGAAAATATATACAGATATGTTATTAACGGCGGTACGCTTGTTATGACTTCAAGAAGCGGGGTAAAGGATTATGAAAACAATTGTATTCCCGAACATCTTCCGACCGTATTCAGAGAATTGGTCGGTGCGGAGGTTATAGAATATGACCGCATTGCCGAAAATCAGAGCATATCTGATTATTCCGGACAGATTTTCAAGTGTTCTGAATGGTGCGACATTTTAAAATTAAATACGGCAAGGGCATATGCGGAATACAATAATAATTATTATATGGGCTGTCCTGCTTTAACAGTAAACGATTACTGCAAGGGCAAAGTCTACTATATCGGAACTGTTCCCGATGATAATTTCTGTATGGATTTTGTCGGAAAGCTTATGAAATATCACAGTATACCACGATTGCAGGGTATGCCGGACGGAATAGAAGTCACAACACGCACAAACGACAAGGATATATTTATAATATTTTTCAATAATTCTTCCGAAAATCAGATAATAGAACTTCCGAAAGCTATGTACAGCGTTATCGACAGCAGAGGAAAGCAGAAAATAGAGCTTGCCCCGTATGATGCCGATATATTAAGAACATAATTACAAAAGGGTGCGGAATCCGCACCCTTGAATTTTTTACCATACTTTATAATCAGGAATATTAATTCTGTAAGCAGTACCGGGGACAAAGAGGTCTTTTGCCTCAACAGGTCTGCCGAGTTTTTCGTTAGGCTGACCGATATGCTTGCGGAGTTCTCTGAAAGTAACACTGTTGAAAACGATATTCTTAACCTTTTCCTTGTCGGGCTTTGTTCTTGAGAGATAGTCAAGAAGAACCTGCTGAATGTAGTAATAAGAACGTAGCTGTGTTTTTGCAAATCTTATCGGAACAGGCTTTTCCTCCGGATTTTCCTCCTGATTCTGTGAGGACTGGAGCAGGAATAAATCATCGCCCTCATTATATCCGAGAGTAAGCTTTGCAAGGATTTCGGGGATAAATATTCTGATTTCAGCAGAAAGTGCAGGATTTCCGATAAAGCTGTCCATTTCTTCCTTCATTTTTACAGCTTCTTCAGGGGATTTGCAATTTTCCATAAGAGGGAGAGTTTTTCTTGTATATTCAACAACCTGTTCTTTAGTGAATGGGCAGAGGTCTTCCTCCTCCTTGTTTACGATGAAAGCGAACTGCTTTTCAACAACAGTAATATCCTGGTCTTTCCATGTATCGAGGTAAGGCTGGAATCTCTTGTTGAGTGACGGGCAGACAACACCGTTTATTCTTACTTCGATATTCTGCTTGTAGTTTTCAGTGCCTTTAGTACCCTGACGGGCAAGGAATATTCTTACCCAGTAGTATTTTTTTGAACCGAGGAAAGATGAAAGCACATCTTTTATGTAGTATATAAGCATAGCCGGCTTTCTTTCAGGGTCGCCCATAAGTACAACAGAATTTACATAGAGGTCATAATCATAGTGCTGACCGAGATAATTTGAAGAAATCGGAAGTGCCTTTCCCTTATCGAACATCATTTTGATAGGTCTCCAGATAAGAGCCTCAAAGCTTTCGGCAAGCATTTTAAGAGCTGAATCGAAATCCTTTCCCTGTGATGCGATAGGTTCAATAATAGGTTCGTCCTTATCCTTGAGGTAATCGTTTCTGATTATAAAAATTGTCTGGAGGGTATATATACCGTCCTTTTCCTCATTTTTTACAACCTGAATATCGATTGTGTATCCAAAACGGGGAATAAGTATGGCATTGTCATAAAGAGTACCCTTTACACTCTCGTTGATTTTTTCAAGAATGGTAATTCTGACATCAGCCTGTGGATTTGTTTTCATTTCGATGTTTTTCTTTTTGTTAAAAATAGCCAATTAAAACTCTCTCCTTTTTATTCAGGCGAAAAAGCCTGTAATTTATTTTTTTATAAGTCTTACGGCAGACCAGCCTTCTCTGATATTGTATTCTTCAGCGGTAAAGCCTGCGGATTCGACAGCAGCAGTTACTTCATGCATACGCTCCTCAATAATTCCCGATATAATAAGAGTACCATTTTTTCTGAGATAGCGTGAGAAGAAATCTTTCATAGCAATAAGAACGTCAGCAACGATATTAGCCGTAATTATATCATAAGTGCCGTTGATTTTTTCGGCAAGTGTGGAATCTGAAATAATATTTCCGCAGTATGCCCTGTATTTTTCGGAATTTATATGATTTTTTTCGGCATTTTCAACAGCTGTATTAACAGCGTTTTCCTCAATGTCGACAGCAACGGCACTTTCAGCACCGAGGAGCATTGCACCGATTGAAAGGATACCGCTTCCACAGCCTATATCAAGGATTTTGTCGCCTTTGGAAAGTGATTTTTCAAGAAGTTCAAGACAAAGCCTTGTAGTGTGGTGCTGACCTGTTCCGAAGCTTGAGGCAGGGTCAATTTCGAGAATAATTCTGTTTTCAGGATTTTCACAATTTTCCCATGACGGCTTAATCATAAGCTTTTCGCCGACATTGAAAGGCTTGAAATACTGTTTCCAGTTATTAGCCCAGTCCTCCTCACGTATGCCGGAACATTCAACGGCAAGCCTGCCATAAATATTTTCGGAATCGTTTGATTTCATATCAGCAATCATCGATTTTAAAGCCGTGAGCATTTCAGAACCCTGAGCATTCTGAGGTATATAGACGGTAACACAGCTTTCGCAGTTTGAAAGTCCGAGCAAATCCTCATCTATATAATCCCATTTTCCTTCCTTGTTTTCGAGAAATTCCTTGAAGCTTTCGGAATCCTGAATTTCAAAGCCTTTAATTCCAATATCCATAAGCTTTGCACAGAGAATATCTATTGCCTCAGTAGTTGTATAAATGTTGACTTCTGTCCATTCCATTGGAAAAGACCTCCTTTAATGGATATTACTGCACATTTCTATAAGGAGCTGAATGACATCATCGTTGTCAACAGCTCCGTCACTGTTGCAGTCGGCAGCAAACCTCCCCAGAGCTGTGAATACTGAAATTTTATCAGGAAGTTGCCTTTCGGCAAGGATATATTCATTGAGAGCGGATATATCGAGCTTGTCGATAACTCCGTCACCGTTTACGTCACCTTTTTCCGGAATAGTATCGGGTTGCGGAACAGGAGCAATATCCTTAAGCGAAATTAAAGCGTATGAATCACCGAAAAAAATTTCAGCGGAGTTATCATTTATTTGTTTTACTTTTACAACGGCATTTTGGGGAATAGTGCAGAGAACGTCTCCGTTTCCGCAGTCTGTAACTTCAGCCGTTTCGCTTATGACAGTATATTCATCAGTATAAGGAGTATCAAAAGTACTTACAACGGCAGTCTGTGAAATTACGGTTGAAGTAGTAGCAGTAGTTGAGGTAATTTCTTCTGTTGTATCGGGAGCATCCGTTACAGTTCCCGACATATAAAATTCAGCATACTTCATTGAAATCCAGCCGGTTTCGCCGTTATATGAAGTTTTTCCCCAGCCGTCCGAAAATTCTGTGACAGTAACCTTTTCGCCGTTTGGAATGAGAGCAAGAGCCTCGGAATCAGTATTCGGATTTTCTCTCAGATTGAGAGCAGAGGCAGTAATTTCGTAGATACCCTCTTTATAATCCGGAAATTCGGAGGGAGTATCAGGTTCTGTTGTATTTCCGCCGTCATATCTGAAATATCTGATTGTGTCGTGTGTGTATGAATTGTAGGGATAGGCGGAAAGCATATCAGTGGAATCACTTCCGGGGTCGCACATATAGACGGTGTTTCCGTCGGTATATTCAGCGAAAACCCAGTGATTGCCGACATAGCATATTGAATAATAGCCTTCGTTCTGAAGTTCCATAAGTTTTTCTATGTATTCGGATTCTGTTGTGCCGTAAGGAACGGTATATTTTCCGGCAACTTCGAGATTAGGAACAGCCTGTTCAACGATATTCCAGTTTGCAAGATTTCCATAAGCATCGAAACCGCCTAAATCGTTCATAGAGTTTACAAAAGTTCCGGGGTTGAATGAATCTGAAGTAACAGCACCGCAGTGTACAGCAAGAATTGCAATTGAAGTAGCAAGACAGCCAACGCCTGCAATTGTAGCACCTCCCGAACCCATATTTATACTTCCCCATCTTGAATCTGACTGAAGCCAGTATTTATAATCAGGGTCAGAGGCATATGATGAAACGGGATTTGTTACAAAGCAGGAACAGGCAAGCATTACAGCTGTTATGCCGGACAAGAATCTTTTGACCGGTTTTTGCATGTTAAAAACCTCCGTATTAAATTTTATTTTTTCTGAGATTTTCTGAATTTTCTGTATAATTCAGAGTAAAAGTCAATAACCTCCTTTTTATCGTTTTCGGTCAGCCTGATTTTACCGTATGATGATTTTTCAAACAGATTTCTGATAAGTGAAATATCAATCTGTTTTTCATCGTTAAGAGTCTGACAAAGTTCTTTTGCAGTCACGTCCTTTCCGAACCCAAAGATTTGACGTACTCTTAAAAAGACGAGTGCAATGGTTTTATCAGGGTCTGCTCTTTTGATTCTGAGCATAAATAATATATTGACGATTGCAGGATAAAATTTAAATAAAAATATTCCTGCAATCAGACAGACAGCAAGTATTATTCCGGAAGTATATATTCCTTTTGAAATATCAGCCTTTTGATAGTCAATTATATTGTCTGAAACAGTCGGTTCAAAGGAAGTCCAGCCGACAGCAGGAATATAAAGTTCCGGAAAGCCGTGAGCGTCACGGATTCTTATTTCATAATCCGGAGAATCTGCTGATGATTTACTGCTTATTTCAGCAGGCTGATTCATATTGTAGCCCTCTGCGTATCTTGCCGGAATACCGCATGCCCTTGCAAGCAGTACCATAGCGGTAGCGTATTCATAGCATACGCCTCTTTTAGTTTCAAAGAGAAAAGTTTCAGCATTTTCACCGTCACTCTTTTTGTAGGTAAGGTCGTATATATAGTCATTGGCGAGAAAATACTTTTCAATAGCAAGAGCCTTTTCGTAATCGGAATCAAGTCCGTCAGTAATCTGCACAGCGAGATTGTATATTTTCTGATTTTCTCCGTAATCGAGATTATCAGAGGCGGAATAAATTTCGCTGACAGCATCAGCCATAACATATGATTCATCATTCATGTTGTTGTCAGAAAGTATTCTGTACATTTCAGAATACATATTTTTTGCATCTTCATATGAAAGGGAAGTGATAATTCCGTATACATCAGCATTGTATATAAAGCTGTCGGAATAGTATGTTATATTATAACTGCTGTTTTTCGGAAAATTTCCGTCTTTTTCCCTGACAGTTCCGAAATTTGAAAATTCAGCCTTAACAGTGTCGGGAATGTCCGCACTTATAATCCATTCGGGAACGGGAAGAAGTCCGGAATTATATCCCATAGAGTAAAGCTTTAAGATTTTCTTTTCAGAATCCGGAATATCTGAAGATATGCTATTTATATTATACTTCTTTGCGAAGTCTTTGTCAAGTTTTGAACATAAAACAATAAGTTTAACTATTTCAGAAGGATTTTTCGGATAGTATTTTTCATTGAAATTATATTCATCATAATCAAAAGACCACTTGTCCTCTGAATAATTGTAATCAGTGAAAACCTGAGTTTTAAGGCGTAAAGGCTCATCAGCCTTTGCATAGTAAAGAATTTTGTCATTAGTTTGCAGACTGCTGAATTTTCCTGATTCAGCCTGATTATTGAAAATATTTATTTTGCTTATAAGCATATCGGTGAAAGCGTCCATATTTATAAGGCTTTCGAGGTATGTTCTGTCTGCAGTAATATTCGGCTTGGGGAGAAGTGAGGATATAATTCCGAATACAAGCACATAAACCGCAACTGACTGAAATATGCTGTCTTTTCCGACTTTTATGGAATTGTCACCGTTTCTGATGTTATTGAATTTTATCACATTCAGTACAAATATTACTGAAAGCAGAATAATAAATACAGCAGGCATCTGTTTGGATTCCTTGCCGTATATTACGAAAGGTATCATAAATACAAGAAAAGTCATTGATATTCTGTACTGAACCTTTGTAAAATAATATACAACCGACGCAAAGAACCCTGTAAAGAATATAAATACAGCTATTGTATACCACTGACTGTATTCGAGAGCATCCTGAGTGGTAATGAACCAGAGCAGAAAGCCTATGGGATATGTTTCAGAGCCTTTTCTTATTGCAAAGCCTATGAGATACATTCCTGCAATGAATAACGCAGTATAAGTAAAAAAGCCGATAACTTTGTGTCTTGCTATGAAATCAAATATTCTGAATATTAAAGCTGTTATCAGAAATGATGATATAAACCATAAAGGCGTTAAAATAGCCCTGTAATAGTACATTACGGCAGTATTGAGAAAAACTGCATAAATAAGTGAACTGTCAGAAAGGACAGAAATAATTTTGTCTGAAAATTTTTTAACCGTCATATAGTCACACCTTTCTGAAACAGTTATCCGGATTTAAATTCCATACATTTACAGGGGAATTTACAACGGCATTTTCATCGGCAATGATAAAGTGTATATTATCCTTGTTTGCTTTTACGAAATCTGAATTTATAAGCATTTCGGGAACTTCAGCCGAAAATACAATATATGCACAAGCCTTTTCGGAATAAAAAATACTTTCATCAAAGTGAGAAATATTTTCGGACGGAGTTATTAAAACCGTCATAAGAATATTGTTTAACGATTCCTCGCTTTCGGCAGTAAAGCACTGCAAATCATTGCTTTCGGATTTGAAATATACTTTACATGCGATACCCTGCTTTATGAAAAGCGAAAGCAGAGCAAAAGCACCCTGAATATTTTTTTCCTGATTAAGTATATTTTTGTGGCACAGGTCTATTATTACAACCGGCTGAACCGATGCAGATGCCTCATCAAGACGAACCATAAGTTTATTGCGTTTTGAAGAAAGTTTCCAGTTGATTCTTTTAAGGGAATCCCCTTGAATATATTCACGGTGTTCATATCCTGCAACTGAATTTGCGGAAAATGCAAGCGGTGAATCCTGTTCCTCGTCATCACTTGTAACTACTATATCATTCACGGCACGGAAAAGTGTATTTGATGAATTTATTTCAGGAATATCCGGTATAACTCCTATATTTTCTGAATGAATTTCTGTTTTTGCCGGATATGAAACAACGCCCATAAATCCCGATGAAAAAATTCCGCTGATATATATTCTGCCGTTTCCACCTGTCAGAGCGTTAATATCAAATTCAAATTCCTCTGAATTTTTCATACAAAGAGATAATTTAAAATGCTTTTCGTCACCGCCGAGAACTTCGCTTGTTTTAATAAACAAATCAACGAATGAAAGAGGGAGCTTTCCCGTCTTTCCGGCAGTAATTTTTACTTTGAGCCTGTCTCCCTTTCTGACATATTCATCACATGAAAAGCTTATATTTATTCTTTTTCGGGCAAGATATGCGGTAAGATATGAAATCACGGCTGAAAACAGTGCAAAATATGCAAGAATCATACCTGTTTCGCCGTCAATATAGAAAGTAAATATAAAAATCAGAAACCATACAAAGCATATTCCAAAAATATTTTTTAATATATTGCCTTTGTTTTTTTTCAGATTAGGGTTAAACTGTTCTTTCATACAGGTATTTCCGCCTTTTTCAGTAATTCGGATATATAATTTTCTGCTGTATGAAAATTGTTTTTCCCCTGCGGTGAAAGAATAATTCTGTGTGAGAGAACAGAAACGGCAATATTCTTGACATCATCGGGTATAACGTATTCACGTTCATGCATATATGCAGACGCTTTCGAGCCTTTATGAAGTGCAATACTCCCTCTCGGACTGACTCCGAGTGAAAGATTGGGGTCATTTCGTGTCATACCTGCTATTCTGACGATATAGTCCTTGATTTCGGGAGAAGTTCTGATTTTTTTTACTTCTGACTGCATTTGTATAATATCATCGCCCGTAAGAACAGTATCAGCAATATTTTTTATTGGATTATCAAATTCAGTGCGTTCAAGTATTTTTATTTCCTCGGAACATTCGGGATAACCCATAGAGAGTTTCATAAAAAATCTGTCCATCTGTGCTTCCGGCAGATGATAAGTGCCGTATGTTTCGATGGGATTCTGTGTTGCCATAACCATAAAAGGTTCAGGGAGCCTGTGTGTCTGACCGTCAACGCTTATCTGATATTCCTCCATAACTTCAAGAAGTGCTGACTGAACCTTCGGAGATGCTCTGTTAATTTCATCGGCGAGCAGAAAGTTGCACATTGCAACTCCCTCACGGTAAACAAGACTGCCCGACTTGTCAACAATCGAAAATCCGACAATATCCGACGGCATTATGTCGGGAGTAAGCTGTATTCTGTTGAATTTTCCGCCGACAGAGCGTGAAAGAGCTGTGACAAGCTGTGTTTTTCCTACCCCCGGAACGTCCTCAAGAAGTACATGACCACCGCAAAGCAGTGAAATTATAACTTTTTTTATAGTTTCCTCCTTTCCGACAATAACCTTTGAAATTGAATCGACAAGTATTTTTGTTTTGATATTCATTTTAAAAATTCCTCCGGATTTCTGATAACAAGTATATTATACCACATATTGTTTAAAAATTCAATACACCATAGATAGATTTTAACAGGAATTTATGATAAATTATGTGCAAAAAGTGAAAATTGTTTTAAATTCCTTGACTTTACCAGCCAATGACAGTAATATTAAATATATCTCATTCATAAGCATTAAAAGGGAACTGTCGATTTTTCGACAGCTTTCCGGAAACTAAAGAAAGAGAGTTTTTAAAAATGAAAAAGCAATTTAAACTTAAGAAACCAAACGGAAGAAGCTTTCAGATGTTCGGATTAGTGTCCGTTATTCTGGCTACATTTGTTTCCTTTGCGTATCTTATGCCGGAAAACAGTACAGCATCAGAAACAACTCTTGTGCCTGCTGCTACGATAGTTACATCAACTTCTGCAACAACTACTGTAACTTCTTCAACAAGCACAACGCTTACAACATCAGCAACTGTGACTGCTACATCTTCAGCTTCAACAACGATGACGACAACAACAACAACAACGTCTCTGACTTCAACCGTCACAACAACAACCAAGCCGGAAACTGTTTCTTCTTCTGTTACGACAACAACATCTGAAACAACAACTGCACCCGTAACTGAAATTCTTTATATAGCTGAAAATACCGAAACAGTTGCCGGAGAGGCTGATGAATCATCATTTTATGATGAAGATTATGAAGAATCAGACAAGCAGTATGATTATGATAATGATGATGAAAGTGAAATTTCCGGAGAAAGAATTTATCTCGGAACTTTCAAGATAACTCATTACTGTGCATGTTCGCAGTGTTGCGGTGAAAGTACAGGTATGACTGCAAGCGGAACTTATGCGACTGCCGGACGAACTGTCGGTGCATCAAGCTCATTTGATTTCGGCACAAAGCTTGAAATAGACGGTCAGGTTTATGTCGTTGAGGACAGAGGAGGATTTTCTGAAAATACAATAGATATCTTCTGCGATTCTCACGAAGAAGCTCTTGAAAAGGGCAGTTATTATACCGATGTCTACATAGTTGAATAAACATGATTCCAAAGAAAAAGGACAGACTTTTTTAAAAAAGTCTGTCCGCTTTTTTATGTTTTTGAGGTGAGCTTGAAAACATCGGCAGATGCTCCTATAACTACAATGTGGTCATCAAAATCGAATCTGTAATCAGCACCCGGCAGAGACTGAAGTGAATTTCCCTTTTTGACTGCGATAATATTTACCTTGTATTTTTTACGTACATCGATATCAAATATAGTTTTTCCTGCCCAGTCACGTATTATAGGAATTTCATAAAGTGAAAATTCACTTGTAAGCGGAATATAGTCAAAGACATTCTTAGCATTGTATCTTACGGCAAGCCTGTTTGCGGTTTCCTTTTCGGGATATACAATTTCATCAGCACCGATTTTTTTTAGCAAATCAGCCTGAATATCCTGATTAGCCTTTGCCATTACGAATTTTGCGTTGTATTTTTTCAGAAGTGAAGTAATTACAAGCGAGGACTGAAAATCTTCTCCGATAGTTACAAAACATATGTCGAACTGGTCAACGCCGAGAGATTTTATTACATTTTCGTTGGTGCAGTCGCCAATCTGGGAGTCCTCAAAGGTAGCTGAAAGCTCTCCGATAAGTTTTTCGTTGGAATCAACAATCATAACATCATTGCCCAAATCGAGCATTCTTTTGGCAAGATGTCTGCCGAATCGTCCCATTCCAATAACAAGTACGGATTTCATTAGCAAAAATCTCCTTTTATTATTCAAGATATGTGAATTATAGCATACTAAAAGTTTTTTGTCAAGGAAAACCCGCATTTCCTTTGATTAATTGATTTTATATTTAAGTCGTTGGTGTTTATGAAAAAAATTGTCATAAACTATTGAATTTTGTGCAAAAGTATTGTATAATTAATATGCTGAATCTATATTTAAGGAGAAATTTATATGAAAAGTTTAAGATTTATGAGACTGTCCTCTTTGCAGGAAGAAAATTTCATAAAAATTGTTTACGGGAAAAACCGCAAATTTTCCGGATACGTCACCGACAATGACCATAAAAAATCATTGGAATTATTGAATAAAAAAGGTGAACTTTTAGTTATAGAATACAGTGAAATAAAATCCTTTATTATAAAAAATAAAACTGCCGGATATGTTACTGCTCCGAAAATTAATGAAAACGTTTCCTTTACAGTTAAAAATTCCGTTGCCGATAAAGTTCCGGAAGCAAAAACAGAAACATCTGTTCCTGAAAAATCAGAAGAAACCGAAGAAATTATTTCTGAACCCGATATTCCGCCCGTTTCTGAACCCGAACCCGAAACGTTTATTCCGGAAGTGCCTGAGTCAGCGGATTTTTTCAGCAGGGAAAATTATATACAAGTCCCCGAAATAAACCGTGACTATATAGCCAATCTTTACAATGGTATAGATAACAAGGAAATAAAAATTATAGTGACAAGATATTTCAACAGCTTTATGGCAGGCGATAAAAGTCATCAGAAAGATAAATGTATTTCTGCCGTTGCCGGATTCCGGAGAGATTTTCCGGAGTACAGCGAAGATAAAAATGCTGTAAGACTTCTTGCATTTATGTACGCTTACAATGAAGATTTCGATAATGCATGCGATATTTTCACAAATGCGGAAGATTACCGCAATGCGGCTCTTTATGCATACCTTTCCGGAAATTATGAATCAGCCTTGCTTTATTCATATATTTTTATAAACAGTCAGTTACAGAACAGTCAGAAATATCCCGAAAATGTTCTTTATATACTTATCCGTTCATCTGTTGAAACAGACAATGCCTTTTACATCTCGGAACTTGTTAAAAATTATCCCTGTTCGGGTTGCAGTGATGAAGCAAGCTTTGAGGGAGGACTCGACTATCTTCTCTATAAAAAGAACGTTTTTCAGAGTGAATCACTTGATTTGAAGTTAATCAGACTGAAAGACTGCTATAATTTTCAGCGTTATGAATTTGATGCGGATATTAAAAATTTCCCGAATGATGTTATGTTCGGACATATATTCGATGTAAATGGTCTTACATGTTCAATTTATCCTTTCAGCAGTCCGGGAAAAAAATATACTTTTTACCGCAGTTCAATAAAGCAGAAGGAACTTTCCGAAAAGCTTTCCGATGATGAACAGGACGTTACACGCATAAATGTTGCGTTTAATTCGAGAGACGGTCAGAATGCTTTAAACGTCAGGGAAATTTCATTTGCTCCCGAAACAATGGCAAATCTTGGAATGAAATATTTTGAGGCAAAGAATTATAAATCGGCGCTGGACTGCTTTTTCGGTGCTTTCAATGACGATGAACAGAAAGAGGAAATGTTTTTCCATATAGTTCAGTGTTATCTTTCACTTGCAAAAACTGAAAACAAGAGTCAGAATTACAAGAGCCTTAAAAAATTTGCTGACAAATACGGTTCATGCGTATCGGACAAATACAGGCTGAACGAAATATATTTCAATATATTTAAAGAAACAGGCACTGAAAAGCAAATAAGCGAATATCTTGAACTTCTGATTGAAAATGCTGAAAGCTCTGAAAAGAAACTGATTTATATCAGGAAAAAGGCAGAAATGCTTTATCAGAAAAATCTCTTTGCGGAAACTCTTGACGTTCTCAACAGCTGGACTGAATGTTTTAACAGTTCCGACAGTGTGATACAGGAACTTTACAGTGAAACGGAAAAAAATACAATAATTCCGCTTATTGATAAATGCAAAGCAAAAACAGAAGAAATTCCGGCTGAGGAAACTTTTACCGAATCAAAGGAAAATATTGCTCAAACTCCGGAAACTGCTCCCGAACCCGAAGAAATTATTCCGCAGGAAGAGGAAACTGTTCCCGAAACTGAAGAAATTATTCCCGAACCGGAGCCCGAAGTTAAATCTGAAGATGTTTCACAGCAAAATCAGGAAAAATATATTGTTATGCCGTATGAAAGGGGAATACTTCCCGAACCCGAAAATAAAACGGAATATTCCGTTAAGTTCTTTGACGGCAGTGAAAATTATGATGTTAAGAAATGCTGTTCCGAACTGAAAAAATTCTTCAAAAAAAGAAACAGGGACAAGTTTTTTATACAGATTTTTATACAAAGAATTATAAAAATGGTATTTTTCAGTGAGAACGTATTAAAACTTCTGCTGGATTTGATTATTGAGGAGCGAAAAGAAAATAATTATAATTCAGTTGATGAAATACTGCTTTTCTTTTATTCAACAGGTATGCTCGGAAAAATTGTTAATGAACCCGAAAACAGCGAAAAATATTATTTTATAACGAAAAAGGGTGCTGACGTCTTAAATAAGGACGATATTAAGAAAGAGATATTCCCGAATATATCCAAGGAAAACAGAAAAAGAATAAAAATAAGTTCATTTGTTGCTGATGAATTATCTCCTGTGCAGATATATATTAATCATTACGGAATTATATCAGAGGCAATTGCTCCGTATTCAAGAAAATATATAATTGATTCTGAAAAGCATGATATGATATATTTCAGAGCAAATGCTGTAATTTTCAGAAACAGGTCAGTTCCCTGTGCCAATGCAAAAGATGAATGTGTTTTTATGATTTTAACTCCCGATATAAAAGCGGATACTGATGAGGAACTTTACAGAAAGTGTGTTAAAAAATTTGCCGAAATTTTAAAAATTAAAACTGAAAAACTTAAATCTCCGGACAAATTTGCACTGGCTGTTATTTCCGGACAGTACGGTGCTGAATGGAATGAAATTTTTACGGAATTTTTCGGTGAGTATCTTTCATCTGAAAATTTATATGCTTCTTGTGAAAACAATAAATTCATTGACTGCAACGGTAATATTCTTACTGCTGTTGAAATTATATCCGCTATGCTCTCGGAAAATCCTCCCGAAAAATCTGATGAAACGGAAATTCCCGAAAATATTTCCGAAGATGATGAAACGGAAGAAGATGAAATCTATTCGGATTTTATGAATAAAAGTCCGTCAGCTTTTCAGGATTCCGAAAAGATAAGCAGTGAATTAAATAAAATGCTCTGTTCCGGACAGTACGGCTGTGCATTGACTTATATTAAAGCTGTTTCTGAAATGAATGAAAATTACCGTCCTTTTTATAAATTAATGAGCATGGCTCTTGACAATCCTGCTGAAAAGTGCCTTTATACATCAGGAAGTATATTTGATATTCCGAAAACAGGTGAGTTTTCGGAAACTGAAATGTATGAATACTGTATGACTGCCTGCAAGCTCCGTGCAGTATATTACAGTGACTGCTTTTATGACTATTCAATAAACAGCTTTGCAGAGGATATAAAAAGAAGTTCTCCTGCTGAAACTTATCCTGAACTTAAAACATTGACTGATATTCTTTCAGATTTCAGAAAGGAATTCAATATCGGTATGGACAGCTTTTCCGATTACTGTATGAAAGACAAGCTGTGTGCGGAAAACGGCATAAACAAGATACAGTCAAAGGCTGTTGAACTGTATAAAAGGTACTGCAATTCTTCCGAATCTTACAGCAATTTAAGAGTAAAAAGATTTACATCAATTATTTATTCCGAAAAAGAAGAACTGATGAATATTCTGAATATCGCATGTGAAGGAAATGTGGAAAAATGCAGTGAGGCTGAAAATTTCCTTATGGAAAATTTTATAAGGGATAAGGGAAATATTACTCTTGCCGATATATCAGAAGATAAAATCAGCAGATATATAAAAAGAGCGTGGGACGAATCCCTCGAAAGAATAAAGGCAAGCAAAAAAACTGTAAATTCTTCTGATGAACTTTCCAACGACCTCCGTAACCATTCAGCAAATGTTCTTAGAAAAATAGCAACTGTTCTCTGCGAATGGACTGAACTTGCAGAGCAGGGAAATCAGTTTACATCTTATGAAAAAGCCTATGAAAAATATCAGCAGAAAAGAGGAACTGTTCTCGGAATACTTAATGAATTAATTATGTCGGCTGATATGTCCAATACTGCTCCCGCCTCTGTTCTCGGCAGAACACTGCGTGATATATGCGAAAGAATAGACGGTTCTTATGATTATGCAGAAAGAAAATACTATTTTATAGATTTTCTGAAAAGCGGTTATGTAACTCTGGATTCTGACGGAATACCCGATTTATCTTCAAAATTCTGCTCACTTGAGGGTTTCAGCATAACGGACAGAATTATAAAGCATGCATCTGAAAAGCATAATTCACTTGAAAACAGACTTGAAGAAATATTCAGCAAGGATATTTCAAATAATGATTACGGTTCAGCAGTCATAATAAATGAATATCTTTCACTCAGAAACAAACTTTCCGGAAATTACAGCGAAAAAATAGAAAAAATTTCCGAATACTGCCGTTTCTCCGAACAGAAAATTTTAAATCTCAAAAACAGTTTTGCGGAAAATATGGAGCTTGCCGACTGCAAAGGACAGTTTTATCAGCGTGAATCACTTAAAAAGCTTGTTTTGAAAGTTGCAGATATATGGTATAAGAAATGCTGTTCTTCGCATAATTACGGATTTTATTCAAAGCTCCTTGAAAGTCTTGAAAATATGATATTAAAGGAATCGGAAAATCTTAAAGCTCCTATAAAATTAAAGCTTGATGAACTGAAAGGTTTTTACGATATTCCTGAAAACGATTTCAGAAAAATAAGTTCCGCAGTTGAAAGATATGACTATACAGTTGCTTTAAGCTATATGAGTCTTATTGCAAAAGGTCAGAGTTTAACAGAATACAATACCATTCCGGAAGATTTTCTCAGCGGATTCTGGAGCAGATATTCAGAAAATTACAGAAAATGCACCGATGAAGTTATTTATTCAAGCGGTTCAAATCTTATTCCCGACTGGATTGCAGATGAAAAGGGTACGGGTGAAAAGCGTATTGAATCACTTCTTGAAAAGCTCGGCTGGAAAAACTGCAAAGCCGTTTCAAAGGGAAAAACGTCAGGCAATTCCGAAAGATTTTTGATAACTGCTGAAAATGATACATGTCCTGTTTCCGTTTTCAGAAACAGCTTTGATGTACTCTGTATTTTTGAATATTCCGGCACTGAAAAGCTTATTTCCGGCTTTGCAAATCAGAAAAACAATACTCTTGTATTCCTCGATTATGCCCTTACGGAATCCGAAAGACGTCACATCGCAAGAAAAATAAAGGCAAGCCGTTCAGTTTCAAAGGCATTTCCGATTATTGACAGAGTAGTAATATCATATCTTGAACAGAACTATTCCGAAAATAATATAAATAATATGCTTATGTCTCTTATAATGCCGTTTGCAAAGTTCCAGCCATATGAAATATCGCAAAATCCGGAGAATCTGACTCCTCTGAATGTCAGTGAGGGAATAAATCTTGTTGTTTCGCCAATGAGATATATGGGAATATATTTTGACAGTCCGGAAACCGTATCGCTTATACTTGCAGATTCCAATTACTGTCCGCAGGCTGTAAATTACTGGTGCTATGCTCTTGTTGAATCACTCTGCTGTGAAGACTATGCAGGATATAACGAAATAAGCAGTCCGCCTTATATTGTAACTGAAAGTCATATAAAAAAGATTCTCGGAAACAAAAAATTCCGAAACGGAATAAAGAATATTTTCCTTGATATGCTCGGAAACGATGAATCAGGCATTTATTATTCCTGTGCTGTTATTACAGCATATCTCTGCTGTATAAAAAATTCGGAATACGGATATACTCCCGATGAAATACGCCTTATTGCTGACAGTTACTGGATTAAAGACGTTTCAGCACTTTCTGAAGAAAAGCTTCTTGAAGTTCTTGACAATCTCTGCAATATGGGTATACTTGTAAAGGGATTTGAAAAAAAATACTTCTTTTTCCGTGAAAACTTCTGCGGTATTATCGGAAGTCAGAACGAAATTGAAGACAAGCTCCTCAAATATATGGAATAATCCATTCAGGGCGACACTTATTTGTCGCCCTTGAAAAATAATGAAAGGCAGGTAATTTATTTTGAGTGACAAAGCATCTATATGGTGGTGTCAGGTGTCAAATGCCGTAAGGGTTATGAATGATATTTCAAGTCATCTGACTGCCGAGAAAAGCACGGCTCTTTTTTTCCCGAAACATGTACCATGGTATGATTTCCTTTTCAGTCATATAAGTGAAAAGCTTCACAGAAAAAATTCAAGCAACAAGCTTGATATTATTGACGTTTCCGAAAAAATTATAAATTCTCCCGATGATGCCGGAAGAATTATATCACAGAGATACTGTCCTGAAATTGAACGCTGGCCGGGAGAATCATATGCGGAATTTCTTTCTTCAAGAGATGACATCTCCCTTAACAACACATATGTATGGATAAAGGGAATAAATAAAAGCAATTATAAGCACTGGTGCAGTTTTGCCGATGAATATGAAACATTTTGCAGTTCAAAAAAGAACCGTGCAACATTTATTCTTGAATACTTTGAGGACGGTGAAAAAACTGTTCCGGTTTGCAGAAATATTCATATAATCTGCTGGGAAAACGAAATAAAAAGCTATGACTATTATATGTTCTGCTCTTTGCTTGTATCGGATTTGAAGTGCAGTGATGAAGTCAAGCATTATATTGCGGAGCTTGCATTCCTTTTAGGAGAACGCCATGCCGAATTTTGTGCTTTGCTTACTGAATATAAAGAGAAATTTGCTGAAAATCCCGAAGAAATTCTAAGAAAGTGTGCTGAAAAATTCCGTTACAGTGACGGCGAGGAAATTCAGCTTACAAGTCTTTATCTTACAGAACAAATAGTTCTGGAAGCTCAGATAAAAAATATCTTCCCTATTATTGAACGGTACAGAAGACGCTTTATAACTGATAATTACGAACAGCTGGACTTTATACTGCCAATTGAGAATAAAGTCAATGAAAAAATATCTGAACCCTATGATTTGGATATAGGAAATATTAAATATCTTATTCAGATGGGAAAGCTTAAAATAGATTCCGAAAAGGAAAAAAAGGAACTTGATTTGTTTTACAGGTCAAGAAATAAAATTGCACATAATAATGCTGTAAGCTATCAGGAAGTTAAAAAAATCCTGAGCTGTTTTTCTGAAAGTAAATAAAAGGAGTTAATTTAATATGGAAAATTATGAGGAATATGAAATAATCGACGCACATGCACATATCTTTCCGGATAAAATAGCCGGAATTGCTACCGAGAGCATAGGCAATTTTTACGACCTTAAAATGCGTAATATCGGCAACAGTACTAATCTTATCGAAAGCGGTAAAAAAATAAATGTATCACGCTATCTTGTATTTTCAACCGCAACAAATCCTGCACAGGTTCACAATATAAACAGCTTTATTGCAAATGAATGTGAACAGCATAAGGAATTTATCGGACTCGGTACACTTCATCCGCAGTCTGATGATATGGAACGTGATTTCAATCAGGTTCTTGAACTTAATCTCAAGGGAATCAAGTTACACCCCGATTTTCAGAAATTTGATGTTGATTCCAAAGAGGCTTATAAGATGTATGAAATAGCAGAGGGCAGACTCCCTATGCTTATACATTTCGGCGACAGACGATATGAATATTCTGCTCCGAAAAAGCTTGTGCAGGTTCATAAGGATTTCCCTGACCTTAAAGTAATAGCTGCACATCTCGGAGGATATGAACGCTGGGAGGAGGCACAGCAGTATCTCGCCGGTATGGATAACGTCTGGTTCGACACAAGCAGTTCCCTTGATTTTATGTCAAAGGAAACGGCAGTAAAATATATACGCAATCTCGGAATTGAACGCTGTTTCTTCGGAACAGATTTCCCTATGTGGAGACATACTTCCGAATTTTATAACCTTATGTCACTCGGTTTTACTCACGATGAAAATCAGATGATTCTTGCAGACAATCTCAGGAAATTTTTCGGCATATTATAATAAGTATATTTCGCAGTCGGAATAACTGTTTTTAAATTTTTTCTGAAAAATTTTTCAAAAACACTTGCATTTTCCGGAAAAGTATGTTATTATTAAAAAGCATTTGAAATCCGTCTGCTTTTTACGGACGAGAGTTAATGCCGAAAGACATTAAACCGGACAGTCCTCTGCTCTCCGCACTCCACCGCATTCACGGAGTTGCGTTATATTTTAAAGAGTATCGAATGTCCCAGAATTTTTAGGAGGAATTAAAAAATGGATGCACTTAAACTTATAAGCGATTCAAGCTTGAAATCAGAAGTACCTCAGTTCAATGTTGGTGATACTGTTAAGGTTCACGTTAAAATTCAGGAAGGCGACAAGAGCCGTATCCAGATTTTTGAAGGTACTGTTATCGCTAAGAAACACGGCGGTATCAACGAAACTTTCACTGTAAGACGTGTTGCTCACGGCTGTGGCATTGAAAGAGTTTTCCCTGTACACACTCCGGCAGTTGCTAAGGTTGAAGTTGTAAGATACGGTAAGGTTCGCAGAGCTAAGCTCTACTATCTCCGTGACAGAGTCGGCAAGGCTGCAAAGGTTAAGGAACAGATTAGATAATTTTTTCCGGATTCCGTGGGGGACAGCACTGTTTTACTGTCCTTTACGAATGCTTTAAAGGGGACGCAATGTCCCTTTTTTGCTAAAAATATCCTGATGAGAGGTGCTTTGTTATGAAAGATGAAAATAACATGGAAGTTCAGGAGAATGCTGAAAAATCTTCTGAAAACGAAAATAAAGGCAATTCTGAAAAAAAAGGAAAAAAACTGCTTCGGGATATTATTGACATTGCCGAATCAACGGCAATCACTATGTTTATAGTCATACTGCTGTTTACATACATTCTTCACCCTGTCAATGTTGTCGGAACATCTATGGTTCCCACACTTCAGGACGAGGACAAGGTTTTTATGACTACTATAATTCCGGATATTTCATATGGCGACATCATAGTTATTGATAACGACAAGGCTTATCTCCTTGATGAAAACGATGAAGTAGTCTCAAGAGACAGCTATCAGCTTAATGAATGTATCATCAAAAGAGTTATTGCCGAAGGCGGTCAGACTGTTGATATTGACTTTTCAACGGGTAATGTTACTGTTGACGGAAATATCCTTGATGAACCTTATATAAATGCCCCTACACTTACTGATGAGGGAGCTTTTGATTTTCCGATAACAGTTCCCGAAGGATATTATTTTGTTATGGGCGATAACAGAAACGCATCTTCCGACAGCCGTCACCCGTATGTAGGCTTTATAAAGAAAAGTCAGATTTACGGAAAGGCTATTATAAGATATGCTCCTTTTGAAAATTTCAAAATACTTTAATCAGGTGAAAACATGAATAAAAAAATCCTGAAAGAAATTGAAAGTCTTGCGGAAACAATGTTCATTGCTTTGTTTACAATGTCACTTCTGTTTACATATGTTCTCAAGCCTACAACAGTAAGCGGAGATTCTATGAAACCAACGCTTTTTACAAATGACCAGCTTATAATTTCCGAAATTTACGGAACACTTAAGAACGGAGATATAATCGTTGCCGACTGTCAGGAAGCAATTCTTTTAAGCGATGAAAATACTCCCGAATACCGTCAGGGTCTTGGCAAAACAATTGTAAAGCGTGTTATTGCGACTGAGGGACAGACAATAGATATTGACTTTGAAAAAGGTCTTGTATATATTGACGGTGTACTTCAGAATGAACCTTATATATCCGGTCTTACACATCTGGACGAGGGAGCTTTTACCGGTAAATATCCCGTAACAGTTCCGGAAAACTGCCTTTTCGTTATGGGCGACAACAGGGGAAATTCCCGTGACAGCCGTGACAGCAGTATCGGTTTTGTTCCGGAGGAAAGTATCGTCGGAAAGGTTGTTATGAGAGTTTTTCCGCTTAAAAGTTTAAAAATATTCTGAGGGGTTTAAAAATATGGAAGATATGAAAAATATACAGTGGTTTCCGGGGCATATGGCTAAAACAAGACGACTTATAAAATCAAATCTGCCTCTTGTCGATGCCGTTGTGGAAATTCTTGACGCAAGAACTCCTCTTTCAAGCCGGAATCCCGAAATGGACAGGCTCACGGCAGGAAAACCAAGAATGGTTATTCTTAATAAATCTGACCTCGCTGACGAAAAAATTACTGAAAAATGGCTTGCATATTTCAGAAGCCAGAATATAACCGCAATATCTGCCGACTGCAAAAGCGGTAAGGGCGTAAAGAACTTTATTCCTGCTGTAAAAAATCAGCTTTTAAAATCACTTCTTCAGAAATATGAGGAAAAGGGCATAAAGGGAAAGCCACTCCGCCTGATGATTGTCGGAATACCCAATGTCGGAAAATCATCTTTTATAAACAGAATGGCAGGTTCTAAAAAAGCTAAGGCAGAAGACCGCCCCGGAGTTACAAGGGACAAGCAGTGGGTTAAAATCGGCACGAGCGTTGAAATGCTCGATATGCCCGGAGTTCTGTGGCCTAAGTTTGATGACCAGAATGTTGCATGCCGTCTTGCATTTACGGGAGCTATAAAGGACGATATACTTGACATTGAAACGCTTGCTTCCAGGCTTCTGAAATTCCTTTCGGAAAATTATCCCGAAAAGCTCCGTGAACGCTATAAAATAGATTTTGATGATTTCGATGAGGGATATATTCTCCTCGAAAAAACAGGCAGAAAACGTGGCATGCTTGTTTCGGGCGGTGAAGTGAATACCGAACGTATCGCTATAACTGTTATAGACGAGTTCAGAGCCGGAAAGCTCGGAAGAATTACTCTTGAACTTCCGGAGGACAATAAAAATGACTGACAGCAAATCTTTATTTGAATATGATAATCAAATCCGTTGCGGAAATAAAATAATATGCGGTGTCGATGAGGCAGGCAGAGGCCCTCTTGCAGGTGATGTCTATGCTTCAGCCGTGGTTTTTCGTGAAGATGTATTTATAGACGGTATCAACGACAGCAAAAAACTTTCTGAAAAAAAACGTGAAAGGCTTTTTGATGAAATAATTCAGAAATCCCTGACTTACTGCATAGCTACGGCATCAGTTTCCGAAATAGACAATATTAATATACTTCAGGCATCAATGCTTGCTATGAAAAGAGCTGTTGAAGGTCTTTCAATAGTTCCCGATATAGTTCTTGTTGACGGAAACAAAGTCCCTTCCGGTATGCCATGCAGGTGTGAATGTATCGTCAAGGGTGATGCAAAGTCAGCCTCAATTGCATCGGCATCAGTTCTCGCAAAAGTTGCAAGAGACAGATATATGAAAGAACTTTCTGAAAAATATCCGCAGTATATGTTTGAAAAGCATAAGGGCTATCCCACTAAACTTCATTATGATATGCTTGAAAAATACGGTGCAAGCGATATTCACAGAAAATCATTTCTGAAAAAATTCTATGCAAAGCATGAAAAATCAGACTGATACCGGAAAACTCGGCGAAAATGCCGTTTCAGAATATCTTGAAAATGCAGGGTATAAAATACTTTCACGCAATTACAGAATAAGAGGCGGTGAAATTGACATAATCGCCTCATACGGTGAATATATCATATTCGTTGAAGTCAAGACAAGAAAGCCTGATTCTATGGTTTCGGGATTAGATGCCGTAAATCAGAAAAAAAGAAATCTTATTATAAAAACTGCAACCGATTATCTTCTTAAATATCCATGCAGTTTACAGCCGAGGTTCGATGTTGCGGAGGTTACTGCTCTTGACGGTCAGATTCTTTATATAAACTATCTGCAAAATGCCTTCGACCTTACAGGCTATAATTTTTAAAAAGGGTGATATATATGTTTTACAAAAGCACCAGAAACAGCAATGTTAAAATAACAAGTGCTGAAGCTATAACACAGGGAATTTCTGCTGACGGAGGTCTTTTCGTTCCGGAATCAATTCCCGAAATTTCTTTTGATGAAATCGAAAAGCTTGCCGGAATGTCATATGCTGACAGAGCTTTTGAAATATTCCGCAAGTATCTCACTGATTTTACTGACGCTGAAATTCATTACTGCACTGACAACGCATACAGCACTAAAAATTTCGATACCGAAAATATTGCGGAAATTGCACATCTTTTTGACGGTACATATATGCTTGAATTATGGCATGGACCTACATGTGCATTCAAGGATATGGCACTTCAGATACTTCCTTATTTCCTTACAACTTCCGCAAAGAAAATAAATCTCGACAAGAAAATAGTAATCCTTGTTGCTACTTCCGGCGATACCGGAAAGGCTGCTCTTGAAGGTTTCAAGGACGTTGAGGGTACACAGATTCTCGTATTCTATCCCGAACAGGGTGTAAGCCCTATGCAGAAGCGTCAGATGACTACTCAGGAGGGCGAAAATGTCGGAGTTTGTGCTATAAAGGGCAATTTCGATGACTGTCAGAACGGTGTCAAGGCTATTTTTACTGATAATGATGTAAAATCAAAGCTTGAAAGCAATTCAATGATGTTCTCAAGTGCAAATTCTATCAACTGGGGCAGACTCGTTCCGCAGATTGTATACTATGTATCATCATATGCTTCACTCGTTGCTGACGGCGAAATCAAGATGGGTGACAAAATCAACGTTGTAGTTCCGACGGGAAACTTCGGAAATATTCTTGCTGCATATTACGCTAAGCATATGGGAGTTCCGATTGCAAAATTAATCTGTGCATCAAATATAAACAACGTTCTCACAGATTTTATAAATACAGGCGTTTATGACAGAAACAGACAGTTCCACGCTACATGCTCGCCGTCAATGGATATTCTTATTTCAAGCAACCTCGAAAGACTTCTCTATCTCTTTACAGGCGGTAATGATTCACAGATTAAAGAGTGGTTCGGACAGCTTGCAGAAACAGGCAGATATGAAGTTACCGATGAAGTTAAAAAGGTTCTTCAGTCCGAATTTTATGGCGGTTTCTGCGATGATGAGGATACCAAAAAGACTATTCACGATATTTATGCAAAGTATTCATATACATGCGATACACATACAGCTGTTGCGGTAAAGGTATATCAGGACTATAAAAACGAAACAGGCGACACAACAAAGACTGTTATTGCATCTACTGCAAGCCCCTATAAATTCAGTGCAAGCGTTCTTGAAGCTATTGAAAATCAGAAATCTTCTCTTGATGAATATGATATGATTGACCGTCTAAATGAACTTTCAAAGCTTGATGTTCCGCAGTCTCTTGCAAGCCTTAAAACCAAGGAAAGAAGATTCAATGATTCTATCGAAAAATCTGATATGAAATCATATGTTCTGAAAGGACTCGGACTCTGATGAGCCTTTATGCAATTTCTGACCTGCATTTGTCATTCGGTATTCCCGAAAAAACTATGACAATATTCAACGGCTGGAAAGATTACCATGAGCGTATCAGAAAAAACTGGCTTGAACTTATAAAACCCGATGATTCTGTTGTAGTTGGCGGTGATTTGTGCTGGGGTATGACTTTAAAGGAATCCACTGCGGATTTTGAGTTTCTCAACAGCCTTACAGGAAAGAAATTTCTTGTCAAAGGAAATCACGATTACTGGTGGACTACTCAGAATAAAGCAAAAAAATTTTTTGACGAAAATAATTTCAGTACACTGAATTTACTGCATAATAATCACTTTAAATATGATAATTACGGAATATGCGGTACAAGAGGCTGGATAAATATGCCCGATGAACCTGCTGATGCAAAAGTTCTTGCAAGAGAGGCGGGCAGACTTGAAACGTCCATATTATCCGCACTTTCCGAAAATCTCGAACCAATAGTTTTTATGCACTATCCGCCTATTTTTGAAAGCAGTTTCAATTATGATATTCTTGACATTCTTTATAAATACAAAATAAAAAAATGCTTTTACGGTCATATTCACGGAAAAGGTCACGCTTCAGCCGTTCAGGGTATTTATGACGGTATAGATTTCAGACTGATTTCAAGTGATTTTTTACAATTTATTCCGTATAAAATACTTTAAAACTGTAAAAAATGCAGAAGTCAAAAAAAACTATGGAAAAAAATAAATTAATGTGCTATAATAATTAGTGCGTTCACCCTATAAATTTAATGGAGGATTTTTTAAAATGAGTTTAAAATCATCAAATAAAACAGATGTAAACACAACCGAACTGATTATTACTATCGATGCTGATACTTTTGAGTCAGCTGTTGAAAAGATTTATCAGAAACAGAAGAAAACTATACAGCTTAAGGGATTCAGAAAGGGCAAGGCTCCCAGAAAGCTTATTGAAAAGGAATACGGCGAAGGCGTTTTCTATGAGGATGCTATAAACAGCCTTCTTCCTGCTGAAATCGATTCCGCTGTTGCTGAAACAAATCTTGACCTCGTTGACAGACCTTCCGTTGAACTCCTTTCTATCGACAAGGAAAACGGCGTTGAACTCAAGGCTGTATGCGTTACTAAGCCTGAAATCACTATCAGCGATTACAAGGGCATTAAAGCTCCCAAGAAAGTAAAGGAAATCACTGAAGAAGATATCGAAAACCAGATTTACAATATCAGAAAGAAAAATGCAAGACTTGTTTCCGTTGATGACAGACCGGCTCAGATGGGTGATGAAGTTATTCTCGACTTTGAAGGTTTCTTCGGTGATGAGGCTTTTGAAGGCGGTAAGGGCGAAGACCACCCCCTCAGACTCGGAAGCGGTCAGTTTATTCCCGGCTTTGAAGAACAGGTTGCAGGCCACAGCATTGACGAAGATTTCGATGTTAATGTTACTTTCCCCGAAACTTATCAGATGGAAGAATATGCCGGCAAGGAAGCTGTTTTCAAGTGTAAAATAAAGTCAATCAGCTTTGAGGAACTCCCCGAAATTAATGACGACCTTATCAAGGACGCTACTGAATTCAATACTGTTGACGAATACAAGGCTGACATCAGAGCAAAGCTCGAAGAAGCTGCTAAAAATCAGGCTGAAGCAGGATTTGAAAATGCTATTATGAATGCTCTTATCGAAAAGGTTGACAGCCCTATCCCTAACTGCATGTATGAGAGAAGAATCGATTCACTTATAAATGCTTTTGACCAGCAGCTCCACCAGAATAATATGAAACTCGACCTCTATCTCCAGTATACCGGAATGGATATGGATTCACTCAGAGATACATACCGTGAAAGAGCTGTGAGCGAAGTTAAACTCCGTCTCGCTCTCGAAAAAATCGCTGAACTTGAAAATATTCAGGTTACTGATGAGGAAGTTGATGCAAGCCTTACTGAAATGGCTGAAGCAAACAAAATGTCCCTCGATATGATTAAGCGTTTCATTCCTGCTGAAGAATATAAAGAGGATATGAAAGTTCAGAGAGCTATCGAACTCGTAAAGGACAGTGCAGTTGTAGATAATTCTGAAGAATCAGAAAATGCTGAAGCTGATAAAGCTGAAAATTCTGACGCTGAATAATTTTTTAAATAAATTAACGCATACTCCCCGTACAGCATTGCCTTTACGGGGATTTGCAAAATCTGAAAGGAGAAATCAGAATGAGCGTTTTAGTGCCTTATGTAGTGGAACAGACAAGCAGGGGAGAGAGGTCTTATGATATATATTCCCGTCTGCTTAATGACAGAATTATTATGCTTTCCGACCAGGTAAACGATGCTACCGCAAGCGTAATCGTTGCACAGCTCCTCTACCTCGAAAGTCAGGACAATGAAAAGGATATTTCACTTTATATAAACAGTCCGGGCGGTTCTATAACTTCCGGAATGGCTATATATGATACTATGAACTATATCAAGTGTGATGTATCTACTATCTGTATAGGTATGGCTGCTTCTATGGGAGCTTTTCTGCTTTCGGCAGGTGCTAAGGGAAAGAGAATGGCTCTGCCAAACAGCGAAATTATGATTCATCAGCCTCTTATTTCTGGAGGTCTTTCCGGACAGTGTACTGACATTAAAATCCAGTCTGACCACCTTGTAAGAACAAGACAGAAAATGAATGAAATTCTTGCACAGAATACCGGAAAATCAATAGAGGAAATCACTCGTGATACTGAACGTGATAACTTCATGTATGCTCAGGAGGCATGCGATTACGGTCTTATCGATAAGGTAATATCAAAGAGGTAATTTTTCTATGACAGGACGAGACTATACAACCTGCTGTTTCTGCGGAAAAGGCGAAGACCAGGTTCACAATATGTTCACTGCCGGCAATGTCGGAATATGTGATGAATGTGTATGTTACTGCTATAATATGCTTTTCGGCGATTCCGAACCCAAAAAGGAAAAAAAATCCCCAAAATCAAAGAATAAAAGCAAATATTCAGAAATCCGACTGCTTAAACCACGTGAAATCAAGGATTTTCTTGATGAATATGTAGTTGGTCAGGATTCCGCAAAAATTACGCTTTCAGTAGCAGTATACAACCACTATAAAAGAATACTAAGCCAAAGGGAAACCAATGACAACAGCGGTGTCGAAATTCAAAAAAGCAATGTTCTTCTTTTAGGTCCTACCGGCGTAGGAAAAACCTTTCTCGCCCAGACTCTTGCAAAACTTCTGAACGTTCCTTTTGCGATAGCTGATGCTACTACCATAACTGAAGCCGGATATGTCGGAGATGATGTTGAAAATGTTCTTGTAAGACTTCTGCAGGCAGCTGAATATGATGTTGAAGCTGCTCAGAGAGGTATTATCTATATCGATGAAATCGATAAAATTGCACGAAAATCAGAAAATACTTCCCTGACAAGAGATGTAAGCGGTGAAGGCGTTCAGCAGTCACTCCTAAAAATAGTTGAGGGTACAGTTTCAAACGTTCCACCTCAGGGCGGAAGAAAACACCCCAATCAGGAATGTATTCAGATAAATACTCAGAATATTCTGTTTATATGCGGTGGTGCTTTTGACGGCCTTGAGAAAATTATAAAAAGAAGAATCGGCAAGACTTCCATAGGCTTTGAAAGTGATATGAAGTCAAAAAGCGAACTGACTGAAAATATATTCAGACATGTTGTGCCGAAAGACCTTGTAAGATTCGGAATGGTTCCGGAATTTGTCGGCAGACTTCCTATTATCACTGTTCTTGATGAACTCGATGAAAGCAGTCTCATTAAGATTATGACTGAACCTAAAAACGCTCTTATCAAACAGTATAAAAAGCTTTTCTCCTATGACGATTTGTCACTTGAAATTGAGGACGAGGCACTTTCTGAAATTGCTAAAAAGGCAATAGCTCAGAAAACTGGTGCAAGAGGTCTGCGTTCAATTCTTGAGGGAATCCTTATGGATACTATGTTTAATGTTCCGTCTGACGGAAGCGTTGCAAAGGTTATAATTACTGCCGAAAGCGTAAATACTCTTAAACCAAAGCTGATAAACAGACAGAATCAGGAAGTTATTAAAGCAGAATAATTTTTTTTAATGGGCGGAAAAATTCTTTCCGCCCTTTCTGTTCTAAATCTGACATAATCCCAATAGAATTTTATAAGAGGTGATTTTTATGTCAGAGGATAATGAAAATATAATTCCTGTTCCGGAAGATGTTCTTGAAGAAGAAAAATCCGATATAGATGAAGTCCGTGAAAAGTATGAGGGCAGAAATTCGGATAAACCCGATGAAATTATAGCATTTCAGGCAGTAATCTGCATACTTCTTACAGCCGGATTTTTTATTGCAAATATATTTTATCCGCAGATATGCCGTGAGCTTTTTAACATTCTTGAAAGGCTTATGAAAGATACTCAACATATAGTTCCTTATATTTCGGATTATTTATGATAAAATTCAGAATACTTTCCGCTGATTTTAAAATAGATTTTTCGTTCTTTATGTTCATGGCACTTATTTTTATGACAAATAATTACAGAAATATAATTATGTTTTTTACTGCATGTGCCATTCATGAACTCGGACATCTTGTCGCAATGCTTTTTACCGGTGCTGAAATAAAAAGTATCTTTATAAGCGGTCTCGGAATAAATATAATGCAGAGCCGTGAAAATCTTATAAGCTCAGGACGTTCATTGCTGATACTTTCGGGAGGTATAACCTTAAATCTTCTGATTTTTCTTTCCGGATTTTTTTGCAGTGATTTCGCACAGATTAATCTTATGCTTTTTATATTCAATATTCTGCCTTTCAGAAATCTTGACGGAGGAAGTATAATTCTTTGCATAGGTGAAATACTTAATCTTGAATTTACTGCGGAAATTATACTTAAAATTTTCGCTGTAATTTTTTCCGTTCTTGTTTTTTTCATGATTTATTTATACGGATTTTCTGCATTACCTGCCGGAGCAGTAATATTATATTACTGCTTTTCTGAATTGATTTAACCGTAAACGGATTTTTGAATTGTATTTTATCTAAAAAATTATGTTACTTATATATTATATTTAAGCGTTTTGGCTATTTTTATGGAAAATTCTTGACAAAATATCATTTCGGGTATATAATAAAAGTATGGATTGCCGTGGTTTTTCACGGCTTTTGAACAAAAAATCAGGAGGTAATTTTAACTATGGCTACTAAAAAGAAATCCGTAAAGCCTGCTACAAAGACTGTTGAACCTGTTGCTGAAGCAAAGGCTGAAACCAAGGAAGCTAAGATTGAACCCGTTAAGGAAGTTATAGCTGAACCTGTTAAGGAAGTTAAGACTGAACCTGTTAAGGAAGTTAAGACTGAACCCGTTAAGGAAACAAAGGCTGAACCCGTTAAGGAAACAAAGGATGAAACTGCTAAGACAACTAAAACTCCCGCTAAAAAATCAACTGCAAAAACATCTGAAAATGTTTATATCCAGTATTACGGCAATGAAGTTTCAGTTGCAGAACTTATCGAAAAGGCTAAAAAGCTTTCAGGAGTAAAATCTCCGAAAAATGTTAATCTTTATGTAAAGCTTGAAGATAATGCTGTTTACTATGTTGTTGATGATGAAAAGGGTAAAATCGACCTTTAATTAAAAAAATATTTTTAGAGGGCATCTCATTGCTGAGATGCTCTTTTTTTATTCCGGAAAATTTGAAAATATACAAAAATTTCAATGTTATTTTAAGATTTGTATTATATAATCACAATATAAGATAAAGCAAAGGAGCTGAAATATTTTATGGCTATAAATACTTTTGCAAGAAAAGAAATAAAGTTTCTGCTTGATGTAAAACAGTATGAATCTATGCTTGACGAAATCCATAAGTATATGAATCCCGATAAATTTTGTATTGGCGGAAAGGAATACGGAGTTTATAATATATATTACGATACTCCCGATGATTTTCTTATAAGGGAATCCCTTGCAAAGCCTTACTATAAGGAAAAAATCCGTCTCAGAAGCTACTATTCTCCTGCAAAACCCGATGATACCGTATTTCTTGAAATTAAAAAGAAAATAGGCGGAGTCGTTGCGAAAAGACGTGTTACATTTACTCTCGGCGAATCGGACTGCTATCTCGATACCCGTGAAAAACCAAAATCGGACAAGTATATTATCAATCAGGTATTCAAGGAGCTTGATGCTTTTCTTGAAAATTACAATGTTGTTCCGAAGCAGTATATAAGCTATCAGAGAAGTGCATTTTTCGGAAAGGATAACCACGATTTCCGTCTTACTTTTGACCGCCTTATTACTGAAAGGCGTACTGATTTGGAGCTTTCATTACCAAGCTACGGCAATCAGATTATCGGAGAAAATCAGCGTCTTATGGAAGTAAAGGTTTCCGATTCTGTTCCGGAATGGCTTATAAAATGCCTCTCCGATTTGAAAATCTATAAGACAAGCTTTTCCAAATACGGCAGAGCTTACGAAATGTATGTTGAAAATAATATCAGAAATTTAAGGAGTGTATCTTATGTTTAAAAATGGATTTTTCGGAAATGTTATTGAAACGGTTGACCCCTCTGTTGCAACACAGAACGCATCATCAGTCACTGCCGGTTCATTTATGCTCTGTATAATCGTATCAATAATACTTGGATTTCTAATCAGCTTAATCTACATAATCACTCATAAAAAAGAGGGATATTCACAGAGCTATGTCCTCACAATGATAATGCTTCCGTCAGTAGTAGCACTTATACTTCTGCTTATAAATACAACATACGGAGCTTTAAGTCTTGCCGGAGCGTTTGCACTTGTAAGATTCAGAAGTATTCCGGGCGACCCGAGAGATATTACATATATATTCTACTCAATGGCTACCGGTGTTGCATGCGGTCTTGGATATATCGGATTTGCAATTGCATTTTTCCTGATTCTCGGAGCAGTAAACCTTGTGCTTAATTATTGCAATTTCGGAGGCTGTCGCCTTAATCATATGACACTTAAAATAGCAATTCCGGAAAATCTTGACTATCAGGGTGTATTTGACCCGATACTTAAAAAGTATACAAGCTACTATAAATTAAGACGAGTTAAGACAACAAATTTCGGAACACTTTTCGAACTTATTTACAGCGTTGATGTTTACGATGACCTCAATCAGAAAGCTTTTCTTGATGAAATAAGAGCTTTGAACGGAAACCTTACAGTCACTCTTGTATATTTCAAGTATGATGATAAGGTATATGAAAACTGATTTCTCCAAAATTATCCCTTCCATAATCCGGCATTAAAAAAAAGTGCCGGATATTTTTTGCAAAAAATAAGAGCGGATTTTAAAAAAATCCGCCCTTTCTGAATTTATTATTCTATTGTTACCGATTTCATAATCTGGGGAGTTCTTGGTCTGTCGTTGTAATCTGTCGGAGTGAGAGCGATTTCGTCAACAACGTCCATACCCTCGACAACTCTGCCGAATGACGCATACTGACCGTCAAGGTGCGGAGCGTCCTCATGCATTATGAAGAACTGTGAACCTGCCGAATCGGGATTCATAGCACGAGCCATTGAAATAACTCCTCTTTCGTGTTTGAGGTCATTTTTTACACCGTTTGCAGAAAATTCTCCCTTGATATTCCAGCCGGGGCCTCCTGTTCCTGTACCGTTCGGACAGCCTCCCTGAATCATAAATCCCTCAATAACTCTGTGGAAGCAAAGACCGTTATAGAATCCCTGTTTAACGAGTTTTTCAAAGTTTTCACATGTAATCGGAGCAATTTCGGGATAAAGTTCGATTTTAATTTTTTTACCGTTTTCCATTTCGATAATAACCATTTAAAAATACCTCATAAATCAATAATTTTCTTTTCTTACTTCAAAGAAGCTCTGCGGGTGGTTACATACAGGGCATACATCGGGAGCTTTTTTGCCTATTACGAGATGACCGCAGTTACGGCATTCCCATATAGTTTCCTCTGATTTTTCAAAAACTTTCTGCATTTCAATATTATTGAGCAATGCACGGTAACGTTCTTCATGAGCCTTTTCGATTTTTCCTACTGCACGGAATTTTTCGGCAAGTTCGGAGAAACCTTCTTCTTCAGCATCTTTTGCGAAGCGTTCGTACATATCAGTCCATTCATAGTTTTCGCCGTCAGCAGCGGAAGCAAGATTTTTTGCAGTATCTCCGAGTTCTCCGAGAGCCTTGAACCACATTTTAGCGTGTTCCTTTTCGTTGTCGGCAGTCTGGAGGAAGATTGAAGCAATCTGTTCAAATCCTTCTTTCTTTGCAACTGATGCAAAGTAAGTATATTTGTTTCTTGCCTGACTTTCGCCTGCAAAAGCGGAAAGCAGATTCTGTTCTGTTTTTGTACCTTTAAGATTCATATTATCAGCTCCATTTTCAATAATTTTTTCGAAATCATCAGCACCGTGCTTGCAAATCGGGCAGACGAAATCGGGCGGAAGTTCATCAGCAATGTAAATATATCCGCATATTTTACATCTGTAAGCAACCTTTCCCTTTGGTACAGTCGGAACAGCGGAATTTTTCGGCTTGATGTTTCTGTGATAGTAGTCGTATGTTACAGATATATCATCAGAGAGAATATCGCAGTCGGTGACATCGGCAAGCATAAGCGTATGAGTTCCGAGGTCAACAGCGTGGAAAAGCTTTGCGGAAATATATGAATTTGTACAGCCGGTTATATATTTTATACCGTTTGAGCTTACAGCAGTATTTTCAAATCCGGAAAATTTATCTGTATCCTTACCGCTCTGAAATCCGAATCTTTCAAATACTGAAAAATCAGCCTTTTCGGAAAGTATTGATACATTAAATTCACCTGTTTTCATAATCATGTCATGAGTTTTGTTTGCCTTGTTTACGGTAATTGAAATGCGGTTCGGAGTGGAAGTGACTTGTGAAACCGTATTTATAATACAGCCATTATCGAAATTGTTTTCTTTTGCTGTAAGAACGTAAAGACCGTATCCTATTTTGAACATTGCTTTTTTATTCATAAGAACCTCCTTGAAGAATTTTTCTATATTATATCACATTTATTCCTGAATGTCAATAAGCTTTTTGTGAAAATTGTCTGAAAATTTATTATTCTATAATTGAAAAAGCCTGTTTAAGAGAGCTTACGCCTATGATATTAATTTTAAAGTCTTTCTGATTTATTCCTGAAAGCGACTGACGGGGGACAATACAGTCTTCAAAGCCCATTCTTTCAGCCTCTTTTATTCTCTGCATAATGTGTGAAACACTTCTTATTTCGCCTCCGAGACCTATTTCACCGAATGCGATAAGCTTTTCACTTATGGGGCGGTCGATGATACCGGAGTATATTGCAAGTGCTACCGACAAATCACCGGCAGGTTCATCAAGCTTAAATCCTCCGACAACATTAAGATAAATGTCAAGGGTATTCATAAATATTCCTATACGCTTTTCCATTACGGCTATAATTATAGTAAGCCTGTTGAAATCGAATCCCGTTGTCATACGTCTCGGAGCAGAATAGCTTGTTTTTGAGGCAAGAGCCTGAACCTCTGCGAGAATAGGTCTTGTACCCTCCATAATACATGAAACACATGTTCCCGAAACGTTAAGCGGTCTGCCGGAAAGTAACATTTGCGAGGGGTTTTCGACTTCTTTCAAGCCGGAATCAATCATTTCAAAAACACCTATTTCATTTGTAGAGCCGAAACGGTTTTTCACAGCACGTAAAATTCTGTAACTCATATGACGGTCGCCCTCAAAATACAAAACGGCATCAACTATATGTTCCATAACCTTAGGGCCTGCAATAGCACCGTCCTTATTTACATGACCTACTATAATTATCGGTATTTCTTTGGATTTGGCAGTACGCATAAACAGATTGGTACATTCACGAACCTGCGTAAGACTTCCGGGACTTGATGAAATATTTGGTATACTCATAGTCTGTATTGAGTCTATTATTACAATTTCGGGAGTGCTGTTGCTTATGGTATCGCATACAGCTTCGGCATCGTTTGCAGTAAGGATATAGAGATTCTGCGAATCAACGGAAAGACGTTCCGCACGGAGCTTAATCTGTCTTGCGGATTCTTCTCCCGATACATACAGAATAGAATGGTCTTCTCCGAGAAACTGACATATCTGCAAAAGAATTGTGCTTTTACCTATACCGGGTTCACCGCCGAGAAGTACAATTGAACCTTTTACAAGACCACCGCCGAGAACTCTGTTGAGTTCCTGCAAGCCTGTATCATATCTTATATCGGAATTGAAATCTATTTCGGCAAGCTCTGTAATTTTATCCGAAAGGTCTGCTGAACCGGACAAGGGCGACGCTTTTAAAGCGTCGCCCCTTAATTCCTCCTCAAAGCTGTTCCACGAACCGCATGAGGGACATTTTCCGTTCCATTTGGAGCTTTCATAACCGCACTGGTTACATACATATATATATTTTGACTTTGCCATCAGGAGATTCCTCCGGATAAAATTGTTTCAGCGGTAAGAATATCGCCTTTCATATCGATACGGATAGTATCTCCGGCGGAAATATTGGATTTTATGATTTCCTTAGCTATGAGAGTTTCAACATGACTCTGTATGAATCTTCTGAGAGGTCTTGCACCGAAACTCGGGTCATATCCGCAATCAATAATATAGGACTTTGCGGAATCGCTTACTTCAAGTTTAATATGCTTGTCGTCAAGACGTTTTTGGAGGTCAGCAAGCATAAGGTCAACAATCTGTGAAATCTGAGCTTTTGCAAGTGGTTTGTAGAATACAATTTCATCGAGACGGTTTAAAAATTCGGGTCTGAACTGCTGTTTAAGGAGATTGTCAACCTGTTTTTTAGCCTCATCGGTAATATTTCCGTTATCGTCTATACCTTCAAGAATATACGGTGAACCAAGGTTTGATGTGAGAATTATTACAGTATTCTTGAAATCTACTGTTCTGCCCTGAGAATCGGTAATTCTGCCGTCATCGAGAACCTGAAGAAGTATGTTGAATACATCAGGGTGAGCCTTTTCGACTTCATCAAAGAGAATTACGGAATAGGGTTTACGTCTTACTGCCTCGGTAAGCTGACCGCCCTCGTCATATCCGACATATCCTGGAGGCGCTCCAATCAGACGGCTGACGCTGAATTTCTCCATATATTCACTCATATCAATTCTAATCATATTCTTTTCGTCATCGAAAAGAATTTCGGAAAGAGCTTTTGCAAGTTCGGTTTTACCTACACCCGTAGGGCCTAAGAAAAGGAATGAACCGATAGGTCTGTCGGGATTCTGTATGCCTGCTCTTGAACGGAGTATAGCTTCGCTTACTTTCTGAACAGCCTCGTCCTGACCGATAACTCTCTTGTGAAGGAGTTCTTCAAGGTGAATTATTTTTTCCTTTTCGCCTTCCATTAATTTTGATACCGGAATACCTGTCCAGCGACATACGATATTTGCAATTTCTTCTTCCGTAACTTTATCACGGAGAAGGTGATTCTGATTTTTATCTGAACTGTTTTCAAGAGCTTCAAGACGTTTTTTCAAAGACGGAAGTTTTCCGTATTTGAGTTCGGCAGCTTTGTCGAGGTCGTATTCACGTTCAGCTTTTTCGATATTTGCGTTAGTTTTTTCGATTTCCTCACGGATTTTCTGAATTTCAGTGATACCGGATTTTTCATTTTCCCACTGGGCTTTCATAGCCTTGAATTTTTCACGCATTTCAGCGAGTTCACTTTGTATTTCCTTTAAGTGTTCTTTAGAGATATTGTCATCTTCTTTTTTGAGTGCAGCCTCCTCGATTTCGTGCTGAACGATTTTTCTTGAAATTTCATCAAGTTCAGTAGGCATAGAATCCATTTCGGTTCTTATCGTAGCACAGGCTTCATCGATAAGGTCAATAGCTTTATCGGGAAGAAATCTGTCACTTATATATCTGTTGGAGAGTACGGCAGCGGCTATGAGTGCATTATCGTGAATTTTAACGCCGTGGAATACTTCGTATCTTTCTTTAAGACCTCTTAAAATTGAGATTGTATCTTCAACGGACGGTTCATCAACCATTACAGGCTGGAAACGTCTTTCAAGTGCAGCATCTTTTTCGATATACTGACGATATTCGTTGAGAGTAGTAGCACCGATACAATGCAGTTCGCCTCTTGCAAGCATAGGCTTGAGAAGATTTCCTGCGTCCATTGCACCGTCTGTTTTTCCTGCACCTACTATTGTATGAAGTTCATCGATAAACAGGATAATATTTCCGTTGCTTTTCTTGATTTCATTGAGGACGGCTTTGAAACGTTCTTCAAATTCGCCTCTGTACTTAGCTCCGGCAACCAGAGCACCCATATCAAGAGAAAATACTTTTCTTTCTTTCAGACTGTCCGGAACATCTCCTGCAACGATACGGAGTGCAAGACCTTCGGCGATTGCAGTTTTACCTACACCAGGTTCACCGATAAGCACAGGATTGTTTTTGGTTTTTCTTGAAAGAATCCTGATAACGTTTCTGATTTCGCTGTCACGTCCTATAACGGGGTCAAGCTTGTTTTGTCTTGCAAGAGCGACCAAATCCTGACCGTATTTCGTGAGAACGTCATAGGTATCTTCGGGGTTTTCGCTTGTAACTCTTGTGTTTCCTCTTACTGATGAAAGAACTCCGAGAAACTTTTTGCTGTCAATCTGGAATACCGCAAAAAGCTGATTTACAAGTCTTTCCTGAGAATCTATCAGGGCAAGCATTATATGTTCAACGGAGGTGAATTCATCTTTCATTTTGCGTGCAGTATTTTCGGCATTGGTGAGTACTTTATCAGTATCGGCAGAAATTCTCATATCACTTGCTCTGCCTGCACCGGAAACTTTCGGTAGCGAGTTTATTTTCTTACTTATTTCGGAATCGAAGCTGTTTAAATCGATACCCATTTTATGAATAAGCTGTGGAATAAGTCCCTGTTCCTGTCTGACAAGTCCTGCAAGAATGTGAATAGGTTCAACAACCTGATTACCTGCGGAAAGGGCGATATTCTGTGAATTTCTGATTGCATCAAGAGATTTCTGGGTACATTTTTCAAAATTCATCATAAAAAAGACCTCCTTTTTTCGTATCAGATGATAGAATTTTTAATTTCATTCAGATAATAAGCCTTAGTATTTTCAGCCTGTTTCTGAAATTTATCCTTATCGGCAAAATACATTTTTATACATCTGTCAAGAAAATTGACGTATCTGTATATTCTTCCGCCGAGTTCTTCTTCCTTTATTTTCGGATTGAAGAGCTTTCTTGAAAATCTGCTGTCGCATATTTCAGCGGAATACTCAGCATTTATGCGGTCTGAAAGACATTCGATTTCAAGCTCTGTCCAGAATCTGAAAAATCCGGAGAAAAGTTCAATAAGGTTCTGACTTTGAGTGCGGATATGAACTTTAAGAGTGCCGATATATTTATCGGGCGAACGCTGAAGTTCAACCTTGTAATTTATGGTCGGATTGTAGCGGTACTGCAAGGCAGTCCGGACTGCTATAAGCGAATCGGAATTGTGTGGCTGAAGCTGAAAGCACGAATCCATAAGTCCCGAAAAAGCATTGAATATATTACGCATACGCATTTCGGGAGTAGTACAGGAAAGATGTTCCGCAAGAATCTGATTTATAAGATTTGAACGGCTTGTGCCTTGTCTGTAAGCCTCCTCATCGACAGCTTTTATAACATCGTCCATAAGCACAAGGCTGTATACGCTTTTTTTCGTAAGTATCACCACCTTTATGGTTTAATAATATTATATCACAATTATAGAATTTGTCAAGGGGATTATATAATTTTGTGTGCAAATTTTTAGAGGTTTTCAGAGATTCTTTTTGTGCATTTTGTATATGAATAGACTTCCTCGGAAACTAAACTCAACTTGACCAAAATACTTGAAAATGGTATAA
>CAMDZD010000009.1 GCA_945910815.1 uncultured Clostridia bacterium
TTCTTGACATTGCAAATATGAGAAAAGAACATATTTACATAAAATCAGACAGCTCACTTGATGACGGTATGGAAATAGTAAGTCACCCGATGACTTTAGACTATCACAAGGATTTCTGCTGGGAAGGTGTTATGCACGAGGCTATTTGTCTTGGCTACCGTTCACATCAGACTTCAACCTGTGGACTTCATATTCATGTAAACCGCAAATGTTTTGGCGATACCCGTGATGAACAGGACGAAATAATTTCAAGAATCCTGTATTTTATAGAACATCACTGGAATGAAATGATGAAATTCTCTCGCCGTTCAGAATACAATATGAATCGCTGGTCAGCAAGATACGGCTATGAAAAATCACCGAAAGCAATACTGGACAAGGCTAAGAAAGGCTGTAACGGTCGATATTCCGCTGTCAATCTCTGCAATTATAATACTATTGAGTTCAGACTTTTCAGAGGCACTCTTAAATACAATACCTTTATTGCTTCGATTGAGCTTGTCAACAGAATCTGTGATACGGCACTTTACAACGATGATGAATCAATTGCAAAAATTTCATGGTCTGATTTTGTTGCAGGTATTACCGAACCCGAACTTATTCAGTATCTCAAGGAAAGAAATTTATACATCAACGAAAAAGTTGAAGAAACGGAGGAATTTTAATTATGTGTGCATTATTCGGCTGGCTTGATTACAAGGGAATTGTTCCCCACAAGATACTCAAGAAACTTACACAGGCTCTCGCAAATTCCGCTGAAGAACGTGGAACCGATGCAAGCGGAATTTCATACGTTCGTGACGGAAAGGTTGTTATCTTCAAACGTCCAAAACCCGCCCATAAGCTCAGATTCAATATTCCTGACGGAACTGTTGCAGTTATGGGACACACACGCCTGACTACACAGGGCAACCAGAAATTTAACTACAACAATCACCCTTTCCCCGGTAACGCAGATAAAGAATTTGCTTTTGCACATAATGGTGTACTTTACAATGATACGAATTTGCGTAAAGAAAAGCAACTTCCCGACACTTACATCGAAACCGACAGCTATGTTGCAGTTCAGCTCATAGAACAGCAGAACAAACTTGATTTTGATTCACTCAAATCTATGGCGGAAGATGTCGAGGGAAATTTCACGTTTACCATACTTGACGAGAAAAATTCTCTGTATATCGTCAAAGGCAGTAGTCCTATGTTCCTGATACACTTTGAGGCACTGGGGCTTTACGTTTACGCTTCCACCGAATCAATTATGATGAACGCTCTGAAAAAGGTCGGTATACATAAGTTTACATTTTCTGAAATAAAAACTTTTGACGGAGATATTATCAGAATAGACAGCAACGGCATTATTACACGTTCGGAGTTTGAAAGTTATAATAATTTTAAGTATAACAGCTGGTATGATGTCTATGATTATTATGATTATTACAACGAACACGAACAGCTTCTCCTGGAAATGTGTAAATGTTACGGTGTTGATGAAGATGATATTCTGCTTCTTCTTGACTACGGATACAGCTGTGAAGAAATTGAAGATATGCTTTGCGACTATTCACTGATACATGATACTGTCAACGCTATAAAGGGCGAAGAAGATTATTCAGATTATTATCCTGTAAACCTCTGATATCAGACCCCCTCTACCGTAACGGTAGAGGGGGTTCTGCATTATTTTTTCCCTTGTAGAAAATTTCTGTATGTTCTGCCACGAATAATTCCCGGCATTGCTCTTTTTTCTTTTTGATTGTAGAAAGTACCCTTGATATAACATTCTCCTTTTTCAAGGAAAAACAACTCATTTGGTTGTATATCAAGTAATTTTGCTGCTGATACAGCCGCTCTGTCATCAAGTTGAAAGAATGCCTTTGTATCAGCATTGTTCATTATCATCTTGACTTCTTCGGATTTTGGAAGAAACTGTGTTGCAAAATTCAAGCCAATATGATATTTTCTTCCTTCGGTAAGAATCTTTGCAATAGGCCCTTTTACATTGAGATTCTGGGATTTTATCTCATCAATAAATATACTGATATGCTTGTCTTTATTTGTTTTCTGATAGTAGAAAAGCGACATCAGAAGCATATCAATAAGTCCGGAACCATCGCTTGAATTTACTGAATTTGAAGAAATAATAATTATTCCCTTACTTTCATTTATAAATTCTCCCCAGCTTCTGTCACTAAGCTCAAAATTCACGAAAAATGAAAGAGTATCAATAAGCTGTTCAACGAGATTATATGGTATATCATCACTTGTCAAAGCTTTATAAAGTGATAACATATCAATATTATTCTGACTGATAATATCACTTATAGCATTATAGATTGCAGATTTTTGCTTTACACCCATATTTGAATTATGTGACTCAACAACAGACTGAATCTCTCTGATTTTCTGTTCCTTGTTATTTGAGTATTCCAAATCAAGTATATTAACAGGAATACCATTTTCCTCAATATTATGAAAGGTTATGCGGTCTGATATATATTTTTTTACTTCACTCACAACTGATTCGTCACCGCCAACAGACAGCTTTTCCAATATTTCTTCCTCTGTAAATGAATCACTGGTATCAAAAATTATAACAGGATAATTCAGTTTTTGAAGACTGACCATTCTTTCGGTAAGGCAGTGAGTTTTTCCGGAACTGCTGTTTCCGACAGCAAAAAAGTGCATATTGTTTTTATGTTGGAAATCAAAAATCTGGTATGAAACATCTCCGATACTATTTTTGCATATCGGAATGTGATTTTGAATTTTGTATCCACAGGCATACCATTCTGCATACTTACTTTCCTTTATAATCTGTTCTGATTCGGGCGAAAGTATATCGCCTCTTTTAACAGCAATAAAAGACAGTCTGCCACTCTTTTTGTCAGAATATATAACAAGAGAATAACGGTTTTTCTTATTGGAATACAAATATCCACATTCATCAAGACATTTCAGAGTACGGCATACGTTGTTTGTTGTTCTCATAGCCGGAAGAATTATTTTTTCAACTGTTGATTCTTCCATAAGAAGCAAATCATCTTTTACAATAAGCTGATTTGTTCCCTCAATGAAGTTCATTTTTTTACTGTGAGCAGTAATTTTCAGCTTACCATTACGCACAGCCTGATTAAGAGACATGATAAACTGTTCAGATACCGCATCAGCAGAAGTACCTGATACAACTGACGAATTTGTGAAAATCATATTTATGAACTTACCCATATTTTTTGATGTAAATACTTCCTTAATTTGAAAAACATCTTCAATTGCACAAAGTTGAACAGCCCAAAGAATACAATAGCTTAAAGCAGATTCACTATTGTTAAAATTATGTCTTTTTTTATCAATCAAAAATAAAAGAAAGTCATTAAAGATATTTTTAAATTCTGTGTAATTCTTACATATATAATCAGTAATCATATTTACCAGAGAATTTAAGGCTCTGCACATTTCAGTTTCTTCGGCTTTTGTCATATTCACAGCAAAATCATCGGGAAGTGTAAGACAGATTTTCTTTTCCGGTGGAAGAATAAACTGTGCATGAGATGAAATAATTGCAAGATTATGAGTCTGACATTCATTATTATCATTAACGGAAAGTATATGCTGTAACATTTCAGTTCTTCTCCTGTCATTGTCAATCAGACTGCAATCATTAATAATAACAGTTTCATCTTTTGAATGAATCAGAGCTTTGGCGATATCGCTCTTACTTGAATCAAAAGAAAGAATTTTTTCTCCTCTGTTGAAAATCTGAAGAATATTTGTCGCCTGTCGAACAGCTGTGGAATCAGGTGCAGATATTACGAGAATCTGCTCCATAGGACAATTTATTTTTTTAAGAAAAGAAGACAGCAATCCGCAGATTGAATAAACAAAAAGGAACTTTTTTTCATCAGTATTAAGATATTTATCAAATATTGCAACAGCTGAATTTACATCTGCTGTTTCCTCAGGAATTGCTTTTTTTACATAATAGGGGGAACATTCTTTCAGTAGTTCCGTTTCAATAAATCCTGTATTACAATAAAACCGAACAGTTTCTTTGTCTTTATAGTTAAAGAAACAAAAGCCAGGATATTCAGGGAAAAACATGTTATCTTCACTATCAAAGTTGTTTATGCAATGAGCAAGATAATCATTTGCTAACTCTTTACTTTTGCAAATATAAATAAAACCTTCAAACAATGTAAGAAGATTTTTGCCCGCAAGCTTATCAAGATGAACAATTGTATGATGAAATTCATCATTTGAATCAAAATACCCTATATACTTAATAGTCTTTTTGATTCCTTTTTTCTCAATAATGCAGTTATAAATACTTTTGATTTTTATTTTACCTATTATCTTTTCTTTTCCTCCGTCCATACAATAGCCGAATCCATTAGCCGGATTAACAGAAAACATTCTTGGCATTTCCTGATGTGTCTGGCTGAGCCTGGCAATCTGCATAACCTGTGCTCTGTTCTCCATCATAAGAGAATTGATTGTTCCCTGTAATGCTAAAACAGCCTGATTTGACTGCGATGCCATACTGATTTCATTTCTGATGAATGGTATAATACTATTCATTACATCATTTGTAATTTGCTGTGTTACTGGTATATTCATAGAATTAAGCCCGTTGTTTATTGCCTGTGCAACCTGATAATTATTAAAAGCGTCCATATGAAGAGACCTCCTGAAAAATTTTTATTATGAAATATTTTTCACTCTGCACACGACACAGAGTTACTTGTATTTCTAAATATAATTATATCAGAAGCAATACAACTATACGGTACAAAACAACATTAATTTTTATAAATTATAAAAAACCAAAATAAAATAATTTCAGCCTTGCACACGGCACAGAGATATTTTAATATAAAAAATGTACTCCTTTTTTGAAATTACATGCCTTAATGTGCTTTTTTCTGCGATAAAATGATTTTTAAAATCATATTTTCAAAAAAGGGGAACAGAAATTATATCAAATAATTTTTTATGATGGAATATCTGTGCCATGTGCATGGTAAATTTTATTCAAATTATTAAATTTTTCTGTTTTGTTATCAATAAAAAAGTTTTCAGTGATTTTAAAATAATTATTGCTCTTTCGTACCCGTTTTGCAATTCAGGTATTGTATAATAAAATTATGCAGAAGAGATACCTGTTTTAAAGATATTTATTCTGTAAATATAATTATATCACTGAAAGGATAAATAACTATGAAAATTGAAAACCCCAGAATTACTGAAAAAAGTGCTTTCGAAAAATGTATGGAAAGCAACATCGAAATCCCAAAACCAGATTTCAACCAGAATGATTTCAACGCTTACATTTCAAATAATAGTGTGAGCTTTGATGTTTCAGCACTCTTCTTTCAATCCGTTATGAAGTACGAGAGCCTTGTCAAAAAATTTGAAGGCGAAATAAAAGATATTTATGAAAAAATTATTAATCTCCTTGCAAACATTCTTACTCAGGAACTCAGAATCTTTGTCCGTCATGACAGATGGCTTTATTTCTTTAACGGAAAGCACTACGACAGATGCTCGTCCAATCAGGAAATTCAATGTATAATCCGTGAACTCTGTGAACTTGCCTCAAGTGTATGGAATATTTTCTCCTGTACCGGAAGAACTGCCAGAGACGTTTTGAAAAACGTCTCAGAAATAGCAATTCAGGTTGACTATCCCGATGACATAAGCAAATACATAGTCATGAATAACGGCGTGCTTAATCTTGAAAATATGGAGCTTGAAAACTTCACATTGGAAAGATTTATGACAAATATGGTCAGAGCTGACTGGATTGAAAATGATGAGTCATGTCCCATGTTTGATAAAATTATCAGCACTTATACCAACAACGACGATATACTTAATGACAGAATCAATGAAGTTCTTGGTGTATGTCTTACAAATGATTATGTAAAGAAATTTTTCTGTTTTCTCGGAGTTACTAACTCCGGCAAGAGCTTTCTTCTCAACTTCCTTATGAGACTTATAAATAATCAGTCCTCCGTCGTTATGCAACCAAATGACTTCGGACGCCAGTTTGCTCCGAGTATGGTTTACGGCAAATCTCTCTGCTGTTGTATGGATATGGACTCTGCTCCGCTCAATTCAAAAGCAACAGCTTTCATCAAAGGAGTATCCGGATTTGATATTCTTTCAGCAGAATTCAAAGGTCAAAACGGTTGTGTTCCTTTTCAGAGCCGAGCTCACATTATTAATGCATCAAATTTTGATATTACTACAAAAACTCTTGACACAGCTTTTGATATGCGTAAGCTTGTAGTACCTTTCAAATACAGACTTACTGACAATGCCGAGCCGTTTGAAGTTCTCATGGCTAAGCTTGAAGCTGAAAAGCCTGCTATTGTCAGAAAGCTCATCAATGCATATATCAGACTTAAAGACAATAATTATGTGTTCAGCGGTACTGATGATTGGTATGATACCTATGTTCCGCCAACAGCCGTAAGCATAAGCACTGATAAATCCTTACAGTTTTTCTTCAACACATATTACACTATATCTGAAAACAAAGATGATTACGTCTTTACAGAAGATATGTATAATATGTACAAAAAATTTGCCACCGAAAAAGAAGACGTATACTGGTTCCCGAATTATGATTCCTTCTCAAAAGCTGTAAAAAATGAGCTTAACCTTGAAACCGGCAGAAAAAGAAAAGATACACAATCAAATCCTAAACGCTGTTACCTCGGTATCGTTCTTAAAACCGATTCTGCGGAATCAGATTCCGATAATTTTTCGAATAACGCAACCTGATTAACCATGCAAAACGTCTCTGAAACGTAAGTTTCAGAGACTTAATTTTTTTGTTTTTCAATTGCGTAAAGGACTTTCTGAACATCTTCATCAAATTTAATATCAGTTATAACAATCTTCTTTGTTGAATAGCTATTTACATATGAAATCTTAATGTTATACAGTTCACCGTCAATACCAAATATTTTCACGGATTTTCTGTTATTTCCTATTGTAACTATTCCAAAACTATATAATTCTTCTATAATAATATTTCTTGCCTTTTTAAATACAAAATATTCTTTTTTTAATTTCGAATACTTTTTTGCCTCATCACTTAAAACTATTTTTTGATATGCACTATAATATCTTCCATTATTTAAATAATCCCAAATCGATTTGGAATTGTAAAAAGCTTTTTCAGCCTCTATTAACTCTTTTGGTCTTTCTGATAAAACAAAATATTCATCTATCTTTATGGCACCAAAAAAATAACGTCGTTTATTTGGATTCAAAAAAACAAGATTACAATCGTAAAATTGTTCCTTATTATATTCATATTCCTCTAATGTTAATTCTTCATTACTTGGAGAATAAAGTGCAGTAACATAAAGCATTATTCTGCTTGCTCTTTTTATCTCATCAATAGTCTGATATGAAAATACATTCTTCTCAATCGAAAGAATATGCCTTTCTATCTCATTTCTGTAATCAACAATTTCCGGCGAACCGTATAGCAACATTAATCTGTTTCTGAGACGATTCCTGAGAGCCATATTTGAATGTGCTTCTTGTCTGTCAACTCTTTCTGTTCGGGGTTTTCTTTTTTTATTATTTAAATCAGATAGTTCAGAGTTGCTACACTTGACATTTCTATCCGGATTTAAACTTTTTATTATCGCAGACAGATTTCTTGGTACGCTTTCTCCCTTCTGGTTATATGTAGAAATTCCTTCATCTTTCAGGTAAATATATATAAGTTCTCTGAACAAAATACACCATTTGTCTACAGGCATTTTAAAGTTTCTTTCGTTCTCCTTATTCATCCAGAACTTTGCTGTATATTCCATTCTTTCTACATCTGATGCATAATTATAAGCATTTATATCTGATTTTTTGATATCAGGTATTTCTGAAATATTTTTCATTAATATCAGTTTCCATATATCAATTCTTTCATCATCACTGCCATGCTCCATTTTTTCAACAAATGCATATGCAGTAAGTTCAGCGTTATAAAATTCATTATTAACGTAATTCATCAGAAACTCATTATCCAATACCGTATTATTATCGAATAAAGAAAGCAGACCGTTTTCTGAATTTTGTTCATTTGAATAAGAAAAAACAATCTTACAATAATCACTTATTTCGGCTCTTATTTTTGCAGTTACCATCATTGTGAAAAATCTTTCCATTACACCAATGTCGGATTTACCGGATTCTTCGGCTGTAAGAAACTCATCGAATTTTATTGGAATTTTCTTTATCAAATCTCTTTGTGCTTTTGTAGATTTGCTTTTATCCGGTGTAAAACTACTGAAGATTATATCGTTATAAGATAAATTCAGGACTTTTTTCCACTGGTCATGAATGTCATAAAGTGTTTTCTCTATTTCCTCAGCATTCGGAACCTGATTTTTTACATTATCATATATGACTTCAAATTCATTAGAATAAAGTGAATCTTCTTCATAATCATTACATACGTTCTTGAGCTTTGGATTTTCTATTATATTTATAATAGGAATAGTACCCATAATCTCGGGATATTCCTTTTTCATCTCACCGGCTCTGTATACTGCTACTCAAAATATGGACAAAAATACCCATATTGAGAAAATTCCTGATTCAACCTGTATGCTTTGGAGAATGACAAGTCGTTCTCTACTCACAAGTTCATGTACAGTCCACAGGCGTAAATTCCCGTATAGCCTACGGTACATACTTATCATCGCTTGTTTATGCAATCTGATAAGTCGGACAATCTCTCAGGTTCAAGCTTGCATTGAAATCCCTGTCTGCTGTATATCCGCATTCGGAACAAGTATAAATCCTGTCTGATAATTTCAAATCGGACTTAATACAGCCACAATTATGGCAGGTCTTACTTGACGGATAAAATCTATCAACAAATCGGAGTTCAATACCATATTCTCTGCATTTTGCAGTTATTTTTGTTCTGAACTCAAAAAATTTCTGCTGGACAATTGCCTTTGAAAGATGTCTGTTCTTCATCATTCCGCTGATATTCAAATCTTCAATAGTAATCCACTTTGGCTTGGTTTTCACCAGTTCAGAAATCACTTTATTGATATAATCAGTCCTGATACAGTCAAGTCTATGATGAAGTTTTTGTACTTTCAGCGTTTGTTTCTGGATATTCTGTCGAATAGCTTTTCCTTTCATATTATTTGATAATTTTTTCAAGCTTTCGTATTTCCTCGAAAGTTTTCTCTGCTGTCGTTTCAGACTTTTTTCAAGTTTCCTTACACAGACAGTCTTATTTATATTTTTATAGTTTTTCCCATGTGAACAGACTGCAAAATCTTTCACACCCAAATCAATTCCGATTCCGAAATCATTTAAAACAGGTTTTTCTCTTTCCGGCTCTTCTACCAGAACAGAAACATAATACTTTCCTGCTTTCATGGAAACAGAACCGCTTTTTATGATATACGTTTCTGAATTTGTTGGAATATAGCCTTTTTCTTTCAGCCTTACCCAATCCAGAGTTGGTATTTTTATTCTGTGACGTTCACAGGAAATTATTTGTTTTGTGCCATTTTTCACAAAATACATCTTCATATCAGAATTTGATTTTTTCTTCCAGTTCGGAAAACCTGTTCTGTGCTGAAAAAAATTTCTGAATGCTCTTTCAGCGTTCATGATGCTTTGTTTAACAGATTTACTGCTGACTTCCTTAATCCATAAAAATTCAGGATTCTGTGGAAGATATTCATTATTCAGCCATTTTGAAAAGTCATATCCTGAAACAAATTTTTCTTCTTTTTCACAGATTTTTTTATTATGTGCAAGATAAAAATTATAGATAAATCTGCATACACCAATTGTTCTGTGAATGATTTGCTTTTGTTCAGGTGTCGGAAAAATTTCTGTTTTATAGCTTTTTAGCATTTAATCACCTCATGAACATATTTTAACAATTTTCTGCACATTTGTCTATGTTTTTGGTCTCCGTTTAGTAACTCACTTCCTTATGGGTATATTATACCATATTTGAGTATATTTGTAAATATATTTGCTACTTATTTTGTGACTCCTGTTTCTTTAATATCTATTATAGCATAAATCTGAAATAATTCAATACAAAATCGAATAAAAAAAATAATGCCGTTTCGTACCCGATTTATTCAGAAGATATGTTATTATATAATAAACGGTCAGAAGCTCTTTTTGAAAGTATCATAACAAAAAGTGAGAAACTTTCAGCCTTCAATTATATATTATAATTACGAAAGGGGTTTCCATAATCAACATAAACAGCAGTATCAACTAATAAATACGAGGAGGAATTATTATGGTAACAAAAAGCAAAAAGAAGCGTATACCGCTTCAAAAGGTAATCTGGTGTAAGATTCGCTACTGGCAGAATCTTAATGACATCAGTGATGAAGAACTTGCTGATTATCTCGGTTGCAGTGAAAGAACATTACGCAACTATGATAATAATCCAAGTAACGTCACTTTAAAGACAATTGATACGTTTTTGTTTGTCACAGATATGACACTTTCAGATTTTCTGTCAGTGGCATAACTCAAAACGGGACAGGCTTTAAAGTCTGTCCCATTCTATAACAAGGAGGAAATTTATGAAGAAAAATTTTAAAATTACTCAGACCGACAGCGGCAGTTACATAACATGGGTATCGGAGGGCTGTGGTAAACATCGCAAAAAGGCAAAGATTACGGGAAGTACTCCGGAAGAAGTAATCGTTAAGGCTACAAAGTGGCTCAAGCATATCGAAGAAGAAAATTTACCGTATACCGTCCGTGAAGCTATGCTCCAGTTCATCGACAGCAGAAGTAAGGTACTTGAACCGACTACGCTTTGCAACTACAGGGAGCTTGTAAGAAATAAGCTCAGATATATCATGGATATCAGGATTGATAAACTTACAGCAAAAGATATTCAGATAGCAATAAATATGGACGCACAAAGACTCAGCCACAAATCAATTAAAAACGCTTATGGTTTTCTGAAAGCCGTTCTGAAAGCAAATGACATCGATATAAAGCTTGGCAGTATCAGACTGCCGAAAAAGGAAATCAGGGAACGCAGACTTCTTACCGCAAATGAAGTATATGCGATTGTAAAGGGAACAAACAGTGAACTTCCCGTACTTCTTGCAATGTGGCTTTCGCTCCGTATCGGTGAAGTTGCAGGTTTACAGTTCCGTGATATAGATACCGAGAAAAAACGCTTGTATATCAGACGTGAGATAGTAAAAGTAGACAACGGCTGGGCAGAAGTCGACCATTGCAAAACAGAAAAGAGTGTCCGAAGTGTTAATCTTCCCGAATATATCTATCAGCTTATACAGTCTGTTCCTCACGAAAATGAAACTGACCGCATTATTAATTTTACTCCCGATACCATACGCAAACGCTTTAAAAGATTATTACGAGCCAACGGAATAGAAGATATACATTTTCACGATTGCCGACACATTTTCGCAAGTACAGCAGCTATGCTTAATGTACCGGAGAAATACGCAATGGAAATGGGGGGCTGGAGTACCCCCGATGTTTATAAAAATGTATATCAGGAAACATTTGACAGTGAACGAACTAAAGCGGATAATGTAATTGATGCTTATTTCAATGGTATTATCGGCAATGATGAGTAAAAACACAATAGGGAGTCGGCAACGGCTCCTTATTTTTTTATAATTCCGAGTTGGCATTCTGAGTTGGCACTTTTACAAAAAAGTTGGCATTTTCGGGAAATCTTTTTCCGTATACAGAAAAAGCAAAGTAAAGAAAAAGGCTTGAATACGTCATTTATACGCATTCAAGCCGATTGAATATGGTCGAGGCGACAGGATTCGAACCTGCGGCCTCTGCGTCCCGAACGCAGCACTCTACCAAGCTGAGCCACGCCTCGCCAACAACTAATATTATATCACAAAAAAAGCAGAATGTCAATAGATAAAATAAAAATAAAATTTTATACTTTACCTGATTTTTTATTAACTGATGTTATAATCAGATGTTTCAGCCTGTCGCACGTTGCCTGTGGGAACTCCGTTATAAATTTTATAGTATGTTCCTGAGCCTGTTCATTTCCGAGTTTAAGAAACTGTCTGAAAAAAATATATATTTCATTATAATTTTTCATAAGCTCATCAACGACTTTTATTCCCTCATCGGTAAATTCAACGCTGTTGCAGTAATTTTTATATACAAGTCCGCAGTCCGCAAGACAGCGGAGCGTCTTGCTGACGCTCGGACGTGAAACATTGAGATAATTTGCAATCGTAACACAGCGGACTTTTTCACCGGATTTTTTCAGCTGATAAACAGCTATAATATATTTAATCTGACCATTGCAGAGCTTCAAAAAATATCACCCCTTATTTGTCGGAATCTATAAGATTCCAGTAAGCCTTGAGATATATTATACCGGAAATTACTGTGAGAACTGTTGAAATCCATATCATTGATGAAATAAAAATTCCCGATACGCTGTAAAAAGTATCATTCAGATTCAGACCGAATCCGCCGAAGTCATAGACAAAAACAAGCCACGCATTTATCCCTATAATTGTAACCATTGTGAAAGCCGTTTTCAGTTTTCCCCATATTCCCGCAGCAACAACTACTCCGCTGTTTGCAGCAAGAAGCCTTAAACCGGATACCATAAATTCCCTTGCTGTTATTATTATAAACGGTATCGCACTCATTCCGACTTCGTCAATATCAATAAATACAGCAAGTGCTGCCATTACAAGTACTTTATCGGCAAGAGGGTCAAGGAATTTGCCGAAATTGGTTATAAGATTATTTTTTCTTGCAATATGCCCGTCAAGAGCATCTGTTATTGAAGCTGCTGAAAATATTACAAGTGAAATCAGAAAATGACAAGGCACATCAATATACATAAACAATAAGAAAAACGGTACAAGGATAACTCTTATTAACGTAAGCTTATTTGCAGGATTCATCAGAATATCACCTCTCCAATCAGGTCATAATCAAGTGTATCAACAATTTTTACTTTGACATAATTGCCTATATTCAGACGCTTTTCGGACGTAAAGAATATTTTTCCGTCAATATCAGGTGCATCAGCTCTTGAACGTCCGAAATAACATTCACCGTACTGGTCAAAGCCTTCGACAACAACTTCAAGTTCCTTATCCATAAAAGACTTGTTTTTCTGCGAGCTTATAAGCATTTGCTGATTCATAATCATTTCGGCTCTGTGGAATTTTACATCATCATCAAGCTGACCTTCAAATTCCGCAGCTTTAGTGCCTTCCTCCTGAGAATACGGGAAACAGCCAAGACGGTCAAACTGCATTTCCTGTACAAATTCAGAAAGTTCAGTGAACTGTTCTTCAGTTTCACCGGGAAATCCTGTTATAAGTGTCGTGCGGAGTATAATATCAGGAATTTTTCTTCTTATTTTTTCAATAAGGCTTTTCAGTTCCTTATAGCTTCCATATCGGTTCATTTTTCTGAGAATTTCCTCATTGCAGTGCTGTATGGGAATATCAAGATAGTTTACAATTTTCTCCTCCTCTGCCATAGCATCAAGAAGTTCATCTGTTATGCGTTCGGGGTAGCAGTAAAGCACCCTTATCCATTTTAAGCCGTCTATTCTTGCAAGACTGCGGAGAAGTTCGGGGAGCATTGACTTTCCGTACAAATCCTCGCCATAGCGTGTTGTATCCTGTGCAATAACGACTATTTCCGTAACTCCGTTATCAGCAAGCCAGTGAGCCTCATCGAGAACATCTTCAATAGGAACACTGCGGAATTTTCCTCTTATCTGCGGAATTGCACAATAAGTACAACAGTTACTGCAACCCTCTGCAATTTTAAGATACGCAAAAAACGGAAGTGTCGATATAATACGCTCGCCTGTTAATTCAGCATCAAGCTTAGGAGCAAAGTGAACTATTCTCTCATCACCAAGAACTTCATCAAGAATATCAACAATATCCTTGTTATCGCCTATACCTATTACAGCATCGGCTTCGGGGAAAAGTTCAGCAGTTTCCTCTTTATAGCGTTCAGCAAGACAGCCTGTAACTATAATCTTTTTCAGCGTGCCGTCATTTTTAAGCTTTCCGAGTTCTATAATAGTTTCAATAGCCTCCTCCTTTGCAGACTGTATGAATCCGCATGTATTTACTACTGCAACATCAGCAAGCCCCGGTTCGGTAACAAGCTGATATCCTCTCTGACGGAGTTTATATAACATTCTTTCAGAATCCACAAGATTTTTTGAGCAACCAAGTGAAACTAATCCAACTTTTACGGGCATTTTTAAAAATCCTTTCTGTTTTCAAAATAATTGTCAATAGATTTGTTAATATCGTCAAAGCTGTATCCTAAACGGACAAGCGAATTTTTTACTTTTTCAGTATTTTTTCTGTCATCAGGGTCAGCGAGGTAACGGGAATACTTTTTTTCAAGAAGTTCAGAAATATTTTCCTCTGCATAGCCGGAATAGGGTTCAAGAGCCGTTTCAGCAACTTCGCCCATAATTCCCTTGTTATACATTTCACGCCTTGCACGGTTTATTCCGAATTTCTTTATTTCAACGTATTTTCTTGCAAGATTTTCGGCATAGCGTCTGTCGTTAATCATACCGCCCTTTACAAGTTTATCCATAACTTCAAAGCATAAATCTTCATTTTTGTATATTCCAAGGAGCTTTTTAAAAAGCTCCCTGTAAGAATAATCACGGTAATCAAGAAGATACAATGAATACTGATATGCTTTTCTTCTGTTTGATGAGTATATAATCTCCTCAAGCTGTTCATCATCAAATTCAGAGCCTATATTTATATGAAAATCATGAATAATATCTATATGAAGATATATTTTTCTCTCATCATCAACAGTTACCTCATATGAAGAACCCTTGTATTTTTTTATAGATGTGATTTTCATAATCATTCAGTAGGATTAAATTCCTCAAAATCTTCTTCAGCATCAACCATAACATCATCTGTATTGTCAGTTTTTGATGCCTCACTGACAGCCTGTTCAAGTCTGCTTTCCTTTTTATCCTTTTTAACAGCAGAAAGAAGTTCATCTTTTTTCTGGAGAATCTGTTCTTCTACTTCCTTCATAAGTTCGGGGTCATTGTGGAGGATTTCCTTGATTTTATCACGTCCCTGACCGAGTTTCTGACCGTTATAGCTGAACCATGAACCGCTTTTCTTTATTATATCCAAATCTACGGCAAGGTCAAGGACTTCTCCGTCTCTTGAAATTCCCTTTCCGTACATAACATCAAATTCACACTCCTTGAAAGGAGGTGCAACCTTGTTTTTAACTACCTTGCACTTGGTTCTGTTTCCGATTATTTCAGTACCGTTTTTAATAGCTTCGCCACGTCTTACTTCAATACGCACTGACGCATAGAATTTCAATGCACGTCCGCCCGGAGTAGTTTCGGGATTTCCGTACATAACACCGATTTTTTCACGAATCTGATTTATAAATATTGCTACACAGTTTGATTTTGATATAGCGGCAGTAAGCTTTCTCATAGCCTGTGACATAAGACGGGCAAGCTGTCCGACATGATTATCACCCATTTCACCATCGATTTCAGCACGGGTTGTCATAGCTGCAACAGAGTCAAGAACTATAACGTCAATCGCTCCCGAACGCACAAGAGCTTCCGCAATTTCAAGAGCCTGTTCACCGCTGTCGGGCTGTGATACTATAAGATTATCGGTATCAACTCCGAGTGCAGCGGCATAATTCGGGTCAAGAGCATGTTCAACGTCTATGAAAGCAACTTCTCCGCCCATTTTCTGAGCCTCTGCAATAATATGAAGTGAAACCGTAGTTTTTCCCGAACTTTCAGGGCCATATATTTCTACAATACGTCCTCTCGGAACTCCTCCTATACCAAGTGCAAGGTCGAGAGTCATTGAACCTGTCGGAATTGCATCAACATTAAGAGCCTTATTCTGACCAAGACGCATTACTGCTCCTGCACCGTATTTTTTCTCAATCTGAGCCATTGCAGATTTAAGAGCCTCTTTTTTGTTGTCATCAGCAACTTTTACTACTGCTTTTTTTGTTATAAGTTCCTTTTTAGCCATTTGATAAATCCTCCTGTCTGACTCCGGATACAACTCTTATTATTCCGGCAGTATCCTTAATAAATTCTATTTTTCCAAAATTATTTGATTTCAGTATATCTGATACGCTGTCATGCTGGTTCATACCGATTTCATATACAATCATTCCGCCCGATTTCAGTATTTTTTTCCATATCGGAGTAATTTTCTGATAAAAATACAAACCGTCCTTACCTGCATACAGTGCAGTTACAGGTTCAAAACGCACTTCCGGCTGAAGTTCACGCATATCCTGTTCGGTAAGATACGGCGGATTGGATACTATTATATCAAAATCCGCAAAATTACTTGTATACTTATCTTCAAGCACATCTGCATTTATTATTTTTATATCAGCCTGATTAAGCTTTTTATTATATTCAAGATATTCAAGTGCAGTCTTTGAATTTTCAACAGCATACACTTCAGCATCGGGAATTTCCTTTTTAAGAGTAATCGCTATACACCCTGTACCACTGCAAAGGTCAATTATTTTCGGGGACTTAATATTATTTATACGACATACTTCAAGCACATAGTCAATAAGGGTTTCGGTATCCTGACGGGGTATCAGTACACCCTCACCAACCTTGAACGGATAACCATAAAATTCCCATTCGCCGAGAATATACTGTATAGGAAAGCCCTTTTTACGCTTTTCCGTCATATTCTGTATATCTTCAAGAATATTTTCGGGAACTGCCGAATCTTTATTCATAAGTATTCGTGGAAGTTCGGAACCAAAAGCTTTTTCAAGAATCAGCTTTGCTTCAAAAGCGTATGTATCAATATCCATAAGCCTCAGCATTGATTTCAGATTTGTATAAAGCTCTCCGATTGTTACCATACGTCCTCCTCAGGATTTTTCGGAATACAGGGTTTAAGAGCTTCAATTGCAACTTCTATCTGCGAATCATCAGGTTCACGTGTTGTAATTCTCTGCATTGCAAGTCCGGGGGCGGAAAGTATTTTTGTAAACCAGTTGTCATTGTTTCCTGCAAGGCGTATGCACTCATAGGATATTCCGACTACTACGGGAAGCAACAAAATACTTGCAACAACTCTCTGCCATACTATTTTAAAAGGTATAAAGCACATTACAAATATACTTACAATAAGAACGATAAATATAAAGCTTGTTCCGCATCTTTTGTGAAAGCGTGTCTGTTTTCTGACATTTTCGACAGTAAGGGGGAGCTTAGCCTCATGACATGCAATAGTCTTATGCTCTGCACCGTGATATTCATACTGCCTGCGAATATCCTTCATAAGAGCCGTAAGAGCCATATACGCTACAAATAAAACTATCTTGACAATTCCCTCTACAAGTGAACGGAGTATTCTTGAATCAGTCAGAGGTTTAATAAATCCGACTATCCATTTCGGCAGAAACATAAACAATCCGAGTGCAATTACTATTCCGAGAATCATTCCGACATACATCATAATACTTACAAGAGCATTTTCACCTTTTGTAAGTTCTTCTTCCTTTTCCTCGGGAGTCATCTGCTTGTCAGCGGATTTCATAAGATATTTATATCCCTTTACCATGGAGCTTACAAAGTTAAAGCTACCTCTTATAAACGGAGTTTTCTTGTACCATGGAGCATTTTTTCCGTTTTTTTCCTCCCACGTTTCAACATCAATAGTACCGTCAGGGAGACGGCATGCCATTGCACCTGTATTGACTCCGAGCATCATAATACCCTCAATAAGTGCCTGACCGCCTATTTTTGATTTGAATTTTTCATTGCTGTTATTTTGTCTGCTCATTTGATTTTCCCTTTTCTGATTTTAGTCTGCTTTCAGCCGGAAGCGTAATAATAACAGTAGTTCCGACATTTTCCTTGCTTCTGACTTCAAGAGTACCTTTATGCATAGTGATTATTTCATCGGCAACGGCAAGACCGATTCCCGAACCTCTGCGGGTATGATTTGCCTTGAAGAATTTAGTCTTTACTTTCGGCAAATCCGATTCCTTTATGCCACAGCCGGTATCAGCAACGGTAATTATTATCTTATCGCCTTTGCTTTTTGCCGTAACAGTGACAGTATCTCCGGCAGATGAATATTTTATAGCATTATCTATTATATTTATGAATACCTGACGTATTCTGTTTTTATCCCCGAATACAAAAGGTAGCATATCAGGTTCATCATAAATTATTTTTATATTTTCACGCTTTGCCTTGTCACTGTATATAAGCACAGCGTCACCGAGTTCGGCAAGTATATCCATAGTTGCACTCTGTAAAGTAAAATGGCCGTTCTGCATTCTTGAAAAGTCAAGAAGTTCCTCAACCATCTGTGAAAGACGTTCAGTTTCGTTCATAATTACATTTATACCCTTTTTCATGGTATCTGAATCGGGGCAGTCATCATATGACATAGTTTCCGCCCAGCCCTTTATTGCAGTAAGAGGCGTGCGGAGTTCATGAGATACAGAGGAAATAAATTCATTTTTCATAGCTTCGGCATTCGAAAGTTCATCAGCCATATAGTTTATGCTTGTGCAGAGGTCGCCTATTTCGTCCTGACTGTTATTCTGTATTCTTACAGAAAAATCACCCATAGCATATTTTTTAGTAATACTGCTTATCTGCTGAATCGGCTTTAATATAGAACCTATGAAAAAAAATCCCGTAAACAGCATTATCAGAAGTATCATTATACATACGCCGGAAAAAACAAATATATAATTTGATACGGCACTGTCAATTGCCGTAAGTGACACAACCATTCTTATTGCACTGTATTCGCTGTTTATAGAGGATATGGGAACGGATACCGCCATAATTTTTTCGCCTCTCGGAAGCTTTCCGACCCAGTAGCCGTTTTTTCCTCCGGAAACAATTTCATCATAATCCGGCATAGATACATCTTCATCGGGAGAAAATCCCGATGATGTAATAACTATTCTGCCCTTTGAATTTATTGCCATAAGTTCAATTTTATCTTTTTCGTTGAAATTTTCAAGAGTAGTACGGATTTCCGTATTGAAATTTGCGGAGCTGTCCTGAGCATGTATGCTGAGGGTACTTGTTACAGCATTTATTTTTGACAGCAGATACTGTCTTGCGGAACTGTAATAATAATTCTGTATGGCATATATAAAAGCCATTTCTATAACTATAAGAATTAAAAATACAAGTCCGAAATTGTTGAAAATCCAGCGTTTTGTAATACTTTTGCGAACCATTACTTTACGTCATTCCATTTATATCCATATCCCCATATAGTCATTATGTATCTGGGATTTGAGGGTTCTTCTTCAATTTTCATTCTTATACGTCTTATATTTACATCAACTATTTTATCATCGCCGTAATAGCTCTCGCCCCATATGTGATTAAGTATGCTTGAACGGTCAAGAGCCGTATTTTTATTTTTCATAAAATATTCAAGAATCTGATATTCGACCTGTGTCAAGTCAATGGGAACACCGTTTTTTGATACAGTACGGCTTTTAAGATTAAGCACAAAAGGCCCTGACTCAACTATTGAAAGGCTGTTTTCGTCCTTGATAAAGCTCATACATACACGCCTGTATATAGCATCAACCCTTGCAGTAAGTTCAGAAGGCGAAAAGGGTTTCGTGATATAGTCATCAGCACCAATCATAAGACCGCTTACCTTATCCATTTCCTGCGACCTTGCAGTAAGCATTATAATTCCGAGAGTGGAGCTTTTTTCACGTAATTTTTTACACACCTGAAAGCCGTCTATGCCCGGCATCATAATATCAAGCAGGACTATATCAAAATCGCCCTGTTCCTTTTCAAAGGTTTCAAGAGCCGATTCACCGCAGTTTACATCAACTACTTCATATCCGGCACGCCTTAAATTTATAACCACAAATTCTCTTATAGGGTCTTCATCTTCGCATACAAGAATACGTTTCAAAATATCATCTCCTGTCATATTTTATTCTGTAAATCTGAAACAGAGTGCTGTTTCTCCCAGAGCGAGAGAAAGATTATTATTCTTAGCTTCCGGAACATATGCCATATATGAAGTTTCACCGTTTGTACGAATCAGCTGATACCCCGATGAAATATGGTCGTTTTCGGAGGCTGAATCATATGATATATATATCCGTAGAAGTTCTTCGCCCTTTGAGCCGTCATCTTTATATTCCGTAAATACAAGCTCCTCATTTATAACATCTTTTTTGACGGTTACATGGTTTATCCACCTTTCGGGAAAGATAAACATATAACCTTCGGCAATGCTGTAATATCCGGAATACTTTCTTTCAAGCTCCGAACCGTTATATATATACCATTCAGTCATTTTAATCTGTTCACTTTCGGGAACATCGTCATATCCTATAAACTGTGTCTGAACGGGAATTTCATATATTCCGTCACTGTCAATATCAATTGTATTTAATCCTGAAGCCCTTACCGTTTTCAGACTGTCATCGGGATTTGAAAATACTTTATTAAGTCCCGAAGAATCCATATATATAATATCAGTCTGAATAAATCCCGAACCCGATACGGCATCTATATAAAGACCTGTTCTCTGATTTCCGATATTTCCGTATACAAGACGGTCAAATTCGGTAAAATTGCCGTTCAGTTCGGTTTTGTATTCATGATATTTTCCTTCGCTGTCAAGCTTATAAGTAGCTGATACGGCAGGCGATGACGATGAACCGTGCAGAATAAGAAATTCATTCATATTATCCTTATCCATGTCGGTAACGTCCATAAAGGAATATACAGATGAAAAGGTTTTTTCAATAATTCCCTCACGGTAAGTATATATAGATGCTGACTTCTCGGAATTGTTTATAAGACTGCTCCCGATAATTATATTCGTTCTGTCGTTTTCACCGAGCTTTGATATTATTACCTTTTCAATATCTGAACCCTCTGCGGAGGTATCGCATACTGACTGCCATTTATCGTTGAAATGGTCAAGAACATTTATTCTCAAAGTATTCTCATTGATAGTAAGACCTTTTTTCTCATAGAATACTATTGATTCATTTTCACCGTCACCGTCAATATCTTCTATTATGAATGCTGAAAGATACTTGCCGGATTTCGGATATTTAAGATTTATTGCCGAACCTGTTGTATCGGTCAGAGCATTATAAATCTGTTCCTGTTCGACACTAAGCTTAGGAGGGGTAAGAAGATTGTCTATGCTTGTACCGAACGAACAGCCTGTTATAAAAATAACTGTCAGAATTATGCAGATTATTTTAATTTTCACGTTTTTTATTATCTTTCAGAAATAGAAACATATTTCTTGCTTTTTGCAATGGCTTTGTATGCGGGACGGATAATTCTTCCGCCTGTAAGGATTTCCTCCATACGATGAGCAGACCAGCCGGCAATTCTTGCAACAGCGAAAAGCGGTGTAAACAAATCATCAGGGATTCCCAACATTCTGTAAACAAGTCCGGAATACATATCAACATTTGCACACATAACCTTACTGCTACCCTTAACTTTTTTGAATACTTCAGGAGTAAGTCTTTCAACAGTATCAAGAAGTTTAAATTCGGCTTCTATTTCTCTGCCCTTAGCGAGTTCAAAAGCCTTTCTCTTGAGTATGCATGCTCTCGGGTCTGATATGGTATATACAGCATGTCCCATACCGTAAATAAGTCCGGAACGGTCATAAGCCTCTTTTTTGATGACTTTTGTCATATAGTCGGCAACTTCGCCCTCATTGTCCCAGTGCCTGATATTTTCCTTGAAATTGTCAAGCATTTTGATTACCTTGATATTAGCACCGCCGTGACGGTGACCTTTCAAGGCACATATAGCTCCGGAGTATGCGGAATACGGGTCAGTTCCGGAAGATGTCAGAACACGGCATGTAAATGTAGAGTTGTTTCCTCCTCCGTGTTCAGCCTGAAGCATAAGGAGTATATCAAGGAGCTGTGCCTCCTGTTTTGTATACTGTCTGTCAGTACGGAGAAGTGACAGAATTGTCTGTGCTGTGTTTTCCTCATAATTAATAGGGTGCATAATCATGCTTTCATTGTCATAATGACGCTTTTTAACCTGATAAGCATTTGTCATAATTACGGGAAGCTTGGCAATAAGGCTTATTGCCGTACGCATTTCGTTATCGAGTTCCTTTCCCTCGCTCTCATCGTCATATGAATACAAAGCAAGAACGGAACGTGCAAGCTTATTCATAATATTATTCGAGGGGGCTTTAAGAATCATATCTTCAACAAATCCGGAAGGCAAATCACGTTTAAGCGAAAGATATGTGTTAAAGGATTCAAGCTCTTTTACTGACGGCAGATGTCCGAAAAGAAGAAGAAAAACAGTTTCTTCATAGCCGTATCTGTCCTCTTTTTCAACATTGGAAACCAAATCCTCTATATTATAGCCTCTGTATATAAGCTGTCCGGGGATAGGTTCAACTTCGCCTTCATTCATGACATAGCCATGTACATTACAGATGTTTGTAATTCCTGCAACAACACCAGTACCGTCACTGTTACGCAGACCTCTTTTCACCTGAAATTTTTCATAGAGACCCTGTTCGATTGAAGAATTTTTTTTAAGCTCACTGCATAAGCTTGTAACATCAGCACCTGAAATAAATGCTCCCATGTGATTCACTCCCTTTAAGAATTATTAACTTATTATACACCTTTTTTTGATATATGTCAACCATTGAAAAAAAATGAAAGGAAATAAAATAAATATGAAAAGATACATATCATTTATAACATTTTTGACGCTTACAGTAACAATTATTCCGGCAATACCGGTATATATATCAGGAAACAGTACATATTCCGAAACGGAAAAACCGGAGAAATCCGAAAAGGAGACAGAGGAATATTATAATATTCTTGATGTGTCAACAGGTGAAGTTTTAAAAGTGAGCAAGCTTGACTATATAACAGGTGCAGTATGTGCGGAAATGCCTGCAACCTTTGAAACAGAGGCACTCAAGGCACAGGCTGTCACAGCACATACATATGCGGAAAGGCAGTGTATGCGTGAAAGGGAAAATCCGACTCCTGAGCTTTGCGGAGCTGATTTTTCAAATGATACGAATAAATTTCAGGGATATTTCACAGTCAATCAGGCGAAACAGTTCTACAAGGAAAATTTTGACCTCTATTACAGTAAAATCTCTGATGCTGTTTCGGAAGTATGGGACTATACAATATATTACGATGACGAGCCTATAATATCAGCTTTTCATTCGATGTCATCGGGAAAAACTGAAAGTGCCGAAAATGTATGGGGAAGTGATATTGAATATTTAAAATCAGTAGACAGTCCGCAGGACATTTCAGCTCCGAAATATCTCGAAGAAACAGAATATGACTGCGAAACGATAAAAAACAAGCTGATTTCAGAATATCCCGAAATTCAGCTTGATGATGATTATACAAAATGGTTTGAAATAAAAGAAGTATCCGATGCCGGAACAGTTCTTTCATTAAGAGCCGGAGACATCGAAATCACCGGAAATGATTTGCGTTCCGTATTGCTTCTGCGTTCAGCCGTATTTGAAATAGAGTGTAAGGACAACAAATTTATATTCACAACAAAGGGATACGGTCATTGTGTAGGAATGAGTCAGTACGGAGCAAATGCTATGGCACAGGAGGGAAAAACGTGGCGTGAAATTTTAGAACATTATTATTCCGGCTGTACCATATCAAAGGAAAAAGATTAGTTTTTCATCTCGAAATTTTCACCGAGAATATCCTTGTTTTCATCGAGGACAGGCTGAATAAATTCGGAAATAAATTCCTCAACCTGCTGTTCACTTCTGCCTGTATAGTTTTCGGGTTTAAGAACAGCGTCCATTTCTTCCTTTGTAGTCATAAACATAGGGTCATTAACGATAAGTTCGCAGAGATTGTTTTTCTTTCCGTAGAGCTTAACCTGTTCGCCGGCAGTCATTGAATATTCACGGATTCTCTCATGAAGTTCCTGACGGTTACCGCCCTTCTTGACAGCGTCCATCATAACATTTTCAGTAGCCATAAACGGCAGTTCATTCATAACACGCTGTTTTATAACTTCAGGATATACTATAAGACCGTCAGTTACATTCATCATAATATTGAGTATAGCATCAACGCCGAGGAATGCCTCTGCAATGGAAATTCTCTTGTTAGCAGAATCGTCAAGTGTTCTTTCAAACCACTGTGTTCCTGCTGTAAATGCAGGGTTAAGGCTGTCAATCATGACATATCTTGCAAGAGATGTAATTCTTTCACATCTCATAGGATTTCTCTTGTATGCCATAGCTGATGAGCCAATCTGTTTTGATTCACGTGGTTCTTCCATTTCCTTGAAGCTCTGGAGTATTCTCATATCGTTTGAGAATTTGCTTGCTGACTGTGCAATACCGCTTAAAACGGAAAGTATCTGTGAATCAATTTTTCTTGAATATGTCTGACCTGATACAGGTACAACGCCATCGAATCCCATTTCATCGGCAATCATTCTTTCAAGTTCCTTAACCTTTGAAGAATCTCCCTCAAAGAGTTCCATAAATGATGCCTGAGTGCCGGTAGTACCCTTTGAACCGAGAAGCTTAAGATTAGCTATTCTGAAATCAAGGTCATTCAAATCCATAAGAAGTTCATTAATCCAGAGAGTAGCTCTCTTTCCTACGGTAGTAAGCTGTGCGGGCTGAAGATGAGTATATGCAAGGCATGGCATAGCTTTATATTTCATAGCGAAATCAGAAAGATTTGCTATAACGTTTATCAGCTTTCTGCGTACGACCTTAAGGGCATCACGCATAACAATTATATCGGTATTGTCACCGACATAGCATGAAGTAGCACCGAGGTGTATAATTCCGGCAGCTTCAGGACATACAAGTCCATAGGTATATACATGAGCCATAACGTCATGGCGTACAAGTTTTTCACGTTCCGAAGCAACTTCATAATCAATATCGTTGATATGTTCCTCAAGCTGTTTCACCTGAGCTTCAGTTACAGGAAGTCCGAGTTTCATTTCAGCACGTGCAAGAGCAACCCAGAGTTTTCGCCATGTTGTAAACTTCTTGTCAGCTGAAAATATATACTGCATTTCCTCGCTGGCATAACGTGTACAGAACGGGCTTTCATAGCTGTTAGTATTATTCATTTAGAAAAAATCCTCCTTTTTTCAAAAAAACTGCAAAACAGCTTTTTTTCAATTATATCATTATTTCCGGAGAATGTCAACTTTATTTTGACAATTTCAGGAAATCCGTTCTGCAATATGTAAGGCAGAATATTTTTCCTGCACCGTTATTTTTAAGCAGTCGGGAAATTTCTGAAAGTGTACTTCCGGTAGTGCATACATCGTCTATTAAAATTATATTTTTTCCGGAAATTTTCTCCGGATTTTTTAATGCAAATGCATTTTTCAGATTGGATTTTCTTTCATTTTTGGAAAGCTCTTTCTGATGAGGTGTTTTTCTGATTTTGAAAACAATATTGAATTTGTGCGGTATTCCGGAAATATGCGAAATTTCGCTTGCTATGAGTTCACACTGATTATATCCTCTTTTAGCCTTGTCCGATTTGTACATGGGAACGGGTATTATAAAATCAATATGTTCCGAAACAAGGTATTTTTTTATAAGCTCCGAAATTCCGATTGCAAAGGCATAAGGAGCGTTTCCTCCCTTATCCTTGAGGGTAAAAACTGCCGGAGATATATTTTCATCATAAATGCAGACCGACATGCTGAAATCGCTGTACTGAATATCAAAGGATTCTTCAAGAAAATTTATATTTTCACGGCATTTCTGACAGAAATCGTCCGTATATCCTATAAAATCACCGCATACCGGACAGCGTGACGGATAAATCAAATCCAGAACGAACCGGATATATTTATAAATCATCAGTTTTTTTCGCTTTCGGATAGGGTCGGGGATTGTCTGTAAGTCCGAGAATATAGTCAGTGCTTGTATTATAAAGAACTGCGAGCTTGATTACAAAATCAACCGGTATCGGTCGCAGTCCACGTTCATATTTTGAATATAATGACTGGTCACAGAAAAGATATTCTGAAATTTCTTTCTGCGTCTTGTCATTGTCTTCACGGAGATTTCTTATTCTTCTGAACACATTCCGTCACCTCAGATTAATTATAAGGCACACAGAAAGCATTTTTTTGATTATAGGACAATATGTCCGCTAATCTGTATAAAATAAGGGCGGATTTTTCACCGCCCGAATAAAAAAATTATCGGTTTCTCTCTCTGGGAGCTGTTGAAGTACCGTTATCGTTATTATTGCCGTCACCTGTTATTCCGTCAATAATATCCCTTGTGGCATCTCCTGCACCTTCAATTATGTCCTCTCCGGCAGATTCCACATTATCTATAAAGCCATCACCGTCATTGTCAATATTACTGTTATAATTATGGTCTGTCGTTACGGTGTGAGTTTCAGTTACAGTTTCTTTTTCTGATGTTTCGCCCGTATTCACAGCTGTAGAATCTGATGAACTGCTATTGTTATTGTTTTTATTATTGTTCCCGCACCCTGTAAAAGCCGTGCAAATCAGAAGCATTGAGGCACTTAATGCAAAAAGCTTTTTCATATTCAAAAATCCTTTCATATTTTATTGCGGAATCGGTTTCCACAATGTAAAAATATTATTTACAGATTTTTTGAAATTATCAGCATAAAAATCAAAAAAGTTTTCAACACTTTTTTCAACAAAAAGTTGAAAACTCAGATTATGCCGATTACAGCAGATAATATAAGCATTACTCCGCCAAGCCATGAAAAGTCATATTTTAATGAAGAAATCTTTTTGCCGGTAAAAGCTCCGAGATATACAACAAGAATATTTACAGAAAAAGTCAGAAATGCCGTTCGCAATGAATCTGCACCGAGAAATCCCGCATTTATTCCTACTGCAACTGAATCCGCTGAAAGTGCAAGGGCAAGGGCAATACTCTCTGATATTGAAAGAATCTTTGAAAAATCAGAATCAGCCGTTCTTTCATCAAGATAAAGGCGGACTCCTATTCCGAGACGGCTCATTTTAATATATATATCGCCTTTTTCGGAAAGCTTTCTGACAACTGCCCTTACAATGCTTTTGAATATGGTAACAGTTCCGATTGCAGTCAGAATAATACACCCGATTACAGAGCATATTTTTACAGGTATTATACATTCAAGCAGTCCCGCAAGCAGAAGTGACAAATAAAGTATTACTGATGAAATAAAGCTAAGCACAAATCCCGACCAGAATGGAATTTTTATTCCTGATGAATTATAGTTTACTGACATTAAATATGTATCAATGCAGACAGTAAGCGTTATAAGTATTTCATTCAGCATAAAATCCCCCGTTTCCGTATAATTTCTATATTATATGCAGAAACGGAAAACAAAGTTAAAAATTATTCCTCAACAAGAAGTATAGGGTATGAAGTATCATAGGGCTTTACTATTTCAGGGTGACTGTCAGCATAGCTGAATATTTTATCTGCAAGAACGTCTTTTAAAAATCCGACAAGCTCCGAAAGAGGCTTGTTATACATAGCCTCGCAAATGCTTGCAATGGATATTACTCTTTTATCTCCTATTTTCATTATTCTATAAGGCCATATCCGGCAGTCAAAAGGCTTTTCATCACCGAGAATACAGCCCTTTTTCGGGTCAAGAGCAGGGCAGGTAAAAAGTCCCTCATCATCGAATTTTTCAGCCTTGAATATATATCCGCCGTCTTTCTGAATAAATTCGGCATCTGCAATGCTTTCAAGCTTATTTCTGGTATCTTCATCAAAAACAGGAGTTTCCCATATGTCATAGCGGTCAAATATACAGCAGAGCTTACATTCCGCACATGTCTTTTTATCAAGAATTTTTTTCAGCATTTATATAATACCTCCATAGTTTATTTATACTTATAGAATATCACATGTATTTTTTTATGTCAATTGAAATTTTTCTGAAGTAAAACAGCTTTCCGGAACGTACTAATATAAGAGAGAATATATTTGAAAATTCAATTGACTTTCTAAATTATATATGATATAATTATAATGTTTGATAACGTATAAAAAGGAGAAATTTATGGATATTTTTAAAATATTGTTTTTTATTGCTGTAATAATAACTGTTGTTTCGTCAGCAGTAATTATCAAAACTGCAAAAAAGCCTGAACCTCTGCTTCCTGATAATACACACAGCAATGATGAAAATGAAGAAGAAAACAAACCTCCCGAACCTCCAAAAAATAAAAAATTAATTTCATTTCTTCCTTTCAATGCGGGAACTGTTTCGATTTTTGCAGGCATAATTCTGAATATAATTCTGGGAATGATTGATACAGAATTTAAAAATGCTTTCATTCTTATGGCAGTAACTCTTGTTTTTGAATATATATTTATGTGCTTTTATCATACATACGGAAAAAAACTCCTGAAATTCTGTGCAAAGACCCTTGCTGTACTTTCAGTGCTTGAAATTACAGTATTTAATTTTCCGTCATATCATATATGGTTCGGAGACTATCAGCAGAAAACTCTTGATTTCAGTGAATGCTCCGTTGAAGTAGGCGAGGCTGATATAGATACCGAATCAGATACAGTTCATATAAAAGGCAAAAAAGAGGCTGTACTCACTTTTCCCGAACTTAATACACGAATCGGCACTATTCATACAAAAATAGAATACGTTAAAAATACAGAGCATGTTAAAACTGTTATAGATATTGCCGATGAAACTCATGCCGATTACAGATATGATATTGCAAAGACAGATATAATAAAAGGTCAGGAAAATTCGGAATATATTCCATGTGAATTTTCGGGAGAGGTTTCAAAATTCAGAATAAAGTTTACAGGCTACAACGAAAGTGATGAATTTATTATAAAAAGTGTAACTCTCAATGCGCCTATACCTTTTGAAATATCCTGTCTCAGAATCGGAATTATCGGAATACTTGCCGTTCTTGCATACTCAATATGCTGTCTGGAATCCTTTAAAGCTCCTTTCTGTCAGAAAAGAAAGCTTTGCAATATAATATTCTATGGTACAACAGTTATCTGCTGTATACTTGCTTTTCTTGTAGTAAACAGGGAACTCGGCAGAAACGTCACTATTAAAGACCATCTGAAATTAACTTACGGAAATCAGATTACTCAGGAACTTGTTGATGCTTTTGAAAACGGACAAGTTTCACTCATTGATGAACCCGATGAGGCTATTAAGGAAATTGAAAATCCTTATGACTGGAGTCAGCGTAATGAAAACGGCGGTAGCTTTGCGTGGGACCATCTCTACTATAATGACAAATATTATTCATATTACGGCATAGCTCCGGTACTTCTTGTATATCTTCCTTATCATATGATTACAGGTTATTACTGTTCAACCAATCTTTCAATAATGGTATTCAGTATAATAGGAATGATATTCCTGACACTTGCATATACACAGTTCCTCAGGAAGTTTTTTAATAATACTCCGGCAGGAATTGCAGTTGCAGGTCATATAATAATAATGTCGGCTTGCGGAATATGGTACAGTGTCGGAAGAAATATATTCTATGAAATTTCAATGTCCTCAGGCTTTATGTTTGTTGCTCTGGGAACTTATTTCCTTTTATCTTCAAATGTTGTAAGCTCCGGAAATCTTTCATATGTCAGAACAGCTCTTTCATCGCTGTTTCTTGCAATAGCGGTACTTTGCAGACCTACACTCGCTGTATACTGCATATGTGCATGCGTATACTTTGCATACGGATTTTTCAAAAAGGATAATATCATAATAAATAAAGACGGTGAGGCAGTTTCAAAACCTGTCAAGAAAACGGCATTCCTTATATGTGCAATTGTACCCTTTGCGGTTCTCGGAGGATTTCAGATGTGGTATAACTACATAAGATTCGGCTCTCCGATAGATTTCGGAATACAGTATTCACTCACTATAAACGATTTCACACATTCACAGTATCACACAATATTCGTTATAATAGGACTGTTTAACTATCTTTTCGCACCGCCTGCATTTTCTCCGGAATATCCGTTTATAACGACTCCTTTCTCAAAATTCGAGGCAAACGGATATTATTTCTCCGATTTCGGCAACACTTCCGGAATACTTTTCCTTGCATTTCCTGTCATAGCGTACATATTCAGCAGAAAGGCTCTTAAAAAGCTTCCGGACAGAAAATCAAGAATTAAAAGCCTTCTTCTTGTAGGACTTCCATGTGTTCTTATGCCGTTCATAATAATCTGTTCAATATGGGAAAGCGGTTATGCCGTAAGATATACAGCAGACTTTTCATGGCAGATTATTCTAGGTGCTTATGCTATAATTTTCTATCTGTATTCAAAAACAGAAAATGAAACTAAAAAAGATTTTGTACGCAGATTTATGGCTGTATCAATGATATGTGCTGTTGTAATCAACGGTATTCAGATATTCAATTTCACATTCCCCGAAGGCGATTACCCCGCACTCTGCTATGAACTCGAAAAAATGATTGCTTTCTGGAAATAACGGAGGTTTAAAAAAATGGATACACTTTATTTAGTTATACCCTGCTACAATGAAGAAGAAGTTCTTCCCGAAACTTCTTCACAGCTGAAAAAGAAAATTGTAAGCCTTATGGCAAAGGGTAAAATTTCCGCACAGAGCCGTATAGTATTTGTCAATGACGGCTCTAAGGACAAGACATGGGAAATTATTTCAAGGCTCCACGAAGAAGATAAAATCTTTCAGGGAATAAAGCTTTCAAGAAATAAAGGTCATCAGAATGCACTTCTCTGCGGTCTTATGACAGTTAAAGACCACTGCGACATGACTATTTCCCTTGACGCCGATTTACAGGACGATATAAACGCTATCGATGAAATGGTTGACAAGTACTATGAGGGCTGTGATGTTGTATACGGTGTAAGAAGTGCAAGAGATACTGATACATTCTTTAAAAAATTCACTGCCGAGGGATTTTATAAAGTCATGAAAATGATGGGTGCTGATGTCGTTTTCAATCATGCGGATTACCGTCTTATGAGCAGGAGAGCTTTGGACGGACTTCAGAGCTTTAAGGAAGTAAATCTCTTTCTCAGAGGAGTAGTTCCTATGATTGGCTACAAAAGCGATTCCGTATACTATGAACGCAAAGAACGTTTTGCAGGTGAATCAAAATATCCTCTGAAAAAAATGCTTGCATTCGCTTGGGAGGGTATAACATCACTTTCCACGAAACCCATAAAAATGATTTCTATGCTTGGCGGACTCATATTCATCATAAGCATTATAATGCTGATTTATTCCGTAGTACGTCATTTTATGGGTGCAACGGAAATCGGCTGGACTTCTACAATAGTATCAATATGGGCAATAGGAGGTCTCCAGCTCCTTGCAATAGGAATTATCGGTGAATATATCGGAAAAGTTTATCTCGAAACTAAGGAACGTCCGAAATTTATCGTTGAAAAATACCTTTCAGATGATGAAAACAACTAAGGGAACGGCTTAAAACCGTTCCCCCTTTTTTATGCTTATTTTACGTTTACAGTTACGGAAATATTTTCGTCCGAATCCATCATGACAATTGTTACCGTACAAGTACCCTCAGAAACGGCTGTTATAGTTCCGTAATCGTCAACAGTTGCTATGCTGTTGTCGGAGCTTATCCATATTGGCTTTGAATCCGTTTCAACATCGGTCAGCTCTGCCTTGCAGGTTTCACCTGCTTTCAGTTCTATTTCATATGAGCTTTCCTGAACAAAACTGCTCATACTGCTACTGCTATCGGAAGATACCTGACTGCTTTCGGAACTGCTTTCATCATTGCGTCCGGAGAGAACAATAAGACATATTGCTATTGCTATTATCATAAAAAGAACTGCAAGGCATATTTTAAGTATAATATTTCTGTTTTTGCTTTTTTCACTCATATTAATTCCTCACTTTATTTCAATTGCTCTGACTGTAACACGGCTCTGACCGCTCAGAGTACATGTAAAAAGTGTCAAGTCCCAGCTGTCATCAGAACCAAATTCCATTGACTCAATATTATATCCGTCAATTATTTCCGATTGTACTACTTCATAATTATGAGAAATTCCGTCCGCATCGGTAATAACTATAATATCACCACTGTTAAGCTCCTGAATCCTGCCGAAATGCGAACGGTAATTATGTGATGCTATTATCAAATTTCCTTCGGCAATACTTCCTTTATAACGACAGGGAGATAATTTAAGATTTGGATAGCTCCATTCGCTTATAATGGGAAGTTCAACATCAAGTGACGGAATCAGAATTGTTCCTATATAGTAATTATCGTCTATCCGGATAGTTTTTTCTTCGGGAACTGTTGTGGATTCTTCATATTTCTGATATTCCTGAAAAATATCATTATATGTTGCAGATTCAATAAATTCAGTTGTCTGAACAGCTGTTGTATCAGGGATAACCTCTTTAAGTTCGATGAGAATTTCTCTTGCATTCTCACTGCTTTCCCTGTCCTGTCTGAAATTTAAAAAAACAAGAAACAATGATGCCAGAAGCATCATTGTCCCCGTTATTATAAAGCATAAGCCTTTTTTATTCTTCATGCTGATTTTCTTTCCTTGAACGTATCCTCAGACCCATTGCTATAAATACAATTCCTCCTCCTGCAAGCAGAGGAACAGGCCACCAGAGCTGTCCTGTCTGCGGGAGCTTTTCGGCAGGTGCCGTTGTTATACTGGTTTTCGGGGAATCTGAATTTTCCGGCTTAACGGAAGTTGTTGTATAAGTTCCCGATGATAAAACTCCCGATGATAATACTGTTGTTTCCGTCATTGTGGAAGTTGTTTCCGTTACAGGTTCGGTTGTTTCGGGAGGTTCAGCAGAAACATCATATTTTTTATGAGTATTTACAATAACATACTGTGTTTCATTGGAACGGTATATAACTGTATAATCTTCCGGAATATTAATTTCCTTGACTCTCCAGTCAGTATGTGCCGTGGCAGTCCATGTATAGCTCCAGTCATTTTCTTCGCTGAGAGTTATCGTACTGTCATATTCACCGTCCTTATACATCTCAACAGTAATTTTAACGCTTGTATCGAATGGTTCATCTTCTGCATTACGCCATATTTTTCTTACTGTATAGTCTGCATCTTTTTCATCAAGAACTCCGAATTTGAAGAATTTCGGATATACAGTGTAATTCTGGTTTGAACCGTTTTCCTCTCCGATTTCAACTATAAACGGAATCGGTATATAAGTTGTAACTCCGACTTTCAGCCTTTTACCGCATACAAGATATAAACCCTGTTCCAGTCCTGTAAAATCTATAATGCCGTTATCGTCAGTAATTTCTGACTGCAAAGGCTTGATTTTATCAATAATTGCATAAGTTTCGAGAGTAGAGGCAATATCACTTAAAGCATCGGCAGAAATATCCTTAAAGGATACTTTATAATCGGAAAATTCACCGTCAGTTGCAAAAGAATTTCCGTTTCTTTTTCCGGCATAGAAAATATTCCACTGCATACCCGATAACTCAACATCATCAAACTTACAAACAAGCTTTAACGAGCCGTCCGCATAATCCTGAGCATAAACCGGAATAAAAGTTCCGGCTAAAATCCACAAAAGCAATCCGAAAGCAATCATCAGTGAACTGATTTTTCTGTAAATACGCACAGTTAATCACCGTCCTTATCATTTGGAAGTATATATATAAGGTTTTTGTATGGCAGAGCAGTTTTAGTCTTGTGTTTACTTGAAAAAGCCCAGAAAATAATTAAAAGAATCAGAAGAAAGAATCCGATTACCGGAATAACAAGCATTGGGTCAACCTGAACCGCATCAGCAGTAATCTTTACTGTTTTAGCATATACAGTATCAACACGGTGAGAGCGTATAAGCAGACGGTGCGTATTTACTCCGTAAGGCGTGCATGTCATAAGCGTAACATAATCACCGCCGGGAATAATAGCAAGTTTGTCCATTTCCTCCGGCTTGACAATCAGAATTTCTTCAACTTCATAAGTAAAAATCTGGTCAAGAATCGTGATTGTAAAAGTATCTCCCTTGACAAGCTGGTCAAGGTCAGTAAAAAGACGTGCAGAGGGCAGTCCTCTGTGAGCCGATATTACAGCATGAGTATTTTCTCCGCCTACCGGCAATGATGAACCTTTAAGATGTCCCGCTGCAATATTCAATACTTCGGCAGATGTTCCGTGATAAATCGGGAGTTCAACTTTTATTACAGGAATTGTTATATATCCCATAATTCCCGTTCCCGATATATCAAGTATACTGTCATAACCGCTTATTTCATCGGGATTTGAAAAGGGTGCATATGTTTCTGCAAGCTTTTTATTGTATTCATTGGCTTTCGCCCATATATCATCATAGCGGTCAGGGTCAATATTCTGTATTGTCTGGTCATAGTTTGCAATTGCCCGGCTCTGAACCTTTGAGTTCCACCAGTCGCTGACCGTCGGATAAAGCATCACGGAGAGTCCCACAATCAGAATTATTACTAAAACAACTGTGGAAATTATGCCTGTTTTCTTTTTGCCGTTCATGAAACCCTCCCTGATGTTTAGCAGGAAAATTATCTTAATGTCGAAACTCCGATTTTTTAAAACTGCATTTTAACCGCTGTATTTCGTCATAATTACAGTTTTAATTCAAAAAATATTCGTCAAAACAATATTGAAATGCCGTTATTCCGGTTATGCACAAAATATCCGGAGTTTCGTTGGGGCGAAACAATGTCCGCCCCTTTGTTTTTATTCAGTTGTGATTAGTCTTCTTTTTTACCCATTCTCTTCTTTGTGATGAGGAATACGCCTGCTACTGCTACCATTGCTCCGCCACCTACATAGAAAAGGGTTGTACCTATACCACCGGTTGACGGGAGTGTTGAGCCTTTCTTGTTTTCGATTGTTCCTCGTGCAATACCCTCACCAACGGTTCCTGTTTTTTCTCCACTATTTCCAACTGTATATTTAAATGATGTCAATGCTGATGATGCTTCACCGTTCCATTCCTGGTTATTTACTGTTCCACCAGAAATTACAACTGTAGTATCTTCAATAGGATTATAGCCATCAAGTGGCTTTGTTTCAACAAGCGTGTATGTACCGTCATCAAGACCGATTACCTTAAATTGACCCTTTGAATCTGATACAAGCTTTGAACCGTCAGTTGATTCAGTAGCCCAGCCTGTAACTTTTCCATCTGCATCAACAGTTACAAATTCACCATTTGCATTTTTAAGCTTGAACTCAACATTTCCCAGTGGATTTTTAGTAACACCATCAACCTTTGTGAAATCAGCTTCGTATGTAAATACAATTACCTTATCCTCTGGAGTTTTACCTGTATTTTCACCCGGCTTATCTGGAGTATCAGGAGTATCTTCTTTACTATCAGTTAAATCAGGTTTATATGAAACGTTTGGATTGTTTGAATATGTAAGGTCAACCTTATTTTCCTGACCAGGAAGACCTATTTCAGCTGTATTATTCAATTTTGCTCTGTATTCAACAGTAACAACTGTGCTTGCAGTAACACCGCTATAAGCCTTAATATCTTCAAACGATATGCTTATTACCTGTCCATTAACACTAACACGGCAGTTTTTACCTGTATCATCAGATGTTGTCCAACCTGTGTCACCCTTAGTTGCTGTTATTTCCGCGTTTCCAACTTTTATTGTTAAAGATGTTGGCATATCAAATTGTGTGCCAAGAGTATCAGTAAAGTTATAGTAATAGTGTTCATAGTTAGCAATATCCTGTGGCATTGTACCATAAAGCTTAAACGGAACAGAATCGCCTATGCAGTAGTCTGCAACATCATTCCAAGTACCATTTGTTGTATCGGTTTCTTTAAATGAACCTATAGTTGCCTCGCCTGTTACTGTCTTTGTATTTTCCTTAACCTTTTTCATAACCTCAGGCAAACCAACCTTAGCTGTGCCGGTACCTACTTGAAGCAGTGAAGCGTCTTTACCTATTACTGTAAGCATACCAAGAGACATAGAATCATAATTAGTTATATAACTCGGATTGCCATTTTCGTCTGTTCCGCTTATTGCTGTGGCATCGCATGTTACTACATAGTAACCATTATCTATGTTGTTCGTGTCATTGCCAAATAATACACTGCCTTCCGAAAAAGTTCCGCTTGTTCCTGTTCCATTTTTATTTAAAACAGCTAATTTTGCAAAAGCCTGAGCCATAGGACTATCATTGCTCCAAGTTCCTATAATATCAGATACAGCCTGTGCAGAAGCAGCATTATTTTCAGCTGTAACACTGGCAAAAGCACTTGAAAAAGTTGCATCTGTCTTTAAGTCGTCTATAAATGCTAAAACATCAATGCCATTGCCCCAACCTGTAACAGTTAATTTTGCGGGGGTTTCTACTGTATTAGTACCTGAGAGAGTGGTTGCTGGTATATAATCACCTGTAAATATCTGATATGCTTTTATATTTCTTATCGACTCGGCTGATATACCACTGGGGACAGTTAAAGTAGCTGAAGTTTGTGCCGAAGCGGTAAGAGACATAGTCATCGGAGCAGCCATGCAAGCCGTCATAAGAACCGCAGTAGCGATGCTTGCGAATTTTTTCATTTTATTCATAATAAATTCTCCTTTTCCCTCACATAACAGTGAGACTAAATTTTTTTGTGCCTGTAAAATAGTTCAACAAATTCCTTGCAATTATTGTATCACATATTTTTTAGCTTGTCAAGAAACTTAATGCATTTTTGACAGTTTGTTTAATTTTTGTTGGTAAAATTTGTACGCTTTGTATATTCAGCTCCGGAAATCCGGAAACTTCCGGAGCGTGATATATTAACAGTGTTTTTTACGTCTGCGGATACCGAGCATTATTAAAGCTCCGCCCGCCATAACCATTCCGATTACCTTGTAAGGCTGTGTGCCTGTTCCGCCTGTGGAGGGCATAGAACCTTCATCAACATCGGATTTTTTGTTAGTAACGCTGAGTTCAGTATTACCAGTTTCGGAAAGTGATTTTCCGTTATCATATTCAACTGGTATATATCCCGAAACCTTATTTGAAATAATTTCACCACGGTCATCAACTTCAGCAATATAATAATAGTATGTGTTCCCCTGCCCGTCAGTTATGGGAAGGTTTGAACGTTTTTCTTGCCAACTTTTTGACGATGAAAGTGTTATTGTATCCACCAATTCAGCACCTTCCGGAATATCCGGTGTAATTGCACTTAAGGTTACTGTTATAGTAAACTCTGCCATAATATCATCAGAAGTATCTGTTGTATTATTGTCGTCAGTTGCTATAATAGTGGCAGTGCCATTTTTAACAGCTGTTACTAAACCTGTTGTGCTATTAACAGTAATGCAATCAGGTATTACAGAATTACCACTTGAATCAGTTTCAGCCTTTATTGACCATGTAACTGTTCCTTTTTTGTTTGCATAACTAAGAATCTGAGTTTTGCCTTTGTACATTGTTGATTTACCGTATACTGTAAGAACAGGATTTGGCTGTAAATATACATTTTTAACTTCTCTCTTAGTACCTATCTGTGAGGCATCTGTTACTAATGTTCCAGTACCATATTTAGCAAACAAAGCCGCAGCTGCACCAACAAGAGTTGCATTGTAGTCAAGAGCTACTTCATTACCAACTGTATCCTTAAAATTATCATTATAAGAACCGTCTGCTTTTGGACCAGCAACTAATGCACCAACCACTTCATGACCATTCGGATAAGTGGTATTATTGTTATAATCATCACCATAACCAGAAATACATGATGCACCTCTGTGATGAGGATATTTAGCAGAATTATCAGCAAATCCTACAACAAAGCATGTACTTAAATTTCCATTGCTTGCAATTGTGTTATCGCCAAGAATAAAGTTCATCTGCTTTTTACACCAGTCAGTATAATCAACGCCATCAACTTTAGATGCTGAAAGTGCAACCATTTGTAAGGCTGTATTGTGTCTTGCACTGCCCCAATCATCAAGAACGACAAAAGAATTACCTTTACATTTAGATGACAGATAATTTGTAGCCGCACTCCAATTATAAGCAGGGTCAATAAATCTTTTGTATACTACCATTGCACCAAGTTCAACATCACCCCAGAAATAGCCTCTTTCATCTGCAATTGCTGTGAAAGTATCCAGAAGATTTTTGCAATTAGTCTTATATGTTTCTTCATTTGTTGCAAGATAAAGCCATGCTGCTGCCCATGCCTGGTCATCTTTATACGAAGTAGAAGTATATTCACCTACACTTGCACTTTTATTTGTTCTTACAGAATACGCATAAAGAGCCTTTGCACAATTCAGATAATCTTCTTTCCGACTATCATTCGGGAAGTTTATTGCATACTGTGCAAGTGCTGCTGCATATTCGGCTGCAATATCGCTTGCACCGTTGGTAGTATAAAGCAAATTTCCACGCTGTTCCTGTGTCTGATTTTCAGCTGAACCCCAATAAGAATGGTCAGTACCTCCAGCACCTTTCTGATAAAGGAAGTTAGTTACATTATTATTTGAATCAAGAGTTGTAGAGGCTACAAAGAAATCACAGAATCTCTTCATAATTTTCTGATAATGTTCTGTCTGTCCGAGACCGTCATATATATCTTTGTTTTCATAGTAGCTCCAGCCAAGAGTAGAAGCTGTATATCCCTGTGGCAGACCAAACATTACATGGTCGCCTGCGTCGTGATAACCCCCAGCAACATCATTGTCATAAGTATGACAATCATCTCTCCAAGTTAAATCACTGCTGTTTTTAACATCATTACCGCACATCTGTGCATCATAGAAGTAAAGCGAATACTGCAAAAGTCTTGAATAATCTTCATAATTATTAGTAGGTTCTTGCAATGAAATCGGCTGCACTGAATTAGATGTTGCCGAACCTGCCGGCGGTGTTGTTGAACGGTAAAGCTTGATATTAATTTTGTCCGGACGTACGTCACCTACATTATCTTCCCAATTTTTCTTTATATTGAGTGATGCAACCGAAATAGTATTTGTAACTGTAATACTTCCACTATTATCAAACTTCTTTCCGTCAGTACTGTAACTTGCTGTCCAGCCATTTGGAATATTTGTTTCAACAACTTTGTAATACTTTCCGGCGGGAAGTTTTTCAAATTTTCCTGTCCAATTGTTTTCGTTTAAATTCAAAGTCTTTCCGGTATCAGTCCAGCTATTGTCTGTTCCGTCAGAAGATTGCTGAAGTTTAACTTTTACGCTTGGCTTTGTTACACCACCAGGGAATGGGTCAGGTTTCCAAACTTTATTAACACTAATACCAACAGTTTTAAGAGTATTTGTAATTTTAATATCTCCTGAAGAAATGCCATTATTATTTTCATATGAAACTGTATAATTATTCAAATCAGTAACTTCTTTTACATAATAATAGTAAGTATGTTCTTCTGAATCTTTAGTTTCAAGATTTGTCCATGTATGCTCCCATTTTCCGTTTGCATCTTGAATAGTAACAGAGTCACCTGATTTCATTTCATCAGTTAATTCATTTGGTTTAAGATTTTGAGATGTTGAACGATAAAGCTGAACAGTAATTTTATCGGGTCTGAGTGTTTCATAGCCATTATCATCAACCCAGTTCTTTTTTACTGTTATACTTGTTTTATCTCCCATAGGACTGTTTTTAGCTATAAGTCCAACATATCCAACTTCGGTAACAGTTGTATCTTTATCAATTGCACCTTCTTCTGTATTGTTGGAAGTGTTTTCACTTTCACCTCCTGTTGGTGTATCTGGGTCAGTAGAAGCTGTTATATTTGTAAACGAAACATCACTAATTGTAGTTGTATTCCAACATTCAATTTTAAATTCTGAAATGTTTTTGAAATCAGAAGTTGCAATTCCAAATAAATTACAAATATCTGACACTTTTAAACTACGAGTAGTTTTTTCTTGATTAAATTTAAAACCATTTGTATTGCTTTTATCTTCATTATTTATCTTCGCTTTATATATACCATTGCCCCAACCAAATTCACCACTTGGAGTGTTAAATGTAAGAGTCACAACAACTGAATCATTTGTTATCATATCATCAGTAACTGCTCTTGATAAACCAGTTGAATTAAGAGTAATTTCTTTATTACTTACAGTAATTCCTTCACCAAAATCTGTTGTTGAACTTCCTCCACTCGATGAACCGCCAGAAGAAGAATCACCATAAACTCTAACTTCCTTTATAGTTACAGTTGATTTATTAGACTGATATTGAATATCTTTACTTCCGTCCATTGTAACAGGTGAATTAAATGTGTATTTAATTACATATTCATTTCCGCTGTTGTTCAAAGTATATGAACCAAGTGATGAATTTTTAAATAAACTTGACCATTCACCTATGCCATTTATCCAGTTTTTATTACCTTGAATGTTAATATCACTATCATTAATTGCTTTATTAATATCATCTCCAGTAAAAGTAAATAACACTTCAATCGCAGTAACATTTGTATAAGTATTGCTATCATTATATTGATTTACTGATGAATCCTTTTGCAATGCACCTTGATAAGCAACTATATACTGTGGCAAACCAGTTTCAACATCATACACACCATTATTTTTATTAATTGTAAAATAGAATTTCTGTCCTGCCTGGTATCCGGTTGGTGCAGAGACTTCATAAAGATAATATAAACCTTCTTTAAGATAACCATTCTGTATATAATCCGCATTTGCATTAGATGAACCATTTTTGAATGTTTCATAAAGGTCTATCTCACCATTATTAACTGTAAATCCATCACCTGAAATTGGATATATAGGAGTTGTTTCATCATCAGCCGAATATAATTTGAACTTCGCACCGTCAAGAGTTTCAGTACCATCTGCATTAGTCTTTTTCAGCTTAACTTTTGCACCAGTAATTTTAGTATCAGTCATTGTAATGGTGCGGTTGTTATCATATGTTAAGTCAAGATTATTTTCTAAATTATTTTCAGCATATCCCCATAAAATTTTATTTGTATCAGTTTTTTTGAAATAAATGTCAGGTGCCGTCTCATAGCCAGTAGGAGCAGATTCCTCATGGAATCTGTACACTTTATTAAGTTCAAGTTTTTCTGGGTCAATTGTAAATGAACTTCCTGTCCAGTTCCATACAGTATCTGCGACATCTGCATAATCGTTACCGCTTTTATACTGAAGTTTAATTGTCGCACCTGAAAGAGGATTGCCGTTGCTGTCCTCTTTTTTGAATAACAAACCACAGCGGTTTTCAAATTTCAGATTTTCTGACGGCATAGGCATCATCATAATATCATCAGGATTGTAATAATACTTTGAATCAACTGTTGTAGTAGGATATATTTGAGCGGTTGAGGGGTCAGCAATTATTGGTGCATATTTATCATATTGGGCTGTTACGGTTGTTGTATAATATGCTGTTACATATGAAGATACTACTGTTGTTTCTGTAGAAGTAACCGTTGTTGATTCCTGTTTTATTGCTGATTCAGGGAAAACATATGTCTTGCCAGCTTCAAAAGTTTTTGACTGATTATAATTAGTACCAAAAATAGTAGGAAAATTAGTCCCATCATTTTCTTGTATCCAGAAATTACTACTGCTTACATTTTGGTTGAATTTAATTGAAATTCCAATAACATTTTCTTTACTTAAATTACCTAAATCCAAATCACCATTATTAATACTATTTCCTTCATAAACGACAGATGTTTTATCATTATAATAGAAAGTCAATGTATATCCGCCTGATACATTTGCATTTTCCAAATAAATTTTATTTATCTTATAAGCGTTTAGTCCCTCTGCTTCATTATTAAATACATCTATCATTGATGTTACAGTTACTGGAACATCTTCTCCATTTTCTTGTGTAGTAACTACATAAGAACTTATTTCACTTGTTAAAACATCAGCTGCATACTGTTTATCATCTGTTATTACTATTGTACCTGTACCAGTAGGATTGCCCTCAAGTTTACTAACTTCTGAAACTTGCCCGTTATCTATTTCAAGATAGAAAGTTTCATTATCAATTTTCAGTTCACGTCTTATCTGTTTGCTTGAAGAACCGTCATAGCTGTAAATATCTTTAAGTTCTATAGTGAATGGGCTATGATTGTCAAATTGAACTGTTGCTATGATATGCGTTGGTATTGTGCCTGAACCTGTTTCAATAAGACCGTTTGACTGAATCTCTTCTGTAATCGTAACTGTATAGGTTTTTTCAGTATCTGCTATATATCCCTCAGGGGCAGAAACTTCCTTAATGGTATATGTACCAGTGAATTGCTGTCCGCTAATGTACGTTTCACCGCCTGTAAAATCAACTTTTGAGGGAATATCTACATAATTTGTATCATTTCCACTTGTAAATGAATTTACAATTTTCGCATTTTCAGTATCATAATTTTCAATTATATCAAATTTTGCACCAGCAAGCAACTGATTTGTATCTTTTACAAATTTATCAACCGGAATTGTATATCCCATAGAAGAACCAAGAATATCTTCCATACCGCCACGATATGGTCTGTAACCAAATTCAAGACCGCCTGTAAAAGTTTTTGCAATCAGTGAACCGGAAAGGTGACCATTACAATCATTACCAGAGGTAACATCAGCATTGGGAGCTAAAATTGTACCATTAAAGTTGGCATCAATAAATACACTTGTTGCATTATAGAAATTATAGAGAATCTGTTCAGATTTTTTATTATTATTTGCGTTTGCAATTTGACCATCACAATCTTGCCTTGAAATGCATGTATCATTAATATAAGTTGAAAATATATCATCTTTTCCATCTACACCTATATTAGCATTTCCACCACAATTAACTATAAGATTAGCATTATCAGGAACATTTACAAAACGAATTTCTCTGATATCATCATCCCATTCATTCATTGTAAAATAAACTGTTTTAGCATCAGAAGAAACACCAGGACCATCTAATGTTAAAACTCCATTACTAAATGTTGTTGTTCCTGTTGCAGTCTTTTTTGAAAGCTTTTCTGATTGCTGTCTGAGCCATGTAAATGTATCAGTGAAGTTAATCAAGTCATCCTGATAAAATTGTGCAACTTCATTAGGACTAACATTATTATGTGAACATGTTACTTGATACAATGTATCTACTGCTCCAGGCCATGTAAGATGTGAACAATTATTAATATCTGTTGATGAACCTATTACAAATCTCTTATATAAGTCCTCATCAGCAGGATACATATAACTGCCGTCCCCCTCTTTTCCTTGACTAAGAGTATTTATATTTTTAATTTTACCATTTGCAATTGCATGAGCAAAATCAGTTACTCCTGTATAGTTATCAGTATTTTTCAATGCTGTACCAGATGTATAGTCACCGTTTCCTATCTGATAATTCCAACTGCCAGTAAAATTAACATCTCCACCAACAGCTACACGACCTTCAGCATCTGCATTACTTGGATTAAAATTACTTTCAAGAAAAATACAAAAATCACTTGCAATACCAAGGAAGTATTTTCTTTTAGCAGCTTCAATTACATCATTTGCATTTTTACAGTTTGCTGCCCATTCAACACCATCACCAATAAGCAAAGAAACTTCAGAAAGCTGACCTTTACTATATCTGTCATTGGCATCAACTCCGCCATTCATATTTGAAACCAAAGTTCTGCCTTGCTCATCAGTAGCCATTACATTGCTAATATTAATGGCATCAGGAGAAAGATTTTCAAAATCAAAGTTATTTTCTTCCTGATAATCAGAATAACATTCCTGAGAGTGAATATGTTCGGGAATATCACAAACTAAAGTATAGCAGTCAGCATTATGCAAATGTTCATCTGATTCCTCAATACCGCAGGAAATCTCATAACATTCATCAGAATGAATATGTTCTTCCATACCACATATAAGCTCGCCCGTCATACTTACAGCAGGCATAATAAGGCTGAAAGGCACAGCAAATGAAACAACTATGGAAAGTACTAAAAGCAAAGCAATATATTTTTTATGTTTTTCGTGGTTCTTTAAAAAATTCTGTATAACAAACTGAAAGTCTTTCACGATATTCCCTCCTTAAAGATTCATATTCAAATCAGAGATTAAAAAAAGCTTATAGATTCAAAAGGCCATATTCGGAGAATAACTTTTCCGATAACATATTCATCAGCGATACATCCAACAGAAGTTGAACGGCTGTCAACGGAAGTTGAACGGTGGTCACCCATAACGAAAATACGGTTATCGGGGACTTGGTAAGGTAATTTTATATCACATTCGCCGAAAGCCTTTTCATTTACATAAGGCTCATCAAGGATTTCGCCGTTCACGTAAACAGTGCCGTCTTCTTTTATATCGATTACATCACCTGCCGTGCCTATAACACGTTTCAAAAGGATTTTATTATTAAAATAAAAAGCGACTACATCACCGCTTTTAAAGTTACTGCGTTTATTGCATATTACAAGTTCATCATTCATAAAAGTTGGAGTCATACTTGTACCTGTAACACGAAGAACTGGAAGAAAAAGCATTGATATAAGCACTGCAACTGCTGCAACGACCAACAATGACGATACAGTGCTTGAAAGCATACGGCGGTATTCTTTTATATATCTTATGCGTTTAAGTTCAGAGGAAAGCTGTTCAGCGGTGGGCAGATTGTTTTTATCGAAATTTGCCATAAATTAACCGCTCCGTTCCTGTTCAGCGGATTCCGGAGAATCGCTGATATTTTCATCAGCCTTAACAGGATTGATAGCATCTTTAACAATCTGTGAAATCCTGTTTAAATCCTCATCAGAAAGCGACTGTTTATTTAAAGTAAGATTTTCAATACGCTGTTGAAGTTCCTGATTTTGTTTTTTCAGATTATCAATTTCTTTCTGAAGATAGAAAAGTATTTCAAGAAGCTCATCGCGTTTAAGTCTGCGTAATTCCTTATCAGTCATCTTTATCTCCTCTGACATTTTATATCTGTAAATCTATTTTAATATCAAAGGAATAAAAAGTCAAGCGATAATAATATAATTTGTATACTATAACAAACAGTATAGTTATTTGTTGTGCATTTTTTACATAGGAAAATATATCCAGATATATAAATTATAGTAAAAACAGAAACAAATCATAAATAAAGTCACAAAAAAGATTATTTACAAGGTATAATATTATATATTAATAATACTTATAGTATTATCTGAAATTAAAAAAATACAGGCAGATTTTTTAATTCTGCCCGCATCGGAAAATCAGTTGTTCTGATTAAAAAAGCTGTTTGAAGCTACTGCAAAGAAAGCACCTGCAAGAGGAGCTATTATAAATACCCAGAGCTGTGCGATTGATGAACCGCCTGTATTTGCTATTGCGAAAAATGCCGGAGCAATACTTCTTGCGGGATTTACGGAAGTACCGGTGAGATTTATTCCAACAAGATGTACAAAAGTAAGAGCAATTCCAATAAATATCGGAGCATTTTTTCTTACAGACATATCCTTGCTTTTAGTAACAGAAAGAACTATTGTTATAAAAACGAAAGTGAGAATAATTTCAGCAATTAAAGCTCCGAAGAAATTAAGATTTCCGAAACCGTTCGCACCAAAGGAATAATCCTTTATATCATTTTTTTCCATTCCGAAAAGATTTGAAAATCCTCCGCATTTGACAAGCAAAGCAAGGATAATTGTAGCTATAAATGAGCCTGCAATCTGCGATACAATATAGCCGATAAATTCCTTAAGTTTCATTTTGCCGTCAACAAGCATAGCAAATGACACGGCGGGATTTAAGTGGCAACCGCTTGCCTGACTGACTGAATAACCTGCAATTATTATTGAAAGTCCGAATGCAAGTGAAGTTGCAACAACATTTGCATTAGTTGCCATTGCAGTACCGCACCCGAAAAACACAAGTATAAAAGTACCAGCGATTTCGGATATATATTTTCTTGTTAAATTTTTCATAGAAAAACCTCCGATAGCTATGTAATACAGTTATTTTATACTAAAAATCCGGATATGTCCAGTATTTCCGATATATTTTAAGAAAAAACTGTAATATTACACAAACAGCAACTATGTTATTTGTATATATTTACTGCTTACGGCTTATTTTGTATTCATCGCCATCATGGTAATACGGACAATGCTTGTAATGTCCCTGTATCAGCCTTGCATACTCATCTTCATCGAGATTTCTTTCGCATACCCAGCATTCAAATTCTTCATCATAATAATAGTATGCACAGGTTTCACATTCGTTCATAGAGCACCTCAGAGTTCAAATCCATATATATGGTCATCCATAACATAGCCGTGACCTATTTCGGTAATTTCGCTTCTTATACGCTTCATACCCATTTTTTCATAAATCGGGACAGCATTGTTATGTATATTGACAGTAAGCCAAATCATAGTATTTCCGTTTTTTCTTGCAATATCCTTTATAAATTCAAAAGCCTGCCTTGCGTATCCGTTTCCCCTGAAAGCCTTTTTGATATAGAGCTTTGAAAGAAAAAGTGTATTGTCAGGCTTTTCGCATATTGCAAAATATCCGATTTTTTCTCCGTCAAGCACGAAGTTATAGTACTGATAGCCTTCTTCATCAATCTGAGCGGAAATAGCCTCCGGTGACTGGAATTTATCAACCATATAATCAATCTGGTCTTGGGAAAGAATACAGATAAAATGCTGATTCCAGATTTCACGGGCAAGGTCAGAAGTTTCTCTGATTTCCTCCGGAGTGACTACCTTTTTAAATTCCAACATAAAAACACGTCCTTTCGTGAAAAAAAACAAAACGTTCAAAGCCGTTTTCACTATTATACTATCTTTTTCGCCGTTAGTCAACAGAAATTTTAATTTTTTTAAGGAAAAAAAGGGCAGTCAGAAAAACTGCCCTTAAAAGATTAATCTTTATTTTTATTGTCATCGTCAGACTTTTCGGAATTGTCTTTTTTATCTATTTCTTCAATATCGATATTTGCAACAGCACCCTTTGATTTTATAAGCTTGTTTGCCTTTGATTTAACCTTTTCCTGAGCTTTAATCTGTTCTTCTTCAAGCTTTTTCTTTTTTTCAGTAAGCTGTGCATATATAGCTTTATCGCTCTTAAGATAAATCAAAACAATTATAGCTATACCAAGAATAAGTGTTATAATTCCGAGATTAAATCCAGGGGGAGTATATTTCATAGTAACGGTATGCGTACCCGGTTCAAGCTCAATTCCGATAAATGCCTTGAGAATTTCAACAGGTTCAACTTTTTTGCCGTCTACCTTTATATTCCAGCCGGGTTCAGTCGGGATTGTTGTAAGCATAATCTGACCTTCTTCAGCAGTAATAGTTCCCTCAATGTATCTGTCATTGTAATCGGTAATTTCCCACTGATTCTGTTTGAGAAGTGCAATATCCTCATCAAATAAATCCTTGTGGAACTGATAGAACTGGAAATCTTTAATTATAGTATATTCTTCCTTGTCGGGTTCGGTTGAATTAAGTCTGACAGTAAGACGAACTTCAATTTCGGTACCGGGTTCAAAAGAGCCTACTCTTACTATTGAATAGTTATGATTTTCAAAGTATGCACCTGAACCAAGTGACTTATGATTTGTAAACTGACCGTCTGAACCTTTTTCAGATGAAATCCATGTATTAACGGCTTTTTCGTTCTGTGTTTTAAGATACATATATATATCATCGCTTGTCTGTGCCGTAAAGTGTATATTGATTATAGGGTCAACAGCATCTGCATCTGCTGTATATAATGTCTGGTCTCCGTATGGTGAAACCTGAATCTGCTGTGTTGAGATTTCTGTATCAAGACGTGTATAATATTCCTTGTTGCCGTTTATAAGGATAGAACCATTCTGATTGAGGAAATCTGTATTTCCCGTTGATGTGCTGAGGAACATATTCTGACTGTTGAAAGGATTGTCATTTCCGAGGAATGCGAGATTTGTTATAGACTTGTCAATCATATATCCGATTGAAAGAGCATCGGGATTTCTGTATACAGTAAGCTTTTCGTCCTCACCCTTGTTGTTTTTGTAGTCATAGCTGAAAACAGGTTCATAATCGGGATTAAGCAGACTTGAATTTTTGTTGTCATCTATAACATACTTTATTCCGAGCATTGAATCCGCAAGAGGTGTATTTCCGTCATAGCGTGTAACATAGCTTCTCATAGAATAGCCCATAGTTTCTATGAAGTTGATAATTTTTGTATTCATTACAGAGCTTGAATGTGATATTCCTCTTAATCCATATGCAAGGTTATCGTTTACACATCTGAAGAATGTTTTTTCAGCTCTGTAAAGACCTGTATCATATTCTTCAAGGGCATCTGTAACACCACGTCCCGCCTGAATTTCGTTATAATATGAAGTACGTGGAGAATATGCAACTTCCTCATCAATCTTTTTGAAAGAATCAAGAGCATTATAACAAGCTTCAGCTGATATAACAACAGTCATCACGCCTGATATTATATTAACTGTTTTGACTTTCTTTATATTCTTGCTTATGAAGAAAAGACCTACAAGGTATATTCCTGCAAGAATCATTCCGAAAACGAATGTCATAGCTGTATCAACATAAACTATATTGCCCTTTTTGATATAGTTAAAGCTCGGCATTTTTGCATCAAAATACATTACAAGTGCAAGTATGCCGATAAATACTCCGGCAATCTTTCCGGGAGTAAGCTTTAATCCCTCAAGCTTCGAGAATGTAGTTACTGCCATTGATACAAGTACAAATGACATAAGGAATGAATATCGGTAAGGCAACCAGTTCGGAGTCTGTCCGCCGTGCCACATCATATCAGCAGGCTTGATATACATACTGAAGAAAAGCACTGCAACAAGGAATGTATAGCCAACTTTCTTATTCCATTTTATATCTTTGTTCATATAGAAAAGCGGAAGGAGAACAGTAGTAATCATACCGCAGTATATTTCAGGCTTACCATGCATATTTACAGAGTAATACTGATTCGGAAAAAGACATGGCAAAAGCTCAATCGGTGAAAACTGCGTTGAAAAGCTGTAATCAGGCTTGCCCGAAAATTCAAACTTACCGAGTGAAAGTGCATTGTATACCGGAAGTATCATAAATGCACTGCACATCAATACAACTATGGTACACAAGCCGAATATTACTGTCTTTTTCAAATAGTCCTGTGCTTTAAGCTTTGTATCTGTTCCGAAGAAAAGATAATAGAAATAGTAAAGTGCTGTAAATATTGCAATCATAAAGCCGATATAGAAATTGGCTACAAACATTATTGCAAGAGGTATTATGTAGTTTATTTTTCTGCCGTCATCAATAAAATGCTCTATTCCGAGTACAACAAGCGGTAAAAATACAATACCGTCAAGCCACATCGGGTCTATTGTCTGAATTACTGCATATGCCATCATAGCGTATGCTGTTGAGAACATCAGAGACTGTAAAGGCTGAATATTCTTTGATTTGCGTATATAGATACTGAATGTAAGTCCCGCTGTTCCGAGCTTGCATAACTGCATTATCATGATACTTTCAAGAATCATTGTTCTTGGAAGAAGTATCGGTATAAGCGTAAACGGGCTTGCAAGATAGTATCCTATAATACCCATAAATTCACCGGAGAGGTCTCTGCTCCAGTTGTAGAAAAAGCTTCCGTCCCCCCAGAAAGCGTCTCTTATTGCCTCAAAGTAATAAATATACTGACCGTTAAGGTCGAGTGCAAGAACAGAACCTTCCTTGCCAAACGGATAAATGTCGAAATTGGCATATGCAATCAATACCAGTACTACCGGCAGAAAAAATGATGCAAGATACATATAGTTTCTGTCAAACCATCTTTTCAGTCTGTTTCCGGAAGTTTCGGCAGGTATCGGCTGATTTATGCCCAAAGTTTTACTTGCCATTGGTTTCCTCCTTATTATTTTTTGCAAAAAAGCATAATATGAAATAATTATACTACATATTATCAGTTTTTGCAATAGTTATATAATATTTTTTTAAATTCATCCTCTCTATATTATTTACGATAAGAATTTTTATTTTGCTTCATAATTTTTCTCAGTTTTTTTGAATTTAAACTATTGACTTTTTCATTAGTTGCTGATATAATATTATTATATGCTTGTGTAGCACAGCCGGTAGTGCAGTTCATTCGTAATGAACAGGTCGCAGGTTCGAACCCTGTCACAAGCTCCACGCGAAAAAAGGGGAGCAATATTCTTGCTCCCTAAGCTTTTTAAAGAAGTCGGGCAGTCAAATGACTGCCCCGCAAAAAAATTGCGGTTTAAAATTATAATATTTCTTTCTTGCCAGCATAAAAATTTTTAAAAAATCCCCTGATTTTAAAAAAATCAGGGGATTTTTTGCATTAATCGTTTTTCAGTTCCAGTTTTACCATTACTTCATCTTCAACTTTAGCAGGCATAAAAGCATAAATGAGATTGCCAATTCCGAAAGTCCACCATATTGTTAAAATGGCAACTTTTAAGTGGTCTTTTTTCTTTGTTTTTACAAGAAGTGCATTGGTTTCGCCACGTGTTTGAACTTTATAGCCTGTTGTGATAAAATCGTCAATAATTTGCTCAAATTCTTTTTGAGTAGAACATCTTCTGATTCGGCTTGCCATAAAAAAATCCTCCTTATTTTATTTTTGCACCTATATAAGTGCAATATTATTATAAAACAAATCTATAATAAAGTCAATACAAATTGCACCTATAAAAGTGCAGAATTTTGATGAGAGGATTTGTGCATAATGAACAAAGCAATTGAAAGCAAGGTAGGCGATAATATAAGAGTTATAAGAGAAAAAAGAAAAATGACACAGGAACAGCTTGCTACAAAAATTCAGTTAAGAGGCTGTGACATTACAAGAAGTGCTATTGCCAAAATTGAAGTCGGACAAAGACATCTTTATCCTGACGAAATTATTTTACTTAAGGATATACTTAAAGTAAGTTATGATGATATTTTTAATATATAAACAAAACGGGCAGTCAAATTGAAATGACTGCCCTAAATTTTTATTTAATTACTTAACTTCAACAGTCCAGCCGAACTTATCTTCAATTCTGCCCCACTGGATACCGGTCATAGTGTCATAAAGTTTCTGGGAAATCTTTCCGATTTTGTTATCGTTTATTTCCATAACCTTGTCATTCCATTTAAGATGTCCTACCGGTGATATAACGGCAGCTGTACCGGTACCGAATACTTCATCAAGCTTGCCGTTGTCGTAAGCGTCAGCAACTTCCTGAATTGTTATACGGCGTTCTGTAACTTTAAGACCCCAGCTCTTGCAGAGTTCAATAGAAGATTTTCTTGTAATACCCGGAAGAATTGAACCCTGAAGCATAGGAGTGATAACTTCACCGTCGATAACGAAGAATATATTCATAGCACCAACTTCTTCAATATACTTCTGTTCAACGCCGTCAAGCCAGAGAACCTGTGAATAATTCTGCTTGTGAGCCTCGTCCTGACCTATGAGAGATGCAGCATAGTTACCACCAGTTTTAGCAAATCCCATACCGCCTCTTACAGCACGTACATATTTGCTTTCAACATAGATGTTTACAGGGTCAAGACCGCTCGCATAGTAAGCACCGGAAGGAGAGAGGATAATTACAAACAGATAATGTGAACCGGGCTTTACGCCAAGGAACGGGTCAACGGCAAATATATAAGGTCTTATGTAGAGAGATGAGCCTTCAGTATGCGGAACCCAGTCCTTTTCGATTTTAAGAAGTTCCATAAGGCACTGCATAGCAAGTTCCTCATCAAGATGAGGGATAACAAGACGCTGATTTGAAACATTAAGTCTCTTGAAATTTTCATCGGGGCGGAAAAGCTGAATTTTATTGTCAGCAGTTCTGTAAGCCTTCAAGCCTTCAAAAACAGTCTGACCGTAGTGCAGGCACATAGCAGCAGGAGAAAGCTCTATATTTCCGTAAGGCTTGATTTCAGGGTCATGCCAGCCCTTGCCTTCATCATAAGGCATAACAAGCATATAATCAGTAAAGATATGACCGAAACCGAGCTTGCTTTCATCGGTTGGCTTAGCTTTAAGCTGTGGAGCTTTTGTAAATTTGATTTCCATTATTATCGACCTCTTTGATAAAAAATATTATTCGCTGACAGTAATATATTTTTTACTGCAGAATTTGCTGTATACCATAAGTATGCAGAAAACGGCAGTTATTCCAGTAATTACTGCAAGTGTTGCTTTAAGAAATTTTTTCATAAATGACCTCCTGAAATAGAATGTCAAGGATATTATAACACTTTTAGCGGAAATTTTCCATAATATCCGGAAATTTTTTGATTTTTAAATAGAAAAATGCAGTTAATAAGAACTGATATAATTATACAGTTTTCACAAATCAGATATAATAAACAGGAATTTCGGGCGGATTAAAAATCCTCAGCTTGCCGAGACCTCCCGAAACAAGAAGTTTCATGCCGTTTATTTCAAAAATACCCTTTGAATACTGCGGAAAGAATTTTCTTTCGGGGGAAAGCAGAGGAATACCGAAAAATCTTATTATACCGCCATGAATGTGACCGCAAAGCGTATAATCGGGATTTAATGAGGAATACGTTTCGGCAAAAAAAGGACTGTGAGCTGTAAGAATATTTATACACTGATTATCAAAATTCCCCAAATCATTAAAAATCTCATCGGCAGAATATCCGTCAAGATTTTTATAGGAATCATTCTTCTTGTATACAGAATATTTCAGTGATGCACCTGTTATATTGATTTTCCTGTTGTTTATTATAATGCTTTCGGATTTATTGTCAAGAATGTGAACGCCTTTATTTTTCAGAATGGATATAAATTTCTGATATTTATCGGGATAAAGCCTTTGCATATCGAGTTCATGATTTCCGAGTGAAAAATATACCGGAGCAATATTTACAAGCTTCTGAATAAATTTTTCCGTGCCGTCAAGCGATTTGCAGTCCCTTGTAATCAAATCACCGCTGAATATAATTATATCAGGATTAAGCGAGGATATTTTTTTAATAAGTCTGCTGTTATTTTTGCCGAAAGAACGCCTGTGCAAATCGGAAAGATGTACTATTTTTATTTTGTCCTTACCCGTATTAAAAAATTCAGTTCGTGTGACAAGAATCAATTTATTTTCTATCAGAACATATATAATAAAAGCTGTTATAATAAATACTGCAGTTTTCAAAGCACCCTCCGATTTAAAAAACAAGGGACTGTAATTTTTAATTTACAGTCCCTTTATTGATTTTGTGTCAGCAAAGACCTGTATCGTCATAGTCCTTCCATTTTTCATAGTAAGCCCTGTTGCTTACGCCTCTCCATATGATATATACAACTGAACCTATTGCAAGGAAAACTGCAAGGAGAAGCGGAATAAGACCATAATTTTTCTTTTTATCCATAAAAAATCACTTCCAGTTGTCAGTTATTTTTTCCCATTTCAGCCATAAGTCTCTGAAGTTCAGCATCTACCTTTGAATCTGTCTGGAGCTTTTCAAATTCATCTGAATCATCATTGCCCGAATCAGTGCCGGCTATATCGGCAAAGGCATCAGCCTCTGCCTCCTTGCGGATAATCTTATCTTCCATTCTGTCAAATTTTTCAGAAGATGAAGAAGAATCCATACCGCCAAGGGACTGTGCGAGATTTTTCTTTGTATCAGCCATCTGTGAACGTGCAATCAGCATAGCCTGACGGCTTTTAGCCTCATCAAGCTTAGCCTTGACAGCCTCAACCTGATTTTCAATAGCTTCAGTCTGTGTTGAAATTGTATCATACATTTCCTTATAGTTTGCAACATCTTCATCAGCCTTGACTTTTTTAGCAAGAGCTTTTTTAGCAAGTTCAGTATCACCAGCCTGAAGTGCTGATTTAGCTTTTGATTCCCATTCAGCGGAAACTTTCATAGCATCTTCATACTGTCTTTTTGCAAGTCTTTCGCTTGTTTTAGCCTTTCCGAGAGCCTCAGTAGACTTTTTTAGTTCCTTCTGCATATCGATTATAATCTGCTTGACCATTTTTTCGGGGTCTTCAGCACGGTCGATAAGGTCATTTACATTTGATTTAATAATGTCACTGATTCTGTTAAAAATGCCCATAATTGAAATTCTCCTTTTATTTTGATTAATTGTAATGCCTTTAATATTCTATGCCGTGAGTTTATGAATATATTATACATGAAATTAACAGAAATGTCAAGCAAAATTCAAATAATTTTTCTAACAAAAAGAGTTCCGCTGAACGCATAGTGAAATCATGGGAACAGTAAAAAAGACCGGTTAATTAAAAAACCGGTCTTTATAATGCAGATTAATCCTTTTTAGCCTTTCTTTCGTTGTGCCATACCCAGAGCATAGGAGCAACGCAGAGTGAAGAATAAGCACCCAGTGTCATACCGAATATAAGCGGAACAGTAAAGCTTAAAAGTGAAGTATATCCGTTTACTGCAACAACGATTGTTACAATAAGCATAGTTGCAACAGTAGTAATGGTAGTTCTTATTGAACGTGTAAGTGACTGTGTACAGCTGAGGTTGACAAGTTCCTGAAGCTTGGCTTTAGGCATAATCTGTCTATTTTCTCTGATTCTGTCATAGATAACAATAGTATTGTTTATTGAATATCCGAGAATTGTGAGTATAACAGCCATAAAGTTGGAGTTGATTTCAAAACCGCATATAATAAACGAACCGTAAACAAGCAACAAATCCTGACAGAGTGCAATAATTGCACATACACCCGCAGAAAGACCGCCGATTTTTCTGAATCTGAAAGCTATGTATATAATCAGAACCACAGCGGAAAGAATAACGGCTACAAGGCATTTTAAGAAAAATTCACGTCCCGATGACGGTGCAACGTCATTTGAATCCACAAGTTCAATTGAAGAATCGGGATATTTTTCCTGAAGCATATCAGTGATTTCAGCCTGTCTTTCAGCAGTAAGACCATTTGCGGAAGTAAAGGAAAGTGTTATATTTGAATCACCTGTACTGATATTCTGACCAACATTTGTTTTTACAGTTGTACCAATAATTTCCTCAACGGAGCTTTTTATACCGTTTTCATCGATTTCGCCCGAATACTTGTAATTGAGAATAGTACCGCCCTTAAATTCAATTGCAACATTGATTTTGAGGATAAACGTAGCAAGAATAGTCACAGCTATAAGCGAAAGTGAAATAATAAGAAAAACTTTTCTTGTACCGCAGAAGTCACGGACTTTTTTTACATTCGGAGAGCCTGTCTGATTTTTATTTTCACTCATTTTACAGCACCTCCGTAAAGTTTTTTATTTTTGAAGCAGTTGAATTTTGCGAGTGATGTAACCATAAGCTTTGAAGCAAATACACCCATAATGAAGTTAAGGATAATTCCGACAAGAAGTGTATATCCGAATGAATATATAACACCTTCAGTAGTAGCACCGAATGCCATAAAGAATACATGGAGAAGCTTTGCAAAAGGACTTGAAGGAACTCCGAAAGCACCCATAAGTATAATGGCAACAAATACAACAGTAATATTTCCGTCAAATATAGCGGAGAAAGCTCTCTTGTAAGCAATTTTCAAAGCGGAATCAAGAGATTTTCCGGAATTGAGTTCTTCCTTTATACGTTCACCCGTGATAATATTTGCGTCAACGCCCATACCGACTGCAAGAATTATACCTGCAATACCGGGGATTGTAAGTGTGGAGCTGTCCATAAATCCGAACCAGCCCGATATAGCAGCAAGAGTACCGGCAACCTGACCTATAAGAGCTATAACAGCAACAAATCCTGGGAGTCTGTAAAGGACAATCATATAAACCGCAATAAATCCGAATGCAATAAAACCTGCAAGAATCATTGCATCAAGAGAACCTCTGCCCATAGTAGGGTCCATAGTCTTGAAACTTGAAGTTTCCATTTTGAAAGGCAAAGCACCTGAATTTATTTTATCAGCAAGACTTTTTGCAGATTCATATGTAAAGTCACCTGATATGACAGCCTGTCCGTCTGTAATGGCAGTGCTTACGGTAGGGCTTGAAATCATAGTATTGTCCATCCATATGGATATAGGTGTAGATGAACCTGCAAGTTCAGCAGTAGCGGAAGCGAACTTGTCCTTACCTGATTCGCCGTCAGTGCTTGTATCGTTCAGCTGGAGCTGTACAACATATTCATAAGCACCTGTTGTATCATTGTACTGACTTCCTGGCTGAGCTGATTTTACATCGGAACCATTGAGGATTATATCACCTGTCGGGATAACGTCATTAGTTTCGGGGTCGGTTTCGTAATCCGAACCGTATCTGAAAGTAAGTTCAGCAGTTTCACCGAGTTCTTTAACGGCATTTTCGGGGTCGAAATCGGTTTCGCCTGCCTGCCAAGGGAAACGGACAATAATTCTGTCGCTTTTATCATCGCTGTAAACTTCATAGTCATTGATATTAAGTGAATTAAGTCTGTTTTTAATGACAGCAGTAGCAGCATCCAGTTGCTGTTCTGTTGCATCATAATCGCCTGCCGGATTGAAAGTTACATCAACACCGCCCTGAATATCAATACCAAGTCTTATATCATCAACGCCATTTATTCTTGTTGTGACAATATCACCGTACTGGGTATCAAGACCGAAAACAGCGGTATACGCAAAAGCAATTATCAGAGCAAAGACTATAAAGAAAACAGCTTTCTGATTTTTTTTCTTTTTCACGTTTTAACCTCCTGAAAGATAGAAATGTGTCATTTATGACAATTACAATAATTATATTACAAAATTCTGAATAAGTCAATAGGAAATATCTATAATTTGATGAAAATAAGGTGAAAAAATTGTATTCAAAACAAAAGGGCGGAAGGAATCCGCCCTGTGTGGAACAGTTTAAAAAAATCAGCTTACAATAGTTTTTTCTGTTTCCTTGTCGAAGATGTGTATTCTGTTCGGGTCAAGAGCAACCTGAATAACGTCCTGAGGCTTAGCAGTTGAACGTGAAGAAACTCTTGCAGTAATCGGGATACCTTCACAGTTAAGGTAGAGGTAAGTTTCAGCACCCATCATTTCAGTGATTTCAACAGTACATGAGATAATACCGGTAGTAGCACTTGAGATGTACATTTCTTCATCGTGAACGCTTTCCGGACGGATACCGAGAACGATTTCCTTGTTTACATAGTTAGCGAGTTCACGGTTAACCTTTGATTCGGGAACGATAATCTGGTACTTAACGCCCTTCTGAGTTCTTGAATCTTCTGAACCGAATTCAACGACATACTGACCGAGGTCATCTTTAAGAACAGCATCGATGAAGTTCATCTGAGGAGAACCAAGGAATCCTGCAACGAACTGGTTAACAGGGTGTTCATAAAGAGCCTGAGGAGTATCAATCTGCTGAATGAAACCGTCCTTCATAACAACGATTCTGTCACCGAGAGTCATAGCCTCTGTCTGGTCGTGAGTAACGTAGATGAATGTTGTACCGAGTTTCTTGTGGAGCTTTGAAATTTCTGTTCTCATCTGAGCACGGAGCTTAGCATCGAGGTTTGAAAGAGGCTCGTCGAGAAGGAATACCTGAGGTGAACGAACGATAGCACGACCCATAGCAACACGCTGACGCTGACCACCTGACATAGCCTTAGGCTTTCTTTCGAGGAGGTGAGAGAGGTCAAGAATTTTAGCAGCTTCATTAACCTTTCTTTCGATTTCGTCCTTAGGAACTTTTCTGAGTTTAAGACCGAAAGCCATGTTATCGAAAACAGTCATATGCGGATAAAGAGCATAGTTCTGGAAAACCATTGCAATATCTCTGTCCTTAGGTGCAATATCGTTTACAAGACGGTCGCCGATATAAAGTTCACCCTCGGAAATTTCCTCAAGACCTGCAATCATACGAAGAGTTGTGGATTTACCACAGCCAGAAGGTCCGACAAGGATAATAAATTCCTTATCTTTGATTTCAAAGTCAACGTCGGTAACTGCAACGAAACCGCCCGGATACTTTTTATAAATATGTTTTAAAATTAAACCTGCCATTTAAAGTAAGTCCTCCCATAAAAATTTTTGCTAATCCTTAAACGTAAATGAAAACGCAGTATCAGCTATAATAATATAATAACAAATATTTCTTGATTTTGCAATACACTAAATCTCCAAAGTTATGATTATTTGTTTATCAAATATGACGAAAAATATACATATAAATTTCGCAGAATACAGTCATAATCGGGGGGGTCGAGCAATTTTTCAACATCTTTGTGCATAAGTTCCATAGAGTCTCCGATTGCCAGTTTTTCGGGGATTTTCAGATTTCCCATACAGAATCTGAAAAGATATTCCACTTCGTTTCCGGCAGATGCGAACATTCTTTTAACCTGATGATATTTCCCCTCTTTAAGCTCAACAATCGCCCATAAATCGTTGTTTTCAAGGGGGAAAACCCTGGCGGGCATGCATACTTCGCCATTGCCCAGAGACATACCCGAAGCAAATAAGTCAATATATTGAATTTTAAAGCATTCGGCAAGTTTCACAATGTAAAATTTAGGAACATGTTTTTCGGGGGTAAGAATTTTGTGTGAAAGTTCTCCGTCATCGGTCAGCAGTACAAGACCCTCTGAATCCTTGTCAAGCCGTCCGGCAGGAAAAACCTTTTTTGAAAGTTCGGGCGGAATAAGTTCAAGAACGGTCGGACTGTCGGGGTCACTTGTGGAACATACATATCCGGCAGGCTTGTTAAGAAGAATATATCTGTTTTTTCTGTATGAAATAATATTTCCGTCATATTCAATTGTGTTTTTATCAGTGCTGACCTGAAAATCAGCTTTTTTAATGATAACTCCGTCAGATTTTACAAGTCCCTTTTTTATTGCCTCCCTTGCCTGACTTCTTGAAAGTATGGAATTATCCGAAATAAATTTATCTAATCTCATGAAATCTCCTTAAAAAATTTTTTGATGTATTTGTCCGGATTATACGGCATATAATGTAGTCAAAAGGGGGAAACAATGATGAAAAAATCCTTTAAAATAATCCTGTCAGCCGGAATAATTCTTACAGCAGTTTTTATATTTATGCCGGAAAGGAAAGAAAATCCCGAACCCGTTGCGGTTGTACCTGCCGTAACGACAGCCGAACGCATAAATTATTTTGCACTGCATGGGTGGGAGGCTGAAGAAATTTTCAGCAGAGATATAATAATTCCGTCTGAATTCAGTGAAAGCTATGAAGATTTTGCGGAAATTCAGGATAAGCAGAAACTTCCACTGCGTGAATGCAAGGGAATGGACGCTGTGCTTTATACATACCGGATAAAAAACTATGCTCCTGACAATAAAAATCTTTTGGCGGAGCTTATAGTATGTGACGGAAAAGCCGTATCTTCCGCAATTTATGCAGAAGACGATTCAGACTATATAATCAGCGTTCATTAGGATTTTTCTTTTCCCTCAAGTTCGGATATAACTGATATAAAGCTCTTTACATCAGAAAAATCCTTATATACTGAAGCAAATCTTATATATGCGATAGGGTCAATATTTTTAAGCTGTTCAAGAACCATTTCACCGATTGCTTTTGAGGATATAACGGTTTTCATTTCGTTTGCAAGAGTATTTTCGATATAGTCGGCAATATGTTCTACTTCCTGAGCGGATATGGGGCGTTTTTTTATTGCAGTGTATATGCCTTTTATAAGCTTGTTCCTGTCATAGAGCTGGTACGTTCCGTCACGCTTTCTGACGGAAAGCAGAGGGGTTTCAACAGTTTCATAGGTAGTAAATCTTTTGTGACATTCTGTACATTCACGCCTTCTTCTTTTTTTCTCATCGGAGGAGCGTGAATCTATAACCTTTGAATCAAGTGAACCGCAAAACGGACATTTCATATTTTTTCAAATCCTTTCTTAATTTTCAGCAAGGGAAATATTTCTGATAGTCTGTTCAATAACGCTGTAATTGCTGACTAAATCGGAAATTCCGCTGAAATTAGTTCTGTAAAGTTCAAGAATAACCGAAGCATCGGGATTATATGAATAAATTTCTGATATAAGACGGCGGATATTAAGCCTGCCCTTTCCGAGCATAAGGCAGTCGCCAAGCTCTCCGCTGTCGCTTAAATGTACATGTATGATTTTTTCTTTCAGAGTTCTGACAATATCAAAAACATTTTCCTTTGAGCGTACAGCCTGCTTTGTATCTAAAACGAATTTCACATCACTTCCGAGCATATTTGACAAATCCTTAAGAAAATTCAGATTTCCGCTCTGACAGCGTGAAACGTTTTCAACAGCCACATCAATTCCGAACTTTTTTCCGAGACTATACATCATTGAATAGCGTTCGCAGTAGAGTTCACGGGGAGCGTTTACACTTCCCTTGTTGCCGTGGAGTACAAATATTTTTGCTCCGAGCGTATTCATAAAGTCAAAGCAGTATTTAAGATACTCAAGGGCATCGATTGTACGTCTTTCATAGGCGGAAAAAAGCATAATCGGTTCTATTTCGGCAGTAAAAGGGTGAACGGATACGCATTTTGTATCAAAATGGTTTAATATTTCCAGAAGGCTTAAAGCAAAGCTTTTTGTCATTTCGGAGTGAGTATTGACAAAAATCTCAACGTTTGAAATACCATTCAGTGCGAGGTCATAAAGGCTTTCTTCAAGAAGTTTCGGATAAAGACAGGCAGTAGATACTCCGGCAGTCATTTTTATTTCTCCTTCAAGTGATATTGTATATATTATATCATTAAAATTATATATCTGTCAATAGTATTTTTGTATACTTTATACATTATTATAAAGCAGTTAAATACATAAAAGGGGCTGTCGCAAGCCCCTTATTTTTTTCAGTAATTAAAGATTTTTGCAAGAAAGTCTATAATATATCCCTCATTTCCCTTTGAAGAAACGACTTTTATAACCATATCGGGTTTATCGGTTATGATGTTGTCCGCCCCCATACTGATAAGCTTTTCAGCCTCTGAACGGTCATTTACCGTCCATACGAATACACGCTTGCCATTGAGATGAATATTATTTATAAGGTTCTGCGATACGAATTTCTTATTCAGACTGAGTGCATCAATATCGTGAAGTGATGAATAACCGCCGTATGTCATAATATTTGCAATAAGACCTGTTTTTATATCAGGATTAACCTTTTTAACGGTTCTCAGGGCATTGTATGAAAAAGAGGTTACATAACAGGAATCAATGCAGTTATATTCTTCAATAAGCCTTGCAGTAAGTTCAGCGGTTTGGAGTTCATCGTCATTTTTTTTGATTTCTATATTGAGATTGATTTTGTTTCCGAAATTTTCGAGAACTTCATTAAGAGTCATAATCTGAGTGCCGGAAAATTCCTCTCCGAACCATTTTCCGTAGTCGAGCCTAATTAAATCCTGATAATCAAGATTTCTTAAATTTTCGTTAATGCCTGTAATTCTTGAAATATTTTTGTCATGAAAAACAACGATTTCCTTATCCTTTGAAAGCTGAACATCGAGTTCGATAAAATCCGAACCGACTTCAAGAGCCTCTGCAAATGCGGGTTCGGTATTTTCGGGAGCTTTTGAGGAAAATCCTCTGTGTGCGGTAATTTTTGTCTTATTCAGAAAGCTTGCATTAAGAATAATATTTTCAGCAGATATATCTTTCATAAATGAATAGTTAAGAGCTAATGAAAGTATTGAAACAGCAAAGGCAATTACTCTTATTCTGACAGGGCTTGTCTTTTCGGAGGGTTCGGGAAGAATTATTTTTGTATTATTATCAGTTTCCGAAAAAAATCTTATTGTGATGTATGCGAAAAGCATAGGAGTGAAAAATACGGACGATACAGCGGTAAATATCTTAACTACTGTCTTTATGAGTTTAAGTGATATGAAAAAAGCATTGTCGGGTTCGGAAAAGCCTTTCATAGCAAAGCATATAATAAAGCATACTAAAAAAAATACAATCAGAAAAAATGAAGTTATAAACAAGCTCCATAATATTATTGAAAGAGCCGTTTTGAAACGTTTTTTTTCGGTAATTTTTTTGCTTTGACGGACACTTTCAAAATATCCCGAATCTGTAAGTGCAAAAAAGTTAAGGCAATAAATTCTGTTTGAAAGAAGTACAGAAACAAGAATAAGAAACAATATAACTGCAAAAAATATTTTATTGCTTGCTGTTCCGTAAAGCGTCTGAACGCTTGGCATACCTACAAACGCAAATATTCCCGAAGTAAGCGTGAACTGTGTCAGCGGAAGTATAAGCAGTATATAGAAAACGAGTATAAAATTAAATTTTTTTAACAGCTTTCCGATACTTTTAAACCCCGATTTTATCATAAGAAAAACGCTTATGCTTTTTTTCTCATAAAGCATAGCAAATCCGCTTATAATCGCAGATATTTCCGCAAGTGAAAGCACGGAACAGATTATTAATATAAGTAAAATCAGTGCAAGAGAGGCGGGATAAGTAAGAAACTGAAAAAGATTTTCTGAAGTAATATAACCAACTCCCGAAATATCAATAGCCCATCTTAAAAGATGAGTAAGTGCCGGAAGTGCTAAGGCAGTAATCATAAGCTTATAGAGAATCTCAAAAAGCAGTACTGACGGAATAGCTCTTATAAAAATTTTTGCGGATTTAATCATTTTCTGCATATTCTTAACCCCGAAATAATATTTGTAAGTATAAACGGAATAAATACCGGAATAATTCTTTTTCTGTAAATATCAGCAACGGAAAATTTATTGTAATAGGGCATAATCCACGCATATTTTTCAGCATGAGCCGTAACAATAAGCAATATAACCATACAGATTACAAATCCCAGCGATGATAATATTATAGCAGGAATATTTTTCCCCAAAATACATAATATACTCCCTGATGTCATAAGCAATCCCGAAATAATCCATAATATTCCGCATATCATTAATTTAATGCCGTATGAATTTCCGTTGAATATCAATCCCGCACCCGAAAGCGTAACCATAAAAAATGGATATATAAGCGTAAAAACTGCAAGAATTATTTCAGATATAATAAAAAAACGTTTTTTCACAAAAAATCCTCCGTAAAAAATTAAGGCAATTCAATCAGAATTTCACTGTTATAAAATACAGAGTTCCTCCTAATAATAAAATAAGAGGAGGAACGGGAAATGTTAAAGAAATTCAGATTATTTACAGCTCTATTATCTGCGTCAATGCTCGGATTATGCGGAATTTCAGGATATTATTCCGAAAAAATCCCCGACAGCTTTTATGTTGAAAAGGGTGAAAATCTTGATATAGCATTATATCCGGCAGTAAGTGTATCATCATCGGGAACGGCACAGGCGGAACTTCTGACTTATCCGTCATCGCAGGAAGTATCTCTGAAGCTTTTCGGAGTTATACCAATAAAATCAGTGGAAATATGCCGTACCGAAGCCCCGGTTTTAACGGCAGGCGGAACGCCTTTCGGAATAAAGCTCCTTATGGACGGCGTAATGGTTATCAAGTTAAGCGAAAATGACTGTCCCGCAAAGGAATCGGGAATTAAAACAGGCGATATAATCCGCCTTATAAACAATCTTCCGGTATCTTCAAACAGCGACATTCAGAGAATAATAAGCGGTAGCGGAGGGCAGAAGCTTAAAATATCCGTAAACCGTTCGGGGAAGGAATTTATAACCTATTTAACTCCTGTATGGAGTTCCGAAAAAAAATGCTATATAGGCGGAATGTGGGTTCGTGACAGCACTGCCGGAATAGGTACTATGACATTTATAGACAAGTCAAGCGGAATGTTTGCGGGACTTGGTCACCCCGTATGCGATTCCGATACGGGGGAAATGATTCCGGTATCAAGCGGAAAAGCTGTTCCGGTCGAAATAACGGGAACAGTAAAGGGAAGAAACGGCGTGCCGGGAGAACTTGACGGCTGTTTTGTATCAGGGAACTGCATAGGTGAGCTTGAAATAAATAACCGTTGCGGAATTTTCGGAAGAATTTCACAGCAGACTGCTGAATCATATCAGGGACAGGAATATAAAATGGGGTTCAAGCAGGATATTGAAACCGGAAAAGCATATATTCTCTGCACAACAGAGGGAAACACTCCCGAAAGATACGAAATCAATATAGAAAGCATAGATTACAGCGGAGAGAACAGCACAAGAAATATGATTATAAAAATAACTGATGAAAGGCTTATCGAGAAAACAGGCGGAATCGTTCAGGGAATGAGCGGAAGTCCCATAATTCAGAATGATAAAATAATAGGGGCAGTAACTCATGTATTTATATCCGACCCCACACGAGGTTATGGAATATTTGCGGAAAACATGTCTGAATATACAAAACAGGGCGTTACTGAATAATAACGCCCTGCAAATTGTTTGTCTTTCTTATCTTGATTCTTCGCTGAAACCGCTGTCAACAAGTTCAACAAGAGCATTTACAGCCTGAACTTCATCAGAGCCGTCAGCAATTACCTTGATTGAAGTACCGCCAACGATACCAAGTGAAAGAATACCAAGAAGGCTCTTTGCATTGACTCTGCGTTCTTCCTTTTCAATCCAGATAGAAGCCTTGAATTCATTGGCTTTCTGAATGAAGAATGTAGCAGGTCTTGCGTGGAGACCGACCTGATTCTTAACGACAACTTCTTTATAGAACATATCACTCTCTCCTTAATCTGTTATTTAAACAGCTATGATAAGGCAGTCACATTTTTTACTGCCTGATAATATTATACAGTTATTTTTTCAGTGAGTCAACGGATTTTTCCGATTAAGTTGGTTTAATTTGCTATTTTCTACATTTATATTAAATGGAATGGGGAAAAATAAGTTTTCATTGTTCAATATCACAATTTGAAAAGTTGAAATTGATTGGCGTAATCAATAATTTTCAACAGATAATTATGTGCAATACGGCAAAAAATATACATGAGGGATATAATACACTGATATAATTACAACAGGTATTATTTTTGATTAACAGAATGTTCATATTTTTCAAGCAAATCGGGACGGCGTTCACGGGTTATTTCAATACTTTTCTGAAGTCTCCATTCGGCAATATTTTTATGATGTCCCGAGAGCAGAACAGGGGGGACTTGTTTTCCGTTCCATACTTCAGGGCGTGTATAGTGGGGATATTCAAGCAAACCGCCGTAAATGCTTTCATCTTCAAAGCATACGGAATCCGAGAGGACTCCCTTGCACATTCTTGCAACGGCATCAGTAAGCATAATTGCAGGAATTTCACCGCCAGTAAGTACATAGTCACCGGCGGAAATTTCCTCATCAACGATTTCGTCAATAATTCTCTGGTCTACTCCTTCATAGTGACCGCATATTATGAAAATAAATTCACGCTGAGAGAGTTCTATTGCTTTCTGCTGATTGAAAATCCTGCCCTTTGGCGACATATAGATTGTATGCGGTTTAGCATTGTTTTCCTCACATACTGCTTTATAGCAGTTATAAATAGGGTCGCACTGCATAACCATTCCCATACCGCCCCCATAGGGTATATCATCAACACGCCTGTGCTTGTCAAGGGTATAGTCACGGATATTACGGCATTTTATATCTATAACACCCTTTTTTCTTGCACGTCCTATAATGCTTTCGCCGAGAACAGCCTCACACATTTCCGGAAAAAGAGTAGCTATTTCAATCTTCATCAAAAAGTCCCTCCAGAGGTCTTATTGTCATTATTCCGGAATCAATGTCAGTATTTATAACAACATCGGCAATAGCAGGAATCAGATAGCTTTTATCGCCGTTTTTAATTGAGTAAACATCATTTGCACCTGTCTGGAATACATCGTCAATAGTTCCGTATATTTCATCTGTATCGGCATTTTTTACTGTCATACCAATTAAATCCTGAATGAAATAGGTATCTTCATCAAGTTCAAGGTCATCACGGTGCATATAAAGCATTTTATTGCGGAGCTTTTCAGCCTCCTCCGGAGTATCAACGCCCTCAATCTTGCATATAATCATATTTTTCTGAACCCTTGAACGTTCAATATATATTTCCTTTAAAGATTTCCCCATAAAAAGCCTGTCAAATTCACAGAGAAGTTCCGGAGAATCGCAGTAGGGCATAATTTTAACTTCTCCCCTTATTCCGTGGGTATTTACTATTTTACCTGCCTCAAGATATTCCTTTTTCATATAATATCCTCTTTTCTGTAATTTTATTCTGATACAATATTGCTAATCCATATGCCTTTTTTTATGAGGATATAGCCTATTGCAAACTTGATTATATCAGCTGACTGTACTATTGCATATATTCCGAGAACCGGTATTGATGTAAATGTGCAGAGAATATATGCCAATGAAACAGTAACCGCCCATGAATATACGCTGTCAAAAAGAAATGTAATAAAAGTCTGTCCGCCCGAACGCAGTGTGAAATAAAGAGCGTTCAGCATACCCTGCAACGGGAAAAACAGTGCTGTAATTATAATGAAATTTTTGCCGTATGCTTTTATTTCATTAGTTGTATCATAAGATTCGGGGAATATTCCCGAAAATAAAACAAGTATCACTGTAAGAATTATGCAGATTCCTCCCGCAAAACGCATAAGCTTGAATGAATCTTTCTTTGCCTTTTCATATTCAGATGCACCCAGAGTCTGACCTATAATAATTCCCACAGCCGAACCTAAAGCTACAAATACGACATTTAAAAGATTGCAGAGAGCATTTGAAATATTCAGACCTGCTACTATTTCAAGGCTTCTTGTGGAATAGCATTGAGTTAATACGGCAATACTTCCAGCCCATAAAAATTCGTTGAAGAAAATCGGCAGTCCTTTTTTTATGATTTTTACTGCAAAATCCATCGGTACAAGAAATTTTCTGTAAATTCCCTGAAGAAATGTATGCTTGTCCTTTCTTGCAAGAGACCATATAACAAGCACTGCACATTCAACTATTCTTGCAAGAACAGTTGCAATTCCTGCACCTCTTACGCCGAGTTTTGGCATACCGAGATTTCCGTATATAAGTAGCCAGTTAAAAACTATATCAACAACTACCGAAATAATTCCGGCAGTCATAGGCTTTATGCTGTCACCCGATTCACGCAGACTTGTGGCGTATATCTGCGTTAATACAAATGGCGGAATACCAAAAAGCATTACAGACAGATACTGCTTTGCATAGTGCATAGTAAGTTCAGGATTTACCGAATCACTTTCGCCACGCAGATACCTGCCTATAAGAAATTCATTTCCAAATATAAATACCGCAAGACCGAGTATTATGCAGAAAATTCCTATAAGCTGTTTCATTCGGAAAGCATTTCTGAATCCCTCAAGATTTTTCTGTCCGTAATACTGTGCGGAATATATTCCCGCACCAGACAATCCGCCGAAAACTGCAAGGTTGAATACAAAAATAAGTTGTCCGATTATCGAAACAGCAGTCATAGCTTCTGTACCGAGACTGCCGACCATAACATTGTCAATAAGGCTTACCATATTTGTTATGCCGTTCTGTATCATCATAGGAACAGCAAGGACAAGAGCCTTTTTATAAATACTTTTTTCGTTCATGTTATCTTTTTCTCTTTCTGAATTTATTTAACAAACTTTCTTTTTTCTTTGGAGCTTTATTTTTACGGATATTTTCGGATATATCAAAATCGGATATATTTCCGCACCATTCATTATAATCCGAATCCGTAAGATTTTTCCGCAGAAAATCTCTTTCGTTATCATCAGCGTGACTGAAAAACAGTTCAAAGGGCAGAATACAACATTCGGAATCAAGCTTTTCAAGAGTATTTCCGAAGCAATCCGAATACATTTCTTTGAAATCCTGTTCACCGCAAAGAAGTTCTGAATCCTTACGCATAGCGTCAATGACTGCTGATTTGCATTTATTATCGGTTAAGAAATTCTTATTCATATAGATTCCGCCAAGAACTGCAAACCCCATATTCTGACGGTTCTGACAGAAATCACCCTTTTGTATCTCTGAAAACGGATAATCAAATGCGTATACTGCATACATACCCATAAGACAGCGGAGAGTAAAATATTTTTCGGTATTGATTTTTTTTCCGGCTTTGCTGTATATATATCCGCAGAGTCTGCCGTTTTTGAAAAGCTGTTCACGGCAGGAGGGAAGATACAGTGACATTATACCCTGATTTATAGGTGATTCCACATCAGCCTGCAAACTGCTTCCTATATGCATTATCTGACTTGAATTTAACTTAAGCCTTTTCAGAATATGCGGGTAAATATCTCCGTTTTGCTTTCCGAGTCCTGTCTTATCTGAAAGAAAAATCATTTTATATCCCGTTATACCGCATTTTTTCAGAATTTTTTCAATAATGTTTTCAGTAAGGTATGTATCTTCTGTAAGTATAATTTTTTTGTTAAGCCTTTCCGCCTCACGCATAAGCTCAATACCGCATTTTCTCGGACAGCTGAATTTTATAATGAGGTCTGTTTCAAGATTCATAAGCTTTTCAGAATCTTCGGAGCTTATTCCCGATAATGAAGTAAATTCCGAGTATATTGCATTTATATCAGGCTGTGAAAATTCATCATTTTTCCTTGCATTTTTTTCAGCCTGTACTCTTAAGGCTGAAAAACTTTTTCCGCTTTTGGAAATCTTTGAAAATTCCCCCTCCATAAGAAAATATAAATCAGTATTGTAAAGAAAGGGCATTGCCGTAAGCGTATCTGATATGCTGAAGCTTACGGCTTTTATTTTATTCTGTTTTATCTGCACTGACATTCTTTCAAATGCATTTTTCTGATTGTCTGTTATTTTCAAGAAATATTTCTCCTGTTTCGGTTTTTTTATAATTATAGCGTTTTATTTCTGTTTTGTCAACAAAATATATTTGATACTCAGGATAACCGTTGTTTTTTTCACAAAATTTTCAAGTTTTTTTCTTGCAGTTTTCCTGACTTTGTCAATCAGAATATTGACGTTATGGATAAATTATGGTATAATATATATTGTAAAAAATCAAAACAGGAGTTCTTGTGATTATGGAAAAGAAAATGACAATAAGCTATGTTATAGGGAACAAGCTCTATATGAATATTACAAATAAATGCCCTTGTAACTGTACATTCTGCATAAGAAACAACGGTGACGGAGCATATGGTTCTGACTCTCTGTGGCTTGAACATGACCCCTCATCTGATGAGATTATGAACGATATAAAAAAATACAATCTTTCAGACTATCGGGAAATAATATTCTGCGGATTCGGAGAGCCTACTTGCCGTCTTGATGTGCTTGTTGATACTGCAAAGGCTATTAAAAATATAAATGGCTGTCCTCCTTTAAGACTTAATACGAACGGTCTTTCCGACCTTATTAATAATAAATCCTCTTCCGGAATCCTCGGAGAGATTTTTGACACTATATCAATAAGCCTTAATGCAGGTACTGAAGATGAATATATGAAAGTTACCCGTCCTAAATACAGCAACGCTTTTGAAGCTATGCAGAAATTCGCATCGGACTGTGTTAAGACAAGTGCAAGAGTAGTTATGACTGTTGTTGATGTTATTCCAAAAGAGCAGATTGAATCAGCCCGTGAAATATGCAGAAAAACAGGTGCGGAATTTCGTGTGAGAACTTATGACTGCTGATGACAATACTTTTCGTTGCAAATAGGGAAAATAAATTATTGCGGGATTTCTTGGACAAATCAAGGCTTGAGAAAAAAACCTGACCGGTTGATACTGTACTAATTGGGGTGCTACCGTATTAAATATCGGAAGTATATCATATTATGAAGGAATGTACCTTGAAAGAAATGTCATTATAAAAATTTTTCTGGATATTGCAATGATTATACTGTATGCGTTGCTGATGTTTGCACAGGGTTTGGGCGGATTTTTTCATGAAACCGCCGGAATCGGAACAGGTATTTTATTTGTAATTCATGTTGCAATGAATTATTCAATGATAAAAGGGCTTTTCAAATCAGTAAAGAACGGAACTGCCAAAGGTTTAAAACTGATACTGCTTTTTTCAGATATACTGCTTGCTGTATGTATGCCAGTTGTCATTTTAACAGGAATTTTTATAGCAAAAGAATTATTTTTTATTGATTCAAGTATTTCTGGAATACTGCTTTTTAATATACATAATGTACTGTCTTATATATGCCTTGGCATAATGATTCTGCATATTGTTCTGCATGCAAAATATCTTTCGGGAGTATTTAAAAAAATTCCTTCGGCTTTATCGGGAAATGAAATGAAATCTGCTGTATGCCGTTTTTCTGCCGGAGTTTTTATAGCAGTAATTTTATATTCCTCCCTTGCACTGAATAAAAATTTATCTGATAAACAGAATTTTTCAAATGAATATGATACTTCTAATAATGAAAACAGCATTTCACTTGAGCCAACTGAAGAATCGTATGTAATTACATCTGATGAAAATTCAGTGTCTGAAATTATTGAAGATAATACAGTTTTTATAACTGAAACTCCCTCTGAGGATAGTATTATAACAGAAACGCAGTCACCGCCCGTTCCTACCCTTGAAGAATATTTATCCGGTCTTATATGTACAGGCTGTGGAAAACGCTGTCCTTTGATTGCTCCAAGATGCAGAAAAGGTGATGCACAAGCTATTCAGGCTGAGCAAGAATATAATCAGCTTTATTCATATTGATATTTTTTGAATACCAAAAATAAGTCGATTCCGTAATTTAACAAAGGCAGATTTAATATTTAAATCCTGCAAAATATTCTTTTTCGGCAAACATAAGGGCAGTCAACTGACTGCCCGTTTTGTTTATTCTTTGTCATCAGGTTCTTCATCTGATATTATTTCATTCTGTTCCGCAAAGCTTGCCTCTTTTTCCTCGGCTTCTATTTCCTGTTCGGAAAGCTGTTCAACTTCCTGAATTTCAGCGGAATCATCATGTTCAGTACGTGTGAATGCCACAACCTTAATATCGTCCTTGACACGCATTACACGCACACCTTTTGCAATACGTCCCATAATGCGTATGTCACTTGCCTTGATTCGGATTATTACACCGTCGCTTGAAATGATGATTATATCATCTGTTTCGTCAACGACTTTAATTCCGCATACATAGCCTTTCTCATCATCAACTTTATAATTGGTGATACCATATCCGCCTCTTGACTGTATTCTGTAACTGTCAATATCAGTACGCTTTCCGAATCCCTTTTCAGTTATGGTAAGGAGAGATGCTCCCTCACGGACTCTCGCCATTGATACAACATAATCGCCCTCACGGAGCTTTATTGCCCTTACGCCATGTGCAGAACGTGATGAAGGTCTTATATCACTTTCGCACATACGAATAGCCATTCCGTTGTGAGTTGCGACAAACAACTGCGATTCTCCGCATGTCATACGGACTCCTGCTATTTCGTCGCCGTCATCAAGACCGATTGCAATAAGACCGCTTTTGCGTACGTTCTTATATGCTGAAAGCTCTGTACGCTTTATTTTACCGTTTCTCGTAACGATTACGATATATTTTCCGCTGTCGAAATTCTCGGTTTTTATCATCGAGGATATTTTTTCACCCTCCGAAAGCGGTAAAAGATTTATAAGGTTAAATCCTCTTGAAGCCTTTGAACCGTCCGGAATTTCATAGCATTTAAGCTTATACATTATGCCCTTGTCTGATATGAAAAGAATATTGTCGTGACTGGAGCATACAAACATTTCCTCAACATAGTCCTCGTCACGCTGTTTCATACCTGTTACGCCACGTCCGCCTCTGCGTTGGGTTTTATATTCATCAACCGGCATACGCTTGATATAGCCGTTGCTGGTAAGCGTTACAACGCTTTCCTCAACAGGTATTAAATCCTCAATGTCAACCTCACCGCTTACAGACTGAATTTCAGTTCTTCTTTCGTCATTGAATTTACGGCGGATTTCGTCAAGGTCATTCAGAATTATTTCATAAACCTTTCCTATATCCTCAAGGATTTCCTCAAGTTCAGAGATTTTCTGAAGAAGTGAATACAGTTCATCAGTAATTTTCTGTCTTTCAAGTCCTGTAAGCTGTCCGAGTCTCATCTGAACGATTGCGTCTGCCTGTTCGGAAGAAAGACCTGTTTTTGCTTCGAGACGGAGTCCCGTCATATCATATTCGGAACGGTCAAGAAGTGCTGACATATCAACATCTTTGAAACGTTCAATCATACGTGCTTTTGCTTCCGCAATATTCCTGCTTGTGCGGAGTATATTCATAACTTCGTCTATATAGTCGGAGGCAAGCACGAATCCCTGAAGTATATGCGACCTTTCAAGAGCCTTTTTAAGCTCAAAGCGAGTTCTTCTGCGGATTACATCAACCTGAAATTCAAGATACTTTTCAAGCATTGATTTGAGGGTGAGAACCTTTGGTTCACCGTCAACAAGTGCAAGCATAATAATTCCGATTGTATCCTGAAGCTTTGTATATGTCAGGAGCTTATTTAAAACAAGCTGTGGATTTGCTTCTTTTTTGAGTTCGATAACTATTCTCATTCCCTGACGGTCTGATTCGTCCCGGAGGTCATAAATGCCCTCTACACGCTTTTCCTTGACAAGCTGTTTTATACTGCTTATAAGCTTGGTTTTGCGTATCATATAGGGAATTTCGTCAACTATAATGCTGTTTCTGCCCTTTATTTCCTCAAAGTGAGTTTTTGCACGGAGTGTTATTTTTCCTCTGCCTGTTGCGTATGCGGAACGTATTCCGGCTTTACCCATAATTATTCCGCCCGTAGGGAAATCAGGGCCTTTTATACATTCCATAAGCTCCTCAAGAGTACAGTCGGGGTTTTCGATAATAAGCTTGAGAGCGTCAATAACTTCGGAAAGATTGTGAGGGGGTACATTCGTTGCCATACCTACTGCTATACCTGTCGAACCGTTTACAAGCAGATTCGGAAATCTTGAAGGCAATACAGCAGGTTCTTTGAGACGGTCATCATAGTTTGACACAAAATCAACTGTATCCTTGTTTATATCCGTAAGCATATCAAGCGAAAGCTTTGACATTTTTGCTTCGGTATAACGGTATGCGGCAGCTCCGTCACCGTCAATTGAACCGAAGTTTCCATGACCGTCTACAAGCGGATATCTCATTGAGAAATCCTGTGCAAGCCTTACAAGTGCATCATATACCGAGGCATCGCCATGTGGGTGATAGCGTCCGAGTACAGAACCTACTGTATCGGCACATTTTCTGTATGGCTTATCGGGAGTAAGTCCATTCTCATAGAGCGTATATAAAATTCTTCTGTGTACAGGCTTGAGACCGTCTCTGACATCGGGAAGTGCTCTTGAAACTATTACAGACATTGCATATTCAAGAATGGAATTTTCCATTTCGTCAACAACATCGACATTGATTATTTTTGAATTATCATTATACAAGGTTTTTTTCCTCCTCACAAAGCATTCTTTTTACGGAAAATCTCAAGCTCTCCGTCCGAAAAGCCGGATTTGGGTATTATATAAAACGATTCCTTTACCTGATAGGCTATGAAATATTCGTCATATTCGAGAATTTTAAGACCGTTATTGAAATAAAGCCTGGTACTTTCAATAGTTTCGGGTGGGTCATCTCCGAAAATTTCCTTTTCAGCAGTATTTTCATCTGAATTTTCAGCCGGAATTACAGTGCTGATTTCAATAAAAGTGTCATAAAGAGCCATTCTGTAAAGCTCATCTGACATTGATTTTACAGCCTCAAGCAGACTTCTTTTTATTTTTTTCGGATTATACCAGTTTACCGCTGAAAGTGCAAGGCAAAGAGCTGTCATAACATACGCCATAATGCTTGAAGTATCTCTCACTGCCGATATGATATAAACAACGGCAATGGCAAGAAAAAGTATGCTTATGGTGTATGTTTTCGGATATACGAATTTTTTCTGCCACTGTGTAAAAGCTTTTTCAAAAAGTTCATACGGTATGGAATATTCCTTTTCAAAGATTTTCTGTTCCATAATTCTGCCTTATATATCGAGATTTTTCACATATTTTGCATTTTTTTCTATAAACAGGCGACGTGGTTCAACCTTATCGCCCATAAGAATTGTAAATACTTCATCTGCTTTCATAGCGTCCTCCATATTTACCTTGACGATTGTACGTCTTTCGGGGTCCATAGTAGTTTCCCAGAGCTGTTCGGGGTCCATTTCGCCGAGACCTTTATATCGCTGTACTTCCACTTTGGAAGTATTTCCGTTTTCATCGGCAAGCTGTGCTATATAATTATCACGTTCCTCCTCATTGAACGCATAAAACAGTTTTTTTCCTTTGCTTACTCTGAAAAGCGGAGGCTGTGCAAGATATATATTTCCGTTTGATATAAGCGGACGCATATAGCGGAAAAAGAACGTCAGCAAAAGCGTTCTGATATGAGCTCCGTCAACATCGGCATCGGACATGATTATTACTTTTCCGTAGCGGAGCTTTGATATATCAAAATCCTCGCCTATTCCTGTACCTAAAGCCGTTACAACGGGAAGTAGCTTGTCGTTGCCGTAAATTTTGTCTATACGTGCCTTTTCAACGTTAAGCATCTTGCCCCACAGTGACAGTATAGCCTGATAGCGTCTGTCTCTGCCCTGCTTTGCTGAACCGCCCGCAGAATCTCCCTCAACGATGTAAAGCTCTGTATATCTGTTGTCACGTTCCGCACAGTCGGCAAGCTTTTCAGGAAGCGGGGACTTTCCGAATATAGCCTTGTTTCTTTCCTGTTCCCTTGCCTTTCTCGCAGCCTCACGTGCTTTAAGTGCGGAAATGCTTTTTTCAAAAATTATCTTCGCTGTTTCGGGATTTTCCTCAAGATAATTCATAAGCTTTTCCTGCATGAGATTTTCTATAAAAGGCTTTACAGCGGGATTTCCCAGTCTGACTTTTGTCTGGCTTTCAAATTCACATTCCGTAAGCTTTACGGATATAATAGCCGTAAGACCTTCACGGACATCATCACCGCTTAATTTTTCATTTTCTTTCAGGAGTCCGAATTTTTTTCCGTATTCATTCACAACCTTTGTAAGTGCATTTTTAAAGCCTGTTTCATGTGAACCACCGTCAATAGTATGAATATTATTGGCAAACGACAATACAACTTCGTTGTAGCTGTCGTTGTACTGCATAGCGATTTCAGCCGTAGAATCGCCCTGTCTGCCTGATATATATATAACCTCATCATGGAGGCTGTCAAGCCCTCTGGTAGCGTGTATATGCTCTACAAACTGCTTTATACCTCCCTCATAGCAGAGAGTTTCGCTTTTTATATTTTCAGAATCCCTGTAATCCGTAAATATTATTTTTATTCCTGCATTAAGAAATGCCTGTTCACGCAGTCTTTTCAGCAATGTTTCATAGTCATATACAGTCTGTTCAAATATTTCCGAATCCGCCTTGAATTTTACCGAAGTACCGGTTTCGGAAGTATCTCCGATTACTTCAAGCTCCTTTGAATATTTTCCTCTTTCAAAACGCTGAAAATAAACATGCTTTCCGTCTTTTACGGTAAGCTCAAGCCATTCGGAAAGAGCATTTACTACGGACGCACCAACGCCGTGGAGACCTCCGGCAACTTTATATCCTCCGCCTCCGAATTTTCCCCCTGCGTGTAAGACCGTATAAACCACCGTAGCGGCCGATATTTTTTCCTTAGGGTGTATGCCTACCGGTATGCCTCTGCCGTTGTCAGAGACGCGTATAACGTCATCCGGGAGTATATCCACAGTTATCTCCGTACAGAAGCCGGCAAGTGCTTCGTCAATGGAGTTGTCAACGATTTCGTATACAAGGTGATGAAGTCCCTTTGCACCTGTTGAGCCTACATACATTCCCGGACGTTTTCTTACTGGTTCAAGCCCTTCAAGAACCTGTATATCATCTGCACCATAATTCTGATTCTGCTGTGCCATTATTTTACCTCCATTTTTTAAGCAGTCAAATCTATATCAACAGTTATTCACTGATTATCAAGTAAAAAAGTTTTCGGTCAAGCCTTTTTCAAAAGGCTTGCAGGGGTCCGGGGACGGAGTCCCCGGAAAAACGGGAGTCCCCGAAAAAAATCAAAAAATCCTTTTTCTGAGCGTTGAAACGGCAAGCTGTGATATATAAACCTTTTCCTTTCCGTCCTCAACAGCTACTATGAAGCTTTTCGGCATTTCGGAAGTCGTATATATACAGCGTTTTTCCTTTTCGGCACGTTCGAGATATTCCCTTGTATACCTTCCGTCAGTGGTTGTATTCTCTATATCGAAAATACCCAGTATATTGCTTATTTTCACGGAATATCCGTTGCCTGTGTGAAGATACATTCAGATTATCTCTCCGTTTCCTATGCGGATTATCCTGCCCTTGATTTCAGGCAGTAACGCACTTTCGTTGCAGGTTGTTATAAATACCTGCATATTTTTTATTATATCAAATACAAGCCTCTGACGGCTTTCGTCAAGCTCGCCCATAACATCATCAAGGAAAACTGCGGGAGCTTCCCTGCTCTTATGCGAATATATTTCTGCCTGTGCAAGCTTTATGACAAGTGCAGTGCTTTTAATCTGCCCCTGTGAACCGAAATCCTTTGCACTGCATTTATTTATTTTGATTATTATATCATCACGGTTTGCACCGGTATGCGTACAGCCTGTTTTTATGTCATAATCGGTCATTTCACGCATTTTCGCATAATAACGCTGTACCGCATCATTTCCGAAAGGTTTTTCAAAATCAGATTCCCTGAAAACGTTGGAACGGTATGAAATTTCAAGAATTTCATTTTCGCCCGTTATTCTGCTGTAAAGCCTTCCGCATACTTCGTTAAGCTGTTTTATATACTCATGACGCATATATGATATATAAGCACCCTCTTTTGATGCCTGCCTGTCCCATGCTGTAAGCTCCTCTGCTTTGGAACTTCCCTGAAATATGCCTTTGAGAAGTGCATTTCTCTGGTTCATAATTACGCTGTGCCTTGTGATATGCGGAACTGATGATGGATTAAGCTGTGAGTATGCCATATCAATGAAATTACGTCTTTTTTCGGGCGAGCCTTTTATTATCTCCGTATCATCGGGAGTAAATGATATGCATTTGAAAACGTCAAACAGACCACTTGTCCCCTTTATTCTGACACCGTTCAGGCTAAGGCTTTTCACGGAAGCCGTTCCCTTTTTAAGTTCGTAGGATATTTTCTGAATACGCCTTGAATCCTTTATGCATATTTCGCAGAGCATTTTATTTTTGTCAAGAGCTATATAATCCTTTTCCTTTGACCCTCTGAAGCTTTTACAGCCTGTCATAATCCACATAGCCTCGAGAAGATTTGTCTTGCCCTGTGCATTTTTTCCGACAATGATGTTATATTTTTCGTCCGGAATGAAATTCACTGACTTAAGATTTCTGAATCCGTCAGCCTTTACGGAAGTGATTATCACTTTACGGTTACCTCAATGCCGTTGAATGACACAGTATCACCGCTTTTTATTTTTTTGCCTCTCATAGTGCATACTTCACCGTTTACACTGACTTTGCCGTCTTTTATAGCTTCTTTTGCAAGACCGCCTGTTTCCGTCATGCCGGTAAATTTCAGCAGGGAGTCAAGCTTAATATATTCTGTCATAATTGAAATTTCGCTTGCAGACATAAAATCCTCCTTACAGTCAAAGTTAAGAACCCATATGTATTATTTTAATACAAAATTATTTTTTTGTCAAGGAATACTGTAAAAAAATTATCTCAGCTGTATGGGCATAAGCAGGAATATGAAATCCTCTCCTTCAACAGGAAGCATTTTGATTACTTTCATACTTCCGCTGAGCTGGATTTTTATCTTATCACATTCAGATGCTCTTAAAGCATCAAGTGCAAACTTGTTGTTAAAGCCTATTGTAACAGATTCTCCCGTAATTGATGCAGGGAAAATATCATTTATTTCACCGAGAGGTGTTTTGCACTCCACATGAGCCTCGCCGTTTTCAAACGTGCATTTTACGGGAGCTTTATTCTTGCTGTCAATAAGCAGTGAACAGCGTTCCATACTTGTGATAAAATCCTTTGTATTCAGAATTACTTCCGTTTTGTATTCTCTTGGTATGCTGAGCCTGTAATTGTGAAATTCTCCCTCAAGAAGTCTTGATATAATCAGATAGCCGTTTATATCAAATATAACATTCTTCGGATTTACGTAAATACTGCATTCCCTGTCTCCGTCGTTGTCCCTTATAAGGCTTGAAAGTTCGGAAAGAGTTTTTCTCGGTACTACAAAATAGCTTTTCTCTGAATATGCTATCGGTTCGTTTCTTATGGCAAGTCTGAATCCGTCCATTGCTACCATACTGAAAGAACCGTTTTCTATGTCAAAAAGTTCTCCTGTAAATATCGGCTTGACTTCTGTTGTTGACACTGCATATTTTGTATTGGAAATCATTGACTTGAGTATTCCCTGAGGAATTTTAATTGCTGTCTGTGTGTCTACTTTAGGGAGTTCCGGATATTCTTCAGCTGACATTGCTGTTATTGAGCATTGTGTGTTTCCGCTTGAAATAGCTACTGTCATGTTGTCATTGAGTTCAAATACGATTACATCATCTGCCATTTTTCTTGTCATCTCACTGAATATTCTTGAATCAATAACAAATTCCCCCTCACCCTCTGTTATGGCCATAAGAGTTGTTGTTATTCCGATTTCAAGATTATACCCTGTAAGCTCTACCTGATTCGGAGTTACCTTGACTTTAATTCCTTCAAGAGCAGGTATAGTTGAATTTGAGGCTACTGCCTTTGATACATTCACAATTGCTTCACATAAAAACTGCTTGTCACATGAAAATTTCATCTTAAAAAATCCTTTCCTTTTTGAAAATTTTTTTCGGACTTTTTCGGGAAAAATCCGTTCACAATTTATTCATATTTGCGGAAAATTCAAAAAAACAAAAAACACATGAATAAAATAGTAGTAGTAGTAGGGGCTGTTGAAAAGTTGAAAAGTGCCTGAAACGACGGTATATAGGGGCGATTTTTTCAACAGTGCGTTGTTGAAAAAATGTTGAAAAGTTGAAAACTTTTTTAAATAATTTAAAAAAGTTGAAACTGTTGAAAGATTGTGGAAAAAATGTTGAAAGATTGTTGAAAACTTGACATATATTTAAATTCTTTAATCAATCTTTCAACACACTGTTGAAAGATTGTGGAAAAAATGTTGAAAACTTGGCATATATTTTAGTGTTTTAACAAATCTTTCAACACATTGTTGAAAGTGCTGTTGTTGAAAATGTTGAAAACTCTGTGAAAAGTGCTGGAAATGTCTGAATACAGGAAAAAATCTTTCAACATTTATTTCAACATCGTGTTGAAATAAATGTGGAAAACTCATTTTTACACTCTTCCCTTATCTTTAATATTTTTAATTATGTCGCTTACCAAAGTGTTCAGATTTATGTCTTTCTTAAGTGCCTCGCTGATGTTATTTATAGCATAAACTATTGTGGAATGGTCACGTCCGCCGAATTCATGACCTATGGAGGCAAGTGGCATCTGTGTTATATCCCTTACGACGTAAATCGCAACTTTTCTTGCCGTGGAAATCTGTGATGAACGCTTGTTTGAGCGTATATCCTCCGGAGAAACTCCATAAACACTGGCTACTTCCGATATAATTTTCTCAACTGTTATCGGAATAGGCTGGTTGTCCGTTAAAATATCTCTTATAACGCTCTGTGCCATTGATATTGACGGCGAGCTTCCTGCAAGATGCTTGAGTGCCTTAAGCTTTTTTACAGCACCCTCAAGCTGTCTTATATTTGATTTAAGGCGGTTTGCCATAAATTCGGCAACTTCTCCGGGAATATTGAGGTCTAAAAGTTCGGCTTTCCGTCTGATTATTGCTATTCTTGTTTCAAAGTCGGGAACGGAAATATCAGCTATAAGACCTCCCTCGAATCTTGTGCGTAGTCTTTCTTCAAGCGTAACAAGTTCTTTCGGCGGTTTATCCGATGTAATTACTATCTGTTTGCCCTCTGAATGGAGCTTGTAGAATGTATTGAAAAATTCCTCCTGCATTCTTTCCTTGTGTGCGAAAAACTGAATATCGTCTATAAGAAGAATGTCGGCAGTTCTGTATTTTTCGTGAAAATCGGAAATAACCTTTGTATTCAGAGCGTTTATAAGGTCGTTTCCGAAGGTTTCGCTTGTTATATAGACTATATTGCATGACGGTCTGTTTTTGCGTATTTCGTTGGCAATTGCTGTTATAAGGTGGGTTTTTCCGAGTCCGGAGGGTCCGTATATGAACAGCGGGTTGTAGTCAAGGGAATATTCTCCTGATGAACAGTTTTTAGCTACTGCCTTGCAGGCTGCGAGAGCAAATTCATTTGAGCGTCCCTCGATGAATGTATCAAAAGTATAGTCATATTCGGCAAATTCATAGCTTCTTTCAAGTTCTTCATTTTTAACGATTCCGGATTTATTGTCCTGAACATTTTCATCAGGTTCATTTTCGGCTTTTATTGTGATTTTTACCGGAAATCCGAGTATAGTTCTGAATGCTTCATTCAGAAGGTTGCCATAGCTCTGTTCTATTATTTTTTTCTGGAACTCCGTCTGAACCTTAAAAAATGCGTTGCTTTCATTCAGCTCAACCGGCTGGAGCGAGCCTATCCACGTTTTCATCGGAACATTTCCGATATTTCCTACTTCGACACAGTATTTTTTTACTTCTTCAAAGACTTCCGAAAAGGAATTCATATTTTTACCTCCGTTTTTTTCTAAAATCAGTTTAATTGTGTTAATGCATTTGCTTACATTATACCACATCTGTGACCGAAAAGCAAGAATTTTTTTGACGGAAATATTTATAATCAAAAAAATTTTTGAGGATTTTCAGCGTTTTTATCGTCACTATGCTAAAAAAATTCAGTTTTTTACCGCATTATTTCTATGGGAATAAATAAATTTTTGATTAATAAAAAAAAATTTCTGAAAGGTCTTGACATATCCGCTTTTTTGAGATATAATCAAATAGTGCTGATATTTGACTATCGCTTATGCTGTTGTCCGGCATTATATATAATCTCATGAAAGGGGGAGACCAGATTATGAAGAGAACTTACCAGCCTAAAAAGCTTCACAGAAAAAAAGAGCATGGCTTTATGAAAAGAATGGCTACTAAGAACGGAAGAAAGGTTTTAGCTCGTAGGAGAGCAAAGGGCAGAGCAAGATTAACCTACTAACGAGTCAGACCACAAATTTTTTTTGTGGTCTTTTTTGTTATTCTGTGTATTCAAGTATTCTCTTTCAGGTGTGATTTTTATGCTTTATACTGAAATTCTGAATAATAACAGGGATTTCCTTGCCCTTTACCGCAAAGGAAAATTTACCGCATCTAAAAATATTGTCATCTATGTGCGGAAAAATAATCTGCCTTTTAACCGCCTCGGCATTACTGCCGGAAAAAAAATCGGAAATGCCGTTCACCGCAACCGTGCTAAAAGAATTATCCGTCAGGCTTACCGTGATAATGAACTTTCAATGCCACTCGGAATCGATATTGTCATTGTTGCAAGAAGTTCAGTCTGCTCCGCAAAGTCAACCGATTTAAGCAGATATTTGCAGAAATACGGTATACCCGAAATAAACAGGCTTCTTTTTGGCTTGTCCTGATTATGAAATATATCTGTATCGCACTGATAAAATTTTACCGACGTTTTATTTCTCCGGTTTTTCCGCCATGCTGTAAGTATTACCCCACCTGCAGTCAGTATGCTCTTGAGGCTTTCAAAAAATTCGGATTCTTCAGAGGTCTTTTGCTCGCTTTCTGGCGGATTTTACGCTGTAATCCCTGGTCTCTCGGCGGTATTGACCCCGTTCCGGAAAAGTTTACTTTCAAGTCCGGCAGGAATTGATTTTAATTAGAAAATGAGGTATGTGGTTTGTTTAACTTTTTATATGATATTTTCGGAGTTCCTTTCGGATTCCTGATGAGATGGATTTATAATCTTGTCAATAATTACGGTGTTGCCATAATTATTTTTACCATTGTGACAAAGATTATATTCCTTCCTGTAAGCTATAAAACTCAGAAAAGCTCTGCAAGAATGCAGGCTCTTAATCCCAAGCTTGAAAAGCTCCGGAAAAGTTATAAGGATAACCCTCAGAAATTTCAGGAAGAACAGATGAAGCTCTATCAGGAGGAGGGCGTTAATCCTATGGGGTCATGTCTTCCTGCTGTAATTCAGATGGTTCTGATTTTCGGCGTTCTTGACGTTGTTTACAGACCTTTGACACATATCCTTGATTTCAGCAAGGATATTATCGGCAATGCCCGTGAAATTGCTTCCGGTCTTATGGGCGGTAAGGGTATACAGGCAAGTGACCTCCGCCGTGAGCTTATGACTATTGAACAGTTCAAAAATTCTCCCGACAAATTCAGTGAACTCGGTGCCGAATTTACTTCAAAAGTTACGGAATTCTGCGATAATTTTCAGATTTTCGGAATAAATCTCGGTGCTACTCCAGAACTTCACCCCGAAGTCTGGAATTCCGCCACAATAGGCTTGTTTCTGATTCCTTTCCTTGCCGGTATTGCACAGCTCCTTCAGACTGTCTATATGCAGATTCATCAGAAAAGAAAAAATCCTCAGATGACTTCACAGATGGGCTGTATGAATATTTATCTCTATATTCTTCCGATTTTTTCAATATGGTTTGCATTTCAGGTTCCTGCCGGTGTAGGCTTTTACTGGATGCTTTCATCACTGTTTTCATTTGCTATAAATTTCGCTCTGAACTGCTATTTCTCTGATAAGAGAATTGCCCTTATTGTCGAAAAAGACCGTGAAAAAGCTAAGAAATATGCTCAGGTAAACGGCGGTAAAAAGCCATGGATGCAAAGAATGTTCGAACAGCAACAGGCTCTTGAGGCTCAGCAACAGCAGGAACGTCAGAACGTTTATGACGAAAACGGCAGAAAGCTTTCAAGAAGCGAAATTAATAATTATAACCGTCAGAAAATTAATGATGCCCGTGACAAAATGAATGTCAAATATTCTGATGCGGATTATGTCTGCTCTCCCGAGGACGAGCTTATTATTGAGCAGGCACGTCAGAGAATTGCCGAAAAATATGGTGATACTTATGAAAATTAATTTTTAAAAGGGAGGTTGTTATATATGACCGAAATTTTTAAAGCAAAAACTGTTGATGAGGCAAAATTGCTTGCTTCGCAGAAATTCGGAGTAAGTCTGGATAAAATTGATTTTAAAATTCTTAAAGAGGCTAAAAAAGGCTTTTTTGGACTCGGCAGTGCCGATGCGGAGGTTGAGGCAACTTATACTCCTGCCGAAATTTCAGATCCTTTACAGAGCGTTTTAAAGACTGCTGAACCGGTCAGGGAAGAAGTTACCGCTGAACCGGTCAGGGAAGAAGTTACCGCTGAACCGGTCAGGGAAGAAGTTACCGCTGAACCGGTCAGGGAAGAAGTTACCGTTGAATCGGTCAGGGAAGAAGTTACCGCTGAACCGGTCAGGGAAGAAGTTACCGTTGAACC
>CAMDZD010000010.1 GCA_945910815.1 uncultured Clostridia bacterium
CCGCAAATGTCAGAAAAGAACATACCTATGATTGCGACTACACAGCCTATCGCAAGATATGTCCATACCTTTTTCATACAATCACACTCCTTCATCAATTCCCGATTTGTAAGGCTGTTACCTTACGTTTTATTATACATATTATACCACACAGCAACTGATATTGTCAATATCCCTTGACACATTTTCCACCCAAAATTCAAAACAAGTATGGAATCAGCTCTACGAAATGGAACAAATATACATGTAGCGTAGCGGAATGGATATTTGTTCCATTTCGGGCGCCGCCTGATCAGGCGGCTAAAACGAGTGATTCATAGTACCTCTTTCGTTTTACAGCAGGCGGAAGTCCGCCGTTAGCCGAACATATCCTGCGGTTGTTCCAATAGCTCATATAATACCGCCAGATCATTGTTTTCAACTCGGCTACCGTATAATTTTCGGACTTTCTGTTCCTGCTATAAAACAGTTCTTCCTTCATTCTTGCCCACATACTCTCGCATCGGGCGTTATCATGACATCTTCCGCCGGCACTGTTCATGCTCTGAACAAACCCGGCGTGTTTCAGTGCTTCTCTGTACTTTTCGCTTGTATACTGGCTGCCTCTGTCGGAATGCAGAATGGCTCCCTTCAATTCGGGATACGACTTAACAGCATTTTTTACTGTTTCTACGCACAATTCTGTTTTCATATTGGTATCCATTGATATTCCAAGTGGAGTAAGATCAAAACAGTCAAAGATCACCGATGTATAAAGCTTTCCGTCTTTTCCCTTGACCTCTGTAATGTCCGTTACACACTTCTCACAGGGCTTATCTGCCTTGAATTCACGTTTCAGCAGGTCATCCGATTTCATTGCTTCACGATCTGCCTTTGTAATACCGTTAGGCTTTCTCCTCGGTCTGTGAGATATTCCTATTTCACGCATTACGCGATACACCGTACTTTCGCTGGGAACGCCCTCGCCATCGGGGTGCTTCAGCAAAAGTGCCTTATGCATTCTTTCTCTGCCATATGTATCGTTGCACTCGTCTTCATCAATAATATCCATCATTTCAGCCGCCAGAGCTTCGTATTTCCAGGGCTTGTCACGATTTTTCAGATAATCGTAAAACCCCTGCCTTGTTACTTCAAGCACTCTGCAATAGAAAGCTATTTTTCCTCGCTCTGCTCCATCTTGGGTTTTCAGAGCAATGAACTTCATTCTTTCTTTTTTGCAGACCTCTGACGGCTCGCTGCGAAAAAAGCGGTTGCCTCTGCAAGAAATTCATTTTCTTCCTCAAGCCGCTTGATTTCCTTTGCTTGTTCCTTGTTTGCCCGGCGAAGCTGCTGTAGCTCTTCTTCAAGCCTGGTAACATTGCTGTCGCTACGTTTTTCAAGATGCAGATTTCCTTTGCGTGCCTCCTTTACCCAGCCATACAGGGTATAGTAGGATATTCCCAACTCTTCACTTGCCTTTTGTAAAAGTCAACCAAGAAAGGAGTGATTTCCGTTGTTCTACACTCTAACCCTCGAAAACGAAACCGGTCAGCAAATCGACCTGTCCAGAACAGCAAACAGGTTCATGTTCTCAAAGATTGAAGGGCTGAATCCGCCTGCCGGAACAGTCAGCACATCAAGCTATGCCGGAATGGACGGTTCCTATCTGAACAATGCCTTCATCGAAAAGCGAAACGTGGTCATTCCTTTTGAAATGCGTGGCTTTGATGTGGAGAAACGCAGGCATGAGCTGTACCAAGTGGTCAAGCCGTCACGATACATCAAAATATACTACTCCACAAAAAACATCTCTGTGTATGCCGAGGGTATTGTGGAAACCTGTGAAATGGAGAACTTTGAAATGCTGACCAAAGGGCAGATATCTATTCTCTGTCCCGATATTTACTGGTATTCCACAGAAACCCAGATTGCGGAATATTCCAAAATCCGTGGTGCTTTTCATTTCATCTTCCCTGATAACGATGAGCCGTTTCCCATTGGTCAATACAGCACACAAAACATCATGACCATTGTCAATGATGGTGATGAGGTGGGGTTTACCCTTGAAATCAGCGGAGGACCCGCAAAGAATCCGACCATTTACAATGCTTTGACGGACGAATATATGCAGATATTCGGCGATATCAAAGATGGCGATATCATCACCATAACCACAAAAACAGGCAATAAAACTGTTACGCTGGAACGTGAGGGCGTTGCCACAAACATCATCAATCGGCTTGTTTCGGGTTCCACTTGGCTGACATTAAAGCAGGGAGAGAACCAATTCTATGTCCGTGCGTCTGAGGGACTGTCAAGCCTGAAAGTCCGTCTGATACACCGCAATGCGTATTTAGGAGTGTGATTTATGCAGATTGAAATATACAACATGATTCCGGCTGATGACAAACTCTCCATAACACTGGAGGCTGTGTGTGACAGCTTTTCCTCGCTGCTCTGGGATATTGAATACTATGCCTGTGGTGTGTTTGAAGTGTACATTGCGGCATCTCCGAAAAATATTGAAATCTTCCGGACAGGCAGAATTGTGGGTCGTGATGATGATAAGGAGCATTACGGTCTGATTGAATCGGTACAGCTGGAAACAGACGCAGAGGACGGCGACTATCTCATTGTGAGTGGTCGCTTTTTAATGTGCCTTCTGGAGAGAAGAATCATTTATCCTACATTCAACTTTACAAAGAAAGTTTCATACGCACAGATCGTGAATAATGTGGTGCAGTATAACGCCTGCAGAACAGGTGCGAGAAAGATTCCGGGGCTTTCGATTGGTGATTCGTCCGGTTCTTGCTGGAATCAGAACACCAAACTGCAAATCAGCTACGATAACCTTATGAAATGGGTGTACACCATCTGCGAGAAGATTGGTGGTACTGCAAATGTACGACTTTCCAAGACGACCGATGAACAGTATGAAATGCTGCTGGAATTGTCAGAGGGTATTGATAGAAGTATTCTTCAGTCTGAAAATCCCCATATTGTATTCTCAGACGGATACAACAATCTGCTTTCTTTTTCCTATTCCACAGATATTTCCGTGCAAAGGAACTACGCCTACATATTGGGAAAAGGCGAAGGAGAAGAGAGAAAACGTACCACATATTTTGACGGTGATGAGCCGGAACATCTTGACCGCTATGAGGTGTACGTGGACGCAAAGGATATGGCGGACGAAGAACAGGAAGACGGCACAGCCAAACCAATCCCAGATGCAGAATACATCAACCTTTTACAGGAAAAAGGCAAGGAGAGCATGGTGCAGCCACTTGTGGTTTCTGAATCCCAGATTGCGGTACAGTCTACGCAGTTTCAGTATAACAAGGACTATTTTGTTGGCGATTTTGTTACCGTGGAACACCGCAGATTTGGTCTGCGGCAGAATAAAATACAGCTGATCGGTATGATTGAGAGTTTCGACCAGAACGGCAGAAATCTCACACCCACATTCAAGGAGGTATGACCATGGCATTTTCATATGGATTTTTCAACGCAAAGAATCTCGACAGAACCTATACTGCCGAGAATTTCTGTGACTATCTTGGCAGTATCATCTGCAACGGCATTCAGGATAACTACGGTCAGTGTTTCAAACTGACAGCAAACAAGCTAAAGCTGAACATCGGCAGCGGTAAGGCATGGATAAACGGACATTACTTTCTTTCCGATACGCCGTATACTTACGACCTTTCAGGCTATGTGAATGAATCTCTGGGCAGATATTTATCAGTGGGTATCTGCTGTAATACCGGCGAAAACTACCGTAAGATAGAGTTTGAAATCCTGTCCGGTACGCCTGCCACATCGCCGTCAATTCCAAGATTCAAGGATACAGAAACCAAAACATATCTCACCCTTTGTGCTGTCAGGATTGATGCAGGTGCGGCAGAAATTAAAATAACGGATTATCGGGATAATACAACATACTGCGGTTATGTCCGCTGTATTCTTGGTAAATGTAAGGTCACGGATATGATGTCGCAGCTTTCGGAGATTACGGCACAGATGAAGGATTACAACTCAACCATTCTTCAGCTTTCCAATCAGGTGGCAGAACTTGCAACAAAGGTTGACGAAATGACCGGAGATGTGGTTTCAGTGGGCAAATGCGGTGCTGATATCAACTACGTTCTCTACTCTGACGGCAGACTGATTCTCAAAGGCACGGGGGCAATGTATGATTATGTGGGTGCATATGAAACAAGCGGAAACAAATCTCCGTTCTGCGAAAATGATAACATCACCTCTGTTATCATCTCAGAGGGCATCACAACGGCTGGTGAATATGCTTTCCAATACTGCAACAATCTGAAAACAGCCGCTCTTCCGACAACGCTCAAAACCATCAAGCGAAATAGTTTCATACCGCACATTGATGAATATCTGGTTCATCAGAATCTTTACGGACTGACTGAAATTACAATTCCGTCTAAGGTGACTGAGATAGCAAAGTCTGCCTTTGCAGGTACAGCCATCAAATCCCTTACCATTCCCGCATCTGTGACAACAGTCGGTGAACAGGCGTTTGGAGAATGTCAGAAGCTTGAAACCGTTCGCTACAGCGGTAAGGTCATCGGTGACAGAATGTTTGTACGCTGTATCAAGCTGAAGAATTTCACAATCACCAAAAGCACAACAGAACTCATCGGCGGCTGTTTCAACTACTGTGAAAGTCTCACGCAAATTACCTATGAGGGCAGTCTTGCTGAATGGGACGCTGTGAAAAAGAACACCAACTGGGACGGCCATTCAAGCAGTACAGTAGATAGTCCGCTTGTCAGGATTCAGTGCCTGGACGGATATATGGAATATGATGCAGATGCGAAAACGTGGAAGGAAGTGAAGGCATGATAAAATTTCTTGTAAAGGGACAGAATATCGAAACACTGGAGCATGAGATGATTGCAGCCAATCAGATTGCTTTTGTAAAGATACACTTTGTATTTGATAACAGCTGGAAACCGCTGCATAAGGTGGTACAGTTTACTCAGGACGAGTTCACCTACAACAGAGTTCTTGGCTTTGATGAGACAAGCTGTCTGCTGCCGGCAGAACTCGCTGCTGGTGCTGTGAAAATGTCTCTTTTCGGTTATGATGCAGAATCATCGGAAACTGTCAGGGCAACAACGGTTGTGAAAACGCTGCATATCAGACCGTCTGGTTTTGACGGTGAGAGCAGCAATGTACCGCCAACGCCTGACCTTTATCAGCAGTTGCTTCAAAAGATAAGTGAAAAGGGAGCTGACGGCAAGTCGGCATTTGAAATTGCTGTAGAGAATGGCTTTGTTGGTACAGAAGCTGAATGGCTTGAGAGCTTAAAAGGTAAAGACGGTACTGACGGACAACCTGGCAAAGATGGAATTGACGGGACAAATGGTCAGGACGGTAAAGATGGAATTGATGGAAAATCTGCATATGAAATTGCCATTGCAAACGGCTATTTTGGCACAGAAGCTGAGTGGCTTGAAAGCCTAAGAGGTTCTGACGGAAAAGACGGTATTGACGGACAGCCAGGAAAAGATGGAATTGACGGGACAAATGGACAGGACGGTAAAGATGGAATTGATGGAAAATCTGCATATGAAATTGCCATTGCAAATGGCTTTTTTGGAACAGAATCTGAATGGCTTGAGAGCCTGAAAGGTTCTGACGGAAAAGACGGTACTGACGGACAGCCCGGAAAAGATGGAGTTGACGGAAAAGACGGCGTCACGCCTGATATGTCGGATTATCCGAATAAAGCAGATTTTGAGGAACTGCAGCAGAAAATACAGTCTCTGCAGGATAGCACTATGGACTACATCATGGGACTTACAAGCAGATGTGATTCGTTTGATGCCGACACTCAGCAACTGAGAGATTCCGTGCAGTTTGATTTTCAGACAAAGGAAGAAGAAATCCTTGCTCTTGAAACCAGAATTATCGCTCTTGAAAGCCGCTCCGGTATCGAATACATCACAGTCTTTTCTTCCGGCAGTGATGCTTTGCAGATATATGGTGAGAGCGTCTACACCTATTACAACGATGGTTACCGCTCACTTGCGGGATTTGCAGAAAGCTATCCCCATTTCTGCTGTGCAGAGAATGACTATGCTTTGTACTTCAATCAGTCGGATTTCAGCTGGGCAGGAACTGTATTTGTGCTTTGCCTGACGCCTGTTGCTCTCACTTCTTCCATGAATCTGATTCTCAGCTATACAGTCGGTGCATCACAGGACGCTGAATTTTATCTGGTGAAGAAAACCGACAAAACAGGGGCTGAACTTGCTCAGTATATTTATGAGGAAATACAGGCAGGAAATGCAGAAACTTTACAATTCAAATGGCTTTATTCCGATACATATATTTCCGTAATGCAGTCATTGGAAAATGTACCGGATGGAGAATATTATCTTGCCTTCAAAGGCACATCGGACAATTCACATCCGATGGTAAAATCAATCAAATTTTTGAAAGGATGATGTTTTATGAAGGAATGGCTTTGTACAATTGCAGGCATTGTGGGCGGATTTATTGCCACTCTGTTTGGCGGATGGGATTCTGCACTTGCAACACTTGTAGTGTTCATGGGTATCGATTTTGCAACGGGTCTCGTCACTGCTGCTATGGGAAAATCCAAACACAGCAAAAGCGGAGCACTCAACAGTAAAGCAGGCTGGATTGGTCTTGCGAAAAAGTTCTGTATTCTGCTGATGGTTGTGGTTGGCGTTAGAATTGATATTCTCATCGGCACGAACTACATACGTGACGCAGTCTGCATCAGCTTTTGTCTGAATGAGCTGCTGTCTATTGTAGAAAATACCACACTAATGGGCGTACCCTATCCACCGGTATTCAAAAAAGCAATTGATGTTCTGCAAACCAAGGTTGGCAGAATGGAAGAAACAACTGACAAGGAGGATTTTGATCATGGCAATTCTGAAACCTGATAACACAACAACTCTTTGCGGTGTAACTGTCAATGAGTATTTACTTACCAAGCACAATCCAAACCACATCGATATGCCCTCCGTTTCTATGGAGGGCAAAGTTATCGGCGTGACTGTTCACAACACAGAATGGATTTCGGTGGCAAGTGGGACAACCCCTGCGGAACAGTACACCAGAGCAACTTACAATGGCAATATGAAAGATGTCCGTGTTCACTATTACGTGGACAACACCTGTGCGTGGCAGAATCTGCCTCTCAACTTAAGTGGCTGGCACGCCGCTGACGGCAGCGGAAACGGCAACCGCAGAACCATCGCCATTGAGTGTATTATGTCTTCTGCATACAACGATAAGGACAAGAAGTCGGAGGATAATTGTGCCAGGCTTGCGGCAGCACTTTTGAAAAAGTACAACCTGGACATCAATCACCTCTACACCCATACCCACTGGCTGAATGTCCGTGACGGAAAGTCAGGAAGTGTGGACTATCTCAATACGGCGAAGAATTCTTACAAAAACTGTCCTGCCTACATTCTGCCTCATTGGGCGGAATTTAAGAAGAAAGTTGAATCTTATCTGAACGCTGGTTCTACGTCTTCACCGTCAACAGAAAAGCAACTTTACAGAGTAAGAAAGACATGGGCTGACGCTAAGAGCCAGATTGGAGCATATTCTTCTCTGGAGAATGCAAAGAAAGCCTGCAAGGCGGGTTACAGCGTTTTTGATAATTCAGGAAACGTGGTATACACCGCCGCCGAAAAGACATATGCAAAAGGTACGAAAATCACGCTGAACAATGTCACTTTGTATTCGTCAAGTACAGCCAAGACCGGGACAAAGAAATCCGGTACATACTATTTCTATGATGGACAAGTGGTAAATAGCAGAATGCGTATTACAAATTCTGCTTCAAACTGCGGAAAAACGCCTGCCGGTTCCTATGTCACCGGTTGGGTGAACAAGGCTGACATTTGATAACGATCCCCACGAGATATGATTTTTTCATATTTCGTGGGGATTTTTTGTTTAGGGGTTAATTTTCAGCTGTTTTTTCTTCTATTAGTATAAGAAGTAATTTTGCAGGAGGACTACATATGGAACAGCAAAAAGTGATAGATGAAATACAGTATTATCAGGCAAAAGCAATGACGGACTTGCTTTATGCAAATGGTCTGATTTCTTTTGTCGAGTATGACAAATTAACGGAACTTAACCGCCGAACATTCTCTCCTTTATACGCTGACTTATTACCTAAAGTGCTTGATAAATCGAGGAAAAAGAGCTAATATGTCATACTGAAATGAGGTGATAAACATGAAGGTCTCAAAAATTGAAGCGAAATCCTTTGAAAGGAAAAAACTGCGTGTTGCGGCATATTGCAGAGTATCAACTGAGAGTGATGAACAGCAAAACAGCTTTGAAGCACAGAAATCACATTATGAGGCTTGGATAAAACTTCATGACAATTGGGAATTTGCTGGTTTGTTTTATGATTTAGGAATAACAGGCACTAAGGCTGAATGCCGTGACGGATTGCAGAACCTGCTGCTTGAATGCAAGGCAGGGAGAATCGACTATATTCTTACAAAATCTGTCAGCCGTTTTTCCAGGAACACAACGGACTGTATTTCACTTGTCCGTGAACTGCTTGATATGAATATTCCTATCTACTTTGAAAAGGAAAACATCGATACCGGTTCTATGGAAAGTGAACTTGTGCTTTCTATCCTGAGCAGTATGGCACAGGATGAATCCAGATCCATTTCAGAAAACAACAAATGGGCTATTAAGAAAAAGTTTGAAAAAGGCAGTTACAAATTCAGTTATGTGCCGTATGGCTATATGCGTGATGATGACGGCAACATGATAATAAATCCGAAAGAAGCAGATACGATACGCTATATATTTCAATCTGTACTGAATGGATTTGGAACAGATAAAATTGCAAAGACGCTTGATGCAAGAAAAATTCCAACACGCAAAGGCGGTAAATGGTCTGGGGCAACTGTACGGGATATTCTTTGCAATGAGAAATACTATGGTGCAGCTGCATTCCAGAAAACCTATACAGATGAAAATTTTCACCGTAAAAGAAATTATGGAGAGGTTGACAGTTTCTTTGACCCGGAACATCATGAGCCAATCATAAGCAAGAATGTTTTTGACAGAGTCAGAGAAATCATAGACCGCAGAGCTACTGAAAAGAATGTCGTTTCAGGCGATGATAAATATCAGCAGCGTTACGTTTTTTCAGGGAAAATCATCTGCGGAGAATGCGGTGATAAGTTCAGACGCAAAATTCACGATTCAGGAAAGGAGATCGCATGGTCATGCCGTACTCATATTCAGAATATAGAAAAATGCTCTATGAAATATGTGCGTGATGATATGCTGAAAGCTGCATTTGTAAACATGATGAATAAACTGATATATGCAAGAAAACGGCTTCTCATACCTTTGTATGAAAATCTGAGCATACAGGAATGCGATGAAAACATCAATCGAATCCACGCATTACAAGCTGAATTGCAGAAAATGTCCGATAAAAAAGAAACCCTTAGAAAGCTAAGGGCACAGGATATTATTGACAGCATTGTTTTCAATCAGGAAATGAACGGACTGGAAAGCACATCTGAAGAGTACAGAAATGAAATCAGAAATCTTTGTTCAGAGACCAACGATTACACAGAACTGAAAAAACTGATACAGTTCACAAATCGGGAAATGCTGACAGAGTTTACTGATGAAATCTTTGAAAAGTATGTCAGTAACATTGTCATCGTCAATCGTAATACAGCTGAGTTCCATTTGAAATGCGGACTGAAAATCAAGGAGGCTTTATGACATACGGATATGAAATGATAAACGGCAATGTGGTCATAAATCAGCGTGAGGCAGGTATTGTAAGACAAATTTTCAGGAATTATATATCCGGCATGAGTTTTACGATGTCAGCCAGGAAAGCAGGCATAACCCTTTCTCACAGCTCTGTCAAAAGGATTCTGCTAAAAAAGTGCTATGTCGGTGATGACTTTTATCCTGCAATTATAGACAGAGAAACTTTCCTTACAGCCTATGACCGCATTAAGGCAAATACCTGTTCACGAAGTGCAAGACGAAAAGAGCCTGTGATTTATACGGAATTTGAAATGGATGAACCGACAAAATCCTTTGATGATCCATTTGAACAGGCAGAATACATATATAGTTTGATAGGAGTAAAGTAATGGGAAATGTTATGAAAATACCTGCCAGACCGCAGGTTGGCAATCGTGCAGCGAAAAAGGAGATTAAAAGGCTGAGAGTGGCAGCTTACTGCCGTGTTTCAACGGATAACGAGGAACAGGCGACAAGTTATGACACACAGATTCAGCATTATCGTGAATATATCATAAGCAAACCGGAATGGGAACTGGTTGACATCTATGCTGACGAAGGCATTAGTGCTACCAATACCAAAAAGCGTGATGATTTCAACAGAATGATTGATGACTGCAAGCTGGGACTGATCGACCTTGTTATTACGAAATCCATCAGCCGATTTGCAAGAAACACCGTTGACTGCCTGAATTACATTCGTGAACTGAAAGAAATGAATATCCCCGTATTCTTTGAGAAGGAAAACATCAATACAATGGACGCTAAGGGAGAAGTTCTCATTACCATTATGGCTTCATTGGCACAGCAAGAGTCAGAGTCCTTATCCCAAAATGTAAAACTGGGTATGCAGTATCGTTTTCAGCAAGGCAAAATTATGGTCAATACTACTTGTTTTCTTGGGTATGATAAAGACGATAAAGGCAACCTTGTCATCAACCAAAAACAGGCGGAGGTAGTCAAGCGTATTTTCAGAGAGTACCTGGAAGGAAAGAGCATTCTGGCTATCTGCAGAGGGTTGGAACGTGACAAAATAAAAACGTCTCGGGGAAATGCAAGATGGCATGACAGCAGCGTCCGCAAAATCCTTGAAAATGAAAAGTATATGGGTGATGCACTTTTGCAGAAAACCTATACCGTAGATTTTCTTAACAAGAAACGTGTAAAGAATAACGGTATTATGCCGCAGTATTACGTAGAGGACAGCCACCCCGCCATTATAAGCAAAGAGATTTTCATGCAGGTGCAGGAAGAAATCGCAAGGCGCGGAATGCTGAAAGATGTTCATGGACGCAGAAAGTGCTTCAGTGCGGCTCATGCATTTTCGCAGATAACCTTTTGTGCAGACTGCGGTGCTGAATTCAGCCGTCTGCATTGGAACAATCATGGAAAGAAATCAATTGTCTGGAGATGCAGTAAAAGATTGGAAGACTATACAAAATGCAGTGCCAGAACAATAAAAGAAGACGATCTGCAGCAAGCTTTTGTGGAGGCTTTGCAAATAATGATTGGTGACAGCGACAACTACCTTAAAAAACTGAAAGCTAATCTCAATCAGATTATTGTTGACCCCGGTGCATTGCAGAGCATAGATGATAGGCTGAACAAACTGCAGCATGAACTAATAGACCGCACAGAACGTCATGAGGATTATTCCGATATTGCTGAAGAAATATTTGCTTTACGAGAACAGCGTGAAAAGGTTCAGGTGTCGAAAAGTTCTCAGGCTGAGTACAAGAAACGCATTAAGGAATTGCAGTTCTTCATCAAATCACAGCCGAAGCAAATGGAATTTGATGAAACCCTCGCAAAACACCTGCTCTCAAAGATTACAGTTTTTGATGACCATGTTATTTTTGAGTTTAAATCTGGTGTGACGGTAAGTGTTGAAATGTGATATGGAGAGAGCCTCTGTTGGAGTAAAATCCGACAGAGGCTTTTTGGTTTTCTTTATTTTTCTGACTTTATATGATTAAACAGCAAGATGCCCTTTACAACAAACAGAAAAAATGCAATGGTTACTGCGTAAGCTTCTCTTGTCATTGCCAGGAACAATATCACCAGAATGCTAAGTACAATTGAAAAAGCTGTAACAATTTTCTGCCCTTTATTTAACTCGAATTGTGTTATAATAATTTTTACAGCACCAACAAGCACAAGAGCGAGAAACATAATCCAATATAGCATACGGTTAAATGATGTTGTTTCTGTATAAGCAAACAGATTTACTGAATATATGTATCCGTTAATCGGATTTGGATAAAGCGGAAGAACAATGAGTATAAACGAAAACAAATCGACTATACCTGTCAGCAAATTACACATTTTTTGAATATTTGATTTATTTTCCTTTTCTGCAATAGAAATCAGTTTTTCTCCAGTCAGTAATTCATCAATTGATACTGAAAAATATTTTGATATTTCCTTTAATGAATCAATGCTGGGATATCCTCTGCCCGATTCCCATTTTGAAACGGCAGTTCTGGATACAAATAATGCCTCTGCTAATTCTTCCTGAGTTAAACCTCTGCTTTTTCTTAATTCCTGTAATTTTTCATTGAATTCCACAGAAGAACCTCCCAATCAGCTTTTTTTCTTTTCACATAGTAAAACAAATGCTTTATATATGCAGAATAAACCGGCACTTAAAAACACACCGCCAATTATATCAGTAAACCAATGAACACCGGAAATAAGTCTGCCAATTACCATAAAAGCTGAGAATGCGATAGTCAAAACACATATAATTCTTTTGGCAGAAGTACTTTTCAGTCTTCGGTTCATTTGTTCAACAAGTGTTGGCATAATACTTAAAACAAGAAGTGTTGTTGATGAAGGATATGATGCCTCCATAATCCCATTTATAAGAATAGGTCTGTAATTGATAGGAATTATTTCAAAAACAGCATAACCGATTATTACTAAAATATAATAAATACCCAAAACGATAATGTCACAGTCAACTTTCAAAAGACCTCTTCTCTTAATCAGCTGATATAATCCAAGCACACCGAATCCTATGCAGACGAAAAGCGGTACAAGTCCAAGCAAGTCCGTGATAGTGTATATTGTCATGTGAACACCTGTAAGCTTATGAAACCAACTATTAAATGCCGCAAAGCCAATATCAGTTCCGTTTTGTCCGATTGATTGAACATCCACAATCTGAATCAAAAATGTCCATAATACAAATGCTCCAAGGAACACTGCTCCCGATAATAAAAATCTTTTTCCGTTCTTTTTCATTTTTTCTATGTCCTTTCAATTTGAATTTTACCTTTCGGCTGATTCAAAGTATATCATCGGGCATAGAAAATAACAAGAATCCCTCTGTCACATCACTGATACGATTCGTAACATTCCCGAAATTACGTTGTTTTTTCTCTGATACGTTCCGTATCATTCGCATAAATACGAGATTTTACCATGAATAAAGCAGTTTAGACCTATAACGGCCATATTTTTACTATATATATGACGATAAAATTTTTGCCCTTTACAATATCTCGTACTTCCATCTTTTCAAACCCTGCTTTTCATTTGTGTACAAAACATTATAAAATGATTTTCCGTGTTTCAGTACTTGTCTTATTTCAGACAAACCCTTAACAGCGTCATTCCAGAAATATATTGTATTTATTGACAAAACTCTTGAAAACATATTATCTTCATATGGAAGATTACAGCAATCTCCGATTTCAAGAAAAAGGTGATTGTATTCAAGTGCCTTTCTGTTTTGCTTTGAAGCGTTTTTTTTCATATCTTCTGAAATGTCAATGCCGTACATAGCCACTTGGCATAAAACTATATAAATTCATAATCTTATCCCCTGTTAAAATTACTATTCTGATTTACATTAATCCTATTTTAAACTGTATTGCCAACAAATCTCCCCACTCAGCCACACAGCCTCAAAGCAACGTAAAATAGGCGTTTCAAGGCTGTTTGACAGTGAATCTGCCGTTTTAATCAAGTCTGCACACAAATTTTGCCTTTCAAGTCGGGTGTGTACATCTGATGACAGTTTTCAGCCTGTTTCGTTATGTTTCCTCGGACTGATTTTATGGGGGTAGATGAGTGTGGAAAATTGATATATGCCCGCAAACCACGCAGAATAGGGCTTTTTAGTCCTCATTTCTTGACAGCAGAACCACGCACTCAACGTGGCTTGTTCTCGGGAACATATCCACTCCCCTGACTTTTTCAACGATATATCCGTTATCAGATAATATTTTACAGTCTCTTGCAGAAGTTGAGGGATTGCATGAAATCATAACAATATGCTTGCAATTTGATTTTATAATTGTATCAAGAGTAAGAGAATCACAGCCCTTTCTCGGAGGGTCAAGAATAATAACATCAGGAGATTTATTGAGCAGTGAGAAGATTTTTCCGGCATCACCGCATAAAAATTCAGCATTTGAGATATTGTTTAAATCAGCATTATGCTTGGCATTTTCAACAGCCTGCGGAATAATTTCAATACCGGTAACTGATTTTGCCTTGTCCGACATAGAAAGACCGATAGTACCAGCACCGCAATAGAGGTCAAGAATATTTTTATTTTCAGGGCTTGCATATTCTTCAGCAATTTTATATAAATTTTCAGCCTGATTAGTATTTACCTGATAGAAAGAAAGAGGAGAAATTTCAATTTTATTTCCGCACATAATATCTGTAATGTAATCATCTCCCCATAAAGTAATACATTCATTTCCGGTTATTACGTTTGTTTTTTCGGGGTTGATATTAATAACAATACTTTTTATATCGGGGAATTTCTGAATCAGAATACTGCAAAGTTTTTTAAGTTCACGAAATATATTTTTTCTGACTACTAAACACAGCATAATCTGTTTTGTGTAATAAGCCTGTCTGATGTATATATGACGAATTATTCCTGTATGCGTTTTTTCATCGTATACGGGGATTTTATTTTCATTCACATAATCAAGGACAGTATCGGCGATACTCTGAAAAACATCAGGCTGGAGCATACAGCTTTCAAGCGGAATTACTCTGTGACTTCTGGGAGAATAGAATCCGCATACTGCTTTACCGTTTATTTTTGCAACGGGATACTGTGCTTTATTGCGGTAACCGCATATATTATCGCAAGGCAGAAACGGTTCAAATTCGGGTGAAAGATTATTCATTCTCTGAAAGGCATTTTTTACAGTTTCATCTTTTATACGACATTCAGCTTCATATGAGATATGACGGAATGTACAGCCTCCGCATTTGCTTGAATATTCACAGTCGGAATCAATTCTCTCAGGAGAGGGATTAATTATTTCAAGTATGATTCCGAAAGCGTAATTTTTAAGCGCTTTTACTATCTTACCGTTTATTTCGTCACCGGTAACAGCTCCGGAAACAAATACAACCATATCATCAACACGGCATACACCATTTCCCTCGGCTGTCATATCAGTTATTACTGCTCTGAACTGCTGATTTTTTTCAGGCATTCTGAAATTTCTCCTTTCCTTTTCATAAGCTCATCGAAGCGTGAAATATATTCATATGGGAATTTATAATTGCGTTCCCTTGAAATTTTCCCATCAGGAGTTACAAGCTTTGTTGATGCTGAACTTCCTGCTCCCAGTATAGTCTGTGTTTCGTCCATAATGTATATATTGTAATAGCTCTCAAATCCTTTTTTTGAGTAGCCGACATTTTCGAGATTATCGACTGTATTTTTCTGGCGGTAAAGATAATACGGATTATATCCATTAAGCATAAGCTTTTCTATGCTGTAATCAACCATTTCCCCGATATTGTATTTATTGCGGAGATAATCTTTTCCGTTTTCGTAAAGGCTTCCGGAACGTTTCAGCGTAAGCGTGTGAACGGTAATGCTTTCGGGGTTGAGAGATATTGCGGTATCAACTGAATTTTTAAAGCTTTCAGCAGTTTCATCGGGCAGACCTGCTATTAAATCCATATTGATATTTGAAAATCCGATTTTTCTTGCGGTATTGTATGCATTTATTGTATCTTCAGCAGTATGATGTCTGCCTATTTTTTTCAGAATTTCATTGTTGAATGTCTGCGGATTTATTGATATTCTGTCTGCACCGTATTCCTTTATAACACAGAGCTTTTCCTCTGTAATTGTATCGGCTCTTCCTGCCTCGAAATTATATTCACGGATATTATTCAAATCAAAGCTTTCCGAAACGGTTTTCATTATGATTTCAATCTGTTTGGCTGAAATTGATGTAGGTGTACCTCCGCCGAAATATATTGTATCTACTTTTATATTATTTTCCCTTACTATTTCAGAAATAATTCTGATTTCTCTGCAAAGGCAGTCTACATAATCAGGTATAAGCTTAAATGCGGATTCTATTGAATGTGATACAAATGAACAGTAACTGCATCTTGTGGGGCAGAATGGTATTGATATATAGAGGCTTACAGCCTTTCTGTCGATTTTTCGCAGTATTGGTATCTGATTTTTTGCGGTATCAAATGCAAGATTAAGCTTTTTCGGAGTTATTTCGTATTTTTCAGACAGTATTTTTTTTGCGGTATCTTCATCAAAGCCCGATTCAAGAAGTTCAACGGCTTTTTTTACGGGGCGGATTCCTGTCATAATACCCCACGGCGGATTGATTCCCGTAATTTTTTTAAGAGTATGAAACAAAAGACGGCAGAGTTCATGTTCACACTGTTCCGGATTTTCAGCAGTATAAGAAAGTTCCTCATACTGTTCCATATATTTAACGCTGACTTTCAGAATAAGATTATCGGTTTCAGCGGATATATACTCATCAAGGGAATTTATATCCGCTTTTGTATGCGTAAAGTCAAATCTTTCGGCAGGTATAAAAAGCTTTGCAACAGCCTCTATTTCATATTTAAAATTATTTCCTGTTAAGATTATCGGCAGTTTCATAGATTCCTCATATACGGATTATTTTTTCTTTCGTTTTCGAGTGTGGTGGAGTCAAAGTGTCCGGGATATACTTTGTAATCGCCTTGAAGATTTTTTAATTTTTTCAGCGATTCACGCATTTCGTCAACATCTCCGCCGGGGTAATCGGTTCTTCCCATAGATTCAAGAAAAAGCGTATCACCCGAAAATATTGTATCTTCTGTTATATAGCATACACTTCCCTTAGTATGTCCTGCGGTATGCATAACAGTAAATTTTATATTGCCTGATTCGATAATATCTCCGTCATGTATTTCCGTATAGTTTTCAATTTTCTGTGAAGGTCTGCCGAAAAACGGGGCAAGTGATGAACTTCCGCCCTCAAGCATTGTGGTATCTCCGGAATGTATATATACCGGCACTCCCGTTTCCTCCTGAACCGTTTTAACTCCCTCTGTATGGTCGAAATGTCCATGTGTTAAAAGTATCTTGTCAAGAGTAAGATTCTTTGATTTTATGAAATCAAGAAATACTTCGGGGTCGCCTCCTATATCAATCGCTATGCACTTATCCGGTGCAGTTTCCACTATATAGCAGTTTGTCGCAAGCTCTCCGAGATTGAGAGTATATATATTCATAAATAAGCTCCTTTCATGTATATTATTTTTATTTCTCCGCAAAATATATCCGGAGGTGATTTTGCTGTGAACAGAAAAACTATTGCAAAAGGTCTCGCTGTCGGAACTGTTGCGGGAATTGCATTCTACGGACTTTCCCAGTCATCTATGAATAAAAGACATTCAATTAAGAGAAATGCCGGAAAAGCTCTCAAAGCAGTCGGCTCTGTCATAGATGAAATAACATCTATGATGATGTGAGAATATTCGGGCGAACTGTGTTCGCCCTTACATATTTGTATTTTTTCTGTATCCGAGATAGCTTTCAAGAATTATCGTTGAGGCTACTGCATCGACAATTGCCTTGCGTTTCTTGCCTCTTGTATTTGTGACATTAAGATAATTATGTGCTGATACTGTTGTACAGCGTTCGTCCCAGAGCTTTACGGGACAGCCTGTAATTTCAGCAAGCCTTTCCGCAAAAAGCTGACATTTTTCGGCACGTTCCCCTATTGTATTATTCATGTTTTTCGGATAACCTACAACAATTTCCTGTGCCTTGAGTTCCCTTGCCTTTTCGGCAGTTTTGCGTATACATTCATCGAAATCCTTTTCCGGAATAACACAAACCGGTGATGCAAGAAGTTCGCTTTTATCACATACTGCTATCCCCGTTCTTGAGTCTCCGAAATCAACTGACATTATTATCATAATATTCCTACTTTCTGCACCACTGTGAATATTTAAGCGTTGAATTTTCCTCCGAAAGATGCGAATTGTCATTAAGATATGATATATGCGGTTTTAAATCATCATCAAAAATTATTTCAGATACCGATGTATTATCCGCCCAGCCAATCTGCGACATATATGCAAGTGATTTTCCCATAAGATAACACTGATATGTCTTTATTGCACAGCCGTGGGATACTACGGCAACAGTTTTATTCTGATTTTCCGAAACGATTTTATTCATAGCACTGACCATTCTGTTGTAAACATCTTTCATACTTTCGCCGTCAGGTGACTGAAAGTTTTCCTGATTTTCTTTCCAGTCGTGAAACTCCTGAGGATAAAGCACAGGCAGTTCAGACCACTTTTTACCCTGAAAACCTCCGGCATTTATTTCGGAAAGTTCGGGTACTCTTATCAGTTCAAGGTGCTGATAGAAATTCACATAACTTGCAGTTTTTACGGCTCTTTTCAAAGGACTTGTATATATTCTGTCAAGCGTTATATTTTTAAAGCGTTCCTTGAGTTCCTCAAGCTGTTTAAGACCTTTCGGACTTACTTCAACATCAAGCGAACCCTGAAAAAATTCCTCAACATTGCCCATAGATTCGGCATGACGTATTAAATATAATTTTACCATGGCTTTACGCTTCCGATTATTTCACGCACGGATTTTATATTCTTGCTGTCAAGCCATTCATTCATTTCATCTATGATTTTAACAGGTGCAAAAGGGTCAGTAAATATCGCAGCTCCGACCTGTACCGCTGAAGCACCTGCCATCATAAGTTCAATCGCATCTTTTCCGCTTGAAACTCCGCCCATACCTATCACGGGAATTTTTACGGCATTTGCTACCTGCCATACCATTCTGACTGCTATCGGAAATACTGCACTTCCCGAAAGTCCTCCGACATTATTTTTAAGTATCGGACGTTGCGTATTTATATCTATACGCATTCCGAGAAGTGTATTTATAAGAGATACAGAATCAGCTCCGGCTGATTCAACAGCTTTTGCAATATCCGCAATGCTTGTAACATTCGGAGAAAGCTTTACTATAAGCGGTTTTTCAGTAGCCTTTCTGACTTCTGCCGTAATGTTTTCCGCACTTGCACATGATGTTCCGAAAGCTGCACCGCCCTGCTTTACATTCGGACATGATATATTAAGCTCAATCATATGAACATCAGTTTTATCAATCTTTTCCGCAATGGTTACACATTCCTCAACGGTTGAACCTGCTATATTTGCTATGATTACTGTATCTTTAGTCAAGAGATTAGGAAGTTCGGTTTCGATAAAGTAATCTATTCCCGGATTCTGCAATCCTACTGAATTTAACATTCCTGACGGTGTTTCAGCAATTCTCGGGGAGGGATTTCCGTTTCTTCTTGTTATAGTAGTTCCCTTTGTAGCAATTCCTCCGAGCTTTGAAAGCGGAAAGAGTTCTTCATATTCCCTGCCGTATCCGAATACTCCCGATGCCGGAATTATCGGATTTTTAAAATCAACTCCGCATATATTTACTGACAAATCAGCCATTGAAAATTACCTCCTTTGCATTGAATACAGGGCCTTCCTTGCAGACATGTGCAAAATATTCCTCATCATTCTTTTTAGTTCTGCATGCACATACGAGACAAGCTCCGATTCCGCAACCCATACGCTCCTCAAGTGAAATTTCGCAATATATATTTTTTTCAATTGCCTTTCTTGAAATATTTTTCAGCATTGGCATAGGTCCGCATGCATATACGGCATCGATTTTTTCAGAATTTATAATTTCTTCAAAAGGCTGTGTTACAAAACCATGTATTCCGAGACTTCCGTCATCAGTGCAGAGTACAGTTTCCGCACCTGTTGACTTGAAATCATTCTGAAGTATAACAGCGTCTGCACTTCTGAATCCTGTAATTACTGTTGCTTTACTGCCGTAAAATTCTGCAATTGGCAACATCGGGGGAGTTCCGATTCCACCGCCTATTAATATAACTTTTCTGAAATCCTGATTGAGTGTAAATCCATGACCTAATGGTGCAAGCATATCTATTAAACAGCCCTCATTGAGATGTGAGAGCATTTCCGTTCCCTCTCCTCTGATTTCAAAAACTATTCTCAGAGTACCTTTATTTTTATCTATTCCGCATATTGATACAGGTCTGCGGAGTGTAAAGCCTTCGACTCTTATATGCACAAACTGTCCTGCCGTGGCAACGTCTGCAACTTCGGGACAGAGTATTTCAAAGCTGTATATATTTCGTGCTATTGCAGATTTTTTGAGTATAAGATATTTTCCCTGTGTGTATTTCAATTTATATCACCCTTTTCATAAACGTTCGGGCGGAAATTATTCCGCCCGTATTTTGTTATATTTTTGTTATGTCGACAAGTTCAACGTCATCAATTGTTCTGTTTGTAGCAAGAACGTTTGCCAATGCTCTTGCAGTATCAATAGCAGTAAGACTGCATATTGAACGTTCAACAGATTTTCTTCTGAGCTTAACGCTGTCTCTTGCAGGGAGTCTGCCCTTTGCGGAAGTAGAAATTACATAGTGAATTTTTCCGCTCTCGAGGAGTGTTATGGTATTGGGTTCGGGTTCGGAAATCTTTCTGACAAGATTTGTAGCTATCATGTTTTTATTTAAATAGCTTGCAGTTCCGCTTGTACCATAAAGCTCAAAGCCCATTCTTGAGAATTTATCTGCAATTGCAACGATTTCGCTCTTGTCGGTATCACGTACGGATATAAATACTCCGCCCTCTTTCTTGAGGTCATATCCTGCACCAACAAGTCCCTTAAGGAGTGCATCTTCAAAAGTATGTGCAATTCCAAGACATTCGCCTGTTGATTTCATTTCAGGGCCGAGCATTGTGTCAACGTCCTGAAGCTTTTCAAAACTGAATACCGGTACTTTTACTGCAACATAGTCACCCTCCGGATAGAGTCCGCTTTCATATCCGAGTTCCTTAAGAGTTGCACCGAACATAATTTTTGTAGCTATATCAACCATAGGTATTCCTGTTACTTTGCTGATATACGGAACTGTTCTCGATGAACGTGGATTTACTTCTATTACATAAACCTGATTATTATATACAACATACTGAATATTTACAAGTCCTATAACGTGGAGTTCCTTTGCAAGACGACCTGTATATTCTATAATGGTATCTCTGATTTTCTTTGAAAGGTTCTGTGCAGGGTATACGGAAATAGAGTCTCCGGAATGAACTCCGGCACGTTCGATATGCTCCATAATTCCGGGGATAAGGAAATCTTTTCCGTCACAGATTGCATCAACTTCAACTTCCGTACCCATCATATATTTATCAATAAGTACAGGATTTTCAATCATATGGCTTGTAATGATTCCCATATACTCAACAACATCTGCTTCAGAATGTGCAATAATCATATTCTGACCGCCGAGAACATATGACGGGCGGAGAAGCACCGGATATCCGAGACTTTCAGCAGCCTTTACAGCCTCCTCGGTAGTCATTACAGTATGACCTGCCGGTCTGGGTATACCGCATTTTTCAAGAACTTCATCAAAACGCTCTCTGTCCTCTGCTGCGTCAATCATATCTGCTGATGTTCCGAGAATGTTTACTCCCATATCCGCAAGATGTCTTGTAAGCTTGATTGCTGTCTGTCCGCCGAACTGTACCACTACGCCGTAAGGTTTTTCAGTAGCTATGATAGATGATACATCTTCCTTTGTAAGCGGGTCGAAATAAAGTCTGTCGCCTGTATCGAAATCGGTTGAAACTGTTTCGGGGTTATTGTTGCATATAATAGCCTCATAGCCGAGTTCCTTAAGAGTCCATACGCAATGTACTGAACAGTAATCAAATTCGATACCCTGACCGATTCTTATAGGCCCTGAACCAAATACGATTACTTTCTTTTTGCCTGTATTTTTTCTTTCAATAAACTGCTCTGCTTCGTTTTCCTCATCGAAAGTTGAGTAGAAATAAGGGGTTTCAGCCTTGAATTCTCCGGCACATGTATCAACCATTTTGAATACTGCATCACGGTGTATCGGGCATTTCTGTCCTGACATTCTTTCTATTGTCGAATCAAGATAGCCGTACTGTTTTGCCGTATTATATTTTTCAACAGTAAGTTCACCGTCAGCAAGCCACTTTTCAAGATTTACAAGGTTCATAAGCTTATTCAGGAACCATTTGTCAATCATAGTAAGCTTGTGGATTTCATCTATTGACACACCACGCTTGAGAGCCTCATATACCTGAAATGCTCTTTCATCGTCAACGGTGTGGAGCATCTGCATAATTTCGGCAGTAGATTTCTTTTCAAGCTTTTTCAGATTCATTGAATCGAGTCCAAGCTCTATTGAACGTACAGCCTTCATCATAGCCTGTTCAAAGCTTGTACCGATAGCCATTACTTCACCGGTAGCTTTCATCTGAGTTCCGAGAGTTCTCTTTGCATATACAAACTTGTCAAATGCCCATTTAGGAAATTTGATTACTACATAGTCGAGAGCAGGTTCAAAGCAGGCATATGTTTTTCCTGTTACCTGATTTATGATTTCATCGAGAGTATATCCGATAGCTATTTTTGTAGCAACCTTTGCAATAGGATAACCTGTTGCCTTTGAAGCGAGTGCCGATGAACGTGAAACTCTGGGGTTTACTTCAATTACAGCGTACTCGAAGCTTGTGGGGTGGAGTGCAAACTGACAGTTACAGCCTCCCTCGACCTTGAGTTCAGAAATAATGTTTATTGCAGCTGTTCTTAACATCTGGTATTCTCTGTCGGATAAAGTTACGGCAGGAGCTATAACTATACTGTCGCCGGTATGGATTCCGACAGGGTCGAAGTTTTCCATTGAGCAGACTGTAATTACATTACCCTTGCGGTCACGGATTACTTCAAATTCGATTTCTTTCCAGCCACTTATACACTTTTCAATAAGTACCTGTGTAATAGGTGAAAGTCTTAAACCATTTTTGGAAATGTCACGGAGTTCATCTTCATTGTTTGCAATACCTCCGCCTGTTCCTCCGAGAGTGAATGCAGGTCTTACTATTACCGGATAACCTATAATCTTTGCAAAGTCAACAGCATCGTCAATAGTTTCAACAACTTTTGACGGAATACATGGTTCACCTATTTTTTCCATTGTATCCTTGAATGCCTGACGGTCTTCAGCCTTATGGATAGTTTCAGGTACTGCACCTAAAAGCTTTACATTATGGGATTCAAGGAATCCCTCTTCAGCAAGCTGCATTGAAAGGGTAAGACCTGTCTGACCTCCGAGTGTTGAAAGAACGCTGTCCGGCTTTTCAATTTCGATTACTCTCTTTACTACGTCAAGAGTCAGAGGCTCGATATAGATTTTATCTGCCATTGCCTTATCGGTCATAATAGTTGCAGGGTTTGAATTTATAAGAACTACTTCAAGACCTTCCTGTTTCAAAGCACGGCAAGCCTGAGCTCCGGCATAGTCAAATTCAGCTGCCTGTCCTATTATGATTGGCCCTGAACCGATAACAAGTACTTTCTTTATATCACTTCTCAACGGCATTTTACTTTTCCTCCTTGTTCATTCTGGAAATAAATTCATCAAACAGATAAGCTGTATCAAGAGGTCCTCCATGTGCTTCGGGGTGGAACTGTACTGTAAAAGCATTTGAATTTTTATACTTGATACCTTCACAGGTTTTATCGTTTGCATTTATATGTGATACGCTTGCTATTGATTCGTCTATGCTTTCGCCTACTACTGCATATCCGTGGTTCTGGCTTGTGACGTATGTTTTACCGCTTTCCAAATCGATAACAGGCTGATTTGCACCTCTGTGACCGTATTTAAGCTTTTCAGTCCTTCCGCCGTGTGCAAGAGCCATAAGCTGATGACCGAGACAGATTCCGAAAATCGGGATTCCAAGCTTTACGATTTCTTTGAGATTTCCGATAATTTCAACGTTTTCAGCAGGATTTCCGGGGCCGTTTGAAAGCATTATTCCGTCAGGAGAAAGAGCCTTTATTTCATCGGCTGTTGTATATGCCGGAACTACTATAACTTCACAGCCACGCTTTACAAGTTCATTTCTGATATTTCTCTTATATCCGAAATCCATAAGAACTACTCTGTATTTCGGATTTTCTTCAGAGTATGTAAAATTCTTATTGGCTGTTACGGATTTTACGGCATTTTTTATTTCATATGCCTTTATTTTTTCAAGAAATTCATCTTTCTTTTCATAGACGTTTTCAGTTGTAATAACGCCGTTCATAACGCCCGCCTCACGGATTGTTCTTGTAAGGCGTCTTGTATCTATATTATGCAGACCGATTATATTTTCCTTTTCGAGGAATGAATTTATATCGCCTTCCATACGGAAATTCGACGGAGCATTGCACCATTCCCTTACTATATAACCGCTTACATATGATTTATCGGATTCCTTGTCAGCTTCATTTACACCATAGTTTCCGATTAACGGAAATGTCTGTGTTACTATCTGACCGTAATAGCTCGGGTCAGTGAGAGTTTCCTCATATCCTGTAAGGCTTGTTGTGAATACAACTTCCCCTATTACTGTACCTTTTGCACCAAAGCTTCTGCCCTCGAATATCTGACCGTTGGCAAGAAGAAGATATGCCTTTTCGCTCTGATTAAATAATGACATTGTACCATTCCTTTCATTATCAAGCATTATATATATGCTGTGATGTCGTCCCTCATTCTGATGACCTCACGGCGTGAAGCCTTTGCAAAGTCACGTTCATCACAGCCTTCCTTTTTGTATGCACACATAACGGCTCTGGAAGAATTTACTATCGCTCCCATACCGTTTCCGTCAAAAGCACCTGCGATTCCCTTTGCACCTCCGCCCTGAGCTCCGTATCCGGGGACAAGGAACATTGTATGCGGTAAACGCTTGCGGAGTTCGGAAAGCTGTTCGGGATAAGTAGCACCAACTACCGCACCAACACTTGAATATCCGTATTTACCTATCTGTTCACTTCCCCATTTTTCGCACATATCGCCCATTATAGCATATATGGGAACACCGTCAATCAGTCTGTCCTGAAGTTCACCGCTTGAGGGATTGGAAGTCTTTACAAGCACAAATATTCCTCTGTCACGCTCCTTGCATACCTTAAGCAGAGGAGATATTCCGTCTGTTCCGAGATAGCCGTTTACTGTAAGAGCATCAGCTCCGAAAGGTTCAAAATCGTTTTCACCTATTCTCACAGTACCGAGATGAGCATTTGTATATGCCTCCATAGTAGCACCTATATCGTTTCTTTTGCCGTCAGTGATTACATACATACCCTTGAGTTTTGCATATCTGATAGTTCTTTCAAGGGTTTTCATACCGTGATGACCGTACATTTCATAATATGCCGACTGAGGCTTGATAGCAGGCACTATATCGCATATTTCGTCAATAATCATCTGATTGAATTTGAGTATTGCCTTAGACGCTGCTTTAAGACTCCAGCCGTCCTCCTCAAGATATTTTTTCTGAATAAATTCCGGAACATATTCAAGCTTAGGGTCAAGACCTACTACACTTGGATTTCCTGTTTCTTTAATTTTTTCAATAAGTCTGTCAAATGACATATTATTTCTCCTCACATTTCATTATATCTTATTTTGCCCTTAGTAACAGTCATTAAAGGCTTGCCCTTCAGAGTCATACCCTTGAAAACAGTATTTTTTGACTTTGAATGTAGCTTTTCGGGTTCAACAGTCCATACTCTTTCCAAATCAACGACAGTAAATTCAGCACATTCTCCCTCTTTTATGTCATGTATTTCAAGACCGAGAATTTTCCTCGGATTTACTGACATAAGCTCAATAACTCTCTGAAGTGAAATTTTACCTGTATGATAAAGTGCCGTCAGAGTTGCAGAAAGTGACGTTTCCAGACCTACGACACCGTTGGGAGCTTTTGAGAATATTTTTTTCTCCTCTGCCGTATGGGGAGCGTGGTCAGTAACAATACAGTCAACAGTACCGTCAATAATTCCCTCTATGACAGCATTGACATCATTCTGAGTTCTCAGAGGGGGATTCATTCTGAAATCGGCATCTTCGGCAAGGAGTTTTTCGTCTGTAAGCATAAAGTAATGCGGACATGTTTCACATGTTACACGTATACCATTTTTCTTTGCCTGACGGATAATTTCAATGCTTTCTGCCGTACTTACATGGGCAATGTGTATTCTTGCGTTGACACTTTCCGCAAGAATAATTTCCCTTGCCGTGATAGTGTTTTCAGATGCTCTGTCCATTCCCTTGACACCGAGCTTTTCTGAAATTATGCCTTTATTCATAATTCCGCCGTTGATTATTGACAAGTCCTCGCAGTGGGAAGTTATAAGAAGATTATTTTTGTTTGAAAGTTCGAGAGCCTTTCTCATAAGCTCCGCATTTTCAACAGGTCTGCCATCATCGGAAAGTGCTGAAGCTCCTGCATTTTTAAGTTCTTCATAGTCGCAGAGTTCATTTCCTTTCATACCCTTTGTAATGCATACTGTCTGACGGACTTCGACTCCGGTATCCCTTGCCTTATCGTATATATATTTCAGAGTTTCCGGATTATCGACAGGCGGATTGGTATTAGGCATACAGAGTACGCCCGTTACACCTCCGGCAAGTGCGGAACGTGTACCGGTTATTATATCCTCCTTGTGAGTAAATCCGGGGTCACGGAAATGCACATGCATATCGAAAAGACCGTTAATGACATTAAGTCCGGTGCAGTCAAAAACTTCCGTATTTTCTTCGGAAATATTTTTTCCGATTCTTTTAATAATGCCCTCGGACACAAAAATATCGCATGGTTCTTTGCTGTCTTTGATTTTCACATTTTTCAGAATAAAATTATCAGTCATAATTCCTCCTAACAAATTTCCCAAAAAAAACGCTTGCAAGGTCGACAGGCAAGCGGAAATCGTCAAAATCACAGAAAATTCTGCAAAATATTATAATCAAACGCCTTGTCAACCTAACGGGCGGGGCTAACTTCAAGGGATTTTTCATTAACATTCATTATAACATATTAATAATATTTTGTCCAGTAGTTTAGAAGAAAATTCAAATAAAAAAATATTTTGATTTAGTACCAGATATTAACACTGAAAATTCATGAAATTATCACAGAATGTTCAGTGTAGTTTTCAAACTCTGCATATAATATATATATACAGAATACCAGATTTCAAAATGGAGGAATTAATATGAAAACATGTGACCACTATATACTCGCAAAAGAAATTGCCGGAAAGTTCAAGAACTTCGGGGGAAAAATTAAAAGGATTGTTTTTATAGCAGGCTGCATCGCTCCCGATATGAACCCTTTCACATATATAAAGGGACATATGTTCAGCGACCGCCACAAATTTCTGGAAAAAGTTCTGAAATCGGGAAAAATTTCAGTCTATAATATGGGAATTATGATTCACTATATAGGTGATTGCTTTACATTTCCGCATAATTCTGACTTCAAAGGAAATCTGAATGAACATCTTGAATATGAAAACCGTCTGCACAACTTTATAAACAGTGATTTCAGCCGTTTTGCGGGAAAGATTAAAATTCCGGAAAAGCTTTCTCTTTCGGAACTTTTCAGAACACTTCACGATGAATATACAGCAAGTGCAAAAACGCTTGAAAACGACTGCCGTTATATCTACACGGTATGCGTTGAAATTGCCGGCAGACTTCTCGCACAGCCGGAATTGCAGTAATAAGGACGGAATTTTTTTATCCGTCCTGTTTTCCGAGATATTTTAATAAATCTGGCATTTCTTTCATTGCAACATCATAACCGTGCTTATATAATGCGGTAAGCTTTTTTGTATCCGATTCAGTACGGCTTACATTCATAGTAGTTTCGGGAGCTATTACAAATACTTTTCCCTGTTTTTCAAGTTCCGCAAGCCTTTCAACGCATTTGTTGTAATTATCCGGTCTGCTGTAAGAAGCCTTTACAAATTCCGGATATTCCCTGTATCTTAATCCGACAAGCTTTGAAATGCGTTCATTTTTTTTGCGGTAATTTCTTTCTCTTGTAAGGACTACTATATTTTTATCGCACCCCGAACGCATTGCCTGTTCATACGGTATTGAATCAGATACTCCGCCGTCGAGATACTTTTTTCCGTTTATTTCCGCTATGGGAAAAAGCAAAGGCATTGAACATGATGCCCTCAGATACATAAATTTTCTGTCATCTCTCGGAACTTCAAGATATTCGGCTTTGCCCGTTTCGATATTCGTAACTGTTGCAACTGTATGACCTTTGAAATTTCTGTATTTTTCATAGTCAAATGGTACAAGCTTATTCGGAATTTCATCGAATACAAAATCAAGGTTATAAAAGCTCCTGTTATTATGGCTGAACATATGCCTGAATCCCTGATAGCGTTTGTCTGCTATATAATGACTGGCTATTTTGTAGTTTCTTCCGTACTGTCCTGATGCATAGGTAAGACCGTATGCAATTCCGGCTGATGTTCCTATAATATAATCAGCGGTAATCTTGTTTTTTATAAGAGCATCGATAACTCCGCACGAAAAAACAGTTCTGTTTGCACCGCCTTCAAAAGTTACTCCCAGCATAATTCACCTTAAACGTTCTTTCTGCGACAGACAACACCAACCAAATCATTTCCGGCATTAGCTGAAATTGCCGCACCGATTTTAGAATAATATTCTGCTTTGTATCCGAATTTCTTAATCATTTCCTTTTCAAGCTGTTTTGCAAGAGTATCATTTTTTCCGGTAAGCATTATATAAGGAGTCTGCGGAGTCATTTCGGATTCAATACATTCCATAAGCTTAGGGATAATATTTTTGTCTCCTCTAATCTTTGACATTATTTTTGAACCGCCGTCAGCCATCTGAATAATGGGCTTTATTCCGAGAAGTTCCCCCGCAAAGGCTGCGGCAGCCGATATTCTTCCGGATTTCTTTGCATATTTAAGAGTCATAGGGACAAAATATGCTGCACTTTTACTTGCCCATTCCTCAAGATATGCAACAATTTCCTTTGCATTTGAATCCGGTTTTTTTGCCTTTTTCGATGCCTCCAAAAGTGGATAACCATACATTGCAGTATATCCCTTTGAATCAACAACGTAAATATTGATTTTTCCCTTTGATTCGGGAATTTCTTCAAAAAGCATATTAATTGCCATAATGGAATTTTCATGAGTCTTCGACGCTGTTGCGGATATGGACATATATATTATATCAGTATATCCCTGACTGTATGCCTCTTTATAGGCTTCGAGAAATTCAAATGAAGTTACCTGAGAAGTTTTCGGAATTTCTGTGCTTTTATCCATAAGCTCATAGACTTCGTCCTTTGACTTGTCAACAGTTTCACGGAAACTCAAATCATCTATTGAAATATTAAAGCTCATAAGCTTTATGCCTGCTTTCTGAAGTTCATCAAGTTCAAGGTCGCAGGCGGAATCTGTCATTATAAGTATTTTTGGCATACTTTACCCCTTTTCACCAGTTATATTTTGTAAGCTTTCCCTCTGTGGAAAGTTCGGGATAGCCCCACTGCCTTAAAACCTCATAAACGCCTATTGCTACGGAGTTTGAAAGATTAAGGCTCCTTAAATTATTACGCATTGGTATTCTGACACAATGCTTTTCGTTATTATAGAGAATTTCTTCGGGGATTCCCCTGTCCTCTCTGCCGAAAATCAGATATGAATTATCCGGATATTCAATATCGCTGTGGACGGAACGTCCCTTTGTAGTAAAATAAAAATATTCTCCGGAATTTTTTTCATAAAAATCATCTATATTATCATAGTATGATATATCAAGCTTATCCCAGTAATCAAGACCGGCTCTCTTCAGGTGCTTGTCACTTATTTCAAAACCGAATGGTCTTATAAGATGAAGTCTCGCACCCGTTACAGCACAGGTACGGGAAATATTTCCCGTATTCTGTGGTATCTGCGGTTCAAGAAGGACTATATTAAGATTACGCATTTTTTATTCCTTTATTCAAAAAGATTTAAGATGATGCTCTGTCAACGGATATTACATCTCTTACACGTCTTAGCTTGTCAAAGAGATTTTTAAGCTGTTCGGTGCTTGCTACCTTGATAGTAGCTTCAAAAAGTGCATTTCCGTTTTTGAGATTTCTTGACGATGAATGAACTATCGGGATTCTTGCCTCCGCAAGTATTTCTGATATATCACGCACAAGTCCCACTCTGTCAAAGGCTGTAACTTCTATTCCGGTCTGAATTGATGAATTTGTTTTTGCTGACCATCTGACATCATCACGCCATCTCGCAAGCTCCTCGGGATTGTTTCTTTCGAGTGCAGAACGGTAATTTATACAGTTTTTAGTGTGAATTGACATTCCGTAGCCTCTTGTTATAAAGCCGACTATATCATCGCCCGGCAGAGGATTACAGCACTGTGCAAATTTTACGGCATAATTGCTTATTCCGTCAAGAATTACCGTACCTCCGTTTCCTGCATCAACAGTAATTACAGAGGGATTTTCAGCCGGTTCATTCTCATGCATTTTGAGATACTTGTCTTTAAGACGTGGAATTATCTTTGAAAGGGTTATTCCTCCGTATCCCACTGATGCATAAAAATCATCAATATTGTTGCAGTTGTGACGTTTGAAATCATCTGCAAGGAACTGCGGTCTTTCTTCCTCAGGAATGTTTATGCGGTATCTTTTAAATTCACGTTCAAGCTCAAGCTTGCCCTGTTCAATATTTTCCTCACGACATTCACGCTTGAACCAGAGTCTTATTTTTGACCTTGCCTCATTTGTCTTTACAATTTTAAGCCATGCACGGTTAGGACCTTTTGCGGGGTCTTTGCTTGTAATTATTTCGCATATCTGGCTTGTGCTGAGCTTATAGTCAAGCGGAACTATTTTTCCGTTGACCTTTGCACCGGTGGTTTTATGACCTATTTCGGTGTGTATCTTGTATGCAAAGTCAATTACTGTAGAATCAACGGGAAGTGTAATTGGTTTTCCCTTTGGAGTCATAACAACGATTTCTTCGGGAGCCAAGTCGGTTTTTATTGCACGGACAATTTCCTCAACATCATCAGAAGCCTGCTGTGCCTCAATAATCTGACGAACCCATGCAAGACGCTGTTCCATTTTGTCACGTCCCTGAATGCCTTCTTTATACTTCCAGTGTGCAGCGATTCCGTATTCAGCAGTTTCATGCATTTCCCATGTTCTTATCTGAACTTCAAACGGTATTCCCTCATGTCCTATTACAGTAGTGTGAATTGACTGATAGCCGTTTGCTTTCGGATTTGATATATAATCCTTGAATCTGTCCGGAATCATTGTAAACATACTGTGAATCATTCCGAGAACTCCGTAACATTCCGACTGTGTCGAAACAATTATTCTTACGGCATATTTGTCATATACTTCGTCAATATTCTTTCCTTTTACGAATACTTTCTTGTATATGCCGTATATGCTTTTCACACGGCCGTCTATTACCGGTTCACGCTGAAATGTTTCTGTTTTAAATCTTTCGGCAATCTGTTTTTTGATACTTTCTATAAAAGCCTCTCTCTTGTCTTTTTTCAGTTCAAGTATCTGTTCGATTTCCGCATATGCATACGGGTCGAGATAGCGGAATGACAAATCTTCCAGTTCTTCCTTAACGGATTTTATTCCAAGACGGTGAGCTATGGGAGCATATATATTCATAGTTTCAAGAGCCTTGTTACGCTGTTTAAATTCGGGACGGTAGCAGAGTGTACGCATATTGTGAAGTCTGTCACAGAGCTTTATTATCATTACTCTTATATCCTGCGACATTGCAAGGAGCATTTTTCTTACATTTTCAGCCTGTTGCTGTTCCTTGTCGAACATAGGCATTTTTGTAAGCTTTGTTACTCCGTCCACAAGCATTGCAACGTCCTGACCGAAACGCTTTTTAACATCGTCAAGAGTTGTGTCCGTATCTTCAACAACATCGTGGAGCATAGCTGCACATATTGTATCTGTATCCATTCCGAGGTCAAGAAGTATGAATGATACTGCAAGGGGGTGTATTATATAGGGCTGTCCCGATGAACGAAACTGTCCTTCATGAGCCTTTTCGGCAAACTTGTATGCAGTAACAATCTTGCTTAAATCATATTGTCTGTCATTGGTCAGTATCTTCTGAATGAGCATATCAATAGTATAGTTATCGTCATATCTTTCATCAGTAGCGTCCATAATAAAAATCACCTTCCTGTTTTTTCTCTCAGCTTTATAAGTATGGGAGCTGTTTCAAGATTTACTTTCCCGTCAGCTTTCAGACGTTTAACTTTTTTTTCGGAATATATATAGTCAATAAGCTTAAGCTCGGCAAGAGCCTCTATTGCAACAAGAAATTTGCAGTAGTTAAGCTTTTCGGAAAATATCTGCGAATAAAGCATATCGGTATCAGTTCCGGATTCCGCAATTTTTCTGTATATCAGAGCAACTTCGTCACGTTCGGGATACATAGAATTATAATAATTCTGCGGAAGTTCTTCATCTCTCAGAAAACTTTCATAGATATGGCGTGCATTTATTATCTTATTCTGATTTATTCCCTGTCTGCGGTAATCGATAACAAGTATATTTACACTGTCTCTGTTGTTGAAATGATTTATTTCAAGATTAACCGCAAAACTGTAATTCTGATTTACAAGTATTCCTGTTTTTTCGGGCGGTTTTCTGAAAATTTTTGCGTAAAGCTTTTTTCCTCCGTAATTAAGGCGTAGCATTGTATGCTTCCCCGCACCCATAGGTGAAATTTCCTCAACCGTTGCACCGTTTATAAGGAATATCGGCTTGTCGTTTCCCTGACCGCAGGGTTCTATGAAATCAAGTCCCTTTATTCCCCTTAAAGTCATTTCATCGGGTTTTATTACATAATCAATATTATATGAAAATACAGGCATTTCACGGTGATTTATAAAAGCATATTCCTGTAACATGCTGTCAAATTTATCAGTCATTCCGCTTTTAATTGTAAATCCGCCTGCTCCCTGATGACCTCCGAATTTTTCAAGACATTCTTCGCAATAGTTTAACGCTTTGAATACTGAAAATTCTCCGAAAGCTCTTGCTGAACCTCTTATTTCTCCGTTTGATTCAGAGGCTATAAAGCACGGTTTTCCGTAAAGTTCTTCTATTTTAGATGCAACAATGCCGATAACTCCGTGATTCCAGTCCTTTCCGCAGAAAAAAAGCACTCTTTTTGACGCAAGACTTCTGTCGGAATTTACAAGCTGACATATTTCATCAGTTATAATCAATTCAGCTTTTTTGCGGTTTTCATTGAGTGAATTAAGCTCCTGTGCAATCGAATGAGCCTCCTCCTCGTTTTCGGAAAGAAGAAGATTTACTGCTGTTTTCGGTGAACCGAATCTGCCGGAAGCATTTATTCGGGGTGAAAGCATAAACGCCATTGATGTGGAGTTAATCTTTTTTCCGAGAAGTCCGCTTACTTCAAGAAGTGCTGTAAGTCCTGTGCGGTCAGTCTGTTCTATGAAATTCATTCCACGGCATACTATATATCTGTTTTCTCCCGAAAGGTCAACAACATCGGCAACAGTTGCCAGTGCTGTAAGGTCTGCAAACTGTTCAAGCGGTATTTCATAATTTCCCCCGTCAAGAGCTGATACAAGCTTTAAAACGACTCCCGCTCCGCAAAGATTTTTAAAAGGTGACATACAGTCCTTTCTGTGTGGGTCAATAACTGCCTCTGCCTTTGGAAGTATTTCCGGAGGCTGATGATGGTCAGTAATTACAAGCTCCATTCCGAGTTCATAAATAAGCTCCGCCTCTTTTACGGCTGAAATTCCGTTGTCAACCGTGATTATAAGCTTTGTACCCATATCAGCTATTTTTCTTACGGCATCACAGTTAAGTCCGTATCCCTCGGAACGTTCGGGAATATAATATATTACGTCTGCACCCGCCTGACTTAAAAAAGTATAAAGAATTACCGTTGACATTATACCGTCGCAGTCATAGTCTCCGTAAATGCAGATTTTAACAGATTCATCAATAGCACTGTTGATTTTTTCAACAGCCTTTTCCATATCCCTTATAAGAAAAGGGTCGGAAAGACATTCAGCCGAAAATTTTTCGCCTATGCTTTCCGTACTGCAAAAGCCTCTTGAAACAAGCACCGGCACAAGCAGGGAAATTAATGTACTGTCCTGAAAATTACTTCTTAAAATTCCGGAATCCGGTTCTCTTGAAAGAAGTTCATCAAATACAGCTGTTTTAAGACTTTCATCGTTTAAAAGTTCCCTCACTGCATTTTCATCGGCTTTTTTAATATTCCACTTTTTCACAAATTCACTCCCCTGTCATCTATAATAACTCATTATAACATCTTTTTCTTCATATTACAATAGGAAAAACAAAAAAATTTCTCTCATAATTTGTATATCATCATATGATTGACTTTTTTATGCGTTTCTGATATAATATCAGTATATTTTCTGATAAGGAAAGGAGTTTTTTTAATGACTGAAACCTTGACCTCCGTTTTGACTGAAACTGCTGAAACTACTACGGAAATTCAGATTCCGAATGTAAAGGAAAGTGTTGAAAATGCCTCATCACTTCTGACTTCCTTAACCGACAAATTCGTTTCCGCACTGCCTGTTCTTGTATTTGCGGTCACTGTGTTTTTTCTTGGAATAATTCTTTCAAAATTACTGCTTAAATTTACTGCAAAATTTGTGGAGCGTTCAAATATTGAAAATACTGCCGGAAGCTTTTTAATATCTCTTATAAGAGTTATGCTCTATATTCTTGTCGCAATAATTGCACTTTCTATATTAAACGTGCCTATGACTTCAATAGTAACGGTAATCGGTACTGCCGGAATTGCAATCGGTCTTGCTCTGCAAAACAGCCTTTCAAATCTTGCCGGAGGATTTATAATTCTTTTCTCAAAGCCTTTCAAATCGGGCGACCTGATAGAAATTGACAATTCTCTCGGTACTGTCGATTCAATCGGTATTCTTTACACGAAAATTATTACTCCCGATAATAAAAGCGTATTTATTCCGAACGGAAAAATTACTGATGCTAAAATTATAAATTACAGCGAAACTGCTACACGCCGTGTAGACCTTTCATTTGATATAAGCTATAATGACGATTTTGAAAAAGCTAAAAGAATAATAAAAAAGGTTATCGAATCCGATTCGCTTATTCTCCGTGAACCCGAACCCCTTGTGAGAATGAATGAACAGAAAGAAAGCTCCCTCGGAATATGCGTTCAGGTATGGACTGCAAACGAAAATTACTGGAAGGTTTACTATAATCTGACAGAAAACGTAAAGCTTGAATTTGATAAAAATGATATAGAAATCCCCTATAATCAGATTGATTTACATATAAAAGAAAAACAGGGGTAAAAAAATATGCCTGAAAAGAAAACTGCTCCGAAAAAAAGAAAAAATCCAAAATACTTTTTCAGACGGCTTACTGCTCTTCTTCTGATAATTATTCTTATATGGTATTTCAACAACTATACAGTAAAAATCAGCAAAACTTACATAAATTCATCAAAGCTTAATTCTTCCGTAAAAATTGCCGTTTTAAGCGATTATCATGCCGAAAAATATGGTATCAGCCCGAAAACTATTATCAAAAAAATTAAGGATATAAACCCTGATATTGTTTTCTATCTCGGTGACATGTATTCCCGAAATACCGGACAGGAAAATATTGATAAAGCTGAATCCCTTATGATTGACACCGTAAAAGCCGGCTATGAAGTTTTTTTCGTTGCCGGTGAACATGATACTTCCGTTGAATATCTGAATATTCTCATGCAGAACGGTGTAAACGTTATGAATTATCAGTCAGAAACGCTTGACATCAGAGGAAACAGCATTAAAATATACGGAATAAACAATGCTTATTTTTCAGATAATTTCGACCTTTCAAGCGAATTTCAGCTTGACCCGTCATATTACAATATTCTTATGGCACATATTCCAATGTATGATTACTATAACGATTTCGGTGCAGACCTTACACTTTGCGGTGATACTCACGGCGGGATGATTCAGTTGCCTTTCGGAATGGGTGCTGTATACGATTCCACTAACGGCAAGTGGTTTCCGGAATTTTCAGAGGGAAGAAAAAATGTATACGATAAAGGTTTTTTCAGCCTTTCCGAAAATGAAAAATATATGTTTATCACTTCCGGACTCGGAAACTATCCCGTTCCCGCAAGGCTTAACAACAGACCGGAAATCGCTGTTATACAGCTGAATCCATATTAAAATATATCTGGCAAGATAAATCGGAATTTAAAAGAGCGACAAATTATATTCCTGAATCACTTGAAAAAAGAGGTATTAAATAATGAAATATACACATTATTACTCTCCAATGGATGAAATTATTACCAATATTGATACTGATATTCTATACAATGATATTATAAAAAACTTTAAAAATTATTGGTCATCAGTAAATACTGCTTATGCAGAAATTCATTACTTTGAAGATGAGGAGTCAATTGCTACATTAATTATTAATGTACATCTTGATTATGGAATTTACTTGCGTCATGAGAGCAATGAAGAAAAACTATCCGTTTTTGATAAAAACAAATTAGATGAAATTGTTTGGACAAAAGATGTATGCGATATTTCCATGGGGTTATTTTTACCACCTGAACTGGCATGGAAAGGCATAAAAGAATTTCTGGAGACAGGTACAGCTTCAAAAGAGATTGAATGGATAAACCCTAACGATTTACCTGAGGGAGGAAATTATTAAAGTATATAGTAATTGTTCAGTCAGAAAGATACATTGTAATTCAAGGAGTAAAAATAAATGAGTATAAAATATGACTTATCAGCTATTGACATATTGGATATATTTAATAATATTCCAAAGAAAAGTGATACAAATAAAAAATTGGAACTTTTAGAAAAAAAGTATAATATTGTTTTGCCGGATATTTATAAACAATTTATGTGTTCTTCAAATGAAATGTTAAGCACAGCTGATGTCTGGAATTTTAACGATGAATGTCCGTTTTATTTCCTTTATGATTGGATAAATATAAGTATTAATGAAACTCTCAAAGAAAATAAAAAAATCGATGATGACAGTGAATATTTTCCTTTTGCAAACTCTCCTGTTTCAAAATGGAATGATTTCGTTGACGATTATATGTTAATAGGAAGTGATTATGCAGCGGGTATAGCATATTTTGGTATAAAAAGAACAGATTTAAATAAGGAAAATCCTCCTGTTTACATGTACCATGAAATGAAAGGCATTACTAAATGGGTATTAATGTATAATTATTTATCTGACTATTTTTTAGTAGTAGTTTGTGATGCAATTTCAGGTGAATGTTATCATACGGCACAAGAAGTTTTAATAGAATATGATTGGAATTATGAAATACATGACACAGGATTAAAAGAGATTCTGAATAAACATGGAATAGAACTTAATAATCTTAAAAAACTGTCTTCAATATATAAAACAAGTGAAAATGACTGGATTTCATGCTGTTACGATTCAGAAGAAAAAATTCTTTTTATATTTCAAAATAAAGAAGATAACCTGAAAATATATATGATATGGAAATAATTATATAAATTATGATTTAAAACAAACCAACAAAAAACGGGCGGAATTAAAAATTCCGCCCTTGATTATTTTTGTATATATTCTAATCAGACACAACCCTGAGCCTTCATAGCTTCAGCAACCTTGAGGAAGCCGGCAATATTTGCACCAGCCATATAGTTGCCTTCCATACCATATTCCTTAGCAGCCTCATCGCAGGACTTGAATATGTTCTTCATAATATTGTGGAGCTTTTCATCAACTTCTTCAAATGTCCATGAAAGTCTTTCGCTGTTCTGGCTCATTTCAAGACCTGATGTTGCAACACCGCCTGCGTTTGCAGCCTTTGCAGGACCATAAAGGAGACCGTTTGCAAGATATGTTTCAATTGCTTCGGGAGTTGAAGGCATATTTGCACCTTCTGAAACTACCTTACAGCCGTTCTTAACGAGAATTTCAGCAGATTCGCCATCAATTTCGTTCTGAGTTGCACAAGGAAGTGCGATATCACACTTGATTGTCCAAATACCCTTGCAACCTTCGTGATATTCAGCAGTAGGAACTGCCTCAACATATTCCTTGATTCTTCCGCGTCTTACTTCCTTGATGTCCTTAACGATGTCAAGCTTGATACCGTCAGCATCGTAGATATAGCCGTTTGAATCTGAAAGTGCTACTACCTTTGCACCGTATTCCTGTGCCTTTTCAGTAGCATATATAGCAACGTTTCCTGAACCTGAGATTACAACTGTTTTGCCTTCAAAGCTCATACCGTTTGCCTGAAGCATTTCGTTTGTGAAGTAGCAAAGGCCATAGCCTGTTGCTTCAGTTCTTGCGAGTGAACCGCCGTATGTAAGTCCCTTACCTGTAAGAACACCAGTAAATTCATTTCTGAGTCTCTTGTACTGACCGAACATATAGCCGATTTCTCTTCCGCCTGTACCGATATCACCTGCGGGAACGTCGCAGTCAGCACCGATATGCTTTGAAAGTTCTGTCATAAAGCTCTGGCAGAAACGCATGATTTCTCCGTCGCTCTTGCCCTTAGGGTCGAAGTCTGAACCGCCCTTGCCACCGCCCATAGGAAGTGTTGTAAGGCTGTTTTTGAATACCTGTTCAAAACCGAGGAACTTGATGATTCCGAGGTATACAGACGGGTGAAGTCTGATTCCGCCCTTATAAGGACCAATTGCAGAGTTGAACTGTACTCTGAAACCTCTGTTTACTCTTACCTTGCCGTTATCGTCAACCCAAGGAACTCTGAACATAATCTGTCTTTCAGGTTCAACGATTCTTTCGAATACGCCGGCTTCAACGAGGTCAGGTCTCTTGTCAACAACAGGCTGAAGTGATTCAAAAACTTCTGTAACTGCCTGAATAAATTCAGGTTCGCCTGCATTTCTTTTCTTAACTGTTTCCAGTAAGTCGATTAAATACTGATTTTTTAACGCCATTGTTAAAAAACCTCCTTAATTTTATTAACCGTTTTCAGCGGTCTAAGATGATTATAGCACCTTTTTCCTAAAAATACAAGTAAAAATCCGCAAAAAAAATTTTTTATAGGATATTACAAAAAATTCGTCAAAAAACTATGCATTTTTTACATACAATAAATATTAAGGTATTCGCTTGCAAGATAAAGCGAACCGCATACAAGAACTATGCCGTTATTTTCAACAGCAAGACTTTTAGCTTTTTCAACTGCTGATTTAAAATCACAGGCTTGCGAATCAGTATATTTTTCTGCAATTGCTTTAAGCTTTTCAGACGAAACTGCATTATTTATAAATCCGTCAACAAGAAAAATTTTTTCTGAATATCTTGCTATTTTTTCAATTCCGCTTTTATAGTCTTTGGAATCGACCATTCCCATAACTGTAAAAATTTTCTTTCCTTTAAGGCGTATATCATCAATCACCATAGCAAGAGTATTGATTCCGGCAGGATTATGTCCGCCGTCAACAATTACAGGCGGATTGCCTTTAATATACTGCACTCTCGCTTTGACATTAGTAGTTTCTATTGATTTCCGGATTGCATATTCAGGAACAAAAAATCCTTTTTTCTTTAGATAACGGCAGGCTTCAATCGCTGTAACGGCATTGCAGGGTTGATGAAATCCGAGCATTGCCGTTTTAAACTGTTCACCTTTGTAAATAAACGGCATACCGTCAGATTCCATAGCCTGATATTTAAAATTATTGTATCCGGGCTGTATAAATTCGCTGTGCTTTTTTAAAGCTGTTTCTTTAACAATTCTGCTTACTTCGTTTTTATTGTCAATTGATAATACTACCGCCGAATTTTCTTTAATTATTCCTGCTTTCTGAACTGCAATTTTTTCAACGGTATCTCCAAGTATTGCCGTATGGTCAAGCGATATTGAAGTAATAACAGACAAAAGCGGTGACGGTATAACATTCGTACTGTCAAGAAGTCCGCCTATACCTGTTTCCAGTACGACTATATCACAATTTTCACGCTTATACCACAGAAAAGCTATTGCCATAGTTATTTCAAACTGCGAATATTTTCTGTCCGCAACGTGTTCGGCTACGAAACCGCATATTTCCGAGAGCGATTTTTCATCAATTTCACGGTCATTTATGCGTATTCTGTCTGTATAGTGAGTAACAAAGGGCGATGTGAATTTACCCGTCCTATATCCCGAAAGTTCCAGAGCATTCGCAATATATTCAAGTGTTGACCCCTTTCCGTTAGTACCTGCAATATGCACAAACTTCAAATCCTTTTCGGGATTTCCGATTCGTTCCATAAGTTCTTCTGCACGTGACAAATCAGTCACTTTCGCTCCGAGTCTGCTGTATGAGGATATAAAATCCATACATTCATTAAAATTCATATCTGCTCCTTTATCTCTCTGCACTTTTCGGATTTAAAATCCGCCCTTATTTTTAATATTCGTAATCTATGCAGGCACGTTCCGTTTTTACAGTTCCGATAAATGCTCCGAATTCCTTGTGAACAGGGTGTTCCTGATATGCATTAAGTCCGTCTATATCGTCAAAATCGCATATCAAAGCTATTGTATAGTTGCTTTCGGGAGCGTCTGCTGAATTTATTACAGCCTCACCCTTTTTAAGTGTCGGAACGTTTTCGATTACCTTATTAAAGCGTTCCTTTGCCTCAACAGCATTTTCATATGCTGTTTTTCCGTCCGTATCCTTTAATTTGAACATTACTATATGCTTTATCATAATAATTCTCCTTTTTCAATTTTGTTAAATTCCATAAATCTCCTTACATAATAATAAATTCCGGTTTATCTTTCTTATTACTATCTTACATCATAATAGAATTTGTCAGCCGATTCCCTATTATGTGCGGGTATCACGACAGAAAATGTATATTCACTCATAAAACTCTCTCCTGTAAATTTCTTGGTTTTAAAATTTGCTGACACAAATCAGAATTTAACTGCTCTGCAAACTGGGAGTTGTAAGTGGTTTAAAGGAAAATTTATCGTTCGTCATATCCCCAGTAAGTCATTTCCCATAATATTGCTGATATTAAATCATTTATTTCATATTTCTTTATACTTTCTGCATCTACAATATATCCTAAAACTTCATTCCATGGTGTTGCAGAAATAGAATAAGGAATATCTTCCTCGCCAAATACCGTTACATCAAATAATTCTGTACTGTCATCTTCATCATTAACTTTTTTTACATATATAACCCATCTATTATTTATTATTGGATTTATTTCTTTAAGGCGAATAATAACTTGCTCAACTTTCTTCGGAATTTCGTTTCTATCAAAATCAATTTTATATAATTCATATTGTTCTATAAATCTTTCAGTAATTATATTGAAATCACATTTTTTTAAAAGTTCATAAAAATACACATAGTCACCAACTTTCCATTTACAACTCCCTTAAATGACGATTTAAACCAGTTCGTCAAATTCTTATTTATATTTCTGACTGAACATTATTAAAAGACTTGCGGGGGACAGAGTCCCCCTTTACAGAATATTACTTTCTGAAAGCCTCTATTGACTGCATAATCTTAGTCATTTTTTCCTCTGCCTTTGCGAGCTTAGCCTTTTCAGCCTCGATAAGCTTTTCGGGAGCTTTTGCGATAAATCCCTGATTGTTAAGCTTTCCGCTGAGGAAATCAATATCTTTCTGGACTTTAGCTTTTTCCTTTTCAAGACGTGCGATTTCCTTATCCTTGTCAACAAGTTCGTCCATAGGAATAAATATTCTTGCGGAATCCGTTACAGCGTTTGCAGAATCGGGAATATCAAACTTTTCACCTGTTTCAACTGCCGATGCAGATGCAAGCTTTTCAAAGAATACTGTACATGACTTGAAAAGTTCGGAATCTTTTGTTTCAATAAAGAGCTTTGCCTTTACTGACGGCGGAACATTCATTTCTGTACGGGTATTTCTTACAGCTTTGATTGCGGAAATAATCTTTTCAAAATCCTTTTCTTCGGAATCATAATTAATATCAGCATTGTATACGGGATAGCTTTCAAGCATAATCATACTCTTTCCGTTATTGAGTACCTGCCATATTTCCTCTGTAATGAACGGCATAAACGGGTGAAGTAACTTCAACATACCTTGCATTGCCCATACAAGTACAGCCTGTGCGGATTTCATAGTGTCACCGCCTGCCTGTATTCTCGGCTTAGTAAGTTCAATATACCAGTCGCAGTAAATATCCCATATGAAATCATAAATTTTCGTTGATGCTACACCGAGTTCAAACTTTTCAAGATTTTCATTTACTTCCTTTGCAAGCTTATTGAATTTGTTTACAAGCCACTTGTCCTCCATTGAAAGATTTTCGGGAAGTCCTGTAAACTCAAAATCATCAGGGAGATTCATCATTATAAATCTTGAAGCATTCCAGAGCTTGTTTGCAAAGTTTCTTGCTGATTTTACCTTTTCATCGATATAACGCATATCGTTTCCGGGTGAATTTCCTGTTGCAAGCATAAATCTTAAAGCGTCCGCACCGTATTCATCAATAACTTCAAGAGGGTCTATGCCGTTTCCGAGTGATTTTGACATCTTTCTGCCCTGTGAATCCCTTACAAGTCCGTGAATAAGAACTGTTTTGAAAGGTACTTCGCCCATATTCTCAATACCGCTGAACATCATTCTTACTACCCAGAAAAATATTATATCATAGCCAGTAACAAGTGTATCAGTAGGATAGAAATACTTCAAATCCTCTGTATTTTCAGGCCAGCCGAGTGTTGAGAAAGGCCACAGTGCAGAACTGAACCATGTATCAAGTGTGTCGGGGTCTTGTCTCATAGGCTTACCGCACTTCGGACATACTGCACTGTTCTCCTTAGTAACAACAGTTTCACCACATTCATCACAGTAAAATGCCGGTATACGGTGTCCCCACCAGAGCTGTCTTGATATGCACCAGTCCTTGATATTTTCAAGCCAGTGATAATAAATCTTGTCAAAACGTTCCGGAACAAATTTAGTTTTGCCCTCTTTTACTGCCTTTATAGCGGGTTCTGCAAGAGGTTTCATCTTTACAAACCACTGCTTTGATACTCTCGGTTCTACTGTTGTACCGCATCTGTAACATGTTCCAACGTTGTGGCTGTATTCCTCGATTCTTACCAATGCACCCTCTTTTTCCAAATCCTCAACGATAGCTTTTCTTGCCTCGTATCTGTCCATACCTGCATATTCCGGATAATCGTCAGTAATTTTTGCGTCATCTGTCATAACGTTGATAACAGGAAGATTATGGCGGAGACCTACTTCAAAGTCGTTAGGGTCATGAGCAGGAGTGATTTTAACTACACCTGTTCCGAAATCCATTTCAACATAATCATCGGCTACTATCGGGATTTCTCTGTGTACAAGCGGAAGAATTACAGTTTTTCCGACTAAATCCTTATAGCGTTCATCATTCGGATTTACTGCTACTGCTGTATCTCCTAAAAGAGTTTCCGGACGTGTTGTTGCAAGCTCAAGATATTCATCAGTATCCTTGATTTTGTATCTCAAATGCCAGAAATGTCCTGCCTGTTCCTCATAGTTTACCTCTGCATCTGATATTGATGTAAGGCAATGCGGACACCAGTTTATAATTCTTTCGCCCCTGTATATAAGACCTTTATTATAGTATTTTACAAATACTTCTCTTACAGCCTTGTTACAGCCTTCGTCCATAGTAAAGCGTTCTCTTGACCAGTCGCATGATGAACCGAGTTTTTTAAGCTGTTCAACAATTCTTCCGCCGTACTGTTTTTTCCATTCCCACGCACGTTTCATAAAGCCGTCACGTCCGATTTCCTCTTTTGTAACGCCTTCCTGACGCATTTTTTCAACGATTTTTGCTTCTGTTGCTATTGATGCGTGGTCAGTTCCCGGAAGCCATAATGCGGAATATCCTGACATTCTTTTCCAGCGGATTAATATATCCTGTAAAGTTTCGTCAAGAGCGTGTCCCATATGGAGCTGTCCTGTAATGTTCGGAGGAGGAATTACTATTGTATACGGTGTTTTCTTTGCATCAACTTCTGCACGGAAACAGCCTTTTTCATTCCATTCCTTATAGATTCTGTCCTCAAAATCCTTTGGATTATAGGACTTTGCAAGTTCCTTTGCCATTTTAAAAATCTCTCCTTTGAATTAAAATAAAAATGCCCCGAATCTGCTGAAAACAGATTCAGGGCGAATAAAAATCCGTGTTACCACCTGACTTCGGAATATATTAAAAATATTCCGCACTTAGTGCAGTCATACAACTGTATTCCCTGTAACGTGAGAAACACGCCGGAAACTACTTGATTAAATAAAAATCTTTCGCAACCGAGGCTCGGGAACTACTTCCGCATATTCTTCATACTGTCTTGCACCTGACGACAGCTCTCTGAAAATCGGAAAAAATGCGTACTCCTTTCCGTCACAGCCTTTATAATATATGGGTATATTATACACGAAAAAAACTTAATTGTCAATAGGGAAATACAATAATCAAATTTTTTTACTGACCTGATGATGTCTTTGCGTAAATGGAAAGTATTTCTGATGCCTCTCTTGAATCAACAATGCCGTCTTTGTCTATATCTCCGAGAAGTGTAATATATTTATATTCCTCGGAATCCTTTTGCGGAGTTTTTCCCGATGACATTTCAGCGTAAAAGCTAAGAACACTGGAAGCGTCTGACGCATTTATTGTTCCGTCGCCGTTTACATCTCCCATTTCCAATCCCGAAAAAGTTCTTGCCATATCAGAGGAATATCCCATAAAAGCATTTTTCATAGTATCAGTATCATAATAATACTGGATATTTGCAGTAAGCTTAGTAAATGATTTTATTTCATCTTCACTATAAGAATCAATATTCATTGCTATATCATGGAAAAACATTGCATCATCAATATCAATTTTTCCGTCACCATTAGCGTCAATTGTTTTTAATATCTTATTGCAAAGAATAGATGCGTCAATTGAATTTATTTCACCGTCACCGTTAAGGTCACCGAAATTCAGAATACTTTCAATATCCTCATCAGGAATTTCATCAAGTCTGCCAGTCATATTTTTTGCATAATAATCAAGTATCATAAATGTATCATCAGAATTTATAAAACCGTCGCAGTTTATATCGCCTGTTATATGTTCCTCAGCGAATGAAAAAACAGGCAGTGAAGAAACTGCAAGAAGTGCGGAAGTTAAAACGGAAGTAAAAATTTTTACTGTTTTTTTCATATAAATCCCTCCTGAAAAATAAACTTATTTTATTAGTTTTATTATATCACTATTGATATTAAAAGTCAATATCCGCAAAAAAAAAAAAAAAAAAAATTAATCAAATTTATCTTTCAGTATTCGTGCATAAATATTCTCCTGTCAATAATTCTGTATCTGCAAAATATTCAAAAAAATTTCAAATCCATCTTGAAATGACAAAAAATATAGTGTATAATAAATCTGTATAAAAATTTATTATGATTGGAGTGTGAGTTATGAATTTCTATATGCTCGCCAAAATTGCCCCGACTGCTGACCTTGACATCAGTCAGACTGCCGGCGTTATTATAAGCGGACTCGCCGTAGTCTTTCTTGTATTACTGCTTCTTGTCGGCTTTGTCAGCCTGTTTGGTTCTTTCTTCAAAAAGGGAAAAAAAGAACCTCCTGTTAAACAAGCTCCCCCACCGAAACAGGAAACTAAAAAACCTGTTCCGCCTCCTGTCCCCGTGGCAGAAGATGACAGCGACGAAATTATTGCCGTTATTTCCGCCGTTGTCGCACAGATGAGTATTGAAGACGGAAAACAGTACAGAATCAAATCCGTTAAAGCTAAAAATCAGAAATCCTCCGGCAGACCGGTATGGGCTTCCGAAGGTCTGCGACAGAATACAAATCCATTTTAGCGGAAATTTTTCAGAAAGGAATTTTTTATACGATGTTGGAAATTTTTCTCGATACTCTGAAAGAAATATGGAATACAAGCGGAATTTCTGCAATATTTATGGGCGACAACTGGAAAAATCTTATTATGATTGCAATTTCTTTCGGATTTATGTATCTCGCTATTGTAAAGCAGTTTGAACCGCTCCTGCTTCTTCCGATTGCATTCGGTATGTTCCTGACTAATCTTCCTGTAGTGAACATATCGGACGCTATCTATCACCCCGAACTTTTTGATTACGTTTATGAATACGATGCTGCCGGAAACGTCATTGACCATTATATTGACTACGGCAGAATACTTAAAGAGGGCGGACTGCTTGATATACTTTACATAGGTGTCAAACTCGGACTCTATCCACCGCTTATATTCCTCGGAATCGGTACTATGACAGACTTTTCACCTCTTATTGCAAATCCTAAGAGCTTTCTCCTCGGTGCTGCTGCACAGGGCGGTATTTTCATTACATTCCTCGGAGCTGCACTTTTCGGATTTTCAGCTGCCGAAGCAGGTTCAATCGCTATCATAGGCGGTGCAGACGGTCCTACTGCTATCTATGTTTCAACAAAGCTTCTTTCAGGAGGAGACTTTAAAATAAGCACAGGTACAATTGCTCTCGCTGCTTATACATATATGGCACTTGTTCCGCTTATTCAGCCCCCGATTATGAAATTCCTTACAACAGACAAGGAACGCAAAATCAAAATGGGAAACCTCAGAACAGTTTCCAAAACAGAAAAAATTATTTTCCCTGTTGCCGTAACACTTATAGTTGCATTAATAGTTCCGTCAGCTGCTACACTTGTCGGTATGCTTATGCTCGGAAATATCCTCAAGGAAAGCGGTGTCTGCAACCGTCTTGTTGATACTGCACAGAATGCACTTATGAATATTATAACAATCTTTCTTGGCGTATCAGTCGGAGCTACTACAAAGGCTGATAAAATTCTCAACAAGGAATTTGCCGGTGTAATTCTCCTTGGTGTAATTGCATTCTGTATAGGCACTACATGCGGTGTGCTTTTTGCAAAAATCATGTGCAAAGTTACACATGGAAAGGTAAATCCGCTTATTGGTTCTGCCGGAGTTTCAGCAGTTCCAATGGCAGCAAGAGTTTCACAGAAAGTCGGTGCGGAATACGACCCGACCAACTTCCTACTCATGCATGCTATGGGTCCTAACGTTGCCGGAGTTATCGGTTCTGCCGTTGCAGCCGGTGTACTTCTCGGAGTTATCGGTTAAATTTAAAATTAAAATTTACAGAAAGAATAATCTCCTTTTCAGTGTAAATAATAAGCTGAAAAGGAGGTTTTTTTATGAATGATTTTTTAAATTCCGAAACAAGAATTAATCTTATGCGTGCATTTGCAGGCGAAAGTCAGGCAAGAAACAGATATACTTTTGCACAGTGTACCGCTGAAAACAATAATTTTTTCGTACTCGGTCAGATTTTCAGATTTACTGCAAATCAGGAAAAAGCTCATGCGGAAGTTTTCTATAATCTTCTCAAACAATCGGCAGGAACTAATGCCGAAATAACAGCCGGTTATCCGGTTGATGTCTATGATGAAGTTTTAAAACTCCTTGAAACTTCCGTTCACAACGAAAACGACGAGGCAGAAACAATTTATCCTGCATTTGCCGAAACTGCAAAGAAAGAGGGATTCCCCGAAATAGCTACAAAATTCACTCTTATTGCAGGAATAGAAAAAATTCATCGCCAACGCTTTGAATACTTTGAAAAGCTTCTCAGACAGAATAAGCTTTTCAAATCCGATAAAACTGAACGCTGGGCATGTCTTAACTGCGGTTATGTTCACGAATCAAGCGAACCCCCGAAAGTATGTCCCGTATGCGGTAAAAATCACGGATATTTTATCAGGGAATATGATGTTCCGTTTACAGGAGGTATCTTATGTCAGCAGTAATAGAAAGAATATACGGATTTGAAGTACTGGATTCACGTGGGAAGCCTACCGTAAAAGCGGAAGTTATGCTTGATGACGGTTCAATCGGCTCGGCAAGCGTTCCCTCCGGAGCATCTACCGGTATTTATGAGGCTGTCGAACTCCGTGACGGTGACGAACGCTATAACGGAAACGGTGTTCAGAAAGCTGTATCAAATATCAATAATATAATTGCGAACTCTCTTAAAGGTACGAACGCTTCTGACATCAGAAAAATTGACTGCACTATGATTAAACTTGACGGCACGGAAAACAAGTCAAATCTCGGAGCAAATGCAATTCTTGCGGTATCGCTTGCAGTTGCAAAAGCGTCCGCAAAGCATTACAGATTACCGCTTTATAAGTTTATTGGCGGTATCTCGGCAAACAGACTTCCCGTCCCGATGATGAATATTCTTAACGGAGGAGTTCACGCCTCAAACAATGTTGACATTCAGGAATTTATGATTATGCCCGTAGGTGCATGCTGTTTCAAAGAGGCTCTCCGAATGGGAAGTGAAATATATCACGCTCTCGGCAGTATTCTGAAATCAAAGGGACTGAATACCGGCGTAGGAGATGAGGGCGGATTTGCACCTAATCTCGAATCAGATGAACAGGCTATTGAAATAATTCTCACAGCAATCAAAACAGCGGGATATAATACTAATGATGTCAAAATTGCCCTTGATTCCGCATCAAGTGAATGGTATACCGATAACGGAATTTATCATCTCCCGAAACGCAATAAAGATATGACTTCCGATGAATTAATATCCTACTGGGAAAAGCTTGTTAAAACTTATCCCATAATATCTCTCGAAGACCCTCTCGGCGAAAAGGACTGGAACGGCTGGAGCAGTATTACTTCCAGACTTGGAAATCAGATTCAGCTTGTCGGTGATGACTTGTTTGTAACCAATACAAAGCATATCCGCAAGGGAATTAAAGAAGGTGCAGGAAATTCGGTACTGATAAAGTATAATCAGATTGGAACTCTTTCCGAGGCTCTGCGAGCCGTTCAGCTTGCAAAGGAAAGCGGATATACAGCTGTAATTTCTCACCGTTCCGGCGAAACTGAAGAAACTGCCATTGCTGATATTGCAGTAGGAACTAATGCCGGACAAATCAAAACGGGAGCTCCCTGCCGAAGTGACCGTACTGCAAAGTATAACAGACTTCTCAGAATTGAAACTGATATTTCAAATCCGCTTTACGGATTAGCATAACAAAAAAGGGCGAATTATTTCAGATTCGCCCTTAAATTTTCTATAAGTATTTCAGGATTTTCAGCTTTCATAAGCGATGACATAACACAGATTCCGCTTATTCCGGTATTTTTCAGAAATTTTACGTTACTGGAATTTATTCCGCCTATCGCATAAACAGGAATTTTAACTTTTTTACATATTTCACTTATAAAATCTGTTCCACGGGGAGCAAGTCCGGCTTTGCACTGCGTTTCAAATACGTGACCTGCCGTTATATATTTCGCTCCGAGATTTTCAGATTTTATTGCCTCCGATACTGAATGTACTGATACTCCGATATTTTCAGAATTATATTGGTTTTCAGTAAAATCCGTATACGAACAGTGAAAGCTTTTAACATCAAGCTTTAACGCGGTATCGTAAAATTTGTGAATTGTCAGTGCTGTATTGTATTCCAGACAGATATTCTTTACTTCATAAGCAAGACGGAAATATTCACTTTCAGATAAATGCTTTTCACGAAGTATAATTCTGTCAATACCGCCCCTGCATATTTTTCCGATTTGATTTAAAAAATTATCTCCGCAAAGCATACTCTGAGTAACGCATACAATTTCAGACATATATATAGTCACTCATTACGGGCTGAAGTCCTCTTGCTACAAGAGCATCATAAACTTCATTAACATTTCTGGGGTCGGAAATTTCAAACTGTTCATCGCCCTTTTTCTGACCGTCACCGTGACCGCCTATGCCTACATCTACACCGGCAGAAATTTTTGTAGCAGATATATCTACTATATTATCACGGAATTTCTGATTTTCTCTTGTGGAGATAGTTATATTTGAATACGGAAGAAAAATTCTGTATGCACAGACTATCTGCAGAAGCTGTTTTTCGTGAACGTCACGGGGATTTATATTTTCATTGTTAATTATTGGTCGGAGTCTCGGACAGGACAAAGCAATTTCGGCATGGGGATATTTTTTCTGAATCAGACTTGCATGAAATCCCGTTGCAAAAGCGTCCTTTCTGAAACTGTCAAGACCCAAAAGCGAAGCGAATCCTACTCCACGCATACCGCCCATTAATGCTCTTTCCTGTGCGTTGAAACGATACGGGAAAATTCTTTTATGACCTCCGAGATGAAGTTCGGAATACTTGTCGGAATTATATGTTTCCTGAAATACTGTAACATAATCCGCACCACATTCGTGGAGATACTTATATTCATCGGAATTTACCGGATAAATTTCAAGTCCGATTACTTTGAAATATTTTGATGCTATTCTGCAAGCCTCTCCGATATATTCAACATCGGAATATTTACGGCTCTCGCCTGTCAGAATTAAAATTTCCTGCAGACCGCTTTTCGATATAGACTGCATTTCCCTTTCGATTTCCTCATAGTTCAGCTTTGCACGGTGTATCTTGTTTTTGCAGTTAAAACCGCAGTATACACAAAGATTTTCGCAGTAATTCGATATGTAAAGCGGTGTGAACATATAAACGGAGTTTCCGAAATGCTTTTGCTTTTCGTATCTTGCTTTCTGTGCTATCTCCTCAAGGAATTTTTCCGCTGACGGTGAAAGTAATGCCTTGTAATTCTCAACGGTGCATACATCACTTTCAAGAGCATTTATTACATCTTTATCGGTATAATTTTCGGGGATATATTCATTCATTGCTGATATGACTTTATCCTGAATTTCAGAACCGATATTTTCCATACCGTCAAGATATTCCATATGATTAAGCATAATATATTCTCACTCCCCTAAGAATCCGGTAAGCGGTGATGATGCCGATGCACCTTTTTCCTTTACTCTGCCGAGTCCCGAAAGATATGCACTTCTTCCCGCCTCAATAGCTTTCCTGAAAGCCTCCGCCATTAACGGAATATTTCCGGCTGTCGCAATTGCAGTATTAGCCATTACCGCATCTGCACCCATTTCCATAACTTCGCAAGCCTGTGACGGTCTGCCTATTCCTGCATCGACTATTATCGGCAAATCAATTTCATCAATTAAAATCTGTATAAAATCCTTTGTACATAATCCCTTGTTTGAACCTATCGGGGAGGCAAGAGGCATTACTGCCGATGCTCCTGCATTTACCAAATCCCTTGCAGTATTCAAATCAGGGTACATATAGGGCATTACTATAAATCCCTCTTTTGCAAGAATTTCAGTAGCCTTTACGGTTTCCGCATTGTCGGGGAGAAGGTATTTTGAATCACGTATAACTTCTATTTTTATAAAGTCACCGCAACCGATTTCCCTTGAAAGCCTTGCAATTCTTACAGCCTCCTCAGCATTTCTTGCTCCGGAAGTATTCGGAAGAAGTGTAACACCCTTTGGAATATAGTCAAGTATATTCGCAACATTTCCGCTGTTTGCACGTCTTAAAGCAAGTGTAATTATTTCTGCTCCGGCATTTTCAACAGCGGATTTTATAAGCTCAAGGGAATATTTTCCCGAACCGAGTATAAATCTTGAATTAAATTCATGTCCGCCTATAACAAGTTTATCCATTTTTTAAAACGCTTCCTTAAATATATTTTCGGGGCAAACAAAGTTCGCCCCAAAGTGAATTACTTTACCATTGCAAGAATGGATTTCTTATCCCTTGCACCTACTGCAACATCGGCAATTCTGCCGTTTTTTATTGCTACAAGAGTGGGTATGCTCTGAATCTGAAAAGCTCCGGCAAGTTCAGGCTGTTCATCAACATTGATTTTTCCTACTTTTATGTCGGGATTTTCCTCTGCAATTTCGTCAACAATCGGAGATACCATTCGGCAAGGTCCGCACCATGATGCCCAGAAATCAAGAAGTACATTTTTTTCGGACTCCATAACTTCCGACTGAAAATTATCATTTGTAATTGTTATAACTGACATAAAAAATCAATCCTTTCAGAATTTATTTGCTTTTGTAATAAAGCATACAGTGACAGTATCCCTCAAAATCGGGGTCTTTTATCTGTTCTCTGAATTCCTTGCACATGCATTTGTTATCTTCTGTACGCTGTAAACGGCATGGGCAGTAACCTCCTGTACGCTCCAAGCCCTCTTTTACTGTTTTTACAACCTCTTTATCATCATTGTATCTTATTTTCATAATAATATACCTCATTTCAAAGTTAATCGTTCACCGTCACGGCTTACCGTTGTATTGCTGAAAATTTTTCTGACCGTTTCAGCATATTCAAAGGGATTTACAAGTGCGGGACTGTAATGTGTAAGCCATAATCTTTTTGAATCTGATTTCAGAGCAATTTCAGCACTTTGTGAAAATACCATATGACCCTTTTCACGCATTTTATCTATGTATTCATCATCACCGTACATTCCCTCACATACAAGCAAGTCAGAATTTTCCGCAAATTTAATCATATCTTCAAAAAATACACTGTCTGTCATATAAGTGATTTTTATGGGATTACGCTTTTCATCTGTAACCATATCGGGAGTAATTATATTTCCGCCAAGTTCTATGCTTTCTCCGGAATGGAGTATTTTCCAGTATTTCAAATCTATTCCGAGACTTTTAGCTTTCTGCGGATTGAATACTGCTTTCCGGTTCAGCGTAAATGAATATCCGAGACATTCTATTCCATGTCTTAACGGCATTGATTTAACATCAATATCATTCCACTTAAATTCCGAAATATTCTTTGAGGAAAGCTCATGTATTTCAATCTCAAACGGCAAAACGGGACAGATACAGCAGAGCTTTTCTATAATACCCGAGATTCCCGTATGACCGTATATTTTCAATACGCCTGTTTTACCGCAGTTCCCTAAGGAAAGCAAAAGCCCTGCAAGTCCGGATATATGGTCAGCATGTACATGGGTTATAAAAATTGCATCAAGACGGCTTAATTTACAGCCGTTTTTAGCAAGTGTAATCTGTGTACCCTCTCCGCAGTCTATCAGGCAGGCTTTTCCGTTGTATTCAATCCAGAAACATGTAAGCCATCTTTCCGGAAGAGGCAACATTCCACCCGTACCTGCAAGACATACATCTATCATTTTTTATCACCTCTCTTTATACACTGTCATTCTTCATCATTATAAAGGACGGTATCACCGCCATAAGCGAAATTATTATCATAACGGCAATACAGGCAATATTTGCCGGAATAAATGCAAACAGTACAGCAGTTATGGTTGATGCTATGGTATTTACAAAAAAGTGTATCATCATTGACGGAATTATACTGTTATACTTCTTGACAGCATATCCGAGAATAAGACCTATAAGAAACGCATATGTTCCCTGTACCCAGTTCATATGCATTATGCCGAAAATAAGTGCCTGAATGGTATTTGCAAGCCAGAAAGGTACTGACTTACGGAAATACATAAGAGTTATTCCACGACATAAAAGTTCTTCGCTTATTGGTGCAAGACATGATGCTGATATAAGCATAAGAAAGTTCGTACCCATTCCGGATATTTCAACCATATCTTCATATTTTTCAATGACTTCCGGAAAAAAGCGTTGCTGTATAAGTGCTGTTGTATTGCTCATAACACTAAGCGAAAGAGCCAATACAAACGTTACAAGCAAGATTTTCGGGCGGAAACGGAATTTTGGTTCAGTATTTTTTGACCTTCCAAAAAAGTACCATAATCCGAATACAAGAGCCATCATTATATGCATAGCAAAAGTAGCGGGCGGAGAAATTTCTGTCACAATCTGCATATATTTTTCGTTGTCACCGCTTTGCAGAGAATCCATAACTTCGGAAATTCTCGGAAGCATAAATAATATTGTAACTCCGAACTGCAGAATCCAGTATATTACAAAAGGTACAAGTGCAAGGAAAAAATATCCGACTTTTGCACCTGTGCTTATTTTTTTATCTTCCAAATTATCCCCCTCCCATAAATGATACTATCTCAATTTCATCATCTTCGGAGATAATATAATTATCATATTCTGATTTTGAAATTATATTATAATTCACTTCGACTGCTATTATTTTGGGATTATATCCCGCTTTTTCAAGATATGCCGATAAAGATTCTCCGAGAGCCTCGGGAGTATTTTTACCATTTATTTTAATCATATAATCACCTTACTTTTCTGAACAGAATTTTACTTTCTTACCCTCAAGAATCATGTTAGTAGTTCTCATTGCACACATTTTTCCGCACATAGAGCATGTATGCTTTTCGGAGGGAGGAGCGGAATTGAAATATCTTTCAGCTTTTTCACGGTCAATCGCATAGCTGAACATTTCGTCCCAGTCAATACGGCGACGTGCATCGCTCATTTTGTTGTCAATATCCCTTGCACCTTTAACGCCCTTTGCAATATCAGCAGCGTGTGCAGCGATTTTGCTTGCAACGATACCCTCTCTGACATCATCAATATCAGGCAGTCGGAGGTGTTCCGCAGGAGTTACATAGCAGAGGAAATCCGCTCCGCTTGATGCTGCAATTGCTCCTCCTATTGCAGAGGTTATATGGTCATATCCGGGAGCAATATCCGTTACAAGAGGGCCTAAAACATAGAACGGTGCATTATGGCATATTCTTTTCTGCAAGGTCATATTTGCGGATATTTCATTCATAGCCATATGACCGGGGCCTTCAACCATTACCTGCACATCTTTCGCCCATGCACGCTTAGTCAAATCTCCGAGTTCGATGAGTTCGCTTATCTGACCTGCATCGGTACTGTCGGCAATTGAACCGGGGCGGAGTGCATCTCCGAGACTTATTGTAACATCATACTCTCTTAATATATCAAGAACTTCATCATAATATTCATAGAAAGGATTTTCGTTTCCTGTCATTTCCATCCACGCAAAAAGAAGTGAACCGCCTCTTGATACTATATTAGTCAGTCTCTTTGAACGCCTGAAACATTCAACAGCACGTTTATTAATTCCCGCATGTATAGTCATAAAGTCAACGCCCTCTTTTGCATGAGCCTCAACGACTTTCAGAAAATCCTTTGCAGTTATATCAAGCAAATCCTTTTCGAGATAGCCGACTGCATCATACATCGGAACAGTTCCAATCATTGCGGGGGACATTTCAATCAGCTTTTTTCTGAATGTATTTGTTTTTCCGTAATTTGACAAATCCATAATAGCTTCGCATTTGAAATCAATTGCAAGCTTTACTTTCTGCATTTCAACGTCATAATCCTTTTTGTCGCCCGAAATTCCGAGATTTACGTTGATTTTTGTACGCAGTCCCGAACCTATTCCCTCTGCTGAAAGTGATTTGTGATTTATATTTGCCGGAATTGCAACAGTTCCCTCTGCTACTTTCTTCATAATTTCGGAAACTTCGATATTTTCCTTTTCGGCAACGGTTTTCATCTGCGGAGTAACAATACCCTTTTTACCGGCTTCCATCTGTGTTTTATATTCCAAAAAATCATCTCCTAAAAATAAAAAAAGATACACTTATCCCGATGACGGTATAATGTGTATCCGATATTTCGTAAAAATTTCCTACGACGGCATTATCCGTATCAGGTATAACGGTCGGAGTTTGATTACTCCCTCTCAGCCTGCACACAAGCTCCCATAAATAATATTAACTCATAATTTATAATTTGTCAAGTCTTGACTTTGATATTAATACGTGATATAATAATTTGTAATTTGTATTTTGAGAAAGGATTTATAATGCAGTTTAATGAACTTAATTTATCTCAGGAGCTTTTAAAGGCTGTTGAGGAACTCGGATTTTCCGAAATGACGGAAATCCAGCAAAAAAGCATACCCCTCATTCTTGAGGGAAACGATGTAACAGGTCGTTCAAATACAGGTACGGGCAAAACCGCTGCCTTTGGTATTCCCGCCGTTGAAAGTATTCAGCAGGACGACAAGAATGTTGCTGTCCTTGTACTCTGCCCCACAAGGGAACTTGCTATGCAGGCATGTGAGGAAATTAAAAAATTCTCCAAATTTAAAAAATATGTCAAAGCATGTGCAGTATACGGCGGTGCAAGTATGGAAAAGCAGATTCACGAACTTAAAAGAGGTGTGAATATCGTTGTAGGCACTCCCGGGCGTGTTATGGACCATATGAGGAGACGCACCCTTAAACTTGAAAATCTCCGAACCATAATTCTTGATGAAGCCGATGAAATGCTTAATATGGGATTCCGTGAGGATATTGAAACTATTCTGAAAAGCGTTCCCGAGGAACGTCAGACCGTTCTTTTCTCGGCAACTATGCCTCCTGAAATTCTCGCTATAACAAAGGAATATCAGAATAATCCCGTGACCGTAAAAATAGACACAAAATACCGCACTGTCGACCTTATTGACCAGTATTACTTTGATGTTGCAATGGGCAGAAAAACCGATGCACTTAAACTTCTTCTTTCGGCATATTCGCCTAAATCCTCAATGGTTTTCTGCAATACCAAAAAAATGGTTGATGAACTTACCGAAGAACTTGTGAAAAGCGGATTCAAGGCAACGGGTCTCCACGGAGATATGAAACAGTCACAGCGTACACAGGTTATGAACAGTTTCAAAAACGGTTCAGTATCAGTTCTGATTGCTACTGATGTAGCTGCAAGGGGAATTGATGTAAACGGTATTGATGCCGTTTTCAATTATGACTTACCTCAGGACAATGAATATTATATTCACAGAATAGGCAGAACAGGACGTGCAGGTCATAAAGGTACAGCCTATACTCTCATAAGCGGAAGAAAACAGGTTTATGCACTCAAGGATATATCAAAATTCACTAAGGCAGAAATTACAGAGTTACCTCTCCCCGAAAAAAGCGATATAATAAAGCTCAAGCTTGACAAAATCTTTGAACAGACAAGAAATATTGAAAATCCGTCAGAGGAATCTCTTTCAGTTGCGGAACGTCTGCTCAGTACCGGAAAATCTCCGGCAGAAATAATAGCAGGTCTTATTGATGAAAAATTTCAGGCGGAAATTTCATCACTTCCGGAATTTGATGTTTCCTCTCCTCTCTGCAAAAGCAAACGCAGAGACAAAGCCAATACCGTTAAAATCGAAATCAGCATAGGAAGAAATCAGCGTATAGCACCTAATTTCATTCTCGGAGCTTTGGCAGATGCAACAGGATTATCCGGCAGGGATTTCGGAAAAATTGATATTTTCGATAAGCATACTACCGTTGAAATTCCCGCAGAGGAAACTGACTATATACTCGATTCTATGGAATCCGCAAAGATAAACGGTCATAAAGTTGAAGTAAAGCTCTATAAGGGAAAATCAAAATCCGATTTAAAATCAAAGGACGATTTCCGTCAGGGAAAACCGCAGAAAAAATTCAGGCAGTCTGCAAAGGGAAGATATTCCGAAAGCTCCCCCAAAAAAACTCACCGCATAAAGAAAAGACACTAAGAGGTATTTTTTTATGAAAAACAATAAAAAACAGTCTCACGGTTCGGGCAACGTTCCCGAAAAAAAGATGTGGATGCGTATAGTCGTACTTGCCGTATGTGCTGTAATGATTATAGGAATAATTATTCTTCCGCTTCTTTGATACTATAACAAAAAAAACCGGCAGTTTTTAAATTCTGCCGGTATTTTTTATATTGCATTTCTGAGAATATAAATGAAATCCTTTTTATTATACAAATCTCCCGAATTGTCATATCGCCATTCGTCATCGGGATTTATAAGAAAAAGCGTTGTGCGGTCATATGAAATTGCTGTGATTTCACTGCTTTTAAGTTCGAGATATGAAACGCAGTTTTTAGGCAAATCCATATTCATAGGGTCAAAACCCTTGTTTACAAATATAAATGACGATGACATTTTTGAACGGTATTCAGCCTCAAGCTGTTTACATTCAGCGGAAATTTTTTTCCTTTCATTCTCATCTCTGGAAGTTGTTTCCTTGTTCTGCAAGTCTTTTATATGATTTAAAAATTTCGCCATTTTGCTCTGAAAAGAACTTGAAGGCTCAACAACTATCATTTTTAAATCAGTCTGAAAATAGCATGTATATTCACCAATCTGCAAATCAACATTCTGTAACTTTATATGGGCAACAGGTCTTTTTGAATCTAAAACGACACTGCCCGAAATGAAATTTTTCATAATATCTCTCTCCTTTTCGGGTAAAATTAATCTATGGACATCATAATCTGAAAAACGACAGAATACGAAAATATCCGATTTATATAAATATATTCTACTATATATCGCTAAAAAAGTCAATTGCAAATTAATACTAAATTAAAATAATGTGATTATGCACAAAAAACGCTGAAAATTATCATTATAATAATACAAAAACGGGCAGAAAATATCTGCCCGTGCGTTTTTTGAATTAAATTTGTTATCTTAAATTGGTATATCCCATAAGATAAGTATCAACTTCTTTAGCACATTCACGTCCTTCACGTATAGCCCATACAACAAGTGACTGACCTCTGTGCATATCGCCTGCTGTGAATACCTTTTCAACGTTTGTCTTGTATTTTCCGGCTTCTGTCTTAACGTTGGTGCGTTCATTTACTTCAACGCCGAAAGCCTCTGTAACGTAAGACTGCGAACCGAGGAAACCAGCTGCAATAAGGGCAATTTCTGCGGGAATTACTTTTTCACTTCCCTCAATTTCCTGAGGTCTGCCGTTGGAGAAATCAAGACTTACTGTCTTTATGGCTTTAAGTCTGTTTTTTTCGTCCTTGATAAATTCCTTGACAGTAGTCTGATAGATTCTGGGGTCATGACCGAATACTGCAATTGATTCCTCCTGACCGTAATCAACCTTGCATACACGGGGCCACTCCGGCCATGGATTATTTTCGGCACGTGTATCGGGGAGCTTAGGCATCATTTCAAGCTGTACTATTGACTTACAGCCATGGCGTATTGATGTACCTACGCAGTCATTTCCTGTATCTCCTCCGCCGATTACAACAACATTCTTGTATTTTGAATTTATTGCAACGGAATTTGATACAAGGCTTTTTGTAGTTGCTTTAAGGTAATCAACTGCAAAATATATACCCTCTGCATCTCTGCCCTCTGCCTTTATGTCACGGGGATTTGATGCACCGCATGCAAGAATTACTGCATCATATTTATCAACAATTTCGCTTGCCATTACGGTTCTGCCGATATCGGTATTGGTTATAAAAGTTATTCCCTCGTCCTGCATAAGCTTTATACGTCTGTCGATAATATGCTTTTCAAGTTTCATATTCGGGATTCCGTACATAAGGAGTCCGCCTGCATGGTCTTCACGTTCATAAACTGTAACGCTGTGACCTCTTTTGTTAAGCTGTGCAGCAGCTGCAAGTCCCGAAGGTCCTGAACCTATTACGGCAACTTTCCTGCCGGTTCTTACTTTGGGAGGATTCGGCTTGATATATCCCGATTCAAAAGCATTTTCTATAATAGCATATTCGTTTTCCTTAACGGTTACGGGGTCACCGTTAAGACCGCATGTACAAGCCTTTTCGCAGAGTGCGGGGCATACTCTTGAAGTAAACTCAGGGAAATTATTTGTAAAAAGAAGTCTTTCGGCTGCATCTTCCATAAAACCCTTATATACAAGGTCATTCCATTCGGGTATAAGATTATTCAGCGGACAGCCCGAAACCATTCCCATAAGAGGCTTGCCTGACTGACAGAACGGTACTCCGCAGTCCATACATCTTGCAGCCTGTTTTCTTCTTTCCTCTGCTGAAAGAGGAGTATGAAATTCTTTGTAATGCTGTATTCTCTGCATCGGGTCAGCTCCCGGATTTTCTATTCTCTGATAATCGAGAAAACCTGTTTTCTTTCCCATTTTTCACAACCTCCTTACTTCTTGGCAGCGGCATAGAATGCCTCAAGCTCTGCATCTTCGTGACTCATACCCTTATTTTCAAATTCCTTGATTAATCCAAGTATGTGTGCATAGTCATATGGAATAATCTTCTTGAATTTTGGAATATAGTTTTCAAAATCGGCAAGAATCTGCTTTGCTTTAAGTGAACCTGTTGCCTGTGCATGCTGTTCAATCATATCATGGAGCTGTTCAATATCTTCTGAATCGGATACAAGGCTGAATGATACAATACTCTTGTTAAGGTCAAGATAGAGGTCATGGTCTTCATCGAGAACATAAGCAATACCCCCGCTCATACCTGCTGCAAAGTTTTTACCTGTCTTTCCGAGAACTACTACACAACCGCCTGTCATATATTCACAGCCGTGGTCGCCTACACCCTCAACAACAACATAAGCTCCGGAATTTCTTACGCAGAATCTTTCTCCGGCAACACCGTTAATAAATGCCTTACCGCTTGTAGCTCCGAAAAGTGCAACGTTTCCTATTATAATATTCTCATCGGCTTTGAATTTTGAACCTGCCGGAGGATATATTATAAGCTTACCGCCTGAAAGACCTTTTCCGAAGTAGTCATTTGAATCGCCTGCAATCTCCATTGTAAGACCTTTCGGAATAAATGCTCCGAAACTCTGACCGCCCGAACCTGTAAGCTTGATTGTATAGAAATCATCGGGAAGTGTTGAACCGTAACGCTTTGTAATTTCAGAACCGAATATAGTTCCGACTGTTCTGTCGGTATTAGTAACGGAAATCTGAATTTCCTTAGCCTTTCTCTGTTCAAGAGCATCTTTCATCTGATTGAGAATTTTTGTGTGGTCAACAGTCTTTTCAAGGTGGAAATCATATTTATCCTCTGCCCTGAATGAATGTGATATGTCAGAACCGAGGAAATCGTTGTGAAGAATGTTTGACATATTTATTTTTGATGCCTTGTTTTCATCGCTGAAATGCTTAACGTGGAGCAAATCTGTACGTCCGACAAGTTCGCTTACTGTACGGATTCCGAGTTTTGCCATATATTCACGGAGTTCCTGTGCAACGAATTTCATAAAGTTTTCAACATATTCGGGCTTGCCTGTAAATCTCTTGCGGAGTTCGGGATTCTGGGTTGCAACGCCTACGGGACAAGTATCCATATTGCAGACTCTCATCATAACACAGCCCATAGTTACAAGCGGAGCTGTTGCGAAACCGTATTCTTCCGCACCGAGAAGTGCTGCAACAAGTACATCACGACCTGTCATCATTTTTCCGTCAGTTTCGATTACTACTTTTGAACGGAGTCCGTTCATCATAAGAGTCTGATGAGTTTCAGCTACACCGAGTTCCCATGGAAGTCCTGCATGATAGATTGAATTTCTCGGAGCTGCACCTGTTCCGCCGTCATAACCGGAAATAAGAACTACTTCCGCACCTGCTTTTGCAACACCTGCCGCTACTGTACCGACTCCGGCTTCTGATACAAGCTTGACTGAAATTCTTGCCTGACTGTTTGCGTTTTTAAGGTCATAGATAAGCTGTGCCAAATCCTCGATTGAGTATATATCATGATGCGGAGGAGGTGAAATAAGTGATACACCGGTAGTTGAATGACGTGTTTTTGCAATCCAGGGGTATACCTTTCCGCCCGGAAGGTGTCCGCCCTCACCCGGTTTAGCACCCTGTGCCATTTTAATCTGAATTTCATCGGCACTTACAAGGTATTCTGAAGTTACGCCGAAACGTCCGGAAGCTACCTGCTTTATAGCTGAACACTTGTTTATTTCCTGCCCCTTTGTTGCGATACGTTCAGGAGTTTCACCGCCCTCACCGCTGTTTGACTTACCGCCGAGATGATTCATAGCAATAGCCATAGTTTCATGGGCTTCCTGTGAAATTGAACCGTATGACATTGCACCTGTCTTGAATCTCTTTACAATCGAATCAACGCTTTCGACTTCATCAATTGAAATTCCGCCGTCTTCGGGGTAATTGAAATCAAGGATATTACGGAGGTTCATATTTCTGTCTTCACGGTTTACAGCCTCGGAATATTTCTTGAAAAGTTCATAGTCGCCTTTTCTTGTGGAGAGCTGAAGAAGATGAATAGTTTCAGGATTATACATATGTTCTTCCTTACCGCTTCTGAGTTTATGAGAGCCGTCTGAATCTATTTCTGAATCGACATTAAGTCCCATAGGGTCATAAGCTCTGTTGTGAAGTTTAAGAGTTCTCTTTTCAATATCTTCAAGAGTTATACCGCCTATTCTTGAAACAGTACCTGTGAAGTAGTCATTTATAACTTCCTCGCCTATTCCGATAGCCTCAAAGTTTCTTGAACCCTGATATGACTGTATTGTTGAAATACCCATTTTTGAGGCTATTTTTACAATACCCGAAAGTATGCAGGTATTATATGCCGTATCAGCTGCAAAAGTTTCCTTGTCGAGTACTCCTCTGTGAACCATATCTCTTATAGTTTCCTGTGCAAGATACGGATTGACAGCTGTTGCACCGTATGCAAGAAGTGTTGCAAACTGATGGACTTCTCTCGGCTCACCGCTTTCGAGAATAAGTGAAGTAGCTGTTTTCTTGTTGTTTACTACAAGGAAATGCTGTACTGCCGATACTGCAAGGAGTGACGGAATAGGAATCATTTTTTCATTGACTCCACGGTCTGAAAGAACGATTATATTTGCACCGTCATCATGAGCCTTGTCTACTTTTGCAAGGACTTCATTTATAGCATCTTTAAGAGGGGTACCCTTTTCGTATATAATCGGAACTACTGTGGTTCTGAACTTTGTATTTTTAAGGGATTTGATTTTCATCATGTCAAGACATGAGAGTATAGGATTATTTATTTTGAGTACATAGCAGTTATCAGGTTTTTCTTCAAGGAGATTTCCCGTTGAACCTGCATAAACGCATGTATCAGTGATAATGTTTTCACGGATAGCATCAATAGGCGGATTTGTTACCTGTGCAAAAAGCTGTCTGAAATATGAGAAAAGCGGGGGGTCACATTCAGAAAGCGGAGGAATAGGAGAATCACAGCCCATCGCTGCAATAGGTTCTGAACCTGTTTCCGCCATAGGAAGTATACTTGTACGGATATTTTCGTATGTATATCCGAATGTTTTCTGAAGTCTGCCGATTTCTTCGTGGTCATAGTGCTGAACGGCTTTATTCGGAAATTTCAAATCGCTGAGATGTACGAAATTCATATCAAGCCATTCACCATAAGGCTGTCTGTTTGCATAGTGATTTTTCAAATCTTCATCATCTATAAGCTCGCCCTTGACAGTATCTACAAGGAGCATTTTTCCGGGGTGGAGTCTTTCTTTTCTGAGAATCTGTTCAGACGGAATATCTATTGCACCGACTTCAGATGAAAGAATAAGGAATCCGTCAACAGTGATGTAATATCTTGACGGTCTCAAGCCGTTTCTGTCAAGAACAGCACCCATAAGGTCGCCGTCAGTAAACAGAATTGATGCAGGGCCGTCCCATGGTTCCATCATAGTAGCGTAATACTGATAGAAACTGCGTTTCTTGTCGTTCATAGAATTTACGTTTCTGAAAGGTTCGGGAATACATACCATTACGGCAAGAGGGAGTTCCATTCCGGACATAACCATAAATTCAAGGGCATTGTCAAGACGTGCGGAGTCTGAACCTGCAGTTTCAACAATCGGGAGAACCTTTTTCATATTCTTTCCGAGAACGTCACATGAAACACATTCCTCACGTGCAAGCATTTTATCGGCATTACCCGTAATTGTATTTATTTCACCATTGTGAACGATAAATCTGTAAGGGTGAGCCTTCTGCCAGCTCGGATTTGTATTTGTTGAAAATCTTGAATGAACTGTTGCGATTGCGGAAACATAGTTTTCGTCCTGCAAATCGTAGTAGAAAAGACGGAGTTCATTTACAAGGAACATTCCTTTATATACAATAGTTCTGCTTGAAAGCGAACATACATAAGTATTTTTATCCTTGTTTTCAAAAACACGCCTTGCAACATAAAGACGGCGGTCGAAGTCTATACCTCTTGCACAGCCCTTAGGACGTCTGATAAATACCTGCATAATTGTCGGCATACTTTCCAAAGCTCTTGTACCGAGAACGCTTGAATTTACCGGAACTTTTCTCCAGCCCATAAGCTCAAGCTTTTCGGATTTGAGAACATTTTCAAAGGTTTCCATAGATTTACGGCATTCCTTTTCTTCCTGAGGGAGGAAAAACATTCCTATTCCGTAATCACGTTCATTTCCGAGGTCGAAATCAACAGCACTTTTAAAAAATTTATGCGAAATCTGGAGCATAATTCCGACACCGTCACCGGTTTTGCCTTCAGCGTCTTTACCTGCTCTGTGTTCAAGTGTTTCAACAATACGGAGAGCGTTTTCAACAACAAATCTTGATTTTATACCCTTCATATTGACAACTGCACCGATACCGCAGTTTTCGTGTTCAAAACTGGGGTCATACAATCCCTGTTTTTCATAAGGATTCTGATTTCTGTAATTATCCATACTAATCTCCTTTACACGTTGCTATTATCCATATAAACGGACTGAATTAACACATTAATTTTATAATAATCCGGACGATTTGTCAAGAAATTTTCAAAGGAATAAAAACTTCCACACTTTAGAAAAAAAACCAAACCGGCAATTTTTATTAATATAAAAAAACGGTTTCAGGAATTTTTCATAAAAACAAAAAATACTGCCTTAAAAATTCAGAAAAAAGGCAGTATTTTAAAAATCTAAATTTACTACAAGAAAAGTCAAAAAACAGAGTTGTATTTTGTACAATTACAGCAGTACACCGCTGAAATACAGTTTTTTGAAATTACTATTCAAGACTGTCCTCTTTTCCGCTTGAAAGATTGGCATAATATTGGAGTATACGGCTTGCATCAGAGGAATCAACATTTCCGTCATGATTTACGTCAGAACATTCAATCTGTTTATCAGTAAGGTGGTAGCCCTGACCGCTTGAAAAGCTTGAATATGCACTCAGAACAGCAGAGGCATCGGAAGAATCAATTTTTAAATCCTGATTTACGTCACCCATTCCGAAAGGTTCTCCGACCTGAATTGTAATTGATTTCACATCAGGCAGAAAATCCTTTGAATCTGAATAGTACGTGCCGTATGATATACCGTTTTCAAGGCTGTTCCATTCATCATCGGTAACTGAATTTATATCCTTTATTGCCGGTTCAATATAGTATATTTTATAAAAACCGTCGGGAGTTCCCTGCTTTATAACAGCATCGAAATCGCTAATCATATAGGCATCAGAATCACCGTCAAACCAGTTTACAGCACTTTTCATATCTGACTGATAAGAAATTGAATAGGCAGTTTCGGAACGTCCTGTTATTTCGTCGGGCTTGTCGGGAATAATAAACTGTCCCTGAAATCCGTATTTTGAATTTGTAATCTTTCCGAAACAAGTAAGCGGTTTTGTTGAAGTGAAAACAGTTCCGTCAGAAAGCATATACTCCGTTTCTTCGTTTATATTAGCAAGAGGGCTTAAAAGATTTCCGAGAGTAATATATTCGCTGTCGGATTTCCAGCGGAGTCTCAAAGCTCCGATATCATTTGAAGAATCGTCTATGTACATTCCGATTCTGACTGAAACGTCACCGTTTGCGACATCTTCAGCAGATACTTTTACTATATCAGTGCTTTCTCCGGATTTAAAATACAAAAGCGGTACGCTTTCGGCATATGACGGAAATATATTTACAGCAGACATCATAACAATTCCGGCGGTAACAGATAAAATTATTTTCTTTTTCATATCTCATCAGCCACCCTGAGAACGATTTCCGCAACACGTTTTGCGGATATTTTTTCAAATTCATCAAATGACATTGCACCGTCATCATCAGCGTTATCCGAAATACATCTCACGCTTACAAAGGGAACATTATTAAGATAACAGCAGTGACCTATTGCAGATGTTTCCATATCAACGGCATACGGATTAAATTCATTCTGTATAGCCTTTTTGACTTCATTGCTTGATATAAAAGCCTCACCGGAAACAATTCTTCCTCTGAATGATTTTATACCGCATTTCTGACAGATTTCCTCTGTTTTTGCGATAAGTCTTTCATCAGCCCTGAATATTCCGCAGTAAGGCGGATAATCTACAAGGAAATGCTGGTCGAGGTCGTGGGCGAGAACTTCCGTCGATATTACAATGTCGCATACCTGAACATCGTCATTCATACCGCCTGCTATACCTGTATTGATTATGCAATCGGGAGCGAAATTGTCAATAAGAACCTGTGTGCATAGTGCGGAATTTACCTTTGCTATACCACAGCATGCATTAATTATCTTTTTTCCGTTTACCTGATTGATATAAAAATCAAATCCCGATTTTTTTACGATTTCGGCATCGCCCAGAGTTCTGCGTATATCGGCAAGCTCTGAGGGCATTGCACCAATAATTCCGATAGTATTCATTTTGTGTCAAATCCTCCTGTATTTTTGATATAAAAAGATTATATCATATAATTACAGAAAAATCAATTGAAATATTTGTTAAGAAGATTATTTTTTATATCCCATAATTTCTGTGACAAATCAACATAGTATTCGTGAGGATTTTCAAAACGCTTTACTTCGTCCCATATCAGCGAAAGCTGTTCCTTGCAGTACTGACGTATTTCGGGCATAGCAGGTAACTTATAGACACATTCACCGTTTTTGAAAAGCTGTACCTGTAATTTTTTTGCAGTGAAATTTGTAAGGGTTTTGCGTTTGTAAGTCTGTTCGGGATTGAATATAACATACGGCTTTGTATCGTCAATGACTTCTCCCGCAACTGTTATTACATCTGCAATAGCCATACCAGTGGAATTATCGAAAAGTCTCCATAATTCCTTATATGACGGATTTGTAATCTTTGATGTATTTTCTGAAAGCTTTATCTTCGGAATGATTTCTCCGTTTTCCTCAACTGCTGAGAGCTTATATACTCCACCGAATACGGGTTCGGATTTTGAAGTAACAAGACGTTCACCGACTCCGAAACTGTCTATTTCAGCCCCCTGTGAAATAAGGTCACGGATAATATATTCATCGAGTGAATTTGATGCAACTATTTTTACATAGTCAAGACCGGCATTGTCAAGCATTTTTCTTGCTTTTTTGGATAAATATGCAATATCTCCGCTGTCGATTCTGATTCCCGCACCCTTGTGACCTGATTTTTCAAGTTCCTTGAATACAGTTATAGCGTTGGGGACTCCGGATTTCAGTACATTATAGGTATCAACAAGAAGTGTACAACTATCGGGATATACTTTTGCATATGCACGGAATGCGGAAAGTTCATCGGGGAAAAGCTGTACCCAGCTGTGAGCCATAGTTCCGAGAGCATTTACTCCGAAATCACGGTCGGATATAGTACAGGCAGTACCGGCACACCCTCCTATATATGATGCTCTTGCACCGTATACAGCACCGTCATAGCCCTGAGCCCTCCTCGAACCAAATTCCATTACAGGTCTGCCGTCAGCAGCGGTAACTATACGGTTTGCCTTTGTAGCAATAAGGCTCTGATGATTTATTGTAAGCAATATCATAGTTTCAATGAACTGTGCCTGAATAGCTTCGCCACGGACTGTTATAATAGGCTCATTGGGGAATATCGGAGTACCCTCCGGCACTGCCCACACATCGCATGTAAACCGGAAATTTTCAAGATATTTCAGAAAATCCTCGCAGAACATATTTTTACTTCTTAAATATTCAATATCTTCGGGAGTAAATTTCAGATTATTCAGATATTCAACAACCTGTTCAACACCTGCCATAATAGCATAACCGGCATTGTCCGGAACTTTTCTGAAAAACATATCAAAATATGCAATCTGCTTTGCTCTGCCGTTTTCAAAAAATCCGTTTGCCATAGTGATTTCATAGAAGTCAACAAGCATAGTCAAATTACGGTTATTCATATCAAACAATCTCCTTTGCAATTTCAATACCATTAGTATTCATAATCATAAGTGCCGAAAGATTCATAAAATCTGCATTGTGTATTCCTCCGTCATAAGTTTCGACAGCGTCGAGAGGAACTATAATTCTTGATTTTTTGTCAGTCTGATTGAAATACGTTTTAAGCGTTATGCAGAAATTGCAAACGCATATATCTGTACAGTCACCGCATACTATAAAGTTTTCCCACTGCTGATTTTTTGCAAGAAGTTTCTGAAATTCGGGAGCGTGAAAGCCGTTTGTAGAGTTTTTGGGAATTACTGTAAGGATTTTATCTTTTATTTCGTTAATTACTTCTGATTCTGATGTATTTTCAAGACAGTGTACAGGAAAGCTTTCAAATTCAATGGCATTTTCCTTGTGACAGTCAGCAAATGCAATTATATCGATATTTTTTTCACGGCATTTTGAAACAAGCTCCGATACTTCGGGAATTATATTTTTTATTCTCGGACTCGCCAGAGCTCCCTCATTTACAAATCCGTTAATCATATCAACTATGACAAGTACAGTTTTACCAGGTTCAGGCTCCGAAAGATTAACAGACGGTGCGGAATAAATATATTTTTTGATTTCTGAAAGCATATATAAAACCTCCTTATTTCCAGTAATGTGAAGTTCTCCAGCCGTATTCGGCAAGGATTGACAATGCTTTTTCCTCAGGCATAACAGATTCAATCTGTTTCATTGCGTTCTGTGCTGCAATCGCAAATGCAAGCATACGCTCATATGGAAAACGACAGTATACGTTAAACGTAAACTCAAATTTTCCCTCAAAAATATCAGCAATTTCCTTTGGAGATTTTCCTACAAGATTATCAAAATGTGTTTTCCAGTAGTCAGGTGAACCAACTTTTCCGGCAATTTCACTTGCAAGGGGCTTAAGCTTTTCAACAGCCTTTCCCTGTTCAGCACAGGCTGTATCGTAAAACGAACAGAAAGTATTTGCTATTCTTCCGCCCATTATATATCGCTCTCCGCTTTTAGTTTCGGCAATAAGTATATCAAGTATTCCTGCTATAACATTTATAATTTGTGATTTATTCTCTGCATCGTCCGAAATAAGTGACTCAAGAGTACTCATTATACCGCTTACACATTCACGACCGCCTATTGAACCAAGAACCGCTATAAGGGTTTCAGCGTGAACTCCCTTTCCGTCTTTAAGCCAGTTTATAAGATTTGTATATATTTCCTTGCCTGCCACTTTTGCACCTATAAAATTATCGTTTGCTCTCTGGGAGTCGATATAATTCATCATTGCAAGGCTTGCACGGTCTTTGGAATCAACTTTTATTTCTTCGGGCTTGCGTTGAGGTACTGTGTAACCCTCGACCGAATAAGGCATATATGCCGTCTGAAACATTTTAATTACCTGTTCAGCACCTGTACTCATAAAAAATCCCTCCTGTTATTATGTCCGAAGAAAAGCTTTGAATATACAAAAAACGGCATACTAAATTATAAGTATGCCGTTCGTGTTTTATGTAGAAATTTATAATCTTAAAGAGTTACGATTTCTCCCCAAAGCTCTCTCGGAGCAGCAACGGCATTTGATTCATCGGTATCAATGTGCATAGCTGCGGAGAATTTTTCGGATACTCTTACAACGACATCGCCGAAGATTGCTTTTCTGCCGTCGGTATCGAGCTTAACCCATACAATATCCTTATCCTTAACGCCCATTTCTTCGGCATCAGCAGGAGTAAGGTGTATATGACGCTTTGCAACGATTACGCCCTCTGAAATTTCAACTTCACCGCAAGGACCTACAATTTTGCAAGCTCCCGAACCGGCAACATCGCCTGATTCTCTGACAGGTGCTGCAATACCGATTGAGCGTGCATCAGTAGCAGAGAGTTCAACCTGATTTGCAGGACGTACAGGGCCGAGAATTGAAACGTTAGGGAGTTCCTTTTTAGGGCCAACGATTGTAACTCTTTCCTCACAAGCGAACTGTCCGGGCTGGGAAAGGTCTTTCTTTTTTGTAAGAGTTGCACCCTTGCCGAAAAGGATTTCGAGGGTTTCCTGAGTAACGTGAACGTGTCTTGCAGAAGTTTCTACAATAAATTTCTTTGACATAATTAATATAGCCTCCAAAAAATAATTTACTGTATATATTCTAACACTTTTTTTCCAAAACGTCAAGGGAAATCCGATAAATTTACATATTGCACAAAAAAACACCATAATATTTTTGTGTTAATATTATTTTAATATTAACAAAATTTTCAGAAAATCCGTCAGACATTATCTGACGGTTTTTCAAGTGAGACACGAGGGATTTGAACCCTCGACCCTACGCTTAAAAGGCGTATGCTCTGCCAACTGAGCTAGTGTCTCATTTATTCTGTTTTTTGTGTTTTTTATTTGTCTCACACAACGTAATATATTATATCACGTCTTTTTGAAAAAGTCAACCCCTTTTTTAACGGTTTGTATGCTTATACAAAAATATATTTTATTATGCATTTAAACTATAAAAATATACAAAAATTATAAAAATCCGTAAAAAGCTGTTGACTTTTGAAAACATCTGTGATATAATAATAAAGTCGTCAGGAAACGACTTCAAAAATGTGCCTGTAGCTCAGCTGGATAGAGTGACTGGCTACGAACCAGTAGGTCGGGGGTTCGAATCCCTCCAGGCACGCTTAAAGGAAACGGATAAATAATTCGTTTCCTTTTTATTTTTCACAAAAAATAAAAACGGGTAATTTTTATTTACCCGTTTTTTTATTAATATCTCTGATTTCCCCGACAATTTTTTCATCTATCGGAATAGGTTCAAAAAGCGGACGTGTAAGATAATATCCCTGAAGTAAATCAACCCCGCATTCAATTACTGTACGCATTTCGTTATAGGTTTCAACGCCCTCTGCAAGCACCATAATATTTTTAGTCTTTGCAATCTGTACAAGATTGGTGATAATGCTTGTACGGCTTATATCCCTGTCGCATCCGCTTATAATTGAACGGTCTATTTTTATAAGATTGGGATTAATTGTTATAAGGGCATATTCGCTGTTATAACCGCTTCCGAAGTCATCAAGAGCAATTTTTGCTCCCCACCTTGCAACAATTTTTTGTTTTTCCTTAATATATTCATCGTTGGTTTTATCGCTTTCGAGAACTTCAAGAACGATATTTTTAAGATACTGACCGTTTTCGGATTCAAGAACAGAAATATCCTCTTTTTTCATAAGGCAGTTTGAAAGGGAATTTATAAATATTTTTTTATCGGGGGAAATATTTCCCTTTTCAATCTGTTCACGGTAATTTTTAAGGCTGAGAACCCATGTAAGACGTTCTATTTCATAGAGCTTTGCCCCTGTTCTTGCTATACGGATAAATTCAAGAGGAGATTTCAGAACAGCTGACTGCGGACGCATAAGAGCTTCATATCCATATATTTCGCCTGTTTTAGCGGAAACAATACTCTGAAAAGAATATTTTATACTCTGTTCATCAATAATTCTGTTCATTTCCTCTATACCGGTAATAAGGATAGAATCCTTGCTGTAAAGAGAAATATTAAACTCTGCAATATTACCCTTTGTGGAATGTTTTATAGTATACATTGCGAAATCGGCATATTTTATTAAAAGCTCATAAGACGGTGAATCATCGGGATACCACGAAATTCCTCCGCTTGCCCTTATTTTGTAATGAGTACCGTCAGCAAGTATGCAATAGCTTTCATTCAATTTATCTCTGACTTCGGAAATAATCTTTCTTATTTCGTCCTTTGAATCAAAACCGCTCAGGAATACATTAAATTCATCGCCCGACATTCTCGCAACGATTCCTCCGTAATCCCTGAAAGTCTTGAATATATTTGCAGCAGTTTTAATATAATCGTCTCCGAAATCGTGGCCGTATGTATCATTAACATATTTGAGGTTATCCAAATCCCACATAATAAAAGCGGATACTTTCAAAGCTCTCGGATTCGCAAACATTTCATCTATCTTGTTATAATATGCACGTCTGTTGAGGAGTCCCGTTGTAATATCATAGTCACGCTCATATTCAATTTTTTTCTTTTCGATAACGATTTTAGTTATATCCTGTACAAGTCCAAGAACGTTTGACTTATCCCTCATAAGGGTGAATTTAAACCAGCTTGCCGTTTTATTTTCGGGATTTTTATAAAATACTTCAATACTTATGCTTTCTCCGTATGTATCATCATTATGAGGTTCGCTGAAAATTTCATGAGAGCATATCTTATCTTCCCTGTCAATAATTTTTATAAAGTTTCTGAAATCATCAAAGGAAATTATTTTATCTTCCTGTTCAATATCAGGCACTCTGAAAAGCTTTATAAGGCTTTCGCCTACGAATACATCTTTTGTGATACAGTCATACATAAAAACGCCTATTCCCATATCAACCATACTTATTATTCTTGAAACTCTTGAGGCCTGTTCAACAACAGTGACCTGAAGTTTTTTTATAGCCTCTCCAAGCTTGTCAACTTCATCTATACCGGAAGAACTGAAAGATACAATCTGACTTGTTTTTTCATTAAAGCTTGATTTTAAGGTTCTTTCGTTAAGAGTCTGTATCATTCTTGCAACGGGATTTGTTATGCTCCGGTTTATAATAACGGCACAAAGCGTACTGAAAACCATAGATATTATTGACGAAATAACAAAAAGCTTTATAAGTGTTGTATATATATTGAGAACCTTTGATTTTTCCGCAATCGAAATTAATGCCCATTTCTGATTTTTATAAGGTGAATCGGAAGTATATATATTCATCTGCTGTATATTTCCGACCGATTTTATTTTGCCGTCAGGATTGAAATTATATATATCACCTTTGACTTTATTTTCCTTGCTTATGACTGTATTTTCATCAACAAGTTTTGTGAAAACAGCACCGGAATGCATAACAACAGAATATTCACCGTCATTATCATCATCAAGTCCGAGAATATAGCAGGCACATTCGCTGAAAAAATCATTTGACGGCATATTTTTAAGTATTATTTTTTCCATAAGTCCTATGCCTAAAACACCGTAAACAGTTCCGTCATCAAATACAAGCGGAATTGTATATTTCATACTTGACTGTGCCGTATCAGAAATTTTTGAAAATCCTGTCCAGTGTCCGTAACGGGAATTTTCAGATGTTGCTGCATTTTTTATTGTATCAAAATAAAAATCAAAATTATTATCCTTGTTTTCCGTTAAATTCAGATGGAGTGACCATTCATAGTCAAGAGCAATTCCGAGATTATGTGCAGTTTCAGAATTTCCCATTTCCATAAGCAAATCGCTGTTGTTATTTATGCTGTTTTCCGATGTATCAATATCCCTTATATACATTCCGGCTTTTTTGACGGATTTTTCATCACAGTAAAGCTCTCCCGTATCAAGTATGATAAACGCATCGTTTACCATATTTCTTCTAAGAAGATATATAAGATTTTCGGCTGAATCTGAAAGTATCTTTTTGCTTAAATCCTTATTTCTGCTTATATCATCAATAGTGAGATTATTTTCCTCAAGGATTTTACGGGTAATATCATTTATTTCAAGTGAGGTTTCATTGACAAGAGAAGTTTTCTGATTCAGAACGTTTTCAACATAATTTTTACGGTTTGCGGTCTTTTCGACAAGCGTATTGTAAGCATATTTTTTAATATAGGAAAATTCTCCGCCGAACATAAGAACTATAACGAATGTAAAAAACTGAATCAGTGTCAGAAAAACCATAGGCAGAAATATCTTTGCATAAAAAGGCTTGCTTTTTGATTTTCCTGATACGGATTTTGAAGTATATTTCATAATTATACCCCGCAAATCTTATTTTTCATTCATAATCTGCCTGAGATTTCCGCTGAATTCTTCAAACCAGCTTTCAAAATTTTCATCTCCGGTATATTCTTCAAGAACCTTTTCACGCTTTTCACCGTCTGCAATTCTCTTAGAAACTTCTGCATAGTCGGAAGATGCCCTTTCCTGCATTGAATATGAAAGAACATCACGGGTTTCAGCTGATTTTTCAAAAGGCATACTTGTATAAAGCGTACAGGAATTTATTTCATCAATAGCAGTTTTTATTGTATTCATCATAGTGTCATCAATACTGTTTCCGTTCTTATTGTCTATTGCGGAAATTTTTTCAAAGTCATTCGCCTGCTTTTTGACAGGGAGATATCCGGAATTTATAGAAAATTCTATATTTCTTTCTTCCTCTGTAAACCATTTCAAAAAGACGGAACTTGCATATTCTGATTTTTCGTCAGACTTTATAACAGACATTCCCGCACCCTGCTGAACTATATAAGGTTCATAGCCTTCAAACTGCGGAACGGGAAGAACCACATTTTCAATAGGATAGGAATAATCATCATTGACAGTTACTTCTTTCGGATAGTATGCAGAACCGGTTGTTGAACATACAAGAGCTATAATTGAACCAATCTTTGCATCATCACTTCTGTAACGGTTTTCAGCAGTATAATATCCCTTAACATATGGAATATAGTAATTATCCCAAAGTTTTCTGACAGCCTCCTTATTTATATTAAGAACTGTATTATTATTTTCATCTTTAGGGAAAAATTCCGCACCAAGCTGTTTTGCACCAAGAGACATATAATTTGCAATAGAATCACGTCCGTAGAAAGCTTTTCCGTCATTTTCCTTATCAGGAGTCAGAGCGTCCGTATAGTTATAATATTTTTCGGCAGTTTCTGCAAGTCCCTCAAGTGTTCTGAGGTCATCGAAAGTAACTCCGGCAGAATCGGCAAATTTCTGCCAGTCAGTAAGATTTATAATCATAACTTCCGTACTTTTTGCAGTCGGAAAAATTTTGATTGAATTGTCACCTGAAAACTTTCCTTCACTGATATATTCATCAACATATTCATTTATTTCATCTTCCGTAAAATACTGACTCAAATCAGCAAGCATACCCATCTGGTCAATAATAAAAGCAGTTTCGGCATAAGTTCCGAATATATCGGGAAGTTCATCGGCTCCGGGTTCTTTTTTAGCGGAGGAAATCACACTGTTTGCGAGTTCCGAAATATCATTTTTTGTATATGCTTCAACTATAATACCCTTTTCAAGCCCGACAGTATTATTAAATTCCTTAACCATTTCATCAAAACTTGTCTGCTGTACACTATTGTAATAATGCCATATCGTAATAGTCACAGGGTCATCTTTATCAAGAATATTGTCATAATTTTCTTTTTCTCCACATGCTGAAAGAGTTGTCACAGACAAAATTATCGAAAGTAAAATACTGAAAATTTTGCATTTTCTCATAATATAGTCACTCCCATATAGTATTTATCAAGTTGCAGTATTGACTTATATAAATTATACACTATTACGGAAGTTTTTTCAAGTAATTTTTTGTAAATATTATTTTTTAAATGATATTACTCATCAGAATTTTACACAGTGATTCAAAGGGCCGTTACCCTTTCCGAGATTCAAGCCGGTTTTCATAGTGTTTTCGAGATATGTTTTTGCGTTTTTAATACAAATTTCCAAAGGATAACCCATTGCAAGATTGCATGCAATTGCTGATGAAAGGGTACAGCCTGTACCGTGGGTATTTTCCGTATCAACAATATTTCCCTTTATTGTTATATAATTATTGTTACAGAAAAGTAAATCATCAGCTTTTGAAATTCCGTGACCGCCTTTTACAAGTATATTTACATTAGTTTTTTCGTATATAATTTTTCCTGCCTGGATAATATCATTATAATTTTTTATTTTGATTTCGGAAAGTTCTTCCGCCTCCGGAATGTTCGGAGTTATCAGAACCGCAAGAGGAAAAATCCTGCTTATAAGAACTTTTTTTGCCTCCTCCGAAATAAGAGGGCAACCGCTCGTAGAAATCATAACAGGGTCTATTACTACGTTCTCAGCCTTATAAAATTCAAGTCTTTCAGCAACGGCAAGTATATTTTCCGCACTCGAAAGCATTCCGATTTTGACCGCATCGGGACGGATATCCGAAAAAATACAGTCAATCTGCTTTGCGGTAAAATCAGCGGGAGTATCAATTATTCCATAAACTCCCGTTGTATTCTGTGCTGTAAGAGATGTTATAACACTCATAGCATACATTTTATGTGCGGTAATAGTCTTTATATCAGCCTGAATACCAGCTCCGCCACTGCAATCCGAACCGGCTATTGTCAGAATTTTTTTCATAAAGATTCTCCCAGAATATCAAGAACTGTTTTTTTAAGATTAAATGCGGATTTTCTTACATCATCGGATTTGAAAATGCCTGATACAACTGCTACGCCGCTTATACCGCCGTCCTTAAGACTTTTTACATTTTCAATATTTATTCCGCCTATCGCAACCACCGGAATACTGACTGAACTGCATATTTTACAAAGATTTTCATAGCTAAGGGGAACTGTATCGGATTTCGTAGAAGTAGCAAAAACTGCTCCCGAACCAATGTAATCTGCACCCTCCTGCTCCGCTTTGATTGCCTGTTCAGCAGTACGTGCAGTAGCACCGATAATTTTATTATTTCCTAAAATACGCCTTGCTTGCGGTATGCTCATATCATTCTGCCCGAGATGAACACCGTCTGCACCGCTTTTTATTGCAATTTCAACATTATCATCAATGACAAACGGTATTTTATATTTATTACAGATTTTGCGGATTTCAATTGCTTCATTCAGAAAATCACCGAAATTCAAATTTTTTTCCCTGAGCTGAATAAAAGTAGCTCCCCCAATAATTGCTTTCTCAACTTCTTCGGAAAGCGTTTTTCCGTTAAGCCATGAACGGTCAGTTATTGCATATAAAATCATATTCTGCTTTGATAACTTCAAAATAATCTCTCCTTTGCAAATAAAAAAGCCTCCCTTAAATAAGAGAGACTTTCAAAGTACCGGCATAGAATTATCTTCCCAGGCCGTCGCCAGCCAAGTATTTTCATC